>NVVJ01000077.1 GCA_002402175.1 SAR86 cluster bacterium
AACGACATGCTGACAGTTGGTGCTTCGGGGTATCTCGAAAAAGCCGCATCAGGCGAACGTGTTTTRGCATTTTTCAAAGGYRYTGCTGGCGCTGTAGTTGCTGGTACWTTGACMGATGTTGAAATCGCTAACTCATTCAATATGGCATAAGGAGACACTCATATGCTTAAATTTACACAGGCGCAACAAGAGCTTATTATCAATGAGCGCCGCGCTTTTAATGCACGTCAAAAAGCGATGGCAGAACTTCATGGTTCAACTATTATAGGTAACGCTTCAGTACTTCCAAAAGATGTTTGGGGTCAATGGGATCGTGAAGCTGTTGAATTGCAACGCTCTAGTCTTGCTGTTTTCAATGATCTTGCCAGTGCTGTTTCTACGCCGATGCCAATTGGTAAAATTGTTCACCACTTCCAAACTGTTAGTGATTCTGGTGGGGTTAATATCTCACTTGAYGGACGYTCAAAAGGTAAAACGGATCAACCTGTGATCGAGTATCACGGCACACCGCTACCAATAATTGACAGCCCATTTTCTTACGGCTGGAGACAAGTTGAGTCGGCACGTACKGAAGGMTTYCAATTRGATGCGGCRGGGCGAAYGAATTCAATGCGCCGTATTGCWGAAAARTTGGAAAYYATMRCKCTKGAYGGKGATGATAAAATTGTYGCTGGCGGTGCKAAGCTTTATGGCTTGCGTACACATCCAAAACGYTCAACTCGMACAACAGGWCAAGCYTTAAAYGGCTCAACTGGKGCGCAATGGATAGCRGATATTGTTGCWACATTGAAATTATTGCACGCAAAGAACTTCAAACGTGGCGTGTCTTTATATGTCAATTTTGATGATTGGTTTTACGCATCTAACACAGATTTTTCGACTGCGTATCCAAATAAAACAATTGCGCAACGTGTTCGTGAAATCGAAGGCATTGATAATGTGATTGCTGCTGACAGTGTTACGGCTGGTCAGATCATTGCGGTTGTAAAAAGCCGTGAGGTTGTTCAAGTTTTGAGCGGAATGCCAATGACAACACGCGCTCAATTTAGAGCCAATCCTGAAGATGATTTCAATTTTGTAACCATGGCGGCGGCAGCTTTAGAAATTAAGCATGATTCTGCTGGGCAATGTGGCGTTGCTGTTTCTTCACTTTAAATAATTTAGCGGGGCGTTCGCGCCCTGCAACACTCATTTTAAGGACATTACAATGAAACTTGAAATTACAGAGCTAGGCGTATTTGCGCCAAGCGGCAAAAAAAATACACCAGAAATCGAAGTGCCAGTTGGCACCGTGATTGAAATTAATGTTAATAAAATTCCTGCATCCCTAATTGGGAAATGTAGAATTGTTGGTGAAGTAACTAAAGAATCGGTTCCAGTTACAAATCCTGCTGAAAAGAAAGCTGAAAAACCTGCTGAAAAGAAAGCTGATTAATGTCAGCCACTATTTCTGATTGGGTTACATGCGCAGGTGAACGCGGTTCGACCGTTCCTGATAGTACCGCATCCGCGCAAGCGCTTGTACGAGCAGAAGATTATATAAACTATAGCTATGTAGCTCGGTTTATTTATCCATTTGACGCAACAAGTCCAAATGTTGAAGATGCGATCTATGAAGCGGCTAACTTAGAGTTAAAAACGGTTGGTTTTTTTACTAAAACCTTCACGCCCTCAGAGCAAAAAACACTGACGGAAGTTAAAGGCATTAAATGGACCGTAACAGGTGGAAAGAGCAATGAACGCGCTGCTTCGCTAGCAACGCCAAGATCAACACTTATTGACGCTATGTTGGCACCATATATGCCGTTAGAAAACGGTTTTGCGCCGTTTCTCAAGACGATAGGCGCTCAAAGTGAGTGAGGATTGGTCTGCAATTGCTAAAGAGGCTGATGAAGCTCTCGCGTCCATTCAAGACGTCAATTCACCGACAAAAGGCAAAGGGGTAATTGTACGGGCGGGTGTACCGACAGGACCTGCTTACAATCCAGAGCCAACAGAGCCAACAGAACATCTTTGTAATGTGCTTTATGATGAATTTACAATTGATGAAATTGACGGAACGCTTGTGCGMGCATCCGATTTAAAAATAATTGTWGGCGCTGATGAATTAGAMATTGAGCCAACAACATTTGATAAGTTTAAAGACGGTGATGGTATGGTTTATGCAATTCTGAAAGTAACGCCATTGCGACCCGCTGGGGTCGTGGTTCTTTGGGAGTTGCAGTGCCGTGGCTAAAGACACAAAGCATTTATTAGAAATAGAGGTTCGGAGGTTTAGTCCCGCACTTAAGATTGCTTTTTTACAGGCCATTAGAGATATTAAAAAATCTGCTGATATTGATTTGATTATTAAAGCCCTAGAAAAAGGTGATGTTGAAACGATCATTCGCTCACTAAAACTTGGCCCACAATATTTTGGACCACTTGAGGAGGCGTTAAGAGCGTCATTTATAGGCGGTGGGACATATAAGCTAGCAACACTCCCGAAAATCAATCCTGCAACTGGAACCACACTTATTATTCGATTTCAAGGCAGACATTTAAGAGCGGAGCAGATTATTTCCAGATTGGCTGGTGATTTAATTACAGAAATTACGGCTGGGCAAAAGGACGTTATTAAAAAAACTTTAGAACTGGCTTTAAAGGCTGGACGTAATCCTAAAACAACCGCATTAGACCTTGTTGGCCGTATTTCTAAAAGAACGGGAAGGCGAGAAGGTGGCTTGATCGGATTAACCAGTCAAGAAGCTGGCTGGGTTGAGAATTATCGAATTAAATTAATTGATGAAGATCGAGCGCAAGATCATATTGATCGGATGGTTTCGCGTTATGAAAATAAAACATTGTTGCGTCGAGGCGAGCGAATTGCGCGTACTGAAACATTAAGCGCTATGAATGCGGGGCGTGATGAAGCGATGCACCAACTTATTGATAGTGGTGAGGTTTCGGCTAAATCTGTGACAGGTGAGTGGGATAGCGCGGGCGATAGCCATGTACGTGATAGCCATGCCTCTATGGATGGCCAAAAACGACCGCTGGGACAGCCGTTTCAATCGCCAACAGGGGCTTTGTTAATGCATCCTGGAGACAGAGGTTTAGGCGCAAGGGCTGAGGATGTACTTCAATGTCGTTGTTATAAAAAAATTACAGTTGATTGGTTAGCAGGAGTTGAATGATTGGGTGAATTTTCAGCGTCCGTTTCGAGTTTTGTAAAGCAAACTAAACAACGCTCGACAGCAGTGTTTAGACAATCGGCACAAGATGTGATTGCGGATGCGCAAATGCCTGTGAAAAAAGGTGGCAGGATGCGTGTTAAAACAGGTTTTTTACGAGGTAGCCATATATCAGGTTTAAATGGCTCGAATCGCAGCCGACAGGGACAGGGTTCTAAAAACCAGAACCAGCGCGAGCGCGGCCAACAGCAATCCCGTGGCAGCTCACAGCAAAGAAACGATCAACGTGGTGAGAACAAACCTAAGCAGGGCAATCAGCAACGTCGTAACCAGTCCTCTGGTAAACCGAATGATGGCGCAGATAAAAACAGCAAAGGCTCCGACAAGCCACGTCAGCAGTCTAAACAACCTAATGAGCAAGGCAGTTCTGAACAGAAGCATCAGCGCCGGCCAGCTAACAAACGCTCTCGCAATTCAAACCAGCGAAAGCGCGGACCAAGGCCAGAGCAAAAAGAAGCCAGTGGTAATAACGCTGTAAACTCGCCTTCTAACAATAATCAAAATAGCGCGGTCACTGATGAAATAGCAAGACAGGCTGCATCTGCCGCTGTATCTGCTCAGGTTGAGTCAAACACACCAACCACAGAGACATCAGCCAGTGTTCAAGCAACTAATAAAGCGCCTCAGGTAGCTGAAAAAGTAGCAGCACCAGTTACAGCTACTAACGAAGGAAGCAGCAATGTAGCTGAAAGCAAGCCGGTTGAAGCAACGACTGCTGCTACTCCCGCTACTACGGCGACGCCTTCAGCCCCAGCTTCAACTACAGCCGCTCCAACTACAGCTGCCAAGGCACCTGTTAAGACTGCTACAACAGCGCCGGCTCCTGTTAAAGAAGCTGAAGCTCCCAAGCCAGTTCAAGCAAGCAAACCTGTAGAGAGTTCAGCGCCTGCGCCAAAACAGGACTCACCTGCAGTTGCGGCTAAACCGGCAGCACCAGCAACACCTGTAGAAAAAAGTACTGCAGAGCCTAAGGCTGTGCAAGCTGCAAAACCAGCTACCACGACCGTCAGCAGTCCTGCCCAAGAAAAACTGCCAAATGGACGAGCTTATAACGACCCAAGGGAAGTGAAAAAGCGTCAATTGGCCGAACAGTCAGGTAAGTCTGAATAACGTTATTTGTTAGAAATAATGTCGCAAGGCAAAAAAAAAGCCCGGTAACCCGGGCTTTTTTTTGAACTTAATTAGCGTGGTAAAATAACTACAGCGCTTCCTCAAGTTCCGGTAAAGCTTTAAACAAATCAGCGACCAAACCGTAGTCAGCAATTTGAAAAATAGGTGCTTCTTCATCTTTGTTGATGGCTACAATGACTTTACTGTCTTTCATGCCTGCCAGATGCTGAATTGCTCCTGAAATACCTACGGCGATATACAAATCTGGTGCGACGATTTTACCTGTCTGACCAACCTGCATATCGTTAGGAACAAATCCTGCATCCACGGCTGCTCTTGAGGCTCCAATTGCAGCGCCAAGTTTATCTGCGACCCTTTCAAGCAACACAAAATTTTCACCACTTTGCATTCCACGACCACCTGATATAACAATTGAGGCAGCCGTAAGCTCTGGACGTTCAGAGACGGAAAGCTGTTCGCTTATGAATTTTGACTGTTCCTGTGACACGCTAAAGTCACAGCTCTCTATAGCCGCGCTACCACCGGTTTCAGCGTCATCAAACCCGGTTGTACGAACTGTGATGATTTTGATGCTGTCGGAGGATTGCACTGTTGCCATAGCGTTACCGGCATAAATAGGACGAACAAAGGTATCTTCAGATTTCACTTCAACGATGTCTGATATTTGTGCGACATCCAGCAACGCAGCAACTCTGGGCATGAAGTTCTTGCCGCCAGTCGTAGCTGCAGCCAGTATGTGGGAGTAGCTTCCCGCCAGCTCTACAATAAGTGGCGCAATTGCTTCAGGTAGTTGATGCTCGAATGCTTCGGCGTCAGCAACAATTACTTTTGTGATACCGGCAATTTCAGATGCCGCTTTTGCTGCATCCTGGCATCCAGAACCCGCGACTAAAATACTCACGTCATCACCAATGGCTTTTGCCGCAGTAACAGTATTTAAGGTCGCCGCTTTGAGTGAACTATTATCGTGTTCAGCGATTACTAATATTGACATGTTTATTCCTTATATGACCTTGGCTTCAGTCTTTAATTTATTAACCAGCTCAGCAACCGATTCCACTATGATGCCCGCTGAACGCTCTGCTGGAGGATTAACTACCAAGGTTTTTAGCCCGGAGCTTATATCTACACCAAACTCTTCAGGCGTTGTATTGTCGATGG
The DNA here is from genome assembly GCA_002402175.1 of SAR86 cluster bacterium. Classification (GTDB taxonomy): domain Bacteria; phylum Pseudomonadota; class Gammaproteobacteria; order Pseudomonadales; family Pseudohongiellaceae; genus UBA9145. Next base: position 5,526 of record NVVJ01000077.1, read on the forward strand.
GCTTCTTCTTGGCCTTCATGATATTTGGTAACGACGCATAACGCGGCTCATTAAGGCGCAGGTCTGTGGTAAGCACAGCAGGAAGGCTCAATAGCACTGTTTGCTCCCCACCATCTACTTCGCGGGTTACTTCAATTTGTCCGTCTTTAATTTCTGCTTTACAGGCGAATGTTCCCTGAGGCATGTCACATAGTGCCGCCAGCATTTGTCCTACCTGGTTATTGTCAGTATCAATTGATTGCTTACCTAAGATAATCAGATCAATTTGTTCTTTCTCAACTACCGACTTTAGAATTTTAGCGACAGCGAGTGGCTCAACCTGCTCATCGCTTAACACCAGAATGCCGCGGTCTGCACCAAGAGCCAGAGCTGTTCGAATCTGCTCCTGACAAACCTGTGGCCCAATTGAAATGGCTATTATTTCGTCGACACTCCCCTGCTCTTTCATGCGAATAGCTTCTTCTACAGCGATTTCGCAGAACGGGTTGATTGCCATCTTGGCATTACTTAAGTCTACACCGGAGCCATCAGCTTTAACTCTGACTTTTACGTTTGCGTCTACGACGCGCTTGATTGCAACAAGAACCTTCATGGATTCCCCACTATATAATGTTCAATAGAATGATATAAAACGCTTGTCTGACAGAGTGTCCTTGTCTGCCAACCAAAAAAACGGTGGCAATAATGCCGCGTTTGGCAGATTAGGTCAACATTAGACGGCTCTTATGCTATCTAGTAGCGCCCTAGCTCAAAAAGGCATGAATCGCTCCAGACGCCGCTGACATGTTCATTTCCGCCTTCAGCTTGTGCCGGTATTTGTTCAGCCAGATCTACCAGACGATAAAACACGGCGCGGTTCAATAAGGCGTTTAAGCCACTGCGTATATGTAATACAGGGTGCGGCTCGCCAGTTTCAGGGTTTGTTGCTACTGTTAGTTGATGCTTAGCCCCGGCAGTTACTGTCTCACCGGTATTAGTTGTAAAGCGCAATTGCTGCGACTCCCCTGCTCCATCGACGTCCATTTCAAGAACCACAAAAGGACAGTCCTCCACCGATATTTTTACCTTTTCCACCGGGGTGACAAGATAATAGCTGCCATCGTCTTCTAACTTTAAGACAGAGGAGAACAAACGCACCATAGCGGCTCTTCGAATGGGCTTGCCTTCGTGCACCCAGCTACCGTCGCGCTTAATAACAATGTCTAGCTCGCCACAGTAAGGCGGGTCCCATAAGTGCACGGGTGCTGGCCCTTTGCTGTTAATGCGTTTAACCAGGGCAAAAGGGTCTACAGCGGCCGTGTGGGCTTTCGCTTCTTTGTCTTGTATCTGTTTATTCCCGGAAGTAACGGCAAACCTCGCAAACGGTGCTTATTTTATTAGGGCAATAATCTCACGGCGTCAGTTAACAAGCCAATTGTTCCCCGGGGAGTGCGATTCTGGCTAGGGCTAAGCTCAAAGCCAGTGCTACACTTAGTCAACGTATTGATACTTTGCCAGACCAACATTGTTGTAGATAAATGCCTGAACCAATTCACGAATCGGCGTTCGCCGAAATATTCCTCAACGACACTCCTCTTATGGATGTTCGTGCGCCGCTTGAATTCAACCAGGGCGCATTTCCCTGCGCTACCAACATTCCCCTGCTTGACGATGACCAACGCGCCACCGTTGGCAGCCTTTACAAGGCAGAAGGCAAACAGGCAGCAATTGATCTGGGCAACCAGCTTGTAAGCGGCCAAATAAAAGAATCACGTTTTAAAGCATGGAACGATTACTTAACAAAAAACCCTGATGCATTGCTGTATTGCTTTAGAGGGGGCCTGCGCTCACAGACAGTACAGCAATGGCTGCTTCAGTCATCGAATTCAATAGCCTGCATCGAAGGCGGTTATAAGGCGCTGCGCCGATTTCTAATTAATGTAATTGAAGAGCACGGGGCCTCTTCTAACTTTATGATTGTTGCAGGCAAAACAGGCAGTGGAAAAACACACCTTATTCATAAACTTAATTGCAGCATTGACCTTGAAGGCTTAGCAAATCATCGTGGGTCCGCCTTTGGTCGTCGCGTGGATTCGCAGCCCAGCCAAATCAATTTTGAGAACAACCTAGCCATTGCTTTATTAAAGCTGTCTCGCGTCAAGAATGGTACACAAAGACTTTTTCTTGAAGATGAAAGCAGAGCAATCGGATCATTGTCTATACCGCTAACGTTTCATTCTTCAATGATAGAATCTCCTATTGCTGTTATTGAAGAGGACATAGATTCCAGAGCTGGCATTATTCTTAATGATTACATCGTTTCAAATTATTTTGATTTTAAAAAATCTGACCCAGAAAACTTTGAAGCCCTTTTTAGTGACTTCCTACTTTCGTCTCTTGAGCGAATACAGCGAAGACTGGGAAGCGAGAATTATCAAAAAGTAAAAGCACTGATGCTTGAAGCCCTGAATGCTTCCGATAGAAACACCAGCCTGCAGACTCATATCATCTGGATTAAGTCGTTATTACAGGACTACTACGATCCTATGTATGACTATCAGTTAGGCAAAAAAATGCATAGAATAGTTTTTCGAGGATCGAAAAGTGAGTTCTTATCCTGGGCTTCCCATATTGATGAGCATCCGCAACATGCATAACGTTATTTACTGCGCGGGGATGAAATGACTATCAAGCGGTTTGATATTCAGGCTTTACTCAAGCCACTTGAAAATAATCATACGATTATTGCGCCGAACCACCGCACAGTTGATGCAATACTACTAGAGTACGCGGCACTCAAAAATGAACCGCCAGGTAGTGGCAACGCCTGGAGCCGACCTAATGTTTTGGCCATCGATATCTGGCTGCAAAACCTCTGGCAAACGGGATCGAGCCAAGCCATTGCTCCATTTTGTGAAGCCGACCTATTGAACCGGTTCAACGAGCAGTTCATATGGATTCAATTACTACAATCAAGCTATAACAAATTTCCTCTTCTTAACACCGAAGCCGCTGCGGCTTCGGTAGCAAGGAGTTATCAGTTTTTCCGTCAATGGGAGCTTGATAACAACCCTGAATGCGAAAACTACAAAGCGGCACAGGACTTCCAGGCTTTCTTAGCATGGAGCGAACAATACAAAAACTACTGTAATGAACATCAGCTTATAGATTTGACTGATGCAACAAAATTACTTATCGATAATTTAGACAAGCTCGCCGCGTTTATTCCTCAGGATATATGCCTGGTAAATTTTAGTCAGCCACCGCCGTTGTATGCAAAGCTATTTTCCGCCCTGTCAAAAGCTACCAGTATAAGCAGAGTACCAGAATCCCACCCAACAGAAGCTGGCAAAACCTGCAGTATGGCTCGTTATGAATTTAAAGACGCCGCTGCAGAAATTGATGCCTGTATTTCGTGGAGCTTAGACAAAGTTAAAAACAATCCTGACGCACATATTGGGATTGTTATGGCTCATGGCAGAACCCTTGAGCCGCTTATTGAAGATGCCTTTTTTAAGCGACAAAAACACGATGGCACTGACGATTTTGTTGAAAAACAGGTCTTCAATAGGCTATCAAGCCAGGAAACCTTACTAGATTTAAAGCTAGTAAATTCAGCCCTGGCTCTACTCGAATTAAATAACGAGACAATCGATACGCAGCGTTTCTGTCAAATAATACGCTCGCCCCGCCTTGTCGCCGCCGAGGACGAACTGCAATCTCGAATTGCACTTGAAATTGCACTAAGAAATAACATCGAATCAAAAACCCGGCTTAGCCATCTGCAAGCATTTATGCGACTAGATACAAAACCATATTACTGCCCGGTGCTGGCTAAAAGTCTTCTGGAATTTACCGAGTTAAGACGCCGTTCCAAACATCAGCAAACAGCTGAACAATGGATTGAACTTTTCCAACAACAGTTAGAACTGTTGGGCTGGCCAGGAGAACCTCTGGCCAATACCGAACGCTCGCATCTACTGCAATGGCAACAGACTCTCGATCAGCTTGCGGCCTCTTCCGGCACTCTGGGCAATATCGATATCGCCACCTGCACGCGCAGCCTAAAAACATTACTAAAAAGCAATAAGCTGAAACATCGTTTTAATTCAACACTACAAATATCTTTGCTCGATATTGAAGAAGCACAGGATTTTAGTTTTGATGAACTCTGGATTTTAGGCATGGATAGTAAAAGCTGGCCAGCCGCAACAAGCCCTGCCGCTTTTATACCCTACTCACTACAAAGCAAAATCGATATGCCCGGCAGTTCAAATCAGCTACAGCTTGATCTCGCCAACTCGCAACTTTTTACCGCACAGCACGCCACCAGCGGACAATTAATCGTAAGCCACCACGAGCAGGAAGATGAATTAAAACTAAGACCTAGCGCTCTTATAAACTCTGTAGTTATTTCTAGTCAGGAACATATCGGCGCTTCTTCAGTTGCGCCGAGCCCCTCAGATAGCGAACTGGAAATCATTACCGAGGCCTTGAATATTCCCCTCAAAGAAGACGAGGCGGTAAGCGGAGGAAGCGGCCTTTTAAGTAATCAATCCAATTGCCCTTTTAAGGCGTTTGCTCGTAATCGTCTTAAGGTGCAGAAGCTTAATGAATTTGCCGAGGGCATAACACCCTTTGCACGCGGTAATGCTCTGCATCTTGCACTGGAAAAACTCGGAATTGGACTGGGAAGCCTGGAGAAAATTAACCAGGCGAGTGCATCTAACACAGACTTATTGATTGCCCAGAGCATTGAACCAGCGATAGATCAACTTAGAGATAAATTCCCAGAAACCATGACGCCGGCTTTCGCCCTACTGGAAACTAAAAGATTAACTTCTCTACTACATGGCTTCTTAACTCTAGAAAAACAAAGGCCAAACTTCGTTATTCAATCCACGGAAAAATCACTTAAATGGACCCATTCAAATCTAGCGTTAAATTTTCGCATTGATCGAGTTGACAAACTGGACGACGAAAGCTTGCTTCTAATCGACTACAAATCAGGGAAAAAAGTTAACTACAAATGGTTTGATGACAGGCCTGATGACCTGCAATTGCCTCTGTATCAATTAGCTATTAGCGAACAAACAGATGAGGCTATTTCGGCAACGATTATTTTTCAGGTCAATGCAGAGAACATTGGCTTGTCTGGAACCACAGATCGGACAGATTTGCCGACACTCAAACCTTTGTCCCAAGCGCGCGCCTATGAAGGCGACTGGCTGCAATTGCAAACCCGCTGGAACGACATCATTCATTCTTTGGTTGAAGAATTTGAAAACGGCTTGCTTGCGGTTGCGCCAACGAGAGGCGCCACCACTTGCCAGTATTGCGACTTTAAACCCTTGTGTAGAGTTAGCGAATTCGACCAGTTGCGCCTTGACCATACGGGGGAGGATTTATGACAAACGTTATGGATTTCGACGCACGTAAACAAGCCATTGATATTTCAGCCTCCTACGCTGTACAGGCTCCTGCTGGCTCGGGTAAAACCGAACTGTTAAGCCTGCGCTTCCTACACTTGCTGGCAGTATCTCAGCAACCTGAAGAAGTACTGGCAATAACATTTACCAAAAAAGCCGCAAACGAAATGGCCGAAAGAATTCTGAGCACTCTAGACTGGGCGGCATCAAAAGAGCTCTCCGACCTGAATTCTCAATTCGATATTGACCGATACAACGCCGCCGACAAAGTTCTGCAACAGGACAAAGCTAGATCCTGGAAACTGCGCGAGTCTCCACACCGATTACGAATTCAAACGATAGACAGCTTTAGCAGTTTTTTGGCTAATCGACTACCTGTGCTGTCTAATTTTGGCGGCCCTTTGCTGGTGAGTGATCAGATTGATGATTGCTATCAGGAAGCGATTCGCGATTGTCTGGACTCACTAAACGATGAATCCGCTATTGCAGAACATATAGCAGAACTTCTTCTGCATTTTGATAACGATGTCGAAAAAGTAGAGGGCTTGTTACTGGACCTGCTGAAGAACAGAGACCAGTGGATAGAAACAATCATTGATATTGCAAGGTCGCCTAAAGATGCATTGAATCATCTGATAAAAAACATCGATGAACTTATTGAAGAGTCTCTACTAAAGGCAAAGAATCTTTTACTGCCCTATGAGAATTCCATAGTCGATTTATTGCGCTACGCCACCAAAAACCTAAAAACCGTAGAAAAACCATCGATAATTAGTCGATGTGAAGGCCTGGATGAACTTCCCCGGGTGCAGGCTGAAGACCTGGCGCAGTGGCGTGGTCTACTGAGTTTATTGCTGACTAATGACGTTGTAAAGCCCTCATGGCGCAAGCGCATTACCAAGGAACAAGGGTTCCCTGCCCCCTCTAGCTCTAAAGAGTTTAAGCAGCTGTACACCGACAAGAAGCAAGAGATGGAAGCCCTGCTGGGCGCTCTGGGAGAGTTAGATGAAGGACTCGAAACACTCAACTATTTACGTTGGCTTCCGGGCGTTAACCAGGGTGATCGTACCTGGCAGTTTTTAAGTACTCTAACTGCTATTTTGCCAACGTTACTAGCGCAACTGGAAATAGCCTTCGCACGAAACAATAAAGTAGATTATCCGCAGGTCAGTTCCGCCGCACTTCGTGCTCTTGGCACTGAAAACAATCCTACAGATTTAGCCTTAAGTCTGGACTATCAAATCAAACATATATTGGTCGACGAATTTCAAGACACTTCGTCAACTCAACTAAATCTGTTGGTTAAGCTCACTGCCGGATGGGAAGCGGATGATGGTCGAACCCTTTTTGTCGTCGGT
>NVVJ01000078.1 GCA_002402175.1 SAR86 cluster bacterium
TATAACACTAAATATGAGTAAAGAACGCGAATGAAGTTTACAGCTGATAATTGGAAAGAGTATGAGAAGCAATTCATATCTTTTTTGGACTCTGACTATGCCAAATCGACTAAAGGGATTGTTTACTTTTGGAAAACCGAAAAGCCAATTAAGAGAAAAAAGGGGGACAGCAGAGTAATCTACATAGGAGAAAGCTCAAAATCTTTTTCTGAGCGATACTATCCAAGCAGCAACTGGCCAATAGAAGAGGGATACTTCGATAAATATTATAGGGGCTACATTGAGGACTATGTATCTATAAGCATCGAGATACTCGAAGTAGCTGACCACGTTATGGCAGAGTATGAAGCGCTGGAGTTATTTAAAGAATTACATGATGAGTTACCACCGCTGAATTGGAAAAGCGGGAGCAATAAACGAAATATTGAGGAAATTAAAACCATTAGATCGATTATTCTAAACTGACGTATTACCCGAGTAAGACGCGTTCTGTGTTGAGAATTAGGAATTGGTCCTAGACTTAACTTACACTGAAATCCTTCACACGGTTTCTGGATATTCATTCCTAGATCGCCATCATTTCCTTAGATACTTTCCATCCTGTGAAAAATTCATCTCCAAATATTTTAATTTGGACGGTAAAAAACCTCGTTGGACGGGGGTTCAGATGTTTTTTAAGTAGGAAATCATAGTAACATCGATAGTAACACTAATAATAACTGAACCGGAGTTATTTCATACATATCAAATAGATAGATCTCTAGACCAACTCCCCCCGCCGTCATCAGCAATCCCTTATCCTATCGGCATTGAGTTAACCAGAATTACAGGCCTAGCGTGTAGCTATAAAGGTAAACCTGTCTCTTTTTCTCTGCGCACTTTCCACCAAACGTGCCTATCGAGGTGTAAACTCGTTGCCTATTAGGCAGAAAAACTACTGTATTTTTATTCTGACCCATTCATTTAAACACCAAGCCTTTTCTGTATGAGTGCGGCAGTATCGTTATGAATGTTATATTCTTTTGCAAGTGTAGGCCAACTTGATAATGCGTCTTGGGCTCTTTCAATTACCTGAGTAGCAAGCTCTTTATCTAATCCAGTTTTTTGGGCGAGTTCTTGTAAATCAGTAAGGTTTATATTTTTACCCCTACCGCAAACTGTAGCGCTTTGCTCACCGCCAGGCCCTGATGAGAAGGTGAGGTCATAAGCTGGAGATAGCTTCCACTCGCCACGACTATTCATAAGATAGCTAAAATTCTTAGAGTGGTCATCCTGATTATGGGCAAGGACGTTAAATACTGCGAGGCGGTACATTTTTTCAGCTTCCCGTATATCCTTGGTAAGCCCTTGCGTGAGTGAGATCAAATCTTTGTAATCTAAAGTTGGTGTTCTAAAGTCTGAATGTAAAATGCCACATGCAGTATGGGCATGCGCACGCCCTTCGCCTTCAGGTGTATTTCTGTCAAAGCGCTTGCAAGCAAAATAGCCTGCACCCTTTTCTGCCTCGAAGAGGTGGGTACTCATCATTTCAATGCCTGCTTCTTTTGCCATAATAGAGTACACATACTCTACGGCACCGGCATCTAACCCGTCTTCAGTATTAGAGAATTTAACAAGCCAATGCTGATGTGTTGACGGAACATCGGAAACWCCATRAATAATATTTTTGTGATTAGCGTCAACWGCAATCATTGCCTTTGGCCTTGCGCCAGCAGACGAGCCATTTAATRCTARTAGCTSYGCTATAACTTCYCCTACATCACCCYCAAGTACATCTGCTGCTTKYTGGGCCARCWTATCCARGCWGACTTCTGTAYCCGGCYGAGAATCTCCATGGTCAGGATCATAAACAAGYGCGCCAATGCCAGTRTGACCAACATAGGCAAGTCGATCTAAAGGTGATGCATCATTTGGCAAYAWMTCATTTGATYTAAGCATGCGATCAAAAAGTARGCGCCCCCATCCGTCAGGCAAACTRTCATTAAAAGCCCCTGGTARCCCATTAAACARATGTCGATCAAAAGACTTAACACCTGGCTCCARGGGAAGRATACGAGGYGACAAATCAAGCCCTTGCTTYAAAAAAKCRCCGTCATATTCAAAGTAAATAACACCATCTCGCATTGCCAAACGACCAACCGATAKWATCTTTTYCCCAGARCCCAGACCAAAATCYARRCCAACTGCTATTTGTTCTACTGGTTTGAATTTCATGTGCGCCAGCCTCGCTTACGTTTTATTTGTTCTTTGTCGGCGAGAACATCATCAATAGAATTAAAGCTCTTTTGTTCAGGCTTTGTCGCTTTTAAGAATTTATCTAAATCCCCGAGCGCAATTAAAAGCTTCAGATAGGACTCCATGGATATCTGGCCTTTTTGTTCAAACTTACGCAATGTCGCCACACTCACACCAGAGCGTTTCGCTAGGCCTGTCTGAGTAAGCCCCATATTAATGCGCTGCTCCTGCAAGTTATGAGCGATAGCCTTTTGTGCTTCTGTTGTGGTGGTAAGTGATATCATTGTATTACTTATAGCTATATAATTTAATATATTACTATTATTATAGCAGTTAACAGTGTTTTCAAGTAATTTATTGGCCCTAAAGGAGCAAATAAGGAATTCTTGCTCAATGAGGCTTGATGTTGTCTGTGTATCGCGGGAAGCCCATCTCACCCATCCGGCCCAGATAGTGCTTTTACTCTGACCTTTTTGCTTTACTATGAATCTCAATCTCTGAATCTCAATCTCTCTGACAATACGGCGGAATAACCATGGCCTATTCACTCATCGGTAAGAATTTTACGCCACCGGATGTTCACGGCAAGGTAACAGGCAAGGCCAAGTACGCGGAGGATTTCAAGGTTGAGGGCATGCTCTATGCACGCCTGCTCACTAGCCCGGTTCCCCATGCTCGAATTCGGCATATCGATACCAGTGCGGCGCTACAAATGGAAGGCGTTGTAGCCGTACTTACAGCAGACGACGTGCCCAGCGTTGAGGGTGTTGCAAATCATATTCTAACCAATGAACCTGCCTATGTGGGAGATCCTATTCTGGCGATTGCGGCGATTGATGAGAAAACGGCCGAAGATGCAATCGCCGCTATCAACTTTGAGTTCGAACCACTGCCTTTTACCGTAGACCCGCTTACCAGCCTGCGCCCCAATGGGCCCGACGCTCGCACACAGGGAAATGTGGGCAACTCATCCATAAGAAACGGCATACGCACCATCAAGTGGAGCGCTGAAGAATTTGCGGCAGCTGGCGAGAACACCCTGCCCCGGGGAGAAGCAGCCGTTGAGTGGAGCGTGGGAGATCTGGAATCAGGGTTCAACGATGCCGCATTCATCATCGATGAGAGTTTTGTAACCGCCAGTCACTCCCATTTGTCCATGGAGCCCCGCTCGGTTCTTTCCTATTGGGAAAACGGCAAGTGCTTTATTTACGGCTCAAGTCAGAGCCAGAGTTTTCCGGTGCCAGGCCTTGCTGCTTACATCGGTATCGCTCCAGAAGACCTGGTGTTCGTGGCAGAATTCTGTGGCGGCGGTTTTGGGTCCAAGGGCGGTGCCTATCCGAGCATGTCCATTCCTGCACACATGTCACGCCTGACCGGCAGGCCGGTCATGTTGCGCATTAGTCGTGAAGAAGAATACTACATTGGTTCGGCGCGGCATGGTTTTCAGGGCCACATAAAAATGGGATTCCGCGAAGATGGCCGCATAACCGCAGCCGATCTGTATATCGTTCAGGACAACGGCGCCAACGCGGGTTTTTCTGACTGGTTGTCTGCCGGCGATGCCGTCTCTTTGGTGTATCAACCACTGGCCATGCGCTTTAGGGGGATACCGGTATTCACCAATACCCCATTCAAGGGCCCGCAGCGCGGCCCGGGACAGAATCAGGTTCACGCCGCTATTGAACCCTTACTAGACAAAGCCGCACGGGAGCTGGGCATCGATCGCCTGGAGATTCGTAGCATCAACGCGCCAGAGAGTGACGACCACTACGGTAGCAGGCAAAGTTCTCTCACCAGCGCACACCTGCCGGAGGCACTGGCGAAAGGTGCAGAACAATTTGGCTGGGAAGAAAAAAGCAAACTCAGCGGGCAACGCATTGGCAACAAGATCATCGGTGTCGGCGTCGGGCAGGCTTATCACTCGGCCGGAAGCAGTGGTTTCGATGGCCTGGTTCGAATCTCCCCGGAAGGCAAACTGCATATTCATACCGGGGTCGGCAATCTGGGCACCTATTCCCATACTGCCACATCACGGGTGGCTGCCGAGATTCTGAAGTACGGCTGGGAGAATTGTGTTGTTGAGCGAGGCGACAGCCGCCGTCACCTGCCCTGGAATTTTGGGCAGTTTGGCAGCAATACGTCTTTCACCATGACCCGCACCAATTACGTTGCAGCCATGGATGCTCTGGAAAAATTATTAGAGATCGCCGCGCTAGATCTGGGCGGTTCGCCCGATGATTACGACATCGGCGATGAAAGGGTTTTTCTCAAGTCTGATCCTTCAAACTTTATTAGCTACGCAGCGGCAGCGGCGCGCGCCATTGAAATAGGCGGTAAGTACAGCGGCCAGGTAGCACCGGAAGACATTAACTCGATGACACGTAATTCAGTTGCAGCCCTGGCTGGCACCGGACTGATTGGCGTAGCAAAGGACAATCTGGAAAAAGTAGGCACAGTACCAGCACTGGCTGCAGGCTTTGTGCAGATTGCACTAGATACAGAAACAGGCAAATACGACATTCTCGATTACGTGGGCGTGGCTGACTGCGGCACCGTATTGCATCCATTAGGGCTAGGTAACCAGATCAAAAGCGCCGCCTTTATGGGTTTTGGTATGGCCGGTTTCGAACGACATGCCTACGACCCGCAAAACGGCCTACCGGCTAATACTGGCTTATATCAGGCCAAGCCACCAACCTATCTCGATGCCGCTACCGACATGAGCTGGGCAGCCATCGACAAAGCCGACCCGGAAAATCCGGTTGGCGCCAAAGGCATCGGCGAGCCTATTCAAGGTTGCGCCGCCGCCGCTTTACTGTGCGCCATCTCCGATGCGCTGGGTGGGCATAATTTCAATCGAGTGCCGGTAACGGCCGATATGATTGTCAACGCCGCTAGCGGCAGACCGCAATCCCACAAACCTTTGCAGACGAATACAACATAAATGGAGGGGCATGGACTTAGAATATCCAGTAGTTTACGAGCTTTTGCGACCTCTCCTAAATAGGTCTTACTCGACTCACGGTCAGTGCTTCTACCTCTGTCTTAAACCGCTCCGCTCCCAACACCAAGCCTTTGTTCAGAAAATAGAGAGTCTAGTCGAAATAGCTCAAAAACCAAAAACTACTGGATATTTACTCTGACCCCATTTCTTAAAAAACCAAAAACTACTGGATATTTACTCTGACCCCATTTCTTAAACTAGAGATCTAGCACGTGCCGATATATTCGACTACATCGAAATGTTCTACAATCAAACTCGCCGACATAGTCACATTGGCGGTGTCAGCCCAGAGGCTTTTGAACAGGCCTCAAAATGAGCCTTGGTGTTGTCTGTGTATCTTGGGAAGTCCACAATAGGTTATACTTTCAGACTAACTCCCCCGCCAACCAAATCACATATAAACCTCTTTCTTTTACATTCAGTCACAATGAATTTTTTGGATGGTCTGCTTTGTGCCTAGATAGGCTAGGGGCATGAGCATATAACTCTCTCACTAGTCTATTAGCTCTAATTTATTTAAATTCGAGAAACCCGTCATAGCCATTGATAAAGTTAATAATATTTTGCACAATAGTTGCATGGTAATAGAGTATGTCGCGAGTCAAGGCAATGCTATAAAAATAAGGCTCTGAGTCCAAAATGAAGTTTCGAAGTGTTCCTGAAGGAAAAAAAATACCCCTTAATGAATCAACACTCCTTCAGGGTGATGCGCTCCATGCACTCCAAATATTACCGTCGAATTCCGTTCAGTGTATTGTGACCTCTCCTCCCTATTGGGGCATGCGAGATTATAATGTGGCGAATCAAATTGGACTAGAATCAACTCTTCCTCAGTTTATCAACAGGCTACTCGCAGTATTTGATGAATGCCGGCGAGTTCTTAAAGATAATGGCGTCTTCTGGCTCAACATAGGGGATGGATACACTAGTGGGAACAGAGGGTGGAGAGCTCCTGATTCTAAGCATCCCGCACGCGCCATGTCTACAAGACCCGATACACCAGAGGGGTTAAAGCCTAAAGATTTATTGGGATTACCCTGGAGGCTCGCATTCGCACTTCAGGATGACGGCTGGTATCTTCGAGTGGATGTTATTTGGAACAAGCCAAATGCGATGCCTGAAAGTGTTAAAGATAGACCTCCTAGATCACATGAGTACTTATTCATGCTCACCAAGAATGAACGTTATTTTTATGATCGTGAATCAATGCTTGATCAAAACGGCAAGAACAGACGTTCTGTTTGGGATATTAATACCAAGCCTTCCACCGGCTCACATTTCGCAACCTTTCCACCCAAACTCATAACCCCATGCATCCTTAGCTCAACAAACACTGATGATTTTGTATTAGACCCTTTCTTTGGGACTGGCACTACAGGAGTAGTCGCAGTAGAAAATGGTCGCAAATTTGTAGGCATTGAACTCAACCCAGAGTACGTAAAATTCTCCGCTGAAAGACTAATGATAGCATCACCGCTAGTTCTCGACAGGGTTGCTAATTGATGGCGCTTCAAGGGCATTAACCTTAAATCTATCTTCTAGTGTTGAGAGAACTGATCAAGCGTTTACTTGGAGAAAAGCAATACTACTTCGATGAATGGGAAGAATGAATAAAAGAGAGCCAAAGTTCAGAAATTTGAATGTGATCATAAACGTAACTGGAATGTCACCATTGCTATTGGACTTCCTGCCGTCTAGAAAATCCACTAGCAATAGGCTCAGATTAAATCTGAGCCACGTAAAGAAAGTAGACTCCATCGGATTAAGTGTCCTACTTGGAGTTTTATTCGTAGGAAAACGACCAAGTGATGAATTTGTTATAGATCTCGTCCCGAGCAAAACTGAAAGCGTAAACGAGAAGCTGAACATGCTTGAGATAAGCCCCCTTCTCGCTATGCTAAATTCAAGAACAGGTCCAGCAGGACATTCGAAGGATCTATTCCGAACAGAATTCTCGAACAATCAAACAGGGACTTGTCCTTCTTCGACTCCATCCTGCCAGAAAAATTTCGAAAAAGTACATCTATTTATTCCACATGCGCACGCCAATCGCCAAGAAGCACTCATTGCTTTTAGCAATCAATTAAAGTCAACTTTTCAGTTGGACTCACCCAGATCTTTCAATCATGAGCATATGATTACCATCCTGATAGAGTTGGCTAAAAATACACTTGACCATTCCAATGGCATTGGTATTCTCGGCATTAGAATTCATTCCGGTGCTATGAATAATAGAAAAATTCGAATAACTTATTGCGATACAGGAGAAGGGATATGTCTGCACGTTAGAAAATTCTTATCTTCCAACAATGCTTCTGCGCTTAACATTTCTGAACAAAGACTCGTAAAGAAAGGAAGTGCAATAGACTTCTTACAGAAAGCATTCACAGCAGGATTTTCATCAAAAGGCGGCAACAAGACAAATTATGGAATGGGACTCACTCTAGTTACGCAAGGAGCTTTTGGCTGTGGTTTCGAAGTTTGGCTTAGAGATGCGAATAGCATCATCGATCTTTCCGGCATGAAAAATTCGCATACTCACACAGATATGCGAGAAGCTTCATCTGCTACGACTGCCGCCAAGGTTTTGCTGTTTAATTTTGAAAAGGAAATAGTAAATGAAAGACAGCTATAATGTTGAGCTGCATGTGAACGCTATTGAAATGGGATTGAAAGATCTCGATTTTCCTGAATGTGCACAAAAATTGATAAGCCACATTGATGAAAATTTTTCTACATCCACTCAAATAGTCGTGCTTGATCTCAGGAAGTGCGTGGTCATTTACTCTCAGACACACGAGATACTGGATTGCTGCTTAAATTCTTTCTCTTCCAGTAAAGCAATTAGAAAAAAACTATCGATCCTGACAACCGCGAACTATATAACACGGGATCTTACATGCTATCAATTATTTCGCACCACTCTAGCATGTCGAGATGAAGCAAATGATATAAGTTCAGTTGAGAAGGTTCTAGATTCTTACTGCAGGAAAAATGATCTCATAATTAGTGTCGACGTCTATTCAGGTGATTCCGAAAATGACGAGGCCACCGCGTTGGATATTTTTTATTTCCCGGAAAATCAAGAGCAATGAATGAAATTAGCGATGGTTGTAAAAGGCTTTTTTTTGAAGTATTTGAAAGAACGCTTAGATTCTGGAGTCACGTTCAAGGTGCGCGCGCACAAGCTGCTCGCCCGAATAGGCGAGTTACTGCACAAGAAGCAATTGCGCGGACATTGAATGAAGGTCTCGCTCAGATTCTGAAAATGTTATTAAAGGTAGTTACAAATGATCAATTGAGCGATCAACAGAAAATTAATCTAATTCATGCCGCTCTCCTCAGCCTTGCAGAGTTCCACAAAGGGCCTTTAAGCGCCGTGCCTCGCCCACATGAACCTATTGAGCTGGTGAGCTACATTCGACAGGCACTGAATAGCTACCCGGATCAAAATGAGCGAAAGTATTCACCGCCTCATGTCTATGCGACTGAAGATTTAGGAGACCAAGCCCATGCTAGATTTGACTCTATAGGCAATGATAATTTTAACATCGCTTCTGAGTTAACAATTGCCGCCAATCATCCTAGCTCACTTAAAAAAGAGTTAGAACAATATTTGCTTTCCGATGACACGCTTGATGACCGTGAATCCCATAGCGAAACTAATAGTGGAATCGACTCAATAGCGAGTTCTACTGAGGACAAATCCATTGGTTATATCTCGCTACCGAGAGTAGATTTTAGAAACCCCCTGCGCTGGCCCTCCCTTATACATGAAGCAGGTCATTTCGAATCTGGCGCTCACCCAGAAAGAATATGGGAACATTTTTCTAAGTTGCAAGGAGGTGCTCTAAAACCACTCGCCCTTGTGTCTATGAATAGTTACTTGAACAGTCTCGATTCCTATTCGCCCGAGCCAGAGAATGAAATTAAAAAGTGGTTGGTAGAATGCTGGTGTGATGCTCATGCCGCTAGAGTGGCGGGGGCGCCCGCACTGTTTTCACAAATGCACGCATTTCTATTTAGCAATCCCTGTTATTTAACAGAGCCAGCAAAGGGTAAAGGATATCCGCCTGCTTGGTTCAGATTACGCTTAATGCGCGCGCTAATAACCACTCGTCACTCTACCTCGACGAAATCCAACAATCTTATCAAAACCATAATTTCCGAAGAGTGGACCGAAATAGAGAACATTTTCCCTGCAGCTGATGGAGCAAATGTTGTCGAAAATAGTAACCTGACAGACCTATTTGTCTATTTTTATGAATTCTTGACCAACCAATTTCCTCAAGACGAATGGCTTAACCAAAGCGATATACACCCAGATCTTCTAAAGGAATTGATTGAAGATGTTGGGCTCGGGCTGCCAATTCCAACTCATAGAAATTTTAATGGATCAGTTCAAATTCCGACATCGCAAGCTGAAATCTTGTTGGCAGGCTGGTCATTTCGAAACTCCAAATTTAAGAATTCTCTATTTCAAATCTTGATTGACGAAGATTTTTGTTTAAAGAATGCACTACCCAAATTATTAAGCATAGTAGATAGAGCCGACTCCTCCCTTCAAATGTCTATTCAAGTATCTGAATGGTTTGAAATACTAACATCTCCAGAAGATCACATAGACCCATTGCATACTGAGCAACAGATTGAATCAGTTGATGTAAAACCTCTTCCTACTGGTCTGCTCACGGATCGCGATATAGTCACTTTACTTCACAATAATTCTTTACGTGTGATACCGCTAATCGGTGGCACGGGAAAAATTGAAGGAACAACTATAGACGTTAGACTTGGTCACAATTTTGAAGTATTTTTTACTAATATTAGCGGCGCAATGGACGCGCTTGATAACAGCCGAAGAAACGTAGTTGATTCGATGGAAGTAGACTACGATTCACTTGAAGGTTTAGAGATAGCACCGGGACAATTCGTTCTTGGGCATACCTTGGAATACTTGAAACTACCACGAGATGTTGCTGCAGAAGTAAATGGTCGCTCAAGTTTCGCAAGACTAGGAATTGACATCCACAAGACCGCCCCAAATGTAGAAGCTGGCTTCGATGGTTGCTTAACGCTTGAAATTGTTAACTCAGGGCATTCGGCAGTCAAGCTCTATCCCGGCATGAGAATAGCCCAGCTTCGATTCTATCGTTGCTCGTCTAGCCCTAAAGTTTCATATGGAGATAAATCGGGCGTCAAATATAGAGGTAGACTTAGACACAATAAAACAGAACAGTTTCATGATTGGGAAATTGAGGCCTTTAACAAAGCAAGAAAAAAGAGAGAAAGGTCATGACTTGGGAGTGGATAGATTGGCCAACAATAATATGCTACCTATTAGTTCTAATAACTTGTACTGGGCTAGCGTGCGCCGACCTACTTGGAAGATTCAAGAGCGGAAACAGTATTCGGTCCATCCTAAACGGCACTCCTCAAACCTTGTTCTACATTTTGTCATCTGGAGCAGGATCAATTACTTTCTTCGGATCTGAAACACTTGAATATACTCAAATTATTCTAACTACTTCCGAAAATATTTCACTCGGAGTAGTTCAATCGGTCCTTTTTTCTGTTGCCACATATGTGGCGTTAAGAACAACAATTAGTAATGGAGAAAGTATTGAAGTTGGCCCAGGGTTAATATTTCTTGCACTGATTCAGAGCGTTGAACGGAGAATTGACCAAGATCGAATGGTTGTAGCAGGAACCGAAATCATGAAAATAGAAAAAGTATCACCTCGGGGAATCATGTTCGTAGTGTTGCCATATTGCTTTGATCAAGCTGAAAAAGATCAAGGAGATCGGGAAAAAATAACTGAAACGCTAGAAGCAATATACCGAAATGAGGACATCGATATTCAAGAGGCTGAGCGCTCAGCTTTGATGCTTAGCCACCTTCACAAAATATTCAGTCTTGCCGTCGTCCAATCGGCCACAGCCTTAGTCTCGAAGGAAATAAGCCCTAAAATGCGACCAGGATCAAAGAATATTGTTGGCGAAAAGCCGAAAAATGGGCTAGAATTAGCTCTAGATGAGCTAATTGAAAAGCTGTCCGAGCAACGTAAATAGGAGGTGTCGGATGCCAAATTACCAGTCCGATGAGTCTGCCCTTCAGTGGTTTTTTAGAAAACCATCTGCTTCAAATTTTCCGCAAGATACTTCAAGCCCAGTTCTAAGGCAACTGAGTAGTTCTGCTGAAAAATTTTCAAAATCACTGCTAGATAACAGAACCAATATTCCGGATTTGGCGGAACATTCTTTATACTTTAGTCGCTGGGTCGGAAAAGTTGACTCTTCCAAAAATGTTAACAAAGAAGACTTGAACGACCTCGTTGTAGAAATTGGTGATGTGCTTACACTTATTCAGCGTGCCAACCCGAACGATATTTCTCAGAATATTAGAGATAATTTAAACGGTACAATCGTTGCCCTAGCCATGCTTGCAAAATCGTCACAAGATACCGAATTTAGTAAGGATGTTGTTTCATTGGCAGGAAAACTCCCATCTTCATCTAACCCCAGCTGATGAATATCTCTTAGTATTGGATGTCATTATTGCGTTGGCGCAAATCCCTAATTTAGGCTGCGCCCAATACGACCTATGACTTCCTTATTACAAGTTAAAGGTGATGGAGGGATTATTTCTTAAGAAATAGGGTCAGAACAAATATCCAGTAATTTTTGGGCTTTAACGGTCTCTTCTAGCTGGCCTTACTCGACACCCGGTCAATGCTTCGAACTCCGGCCACCGTAATGAGTACATGGAACCGGCTGCGACTATAGATCCTACTCTAGACAAATGAATTAACTCCGGCCTGTATGCCGGATGGTTCGATGCGGGGTTCCCCCGTGCACCATCGAGGGCTTCTCACACGGGGTATGGACATCGACGGCAACGGTATCGCCTGTGTAGCCGTGGATACATGGCGGCTCGATCACAGCCAGTGCAGCCCTGAAGCCACCGATAACCCACTGGTTCTCAATGACAGTGT
>NVVJ01000079.1 GCA_002402175.1 SAR86 cluster bacterium
TTCGCGTTTAATATCACTGGCCTTGCGCCCGATGCGCGCAGCTTGTTGCCATTCGGCGCGGGTGTAGTTGAGAGGGTTTTTTTTGCTTTTGTCTTTAAACCCATTCGGCAGCTCCCAGCCATGCTCAAGATAAAGGGATTTAGAAATATCATTCAGCTTTCTGCGATCATGGCTCATATTGATAGCCTTCATCTCAATGCTATCAATGCGGCTCCAAACACAATGCGCATGGCGGCGGCCTTCTTTTTCATGGAAGACCACCACACGCGGTTGCCCCTCAAGTTTGAGTTTCTTTTCTATACGATCCAGAGTTTCTTCAAATGTCTGGATGGAGACCTTCTCATTTTCAGGTGGACTAAGAGAAAGGGAATACATGAACTGTTCGCATTTCGTGCCTTTGGATAATGCATAGGCTTCATTGAGTGCGCCTAAAACATTTTCGGTCATAAAGCCGCTCACCTCATGCACATTCACATGCTCGTTTTGATCGGCATTAAGGAGATGAAGAGCCATTTGCCTGCCACCGCCACGCTGATTGCCTTTAAGGATCATCGTTATGCTCCTTATCATCACCTTGCGGCTTAATACCCATGCCTTTGATGAGAGCGTTGCGCATCCAGCGAATAGCATCCACGGATTCATTGAGAGCATTGATGATTTCGGCGCTAACAGGCAGAGAGCCAGAATTTGCGGCGCGAGCCAGTTGGTTGATGTTATTGGCTATGCGCGATTTTCCGAGTGCGCCTAAGAGCTTGGCGAGTTGCTTGTGATCTTGGTTGGCACTTTCGCCCCGTGTGCGCTTTTTGGGCATTTCGGGCATATCTTCTTTGAAGATCAGCCACCTTATATAAGCTGCCAATGGGCGACCAGCAGCAAGCTCAAGGCTTTTGCGTTCCTCTTTGGTAAACCTCATGGAAAACGGTGGTGGATACTGGTCTGACCTGTTGTTATTTTTACCCATTTTTCCATCCTTCGCTTGTTAAGGATGGTTGAATGTAGGTATAATCCGCGCCCATTGAAGCGTGAACTCCCTCAGTTATTGGGCTTTTTGATAGTAACGCGCTTGCAGTAGTGGATATTGGTGGCTTTGAGGCGATATCGAATGCGTTAATTAATAAGCTAGATAGCGTGAGCAGCGTGCCCCCGCTACCATTACTATCTTGTTGGAAGGCTTGAGGACTATTATCATTCACTGGTGATAGCGCAAGCCGTTCAATTAGATTCATATTTTTGTCTCCTATAGACATATTCAAAATTCCAGAAAGATCACCGTACAAATCAATCGTTAGGCCATCTTCATCTGCTTTGGGCGTGAGTACGATTTTATCGACCAGCCCTCTCAAATGCTCGGATGCCTCGCTACGCGCACCATCCTGATTCAATACACTCGCTAAATCTTTCACAGATTGATGAAATCTTGATGCCATTGCAGGGTGAAGCAGGGGCTTATTGGCAGGTTCAGCCGCTAATAGGGCTGAGACCTCTTCTTTGCGCGTGGTGACACGTTCAAGATCATCCTTAATCATTGCGGCAGGTACACCGTCTTTGATCGCCTGAATAAGATTAACGCGCTCCTTCTCTAACGTAGTCAGTTCGCTACGGTGACGCTTCTTGGTGGCACTTTTCTGGTTATTGAGCATATTTAAGTGGTTGGTGTATTCTTTGCAGAATACTTCTACCAGATCGGTTTGCATGAGCCGCGTCTTAAGGGCATCCAGAACATAGCCTTCTAATATTTCCCGTTTGATCGTCTTGCGATTGGCGCATACGGCCTCTCCCTTGTTCTTGGAGGCAGAACATCCGTAATGGGAGCTGTTGATCTTGGAGTAGCCACCACCGCATACACCGCACTTGGTAAGCCCAGAGAGCAGGTATTGAGGGCGGTTGGTTCTCCATAGAGCTGGCTTTGCCTTATCAAGCACCGCTTGCCTTGCTTTGGCGGCGTTCCATAGCTCTTTGGGCAGAATGCGAAGTTCAGGCATCTCTTTGCGTATCCACACGCTTTCATCGTTTTGACGGGATACTCGTCTACCTGTAGACGGGTCTTTAACCATACGGTTGCGATTCCAGATTAGCTTTCCGCGATATAGTTCGTTATTTAAAATTCCTGTTCCGCGCCTGCGGTTGCCATTTATGGTCGAAGCCCCCCAAGTGCTTCCGCTAGGGCAGGGAATGGCCTCTTTATTCAATTGCGCGGCAATAGCTTTGGGGGATTTGTTCTCATGTGAATATTCACGAAATATACGTTTGACTATCTCGGCTTGTTCTTCGCTGATTTCACGATCACCTCTAATGGCTTCACCATTAGCATCAAACTGCTTAACGACTTTATAGCCATACGCCAATCCGCCGCCGGATTTGCCCTTTTCAACACGTCCGCGAAGGCCTCGCCGTGTTTTGTCGGCAAGGTCTTTGAGGAACATTGCGTTCATGGTTCCTTTGAGGCCGATATGAAGGGTGGAGATTTCACCTTCGGATAGGGTAATAATTTTTACGCCAGCAAACTCCATACGCTTATACAGGCCAGCGATATCTTCCTGATCGCGGGATAACCTATCCAGTGCCTCACAAAGCAGAATTTCAAACTCGCCATTCATGGCAGCAGTCAATAACCCTTGGATACCGCTTCGCAATAGTGATGCACCCGATATTCCTGCATCGGTGTAGCAATTACCGATTTTCCAGCCCTCGGACTCCGCTTTTTCATTGCAAAGACGAACTTGATCTTCAATGCTGGCATCGCTTTGAAGGTCAGAGCTATAACGTGCATAAATGGCTGCGCGTACTGTCATATCATTCACCACCTGTAATTTTGTCGGGGGTGGCAATAGCGTCCATGTAAAATTGATAATCTTCAATCGCGGCGCGTCTTGCCAAGAATTTCACGAGAGCGATTATGCGCTCATCGTCACAGCCCCCATTATGACTCGCTTTCAGGGGAGTCATCAAACCTAATTGGCCGTTATTTTCGCCTAAATTTTTATGGGTATTATGAGGAAATATATTCACGAGATATTCCCCAAAAAAAGAGCGAAGGCTATATCTTGCCCCCGCTTAATATGTTGCGCTATTGAACCGCATTCTGAGAGAACGTCTAAATTAGGCAAAATAAAACGCTCATGCGAATTCCTTGCGCTACAAAACAAAGCGCGGAATATTACTCTATTCCTATGCGCTCTCTCATGCTTAAGGATACGCCTTAATTCCTTAATAATTGGTAAAGACACACCTTGAAAGCCGCAGTTTTCTGCGATTTTATAGGGGTTACATCTTGTTCTTATTGTGCGGTTCATGATCTACGCACCGCTATGGTCACTATGCGACACAATAAGCATGAGATAAATATTGCACCAATCCACCATGTAATATTTTGAATAAACAGCGTTTTTAAAATTGCTGCGATGGAAAGCAGCATAAAACCAAGACAAAGACGCTCTAATATGCTCGGCCTTGCTTTCATATTTGTCACGCTATAGCCGCCACGACTAAGGGCATGAGCGATTTGCCGTGCATCTAACATGCGCCGCCAGATAAAACAGCGATACCAGCTTTTAATCGTGAAGAGTAAAAATATCCATGGAGCAAACATAAAGGCGTAATGCCTCCAATCACCCTCATAGTAGAGCGGGTAATCTTGCAACAGCACAACTGAGCAGCCGTATATGCTGGCTAAAAACAGACAAATGATAAGGGGAGTCCGTAACATCACTTAACCCCCGTCAAAAACTTTATCAAGCGCACTACCAATATCAAAACCTGTTCGCTTGAAATTAACTGAGCGCGGCAAAGGTAAATGCGCATAATCGGGATGGATGTCAAAAATCGGCTTACCCTTTTTATCCCGATACCGGCTATCCAGAAAATACACCGACTTAAAGCAGGCAACAGGATAAGCATGCGGCAAAATCAGGATTTGCGTTGCAGGGTGCATGGTCATGATTTCATCGGGCGTGATAAGACTGCGAGAGGTCAGCCCATCTTCACGGCTTAAATAATTTGGATCAGTGAATAGCCCTGCGCGAATTTCTGCGCTTGCATGGCTTAAACTTTCAATGGTGGTCATGCCGCAAAGACGAGAAACATAATCCGCTGTCATAAGGTCACGGGTTCCAAATATTTGAATGACACCGCTATTKGCAATAAATGTTTGCCAGCGATCAGGGTAGATTGAGGCAAGCTGGTTTAAATCCTGCACAATCATATGAAGCTGCATTCCATACCCAGCCATAAGGCCGTAAGCTGTTTCGATCACTTCCATRCGTCCAAGGGCTGCGGCTTCCTCAAGCAGAAAATARACAGGTGGGTTTGGTTTCGTTTTAAAGCGCGTAACAGCAGTGATTGCRATACTTARAAGCATACGCAGAAAACGGTTAAAATTAGAAAGCCGTCCGGCTGGCAGAATAATAAAGATATCRGTGTTTCCATCTTCCAATTCATCGAAAGAAAAATCAGAAGCCGAAAGGCTGCGCTGGATTTTYGGGCTTTCAAGGAARTGGGTATTTTGCTGCGCGGTTGATAAAACGCTGGAAAGTTCTTTTTCGGCCTTGCCCATAATCCGTGCTGCGGCTGCGCGAACTGCTTCGTTTCGGCTTTGCGCCATACCTGCATAAACCAGAGATATATTGCCTGCTTCATCTTCTTCAAATTCACCACTCACCATTTTCTTAAAAGCAATGGATGATAAATTCAGCAAACGCCTGACTTGCACCAAATCACGAGATTTCTTTTCCGTGGGCATCAAGGTGAGAGGGGTGGCGGCAACATACATCACCAGCCCCATCACAAGTGCGCGTGCTTCATCGCTCCAGAACGGGTCTTTGCCACCTTTGTCTGTTATGAGGCTATCTGCAACCAACATTGCATCTTCCACAACGGCATCGCCTTTAGGATCAAGCCAGTCAAGCACGTTAAAACGCGCTTGTGTCACGCCAAGCCTTGAGCTAACCAAGTCCCACGGATCAATAAGAACGACTTTATGGCCAAGAACATCACGGCGATAACGTGCGGCAATCAGTGCTAATTCGCCGTCTTTTACATCTAGTGCAACCAGTGAACCAAGATGCTCCAAGCAACGTGGCATGGATGCAGCAAGTAATTTACCGCCTCGTGTTGGCGCAATGGTGAGTAGATGTTTTTGAGTATTGGTGGTGATATCAAAGCTACGGGCTTTGATATGTTCAGGCAGGCCATACGCCAAAAACATATTACCATTTTCACCGTAATGGCGTTTTGCTAAATGCGCACGATCTGCCCAACGCGCCGAGCCATGTAAATGGGCATCGCGGCTATAGATGCGCGGCGGCAAGTTAGGGGCTTGCATATGTGCCTCCCTGACAGCTACGAACATTCAAGACTTTTTGTGTGCCATAGGCTTGCCCGATTGCGCCGAAATATTGCAAAAGGGAAGAACTCACATTTCCTCGTTGTTCAAGGAAGCGATTGGTTAGCCCTTCCAGATGAGTGCGACTTTGCCCGCCGATAAAATAAACGAAGGTCAGTATGTCGCCCTTTAATGAAAGCAATTCCTGCTTTCTTAAAGGGTCACTTTCCATGTATCCGTCAGTGATAATAATGACGGCTTTTTGATATCCCTGAAAACGTGGTTGCGATAATTTTAGATAGGCATCTTTTAGAGGCGAATAGATATCGGTGGTCGTGCCGATTTCTATTGCCTCAATATCAAAGCCGCTCGCTGCGCAGGACTGAAAATCTGGGCGCGTGTATGTCCATGTTGCATCAAAACTTGCCACCGCGCAAAACGCCGCCGAAGGCAAGATGCCCAAGAACTCAGTAGCGGTTTGTTTGACGAGGGCAAATTCATCAACCATTGAATAACTCTTATCCAACAGCAATGTAAAAGCCATTTTTGGCGGCGTTTGTGTCACTGTTGCATATTCAAAGCAGAGCTTTTCGCCACTGGTGTCATAGACAGCAAGACTTCCCGTTGGCGGTGATACAAAATTACCGTTAGCATCCTTGAAACTGCCAATGACTTGAAAACCATCCGGTAATGGGGTGGTGCGAATGATTTCTGATGTGCCACCACTAAAGGCGACCACCAGATTATTTGCCAAATCAACATCAAAACCGGAGCTGATAATAATTCCCTTCGCATCGGTCATTGCGAATTTTGAAATCGTTTCGATTAAAATTTCGGAGATATCAAAATTCGGGTCAGTATTAAGTTTGAGAGAAATATCTTGCTCAAAATTAAACTGACTTTTTATAATAATAATAATTGGCTGGCTTTGCGCAGTGCGATTAATAATTTTAATTGCGGTTTCTTGAGCTTCTACGCTCGCCCCGAAGGGCGCAACCACAAAGATCATGGCTGCGATTAATTTATAAATATTCATAATATTTTCTCCCTTAAAGTAAATCCGAAAGACTGGATTTTGTTTGTGCAGAACCGAACAAAGAAAAATCAAGAGACCCTTCACGCGCTCGTGTTAAAACACCTTGCGCTGCAAAGTAGGCCAGTAGAATTTGATCCTGATCTTCGTGAACGCGGTAGACCTTCAAAACACTTAGGACATCTGCGAAAGAGGATAGAGCTAGATTATCTGGAACAGGTTGCGGTACTTCTACGGTAATTGCTGTGCCTGTATCTTGAAATGGCACATGTACCGTAGAGCCGATCCAGTACAGCCGAATATCATCGGGCTGCGTCAGATTAATAGTGGTCTGGATTTGATCGAACGCCATCACGAGGTCATTAAATGACTGCTTAAAGGTCAGTAACGCTTTGATATCCTCGACTTGCTCCAATAACTGCCTTGGCGTCCCAGACCATGCAATGCGGTTTGGTAATGCGCCCAAAACAATATTGATTTGCGCATTACGAGTTGCCTTTCGGCGATCCATCTCCGAAAGTTGCTGTAATAAATTCAGCATGGTATTGCGCGCATCATCCTGATCGGCTTCGGCAATTGTGCCGCCATTTTCAAACAGAATAAAAACAGATTGCAGTTGAGGTTTTTGAATAGGCGCGGTTTGTTCACCGCAGGCTGTTGCGAATAACGTAATAAAGATAAGAGTTAAAATCTTCATAGTATTTCTCCTTATTGGGTATTTAGATTGCGAAATGCACGGACTGAAAAAAAACTTAAAGTCAGGTTTATAAGGGCTAGACCTAAGCTAATACCGACGGCATAGCCCTGATTTTTAGCAAGCCAGCCCACAACGCCGCCCGTACTTTCTTGAGAGACAAATACTGTCGTTGGTGCGATTGCTTGTCCTAATAACGAAAACAGGGACACGCACTCAATCAAGATGACTGAAAGAAGCAAAAGCAATGCAATGCTTGCTATGACCTGATTGCTTGGATGAGAAAAATATTCCCTAGGATCATCAAATACTTTTTCAAATGCTTCCGACCAAATGAATAGCGGCACTAATATTGAAAATAGGCTCAATAAAATGCAGATAAGACTTGATACGTCCGCGTCCGGTGCGGCTGACTCGAATATGACTCCAAATGGCAGTGTGGTTAAATATGCTCCGCCAAAATCAACTGTTTCCGAGTAGATCAAGAAAAATGTTGATGCGAGTGTTATTTCAAGCAACCCAAAAAATGCTGCCTTAATAACGTTGAGAGTGCTTGGTACACTTATACCTTCGAATGGACTTTTTTCGAATTTCATGACTTCACCCCCTTACTTTGCTGGGTTAGCGCATTGGTACAGCCAGACGTAAAGCATTGAGGGGTCGTGCATGTGACCCACAACTCGCATTGCGTCTGATCGTCAGATGGTGGCTGCGGCGGGGCTGGTGGCTCATGAACGCGGTCATTCACCATGTTGAGTGTTATATTGATAGAAATATTGGACATTTCAAGCCTCCTCGCCCTGATAAACAGGGCAATCAAATTAAGTGATTTAAGAGGCTTTACCGGTAAAGCTCAGAATGAAATCTAAGCGATTTGTGTGGTGGAATCAAAGTGACTGGTGAAGAATAGAGGCGTGTAATTCAAATTACAGGCTTCTAACTCCATGAATATATAGGAATTTTGTAGAACCTGTGAATAAAGAAAAATACAAAAACAAACTTTGGTACGGTTCTAAAATCTCTCAATATAAAACCGAGCAACTTTTGAGGTGCTTTGCAGATTGTCTATCAGTTGTGGAAACGGCTACTCAAACCAGAGTGAGTACAACGACAGTAAAGAAGTGCTTTTTCCAGTTCAGGAAGAAAATGTTCTATGCAGCTTTCGGCTATGGCAATTTATTCAATGGTGCAGGGATTTTATTATCAATAGGCCCACCGCGTAATTCTAAGGATGCAAAAATACTAGCGGCGAAGAGGGAGCATGGAAAAGGCCGAGAATCCAATTGGTTTTTGTGGGAAGTATTGATAAGAGCCTATGCTGGATACCCTTACACATCTTCTGAGCTTTCGGTTATCAAATTTTATGCTGGGTGTAGATTAGCTGTATATCATCGTATCTTGATCAACGAGATTGCAGCAATGTCTGCGCTAAGCGATCTTGATCTTGTGCCAGAACAACCAGTGCAGAGTATAAGTATTTTAGAACTAGATACTGTTCCAGAGTTGGTACAAAAAAATGACATTGCTATTCTGGATTATTGGGGCGCAATTCTAAGACAAGAATTTGAAATACCAGATTACATATGGGACTACATTTTTTCAAGAAGCCGCATTTCTGGCATATCGAATGATATTATCTATCAGGATTTACGATGGTATTTACTTAAGCATCCAGTTAATAACAGAGAAACGCAATCTCTATCGCCAAAAAGAAGTGGACATATTCTGCCCATGCAAGAAGACTATAGCGAGGAACTAAAAAAACTCATCAACTATGCCCGAAGAAGAAAGCAAAAAACTAAGGGATAATACTTAGTACGTTTTAATAAAATTGTCATACAAAATGTCACACAATTTGTACCACAAGTAAAAAACACAAATAAAATAATCAGTTTATATCAGTATGTTAAGCAGTAAATAAAATGGGTTCTGTGCGCGTCACTCGCGCCATTTGAGATCTTATTGAAATGAATACTATATTCATTAACATACTGAAATAAAACAAAACCCTGTGATAAATCGTAGGGTTTTTTGTTTTCCTTGGACATATACACCACTTTTTGTTACACAGAATGTACATCATTTTGTCACACATGGGAGGTGAAAACGTATATTTTCAAAAGAGGAAAGTGGTATCACTTCAAGCGTCGAATACCTAAAGACTATCAAATATTTCATTCTAAAGATTCAATTCAAATCCCTTTAAAAACAGATAGTCGCTCTATTGCAGAGCAACGAGCCTCAAATTTCAACCAATTACTAGAATCATATTGGGATGATATGGCCTTAAATGGTGATAACCAAAGTTTGAATAAGTTTAGCGATATGGTTAGGCGAGCACGCTTAAGCGGTTTCCGGTATCGCTCAATTGAAGACATTACTAGTCTCGCAACTCCCTCTGAGTTAATTAATCGTATTAGCGTGGCTGACAGCGCATCGGATGAAAGAGATGCCCATTCTGTTTTAGGGACGAATAAAGAGACATTCATTACCCTAAGGGACGCACAAGAAATCTATTTTGAGCATGAGGCTGGCAATTTAGTAGACCGATCTTCTGACCAGATAAGGAAATGGAAAAACCCGCGCAAACGCGCCATTAAGAATTTCATGTCTGTTATTGGAGATGTATCACTCGAAAACATAAGCCGCGAAGATATTCTTCGTTATAGGAGCTGGTGGGTATCTCGCATCCAGTCAGAAGACAAGCTTTCACCAAATACGGCAAATAAAGACTTTGGGTTTATCCGGCAAGCCTTGCGTGCTGCGGCTGATAATTGTGGACTGGATATAAATGTTGATATTCTGTTTAGGAAAATCAACCTCAAAGATACCAATCAACGCTCTAGGCATCCTTTTGAAACATCCTATATCAAAAATACTCTTATGAATCGTGAGCTAATTAAAATGAACGATGAGTGCCAGCTTTTTATATATGCAATGGCTGACACTGGTGCTCGTGTTGCAGAGCTTGTAGGGCTTGAGGATAGGGACGTTTTACTTTTCGATGAAATACCCCATATTAAAATACGTAAGAATTCTCTGCGTAGCCTTAAAACACCTCAAAGTGAACGTGATATCCCTTTGGTCGGTGCTGCACTCGTGGCATTTAAAGAGTTAAATGGAGGATTTGTTCGCTATCGCGGAAAATCAGATTTGATATCCGCGACAATTAATAAATATTTACGAGAAAATGGTTTGATACCAAGTGATCGTCACAGCCTGTACTCTTTGCGTCATTCCTTCGAAGATCGTCTTACGGCTGTTGAGCCACCTGATAAAGTTCAGGCTGCGTTGATGGGACATAAATATGTCCGGCCTAAATACGGACATGGCCCATCGTTAGAACAAAAAAAATCATGGCTCGATAAAATAGCCTTGTTGCCTTAATGGAAATCTAAGCTGGGAAAAGTCTCCATTAGCAATGCCACGGACTTTTTCAAGGGAATGTAATTTCTTTTTCGCTTTTTCTAGCTCGCGTTCGACCCGATCAAATAGTGGTAAATAACGTTCCCCTAAACGTTCAACAAGTTTAGCGGCTTGTATTAGTGCTTTCTCCCAAGCTTCTATGGGGATGGATTCATGCTCGGAGTAACGATAGATTGTTAGCGAATTCAAATTATCCTCGTGATTATTTACCGCTTTTTCCAGAGCTTTATGTGCAGTCCATTTTCGCGTAGGCATTACTTTCTCCTTTCTCTCACGGAAATGAATAAACCGAAGTCGGTGGAAATGCTTCATCGAGTAATTCGATTATTTTCCTTGGTAAAACTTTGTAAGGATGGTCGTAGCCACTGGTAAAGCCAGAACCTATGTTCGGCAGGTAATCGATGCCATCTTTGCTAATCGAAAATATTATCTCGTTGTGTGCTAACCATTTTCCGATTCTCACGGCATAGCCAGCTTTCTGTAATACGAACGAGACAAGATACGTCTTAACGTGTCCATCACCGTCACTAAACCCGAACTTTGAAAAAGCTTCGACCCATTCCCAATGGTAACTATGACCACAAGAGTTACATATTGTTTGCACCATGGCGCTTTACTCGCTCTGTAGGTACATGTGAGGGTTTTTGATCCATTCATGCAGGTCGAGTAAATAGAACGCCTTACGGATGGCTTTCCTCTTGTTTGACAGTTTATGGGGTTTGGGAAATGTCCGGCGCGCAATTCGGCGGTTAATCTCTTGGCGAGAAATACCGCAGAGCTTTACTGCTAACTTAATAGGGATGAGTGCATTGCTCTGTATCATGAGAGCAGCAGTAACCTGTGCTTCAAATTCATTCTTAATACTTTTTGGGGATATAGGCGTTTCCATCAGTGCAATCCTTTCGACAAAAATAGTTGAGCGCATTACTGCGGGTTTTTATGAACCTAATTTTTGAAGAAAGGCATACGTGTAATGACACGCTAATGCGGTTTATTCTCTCAGATATAAACCACGCCTTACTTTACAGCCTACGCTGATTTTCTTAATAATCGGTTAATCTTTGTCGAAAACCCTTTGCTTACAGCAAAGCCTTAATCTTGTGAAAACTGAAAACTCGGACAAGTGTTAGGCTTTTATGCCTAATGATTGGACTCTGCAATTGTGGCATGCTCAGTGCCACCGTCGCCCGCCTCATTGTAACGATCCTTTCCATCGTAAAATGAGCAGTTGCAGCATAGTTCCGCTATTGGTGCAGGCTAAGGGCGACTGCAAGATGTGTGCGTGTAGTACAAAATGTGCCATTTTGCCCTCCACGCACCTATCTTGAGAAGGACATTCCATGTCCGTTCTATCCT
>NVVJ01000080.1 GCA_002402175.1 SAR86 cluster bacterium
GGATATCGATTTCAAGGAATGTGTGCGCTGCGATGTCTGTGAGATTAAGCTGATTGCTACGTCCGGAGTGTGTAAGCATTCTGTGGAAGACGTTCAAGCCCGTCACAAAACCTGGCAGCCAGTCGCTGTTAGCTAATCTGCCATGGACCTGATAGCGGCTCCCATGGGATCAGCTATCACTTCGGCGGATGAAAGTCTGAATGGGATTCCCGGAGCTACTGGATGAATTAACTTGGCTTAGCCTAGTTCTCGGCAACTCGGCCAGCGTTCAGTATATTCGAGATGGCGTGATTGCCCTCGTGACAGGCGTATTCATACACTGGGCCGTCGGTGGCATGAAAGCTTAGTTCGGCTGTCCAGGGTTGAATGTACAGGTTGGAATCTTCTACGGTGAACGAATAGAAAATTTCAGTGTCGGAATAACGGCTAAAACGTTCGGTAATTTTACCGATGCTAGTAATTGGTATAGAGCTTTGCTCCATTTGCGCCGGCTTTATATTAATTGTTTCTACTATAAGCGTGCCGTCTTCATACCAGCCTGTTGAATCACCAAGCCAGGGCTTTAGCACATTGGGCCGATGATTTGCGCGAGCTTCTTCAGCCGAGGCGAAAGTAGGGATTATGCGAGCATCGTGCACCATTTCTATATCGATCAGCACATAGTCGTCTGTCTGTATGAACTGATAGGTGCTGTTATAAAGAGTACCCATCATGCCCGGGCCCGCGGTATTGCCAAAACCCAGCAAACAGCGCTCTGCCAAAGGCAATGCCTCGGGGCCAGAGTTGTCGCCAACGCCGGTTAGGTATCGTCTGCCAAAACCACGGTCTTGAAAGCTTACTTTGGGTGTTTCCAGACGTGGAATTCGCCCATTTTGCGGGTCAACAATATAAGAAGTACGGAATTCACCTTTCACCAGTGCCAAAGTAGAGCCCGGATCTGTCCAAAACGAGTTATAACCGCGAAGACCGAAGTCGTAGCTGCCTTCCGGTGGTGCGCCGGTTTCTTCATCAATAGGGGCATTTTCATCAAAGTCGCCAGGAGCGATGCCTGCTATTGCTGTGTTTGCAGCAATTTGCGCCGCCACTTCGGGAGATACCACAAGCTCTTCAATGCCACTACGCCGGGTTAAGCTGGTTAACGACGCATTGGTCCATATTCCTGTTAGTTCTGGCCTTGCAGCATTCTGAGCCACACCAACGACCGATACCACGGATAGCGATAGGCCCAACAGAGCTGAGGTTATGAGTTTCTGGCTTATAGATGACATGGTTGATCTCCTGGTTTTTGCACGCACACTCAATTCACCGAAATATGTGCAGTAATAAGGGAAACAGTATTCCCTAGCCTTGGGCTTGTAAAGCCTATTTACCGGTTATATATGGCTTAGTACGACTTGTATCAATGAAACACGCCTAGAGCGGTAACAGGTATATTCTAGTTATTGTTATAACTCAGCTCTCAGCATAACCAGGTCCAGACAGCGAATACCATTTTCAAAAATGGGCTCATCGTACTCGAGGAAAAAATCAGGAATTACATGAGATATTCTGAACCCACATTTTTGATATAACGCCAATTGAGAAAGGCTAGAATTTCCAGTGCCAACAATTAGTGAAGTAGCACCAGATTCTTTAGCGTAATCCTTGGAAGCGGCGATTAGTGATTTTGCTATTCCACGTCCTTGGTAGTCAGAAGCCACAGCGATATTTTTAAGTTCAAACTCATTATCTGTTTTTGTTATGGC
This sequence comes from SAR86 cluster bacterium, assembly GCA_002402175.1. Lineage (GTDB taxonomy): Bacteria > Pseudomonadota > Gammaproteobacteria > Pseudomonadales > Pseudohongiellaceae > UBA9145. The sequence continues at coordinate 1,746 of NVVJ01000080.1, forward strand.
CGCTACAGCAATTATTTTTTCTGAATCTAAAGCGATAATAATTTCTGCTGACTTTATGTAACTCAGTATTGCATTTTTGTCTGGGTCTGCTGTAAGTAGCAGCGTCATTAAATCAGAATCGATTTCGCCGCTGTGGTGTTGAATGTTCATATATTGAAGTCGTAATAATTGTTTAGTCTACGTCTTTTAGGAATCTGCTGTCGTGATCAGGGTTAGGCAAAACACATTGTTCATATTTTCCAAACAGCCTGTATCTGTTTAGCGCTACACGATCATAAAGCCAGTTGCTTAAACCCCTAGGCACAATTCTAAATATGGATACTATGCTCCATGGAAAACCCAATTTGGAAATTATCTCAAAAGCCGCTTCGCTTTTTTCAAAACATCTATCACCTTCTACATACAGCATTGTTTCAAAATGATCTGTTGGCAAACCAAAGTGGTTCAATATAGCCTGGCCTTCTTTAGATTGAACCGATGAAAGTTTGAATAGCCGCTTTGTGTCATGCTTGATAATGAACTTACTCCATGAATTACAGAGTTTGCACACACCATCGAACAGTATGATTCTGTCATCAACATTTACTAGCGGCGGAAGGTTCATATTTTCATTATATATGACGATAATTTCAAAAATTCCCTATTCGATACTAGCTAAAGGTATGTTAGTTATGTTATTTGGTACGACCTTTCGAGACTCATGATTGCTTAGTCGACAGCGCCCAGAGACCAGCCACTGAAAGCATAGAGCCACCGCAAATATTAAACCTTCGTTGAGTTTTAGGTGAAGATAGAATTTGGCGTGCTTTCCCTGCAAACAAAGCATATAAAGTTGCATTCAGTGTCGCTAAAACTACAAAGGTAATAGCGAGAACCCATAGTTGAGCATTAAGATTAGCATTCACATTAATAAATTGAGGTAAGAACGCAACAAAGAAAATAATCCCTTTCGGATTTAATGCGGTGACAATATATGTATTTATGAAAAGCTTGCGACTTGTCGCCAGTTCTTTGTTGTTTTGAGCCAAGGGTGAATTTATCCCTGACATGAACAATTTAATACCGAGAAATAGTAAATACATTCCTCCTGCCCATTTAATCATTTGGAACCAAAAAGCTGACTCGGCTAATACAGCGCCTAGGCCAAACAAGGATAAAGCTAATGCAGATGAATCACCGAGAGCCACCGCGATTATTAACGGAATTCTAGCTTTATGGCCGCGTGATACTGAATAGCTGATAACAGTAAGAATTGTTGGCCCTGGAATAATAAGCAAGACTATTGAGGCTATTGTGAAGGCTATCCATATTTCCAGGCTCATAGCTTTTCCTTTGAAAACTAATGGAGGTTAGTGTTCTCTGACCCATTTGATTTTCTTATATTTCTAAATGCTGACATTTCTAGCAATCATAAATACTTCATCGGCAGAGTATAAGTTCTTTATGACAGCTTCTACTTCTGCTTTTAACGTCTTCTTGTAAAGATTTTGTGAAAAATTATCCGCTCTTGTATTGACAGTAATATGCTTTATATCTGAATTTTGATTAGCAAGCTGATCTTTAACCAAGGGCAGAGATTCCACAATCAGAGCTTTACCAATACCTTTAGATTGGCATTTAGGATGTACAGCAATCTGATCTAAATCAAGAACTGTTGCCGGTCGGAAACCACTTTTTTGCGCCCAAATAATGTAGCCTAAAATTGAATCTTCATTATCTATAACGAAACAGAAGAAACGAGGAAATGCTTTTAGAGAAGACTCAAGCCATTGGTATGAATGTCGTTGCCTTGAAAATGTTTCTTTATGGATTTCGGCGGCCTCTCGTAGATCCTTTTGTTCCATAAATCGAATTTTCAATCTAACCCCTCCAGAAACAATGCAATAGCGGGGTTTACGATTTCTGGATGTGTCATGTTTGCCGCATGTGCAGCACCGGGCACTCTTATCAGCCCTCTACAATCTTGCAATCGGGCGCTCATAGCCTCGGCTGTCTCAATTGGAATCGCATTATCCTCTTCACCATGTACCACTAAAATAGGGCAGCTTATTTCAGAGACACGGTCAGTAATGTCGTCTCTGCTGAGTAATGCCTCGGCGGGATATTTGAGGCTATACCTGTCGCGGGATTCCCAAATACCGATCCACTTATTCGACAATTCAGGCTCGCCTATTATGATACCTGCAACATTGACTCCTACTTCGCCTAAAGGCTCCTCACTCATCCAATGATTCGTCATCTGCTTATAGGCCTCCAGCACCTCGGGAGGATCAATATGAACACCTGAGTCGATCAATACCAGCGCCCTCACCCGATCGGGATTCTTCAGTGCTGCGCGTAGTGAAAGAAAGCCACCTTGGGACATTCCTAATAATACTGCCTGCTCTATCTCCAGATAATCCATTAGAGCAACAACATCATCCGCAGAATCCCAATAACTAAACGGAGCATCTGCAGGCGTATCGCCAAAGCCTCTCTCATCCCAGGTTATACAGCGGAAATTCTCACGAAAGCTCTCGAGTTGAGCATCGAACATGGTTCTATCCATAAGAAAACCATGACTGAATATCAATGCCGGCCCGTCTCCACCAGTATCCTCATAAGCAATGCTCTGTCCGTTAATGTTCGCTGTTGGCATTCGTTGCTCCTGTTATTAGCTCTAAACTTTGGTACTAGCCTGGATGTTCTTCTATTCTTTTGTGCAGGTGTATCAGGATTCTCCGGCCTTTTCTATTGCTTGATTTTTTGCTGCAACTTGCCTCATTTGTGGCATATTGCTACAATCAACAAATCATTGAGGAGGCTAAAATGGCAACTACCAGCATACGATTAGACCAATACCTTGTCGAGAAGGCTACCATTATGGCCAAGGCGCTTAACCGAACTCCGCCTAAGCAAATAGAACATTGGGCGAAAATTGGCAAGATTATGGAAGATAACCCCGAGCTGCCTTATGAGTTTGTAAAGCAAGCTATCATCGCAGAAGCAGAGCGAGAAGCAGGCGAACTGAAGAGCTACGACTTTGGTTAAAGCTACCAGTGTTTTACAAACACCTACTTTTCAGAAGGTGGTGAAAAAGCTTAAACCTAATCAGAAAAAGGAATTGGATACTGCTATTAAAAAGTTAATGGCGAAGCCAGCCCTGGGAGAGCAGAAAAAGGGTGATCTGGCTTTCTTACGTGTATATAAATTTAAAATGAACAAGCAGCTGACACTACTAGGATATAGCTTTGATAACGGCACTCTGATTCTTGAATTAATGGCTCTTGGCTCACATGAAAATTTTTACCGTGAGATCAAACGAAGCACTTGAATTATAGAGCCCGTTACAGGCCTTTTGATTTCTAAGGCCTAATTCTCTTCCACAAGTACCCCAGAGCCATTAGAGAAGGAATAATAAGTATAACTACTACCATAGGCACACTTGATTTAACTGCTTCGACATTTAGCGCGTACACCGTAATGACATCAGATATGTCCGTCAACATTCTAATAATTAACACTGCAAATAGTGTTTTGTGGCTTCTAAAAAGTATAGCAACAACAATTCCAAGCACTACGGTTACATTCCTGGTGATGTAAAGCTGTGTGACATAATCCAATTCGGTTGCCCCTGGGATAAAGTCACCTGGGCTCATAGCCGTTCCAGCCGAGAAGAAAAGAACTAAAAATATTTGTATGAGCGTGATTATCCATACCCAAACAGGTAAGAATCTTTTGGATTGATCATTAGCATCATTCATGATTTAGCCCTAGTTACTTAAAAGTCAGAACTTTCCGTTATTGTTTTTCCATTCGCTACGAGGTGGAATAATTTCTGTCGTGTCCCAGTGTTCAACAATTTTACCGGTCTGTAAGCGAAAGAGATCAAAGAAAGAGGTTTGTTTCTGGTTGGTGTAGCCTTCGCAAACAGACAGAACAAAATTACCTTCGGCCAACAGACGATGGTTTTTTTCATATTTTATTGAAGAACTATCAGTACTAGATAGCGCGGCCAATAATTCAACGAGATCATCGCCAAAGCGTGGATTATGCTCCGTGTAGTGTTCATTATCTATATAGTCATTCATTTTTTCGAGATTGTTTTGAATAAGTACATCTTCAACAAATGATTGAATCACTATGCGATTACTTTCTGTTAATTCATGCTCTGTAGCTTCTGTTGCCCCATCGATCATCGTGTGACCAGAACTGTTAGACCCAAGCCTTTTTTGAATATTGTCCCAATGTTCGACTGCCTGGGAGTTTTCAAACCGAAATATTTCAAATCCTATATTACGATTGGCAAAATCATACTCTGTGTGGGCGAAGACAAAATCGCCGTCTTCGAAAACGCGCACAATATTTACTCGAGGTGATGTTTTAGATAGACGCTTGAATAAACTAGCCAGCCCCTCACTACCCTCGCGAGTTTGTGGGTTATGTTGAATGTACTTTTCTTCATTTACCACTGAAACAGCTGACGGATCACCCGTTTCTATACCTTTCAATAGTTTACGTATCAGATCTTTTTTATTTGATGGCATAGAGGTTGAATTATCTTTATAGTGATTTAGAAAATTGAGATCGAATACTAGTTAATCGTATCCAGAGTCGATGTCGGCTTAAGATAAACCGGTTAAAAATCAAAGTTCTCTGACCCATTTAATTTCTAGAGTAAGCAGGGACAGACCACGTTTTTATATTTGTAAAATCATTATTGCCAAGATTGAGGTTGGTGAATTCAGATAGATTCTATACCAAAGGTCATTTAATGGGTCTGAAAAACGCATTACTATAAATTCGACGATTACGCATCAAAAACGTGGTCTGTCCCGATTTGTTTCAATGAGGAAGTTGGTACATATTATTTATGGCGTTCTGAAAACTAGAACGCCATTTAACGAGAATTTAAGTGGAGCTACGGCTTGATATTCAAGACGGTATCTGACCCCTTTGATTTTGTGCAGCGAATATTGCGTGTGTTACAAGTCAATCTTTTCACTAAGGCGGTGCTATTCAACCTGATAGATTCATCACCGCCGACGGAAAACACGAGTCCGCCTCAGATGAAATTACTGGTGTGAAAAAAATGTGGGACAGCAGTGGTTACGACCCCTTTATATTATATTAGGTGAAAGACACAAACATCAGCAAATATGTTAGCATTACGTTGGAATGATCTATCTAATAGAAACTGACATCCGCCTCCGGGCCCGTTTGTTTCTACCCGTTGGTCTACCACGGCCTTACCAAGCTTATCCGCAAAGATCAGTCTCTTGGTAAGGCCTTTCTTATGTCTCGCTGTACGGTAGATTTGGTACAGGAGACTTATACTCTTCTCATAAATCATCTCCTGAAAGACCTAATTTCATTTTTATTTTATTTAGTACTGCGTCCACAATTAACAAATCGCAGCCTTCTGTTACTTCAATGATAGTGTTTAATCCAGGCCCAACAAAACGAATGGAATATACGTCAGAATTACTAAGTGAAATTTCTGCCTCAGCATCAATTCTATCTAGGCCTTGCCCTTGTATAGATATATCGGAATCATCAGATTGAATACATTCATCTTGCGGCTTACTTTCACTATCGAGTAATTGATTATCGACATCTAACAATCCAACCTCACGTGCCCCTTTAATAAAATATCCTGATATACGTGATGCCAACTGTGGTGGCACGTTAAATTCACGAACAAGCATACGATCAAGTATGTCCGTAGGCACTTTGTGACCACGGAACCGGTCGTAAAGATTTGCAAAAACGCCTGATGATAAAAATGCCTTTTGCAATAAGCTCTGTTCTTCTTCTTCTGAATACGCGTGTTTGTATTGATTAAATAGCTCCGTACAAGTTAATTCGCCACGCTGGTTATTGATGAGTTCAAATTTATCAGCCGCAGATATTAGAGCTTTAAATGCCCCACTTACGCTTTTACCCATTTTATCTGCGCATGTATGCATAGAGCTTTTCCCTCCTAAGTCATACACAACGTTAGCAATTTCTACTGCATTACTTAATGAGGCACGAGGATAATCAACAACTTTAGGCATGGTGATTCTCTATGAGGTTACATATCAGGAAGCATTAGAGCACATAGAGCAAGGCGATACAATATTCTTACTGAATAATTATTTGCAATATAAGGAATATTGATGTGTTGGTCTTTTCGCTGCAATATATTCATATATAACAACATGTTATACTTACATCGTAAGGAGCAGTATATATTTTATGAACTTATACAATATAAGTTTAATGGAGTATATAAATAAGTATTTTTAATATAATGTTAATAAACAATTAGTTATATTGATATGTGAAAATATAATTAACCTCTCTAGTAGGCTTATTATGAAGGTTATTATATTTAATTGCTCTATAGATTGATATTTTCTCTATTTCGATAATATTGAGGACATTTCACTAAAGAACTTGTTTATTACATAAGCTCTACTATTAGGACGTGTCAATTTATTTCATTTTTGGGAAAGGCTCTATTGAAAATAGGGAGGTTATATTCAAGCCTTTGATTAAGGAAGGATATATCGATATTGAATTTAGTGCTCAGCAATCAATGGGTGGTAACGAATATTTTTTAGTAACGCATGAATGCTCTTTTCTCTCAGCGGCGTCCATGGATATTTGAAACGTTCTAGCAGCAGCTAATTTATCGAATGAGCCATGCTGGATTCCTAACTAGAACAATAGAGTCATAACACAATGGGGTTAGGTAGCTTTGATTTGTAATAAGTCACTTGAGTGAAGCCAAATAAATTAGTTCTTGCACTACGTTTCTAATATCTGCCATAACCTTATCAATATCCCTTCTCTGGGCAATAAATCTTCTGCTATGGGCAGACTTGTCGCCAATATCTTTTAATGCTTTGAGGGATTTTTTTGCATTCCGTCCAATATTCCATGAACTTTCCGACAAAGTCGCTGCTATTAAGTCACTTAAGTAGACGAAATCACCAATACTATTTTTAATCTTATGCGAGATATTTTTAGATTCGAAACATTCAATAATAAGAGTTTCTATAAGTCGTCGAATCAGTACTGCACAGCCGTCATACCATCCATTTTCATATGTGCCGTTAATTTGATGAGATAATTTCTCTATGTATCCGCGAGTGCCTTGTACCAATGACATATATATAATTGGCTGTTCAGTACTATGTCCCGTATCTTCTGGAGGAGGATTTTTAGCTCTCAATTCATCATTGAATAATTTTATTTTAGACAGGGTTTGTGTGATATTTTCATCCAACATTAGCTCTTAAAACCCTTAAGGTGCTTAGCCATCGATTCGAATATCTTATCAATTTGTTCGGGAGAGCTCTCAGGCGATATGTGTACCTGCACATCAATATGCAGCCTAGGAGAGAATCCATCCGAGCCTTCACTTACTGCTCGAATTGTTCCGCTCTTGTCGATTAGGTTCCCCTGCTTCTCGTTACTTTTTTTCTTACTCTCAGTTGGTCCTTTTTTGGTTTTTAATTTGGTCGCCTTAGATTTAGTTGCTACCTTTGCGTCCTCCGGCTTTTTCTGGAGAAGCATAAGATAAGTTGAGGCAAATTTATTTGCTGCAGATTCACCAACTTTTGCATCTCGCATAAACCAAGACGTCACATCAGAAAGTTGTGCATCGGGAGTATGAAACAAATCTTGCAGTTCTTGGGGATATATCGACTCTATTATTTTTTCACAGACTTCCGGATATTTAGAATCATCTCGCCAATCATATGCAAGATCAGTTGGCTTTGAATCTTCACCAATAATTCCGAACGCCTTTAGTGGCGAAACGACATTCGAGCTGGCGGAGTTCTCCGCCATTCCCATCGCACTTGCTACGTACGAAGAGCCTATTTCTCCAGGAACACGCTGCTTTAGCTTGTCGCGCAAACCAAACCAATTAGCTTGAGCAATCTTTGGGTATCCCTTCTTTTTATCATCTGTCATGCTGATATTTTCCTAATTTTGTGAATTGACTTATAACGCCACCATAAACGGCGCGCGACGCAGTTGCACGTCTGGCGACCGTAGAGAGCATATTTGATGGCCTTGTTTATGAGCTGGATAGAAGTTCATCTATTTGACCCTCAATTTGAGAAAATTTAATACCTTTTGCTATCGCTTGATCTTCTTCCCAAATCTCTTGATCTTCCCAATAACGCGATTTTTCACTAAGTACATTAGCAAAAAGAATTTTCGCCCTTCTAGCTTTAACGGATGCTTCACTCCATAGCTGAGCAAGTTCATATTCCTTATCTCTGTTTCTTTCAGGCCCGCCAAGCTCAATATGTTTTTTGTTTGTAATAATGCCACTTTAATAGCTAACAAGGCTTCATCAAAGTTTTTATCTTTGTAATGCCGTTCACTTTGCAATGTATTTAGCAAACCTTGTAAGGGGCTAAGAAATATCTCAGCTATACCAGCCATAACTTATCTCCGGTTTGGAAGCTCATAACAGCATGTTAAAGAGGCCAACGACCTCATAACTATAATTGGAGGGTCTACTTTATAATATTGTGCAAAAAAAACAAACTATATAACTGACTGGTAGATATACTATTATATTTCGGAAGAGCAGCATGCTTTAAACGTAGGGTATTACACCTCTTTAATTCTATACTGTTTTGGTTTCTAAGATTCTCACTTTTCTAGCATTGAACTCACTGATACTTTATAAGGCAACAACAAACTAGCCTGCTTTATATATTTACGTGTATGTTCTTTTTCTTCCTTCAAAAAATTCCCAATAGCCCCCGCAAACGCCTCATTCCCAATCCAATGGTTCGAGTGAGTAACAATCGGCTCAAACCCCCGCTGAATCTTATGCTCCCCCTGTGCCCCCGAATCAAACAATTTCAAACCATGCTCAATACAATAGTCCTGTCCCTGATAATAGCAAGTTTCAAAATGTAGAAACTGGTAGTCTGCGGCGCTGCCCCAATAGCGGCCAAATAGCTGGTCGCTGCTTTTAAAGAATAGGGCTGCTGCAATATCCTGCGTATCTTGAACGGCCGTTATCATAAATAACTGTTCTGGCATGGTTTGGGAAAGAGTCTGGAAGAATTCCTTGTTTAGATAGCCCTGCATGCCCCTCATCATATAGGTGCTTTCGTAGAATTGGATAAAGTGTTGCCATTGTTGTTCGTCGATATTTTCGCCTTCGGTTATTTTGAAGGTTATGTTTTGGTCTTTTACCTTTTGTCGTTCTTTTCTTATGGATTTGCGTTTGCGCGAGTTTAGCGTATCCAAAAAATCATCAAAGCTGGTGTAGCCTTTGTTGAACCAGTGAAACTGGCTGCCGATTCTTGAGGCTATGCCTAGTTGTTCAAACTCGTCATGCTCTTGCGGTTTAGGGAATAGAATATGCCAGGAGGAGGCGCCGATGGATTCGGCTTTTTCT
>NVVJ01000081.1 GCA_002402175.1 SAR86 cluster bacterium
GAATCTGCCGCCATGCTATGCCTGTTGCTAAGATTCTACTGGAGGCTTGGAATAAGCCACCGCTGCATTATACCTTTCTTGCTTTAGATCGATATGAAACTGTGCTTTTTGTGTAAATTAACAGAGCACTTCGCCTTTATCATTTGCCCGATTGCTAATTATCCCGCTGTAGCTTAATTCGATAGTTATCTTCTTTCTTCAACAATCGCCAGCCAGCTTTGGCCTCGACGATTAGTATTTCCTGGCAACTTATGCGAATGCCAGCCTAAGCAGCAGCGATTATCATGACTCACTGTTATTTCTCTATCATATTGATTTTAAATAATTTTATTGAAAGTTGTAGCAATTGCATTGAAAATTCCCCCGATATTGAATATATCGATCGACTGCCCCTATTTGACCCTGCTTAGTCGTCGTAATTTGGGCTGTTTCTGAGTATGCTTTAGGTAGCTGAAATAGATTATTGAGCTCAACCAGCGCTTGCAGAATCAGCATTTGCGCAAACAGGTCAATATTTTTTAAGTACTTCAAATTATTGAAATTTATCCTTGGACAGAAACTTCCCTGCATGATGCGATGTAGGTTGGCCAAATTGAGTCAATTTCGGGTGATGTTTTGATTACATATTGTAAAAATTGGATGTGTACACACAGATTCATGACCGCTAACGTACATCAATTCGCTGATTTCACAGGTTCAGCGAAAGCGCTGATCGCATCCTTGCTAATAGGCCTGGTGGTAAATTTCGCCCTTTCATCTGCGGTGCTGGCGCAAACAGCAGGACCTGGCTGTAATGAAACAACCACAACCGCTTTTTCAGCAGTCGCGGGAGAATTGGTGCAATTGGTTTCATGCACCGAAGAATTGCAGCAAGGAAATAATACGACTCTCACAATAGACGTTCCTACTGGCATTCAAGTAGGGGATTTCCTGGTTTTTGTCATGTCTACTGATGGCACTGCTGAGACCATCAATAACCCCGCAAATTTTAGTGCCGACTGGACACCGTCCGGAACCTATCTTGGCACACCTGGGATCACCTCCGAGGTTTTTACTCGAATAGTGGACGGCACGGAGGCAGCTGCTTACACGTTCAACTGGAATTCTACCGAACAGTACTATACCTACATGATGCGTTTCAGTGGCGCCTCTGGTCTGTATTCAATTGGGACCAACACGGGAATCAGTACTATCGCAGTGACTCCAGGTATCGTTACAAATGCAGCGGATGCACTGATTTTGAAGTTGCTGAACGTAGATTTTCGACCTTTCGCAGTTTTCGATGAAACCGCCGTTGTTACCGGGATGACTACACCTAATTACAACATCACTGAAGGTTCTTCGCGTGCCACCGGAGGTGGAGGGGGTGCAACCGTGTCAGGTGCCTCTCTTTACTATTACCAGGCCGCACAGGGAGCAACTGTAGCTGGAAATTTTACCGTAACGAACTCTCAAGAATGGCACACTCGAACCATGGCCATCGAACCCATTGAGTTTCGGATTTCAATGCCAGACACTTCAGCTGCAGTTTGTGGAATTCAGGACGTTACTTTGAGTGTGACAGATAGCGCCGGTACACCATTAAGTTGGTTCCAGGGCACAGTCACTCTTAATGCGTCGAATGGCACTAGTTCCGTTTGGTCGGATGCGGGCGCGCTTGCGGGAACTTTAAACGATCTGGGTAGTGGCGTCGCTACCTATCAGTTCGATGCCGGTGATGGTGGGGTGGCGACTTTCTCTTTTTACAATCCTAGCATTGGCTTAACGAATTTTGATATCGATTACGCTGGTCTAACTGGCGTTGAGAACTCCACCTTCGATCCAAATCTGACTATTACAAGCTGTATCCCTGAGGTCATCAGCCCGTCTTGTGCAGCCGGTAATTCAAATACCATCACCATTGGCGCTCAAAATGCTATTTCGACTCTTCGAGGCCGCATGGTGCTGCTTGCAGTTGGTCTGGAGGGCACGGGTGAGGTTACTGCAGCGACTTTTGATGTCGGCGGGGCAAACATACCGATGACCCTGATTTACGAAGAATTGAATTTGAATGGTCTCGGTAACATAACCGAGTTGTGGGGTATTCTCGATGCGAACTTGCCGGTTGGAGCAGGCACCTACACGGTAAATTTCGCCACAACAGACCCCGATCCTTCCATGTGTGTGCTCTACACTACAAAAGTTGAACAGGTATTTCCTGGGCCGAGTTCGGGCGCGACTGGCGCTGACCCGGTGAATGGTTCCCAGGCACAGAATACGGCAAACGCCGTTACTTCAATTACGACCACGGCGGATAACGCCTTAGTAATTAGTCTGGTCGGAAACGGTTCTGGGGGCTCTGACTACCCGGCAGCTACTTCTGTACCGGTTATACCCATGACTGAATTATTCGATGCGCCAGATCCTGGTGGTGGCGCTGAGTTTGAAGCCAGCTCCGGAATATTGTCTACCGCCGGATTAATCACCGTAACCGAATCATGGAGTGGCGGCGCCCCTAATCGCCATAGTCATGTCGTCGCCTCTTTTAATCCGCTACCGCTTGTGGCGGCGGTGCCCACCGAAATCAGGATGTTTCACAGCACCGAGTCAGACGTGTGTTCACTTGAAGCAATAACAATATCAATCACTGACGCTATAGGCAGTCTAGCTTCTAATTTCATTGGCACGATTACCGTTACCAATAATAGTGCTGGCGCAGGCGTCTGGACGGTCAACGATGCCACTAATGCATTAGTTGATAACGGTAGCGGCTCAGTAGATTACACCTTCGCTTTGGCCGATGGCGGAGACATCGTCCTCAATTTCGAATTACTCGCGCCTGATGCAGCAGTTGATTTCGAAGTTACTTCGGCAGGCCTCACTCCTCCGTCCGGTGCTTTCGATCCACTTCTGGAAATTGTTACCTGTACGGCGGAGATTGATGTCAATGCCACTACTAACGTATGCAGTATCAGCGAATCGGTCACTCTGACCATTCGGAACCGAAATGGCGGTGTGGCAAACGGCTCAATCGGCACGATAGTTTTAAATAACGACACCAACAACGGCGATTACATTTCAACAACCGGCGCCGGAACCTTAGACAATGGTGCAGCAGACGACGGTATTGCAACCTATGTATTCGATGTCACCGATGCAGGAACCGTCGATATCGAATTCTCTACAGGCACAGTTGAGACTCTGGATTTCAGTGCGTTATCCACCTACATTGCATTTGACGCTGGAGCATCGAGTGAGAATCTGGATGTTCTTGCATGTGAATTTCGAATTGCGCATACGGGTAACACGGACGTGTGTTCGGTCGAATCAGTGACTATCTCAGTCTTTAACTCAGCAGCTGCTGCTGTTACCGATTATTTGGGAGCAGTAAATCTAAGTACTTCCACAGGGAATGGAACTTGGACGCTCGGCTCGGGAAATGGCTCTGTTACTGACCCGGTTTCGGAAGACGGCAATGCGACTTACGAATTCGTCGCCTTAGATTCTGGGTCTGTCACTTTGTTTTTTACCAATACCACCAATGAAACTCTTAACATTAATGTTTCCGATGGAGTAACGACCGACTCCAATGCCTCATTTGATCCGAACTTGACCGTTGCGGTTTGTACGTTCCAAATTACTATGGTCGATGAGGAAATGGATGCCTGTAGTTCAGAGAACATTACTATCACGGTATACGATAGCTTGGCGGCGATAGCGACCAATTACACCGGAACTGTTTCCTTTAGTACCGATACCTTGCACGGTACCTGGGCAGATGCAGGTGCACTCCAGGGCATATTGACTGATTCGGCTGCGGACGATGGATTAGCATCTTATCAATTCGATGCGGCGGACAATGGAGTAGCAGTATTCACCTTTACCGACCCCAATAATGAGATTGTAAACATCGACCTGATTGATGGCGTCATCATTGAAGACGGTAGCTTCGACCCCAACCTGGAGGTGGCAGGTTGTTTTCCCGGCGCTGGTATACAGGCATGTTTTCCTGGAACTGGGCCAGGTACGGGGAATCTGACAATTGGTGCCGCCGATCCTGGACGCATGGTAGTGATGGTGATATTTCACGTCGACGGTACACCTCAAAATGTCACCGATGCTACATTCGACGGTGTTAGCATGACCCAAATTCACGAGATCACCGGTGCCAATACCTCGGTGGAAATGTGGGGAATTCTCGACGTCAATCTTCCCGCGGGAGCGGGCGCTTATGCGGGTGCTTATACTTTTGATGCTGCCCCTGCTAACAATCCTTCTATGTGTATGCTTGAATTGTCGGACGTTGCTCAAGCGTTTCCTGGTGTTGATCTTGGTACACCTGTTCTGGGGCAAGCAAATGCGAATTTCTTTGTGCCCGATGGTGCGCCCAACGACATGGCCACGTCTGTCACAACCAATGCCAACAATGCGTTCATCCTCACTGCTGGCCTGAGTGACTTTACTCAGGCGCCCGACAGCTGGTTTAACGATGTGGATCCTAATCCACCGATGAGCCAGTACTTTTTCAATACTAATGATCAGAACCCTGCCAGTGGTACTGCCGGAGGTAGTATAGGAAATAAAGCGGTAGCAGGATTGATTACTGTAATCGATACGGATGTTCAAGACGCGTTTACCAGCTCGGCGCATATTGTAGCGAGTTTTAACCCCTTGGTGGCAGGCTCTCCTCAAGCATCCGGATTTGTACCTGTGCTTCTATTTGAAAGCTTGTCAGGAAATATTGCCTATAAAGCCATAGGTCGTTCGATGCGAACAGCATCTAACAATAGTGGTGGTTCGTGTAGCTTCGTAGCAATTGGAACTGGAACGGAGTCGACGCTCAGTATGCCCCCTGGTTCAACTGTCGAACGGGCCTATGTGTACTGGGCCGGCTCTGGTGAGGAATTTGAGGCCGATGACACGGTGAGTTTTGGCCTAACTGGGTCTGAGGTTTCGATTACCGCGGATGATATGTTTTATATCGACAATGTAGGAGGTGCTGGCACACTTGATTTTTTCGCAGGCTATAAGGATGTAACTTCCAGCGTTAGTATCAATGGCGACTACACATTATTTAATCTGAATATTCAATCGGATGCGCCTTGGAGCAACACTGAAGGCTGTGCCGGCGGATGGGCGTTGGTTGTGGTGTATAGCAATGCGAATGAGCGCTTCCGGGTTGCTAACTTATTTCATGGCTTTCAACCCTTTCAAAATTCATCTATTACACTAGTGCCGCGAAATTTTCGAATGGCCACCACAGATAATCCCGGTGACACCCCAGGAGCAGGATATTTACCTAACGGTGAAGTTACCCACATCACGGTGGAAGGCGATGAGACGCTGGCCACGGGGGATGAATCTCTGGGTATTCAGGATGGGCCAGGATTAGAGACATTCACCAGCTTGAATAACAGCTTCAATCCGTCTACTGCGGACTTCAACTCAACAGTTTCACGCCCTATTTTTGCTCTAGATGGTGGCACTGGTTTTTATGAATTTCAGAGTACCGCAGGTGTCAATGGCGACGGTTATGAGATCGATAATGACCCAGGCTTCGTCCCGGGGATTGCTGTAGAGCTAGGCGATAGTTGGGGGTTCGATATTGATACTCATTACATCGCGGGCAATGATTCCTCTGGAAAGTTATGGAATTTCGCCCAGCTCGGTGCTGAAGCAGAGGAAATCACCACGCGATATAGTTCGGGGCAGGATTTGGTTTTGCTGTTGTCTGAAGTAATTACCGTGACTAATTTTGATTTGGCTGACCTGGAAATATTTAAATCTGAAGTAGGCGCGTTCAAGGTAGGTGGCACTGGTACTTACCAGTTCATGGTAAGCAATAACGGAAACAATGGAATTGTCGGTGGCGAAGCAACCGGACAAGTTTTGGTCGCTGATGTGTTGCCCGCAGGATTAACTCTGGCGAGTGTATCGGGAACTGACTGGGATTGTTCCGTTACGGCGGCCGATGCGTTTTCCTGTGTCTTCGATATAGACACAGATTGTACGAATCCCAATGGCTGTGCCGTGGCAGGTGAACTCGCCACTGGCGAATTTCTACCGATAATCACCGCCAGCATTAATATCGGAGACACCAGTTTTTTTCCACTGATTAGCAATAACGTAAAGAACGTAGCTCGCTTGCAGGCGAACACTGGCAATTGTCCTGCGTTGGTGGCAGGTGTGATTCCCGACCCTGATGACTGTGACCGGCCGAATCAGTTTGACAACGTGAATGATTTGGAAGGCGGCGCGATTGACATCAATGACCTAGATGACAAAACCAGCGACAATAACAATGTCGACAGTGTTATTATCGATGTTCGCGGGGTCGAGACTGACTTGGGAATCACCAAAGTCGTGAACGGTGTTCTGGAAGAAGGAAGCACAGGTTCCTATACCATTACTGTGACCAATTTCGGTCCAGATGATACCACTGGCGGTGCTGGAGGGACTATCACAGTAACTGATGCTGTGCCGGCTGGTGTTACCTTCGTCGACGTTTCGGGAGCCGGTTGGACTTGTAGCGGAGGTGGTTCGGACGAGTTTCCTTGCACTTACGGGGCAGTTTTACCCTTGGGTAGCAGCGCTACACTAACACTGAATGTAACGGTGACGGGAGCCAATGGCCAGAACGTCACCAACACGGCCGCGGTGAGCTCGGGAACATTTAACTTTGACTCTAACAGCGGCAATGATTCGGATACCGACATCACCGCCATTTCCCCGCCATTGGTTTCTTCGGGTGAGAAATTCCTGATCTCGGTTTCGGTGCCAGGGGACAGTACGCAAATCGGTGGTCTGGGGGCATTTACAAATGATGATTACATTGTCTACGATCCTCTTATCGATACCGGTGCGATGTTTTACGATAATGCGGGCGAAGGCTATAACGTTAACGATGCGAACGCGGTGCATCTGTATCAGAATGGTCACGTAGCAATTTCTGCGGAGACGGCAGGTTCTATTGGAAGCAACACCCTGCTTTTTCAGCCTGAAGATATTGTGGTATGGGATCCGGTGCTGAAAACCGCAGTGATGTTGTTTGATGGCTCGGCTATTTTCGATGGCCCCATCACTGCTAACCAGAATATTGATGCGGTATATGTCAAAGATGATGGCCGAATTGTTTTCTCAACCGCGGGTGCTGCCAGCATTACATTTAGTGGCCCTACTACCGTAAATTTCAATCAGGGAGATATAGTTGAATATGATCCTTCTGATGGTTCTGTAACGATTTTGATTGATGCAAGTGATGCTAATATTTTCGGCGGAGAAGTTCAGGTCGACAGCATTTATATTAGAGTCGATGACAGCGATGCAGACTTAAACAAGGAAGTTTACATCCTATCAGTCAATGAAAATTTGAGTACTACTATTGGTGCATGCGCAGGTTGTGGTCCAGTTACAGGGACGACGCTAACGCGCGACGATATCGTTGAGCTCGATCTCAGTGGTGCAGATCCGGTTACACAAAACCTGTTCATAGGTAATGTGCCTCTCGGCGTTTTTACATCTGCGGATTCAGATAGAGAAATCGATGCGATACATGTGGTCGAAGACGGTTATATAGGACATTTTTCAATTAGCCAATCGCAGGCGGGGAGCACCTGCGAGGCAGGACAAATCACCATCGCCAAGCATTTGGGTCTTACCCATGATATTGACACGGATTACGTTGGCTCCATATTTATAACAACTGACATAGGTGAAGGAGATTGGGCTATAGCCTTTGGCAGTGGCACCCTCGATAACGGAGTTGCGGACGATGGGTCCGCTATTTATACTTTTGCCCCTGGTGATAACGGTGACGTAACACTGTTTCTCACTGAAGATACTGTCACTACAATCAATGTCGATGTAACCAACCATTACGCTGGCTTTGTTGGCGAATCGGCCTCCGAAGATCCAAACTTCACTTTCAATAACGTAATAACCAGCGTTACTTACAAAGATGAATTCGAGTCTGTAAGTTTTGCCAATAATGATGGAACAACTTTCTTTGCGGCAAATTGGGTGGAGAACGATGGCGTAGCGGTCGGTCCAGCAGCTGGAAATATTTTGATTAGTGGCACTCAGCTGGAAATGACTTCTACCGTCGGTGATCCAAATCCAGACTTTTCTCGTGTTGCCGACCTTAGTGTCTTCGCGGTAAGCGAAACCGTATTTTTAAATTTTGAATATGCCTATCAATTTTTAAATTCTGGTAGCGATGTGCTGGAGGTTCAGGCACGGGCCAACAGCGGTGATGCATTTACTACCGTGCAATCCTTTAGTGGTATAGGCGGCACGAATCTCACCACACAAAGTGTCAGCCTTAATCTGACTACGCTTCTGGGTAGTCCAACCTGGACATCCACTACAGAAATTCGTTTCCGAATCGCCGGTGGTTACACCGGCACCAGCCGGATGTTTTTCGACAATATAGAGCTTGCGACAGGAACTATTGACTGCGGTATTGGCTCTATCTCTCACTACGAAATTCGAATCGATGGCTTTACGGGAACTGTGGCAACACAGATTGACGGTATCTCCTGTGTTGGTTCCGTGGTGACTATAACTGGACATGATAATAGCGGTTTTCCCTCGGCTTCAAATGAAAGCATTACGCTGCAAACCAGTACTGGAAAGGGTGACTGGACGAACTTGACAGGCACTGGCATCCTAGACAATGGAGCGCTTGGCGATGGGATTGCAACCTACACTTTTTTCCCAGGGGAACAGTCAGCCAGCTTTATTTTCAATTACACAAGTCCGAGCACTGACGGTGAACTGGTTAATTTCAATATAGTCAGCGCTTTCACTGTGGACAACGCCGAAGATCCGACTTTGAAAGTAAATCAGGCTGGTCTGATTTTCTATGATGAAACCAATAACACGTCAACCAATCCTATACCGATGCAAATTGCAGGTAAGGCATCAAATGTAGGTCCAGGCCTGCGGCTCATCACAATAGAGGGAGTGCGTACCAGCGATGAAAATCCATTGGCCTGTTCTCCTTTGTTCGATGTGGGCAATACACTGAGCATAGGCTTTGCCGGAGAGTGTCAGAACCCGGCTACCTGTTCGGCACTGGTCAATCCTTTAAGTATTAATGGCACCGCCATGCAGCCAGCACCAGACAACGCAGGGTCAGGAACAACGGCGTCTATGACCGACATCAACATACTGATGGTCGATCAGGGAGCAGGGCATGTGGGCGGTGAAGTATGGTTGAATTATGTCGATGCCGGGCAAATACAACTTCATGCCCAATACGAAATTCCATTGGGTAATAATTTGTTGGGTGTCCCAAGTACTGATTTTCTCAGCGGAAGCAGCAATGCCTTCGTGGTAAGGCCTTTTGGCTTCGACATCGATTTTTCAGATGATAGAGGTGTAGGCGGTGGGGTGGCGAGTGTTGCCGCTGACGCCAATGGCCCAGCTTTTGCACGGGCGGGCGCAGGCTTCGACGCAACGATATCGGCAGTAATCTACGATGCCAGCGATGATGTTAACAGCGACGGTGTACCCGATTTTGAAGCTGATCTTTCAGACAATGCCATCACCCCAAATTTTGGTCAGGAAACCGTTGCTGAGGTTGTGCTGGTTAGCGTCATCACTGACGATCCGAACGTGGTTGGTATTAATGACAATCCAGGTGTACCGGGCGGTGTGGTCGGTGCGATTATTTCTGGAGAGGCGTTTGCAAATTTCTCAGGAGGTCAGGCTACTCAATCGATCACAATTGATGAGGTAGGAATTTTTGATCTACAGGTAGATCTGGTAGACAACGCTCTTGATAAAAACCTCATTACTTATCTTGGTAGTGAAAATGTCAGTGGCGGGGCGGCCAACTTAGGTCGAATCTATCCTTCGCACTTCGAGTTTGTCAGCGCTTCGTTTACTCCACGGGTCAATCAGGGAATGGCCGCTGCATGTACCGCTTCTTCGTTCACCTATATGGGCGAGGAGTTTGGCATTAATCTGACTATTCAAGCGAAGAATACCCTGGGTACTAATACGCTCAACTATATAGGAGATTTCGCAAAACTGATCAGCGACACACAACTCGACTTCGGTGCGATTATTGACGTAAATCTAGGTATGGATATTGATCTTGATGCACGGTTGGTTAATCCAGGCCCGGTTGCAGATTTTGGAGCCGATTGGATCAATGGCAGTTTGTTAATTTCCCGTAACTTGATTATCTCGCGGCCAGCCGGTGGGGTGGAAGAAATTCCTTTGGTGGGGGTACAGATTGTTTTCAGTCCATTTGATGATAATGGTGATGGAGTCGATGGTGGCATAGGCGTAGGTAACGATGTTTCTCTCGGTGTTTTCGACGTTGACCTCGATGATGGTATTATCGAGCCAGGTACCAATGTGGTTAAGCTGGTGGCCACCCATGATTTTAGATATGGGCGACTACTGTTGGATAATGCCTTCGGTCCGGAGACTGAACCTTTGGGTATTCCACTGCGCATTGAGTACTACTCAGATTCAGGTTTTGAGGTGAATACTGACGATAGCTGCACAACTCTGTTCTATGACATCATGGCAGCAACACCAGCCCTGGATTTTGTTGCTAGCAGTTATGAGGCGCCGCTGGCCGATGGCGATACCACCATCGAAGATGGCGAATTGCTGGATGTTACAATCACTGTGTTCGAGGGCCAGACTAATCGAACCGCTGATGGTGATGACGACGACGAGAATGACCAGGATAGGCCATTTTTTACATCGGCACCCGATGCGCTCGCCGACAGTGGTATCACCGGTAGAGTTATTGTTGAATTTGACCTGAACAACAGTACCCTGCCTACATCGCTAGACTTCTTGGCTTACGACTGGCGCGGGGATGCTGGAGAAGTGGATGACTATGACGAAATACCTGATGGTATTTATACCGATAATCCGCGTTCTGTAATCGAGTTTGGCAGCTATCGTGGCCATGACCGGGTGATCAATTGGCAGGAAATCTACATAGGGCCAGGTCCATAGCAAGGCAGGCGGCAAAGTATTACCATCAATCCTTATTTTTGGAAAAATTATCTAATCGTAACTTCACTTTGGCCATCGCTTCTCCAATGCTATGGAGGTTAATGTCAGTACGATAGAACTCCTCCACTTTCTTCTGCAATATTTCGAAATCTTCCATGGTGTC
>NVVJ01000082.1 GCA_002402175.1 SAR86 cluster bacterium
GAGGGCAAAGCAATCGTGGGGGGCGAGAACTTCTCGGCCTTTGAGGAAACTTAACTCAATAAGAAACGCACAACTCACGACTTCAGCACCAGATTTTTCGATGAGCTTTATGAGCCGACTAGACTTTAATTTGTATGATTTTGAATTCGAATTCAATATCCGATGAAAATGTATACTGAGCATAGTTTGTATGACAATGCATAGACAGAATCCAATACCCCACAGCCACATCCAGGAAATGCCACCTGAGACGTACCAGATATCTGTAGTCGAGTTTAATAGTGCGGTAATCTGAGCTCCACCTCCGGTGGGAACCACAGACTCTATAAAAGTATCAGGTCGAGGTATGCGCTGTGGCAAAAAAATTCTTATTAAAGGCAAACACCAGAACCAGTAAACCACATTCGCTCCAAGTAGCCTTCGTACGAAAGGTCTGAGTATAAGAATCAGGCCAATCAGTAGGCTCATGTCTATTGCCGTCTTGTAGAGCCAATCGACAATCATGATTTCTTAAGTTCTTTTAAGATAGTTTCTATTTCGGCTATATCTGCTTCAGATAATTCTTTACGCTCTGCGAAATGTGCAATTAACGGAGCCATTTGCCCATTGAAGAACTTTTTCAGAAAGCCGTCGGCTTCGATTGACACAATTTCCTCGCGTGATACATCCGCTGTGTAGAAAAAGCGACGTCCGTCTTTATGCCGGCTTACAGCTTGTTTGCCTGTCAATCGTGTTAATAGTGTCTTTATGGTATTTGCGTGCCACTCTGATTGTTGCTGAACTCGTTCGATGATCTGGCCTACTGTGAGGGGGGAGTCGAGCCAAAGCACATTGAGTACCTGCATTTCGGAATTTGTGAGTTTCATATATGTGCCAATAGTAAATACAAGAGAATAACCATAACAACTACAACTATAGTCTCTAAGGTTTATATTGTAAATAATTATTTCACGCTAAGAAGAGTCGAAGCCAATGGGGGATATAAAGGGTATTTCCAGCCGACTTTGGCTCAAGAATCTATAAAAAATATCCGTTAGACTTCAGAGGATTTAATCCAGAACATTTCTCAAGTTTTCTGGTAATAATCTCTGTATTCAATCGTCTTTCTTTATATGGGAGATTATGCAATCACATTGACCAAAGAGCCTCGACCCGGAACGGCCGGAATAACGCCTACTTTTGATGAGCTTTTCAATGAGCATCATAAGAAGGTATTACTGGCTGCATATCGTGTAACTGGAAGCCTTCCCGACGCAGAGGACGTTTTGCAATCCGTCTTTCTGCGCCTACTGAATCGTCGTGAGCAGGCGACTTCGGCTAACAGCACGGCAGCTTATCTTTGTAGGTCTGCAATCAATGGGAGCCTCGATCTGCTGCGGTCCAGACGTCGTACTCAGACTGAGACTCTTAATGAAGAAACTCTCCCATCAACTCAGGGCGCCGCTGATAGTGAAGTTCGTCAGCTTGAGCAACGTCGACATCTGCGAACAGCATTGCTCGCGTTGGATCAACGCTCTGCCGAAGTTTTTGCCCTGCGTTTTTTTGAGGATTACAGCAATGTCGAGATCGCTGTGGTACTCGATACATCGAATAACAACGTAGCCGTAGCCCTTCATAGGGCGCGCACACAATTACAGGAAATTCTTACTGAATTCGAAGGAGAATACTGATGAAAGATAAATCATCCACTACTGATAGCATTGATGACGCGATTGATTCAATCAAAGCTGATATTCCTTCCGCGGAAGAAATTAATGACGCGAGTGAACGCGCGCGAGCTGCAATCGCTAGTCAGCGAGGGCCGCAAGCCGTTGTGTCATCGGAGTCAGCAGCAACTGATAGCTGGGATTCGATTGACGACTATATTGCTGCAATCCCAACATATTTGGCCAATCAATTAACGCCGCAACAGACACTTCTATTTGAAGAAGAAAGCCGGCAGTCCATTCCGCTGCGGCGCGCTCTGAATAAGGCGCGTGGTCTGGAAACCGATAAGCCAGAAAACCTCGGCCACGGCAAAGGCTCGAACCGAGTTGGCCGGTGGGCGGCGGCCGCTATGGTTGCCGCTTTGGCAATTGCCCTGTTTAGGATTGTGCCAGATCTGCCTTCATTTGATCAGTCTCGTCTGGCTCAAGTTAGTGAGATTGACGGTCAGCTCTATCAAATATTGAATGGTCGCCTGGAATCACTTGCTCCTGGCGCCTGGATCGATGGTCGCCAGCGTATTCGGTCTTCCGGTGGCAGCTCGGCCATACTCACACTCGATGATGGATCACAGATCGAAGTCGATGAACGCTCCGAGCTGAGCATGACGCGACGTGGTTCTGGTAATCGCATCGATGTCTCTCGTGGACGTATTCTGGTAACCGCTTCACCACAAGGGTCTGGAACGCTGGATGTGTATACCAACGAATTCATGGTATCGGTAACCGGTACTATTTTCGAAGTTGCCCATGGCGCAAAAGGCTCACGAGTTGCCGTTATTGAAGGATCAGTCAATGTGATGCTACAGGGCGATACCACCAGTCTTAAGCCGGGTGATGTCATGGACTCGCGCGCGGAATATTTTGCCTTAAGTGTTGCCGATGAGATTTCCTGGAGCCGAGATGCCGATCAATACATCGCCGTTCTTCAAGAGGTGGCAGCTTTACAGCAAGACCTCGAAGCAATAATGAATACAGCACCTCGCTATTCAACTCGCTTGTTAGATTTGGCTCCAGAGGATACGGCTGTGTATATTGCCGTGCCGAATGCTCCAGAGAAAATTTCCGATGTGTATGACGTTATTCGAGCCCGTATGCAGGGCAGTGAACTCCTTAGTGAAGCCTGGGATGAGTTTGAGGTGGCCTCTGAAGCTCAATACCTTGATGAGGTCATGTCCTGGCTTAGAGAGGTCGGTTACGCACTGGGTGAGGAAACCGTGCTTGTGCTGACTATGCCCCAAGAGAATAGTGAAGATGACTTAGTTAAGGAAGCCGGTATACCGATTGTCCTGTCTGAAGTGGATGCCGATGCTTTCAGGGCGTCCTTCGAAAATCAGATTGAGAGACTCGCGGCAGTTCTAGAGGCGGAAGGAGTTGATAATGAACTGGAGATTGCCATTGTTGATGACGCGGCAGATGCGATGGATGGTCAGCTTTCCATCTTACTGTTTGATGACATTCTTGTTGCCTCAATTGATGCTGCCACGCTGCAGGCGATGCAAGTTATATTGGAAAACGGTGGCAGTGCATTCGCCGATTCGGAAATGCATGAGCTGTTAAGTTACTCTTATGATCAAGGCACCGAAATTCTTGGTGCGGTAAGTATTCCTCAGTTACTCTCTCCACTTGAAGAACTTGCCGAAGTGGAAGAGGGGTTTGATGAAGAGGGGCTTGATAAGGTGGGTCTGAGTAATGCGGAGTATCTGATTGCTTCACATCAGCAAAACAATGGCACTACCACCATAACAGCAGATCTATACTTTTCTGGGGAAAGAGAAGGCGCTATGGCCTGGCTTGCTGCACCTAGCCCGATGGGTTCGTTGGAGTTTTTCTCGGCGGATACAACTTTTGTTGCTGCCATGCTGATAAAAGAGCCTCTGTCTATTATCGAGGAATTTGGACCAATCGAAATTCCTGCAGAAATTGGCGCTCAGGCTGAGCTGGATTTATTTTATAACGTTATGGGCATTCTTGGCGGTGAGTTGGCGCTGGGGCTAGACGGTCCCGCATTACCTACTCCAGCCTGGAAGGCGGTGGTTGAAGCTTATGACGAAACTGTATTGCAGGAGAGCATTGAATGGTCGGTGGCACGTTTTAATGAGCACGCGGTAGCTGAAGGTATTGATGCATCTATCGAATTGTCTTCTGCAAATGTTGCAGGGTATAACGGTTACCAGGTAGACCTTGCTATGGAGCTGACCCTGGACAGCGAGATAGATTTTGATTTTGGTAACTCTGCGTCATTTTATTACGCCTATGTAGACGGCTATCTGGTAGCGGCGCCTAATCAAGCCTTGGTGGATAGAGCGATCAGTTTTTATGAATCTGGCTCCGGGCTGCAATCCGATAGTGACTTCCGTGAGTTGTTGTCTCGCGATGGCTATCTCGACTTCTCGGCTGTGTACTTTAGCCGGTTGGGTGCCTTGGTGAATGATGTGCTTCAGCACCTGCCAGATAACGTAAGTGATGAGCAGCAGGCAGCTATATCTGCACTGGATACTGACATCGGGCCATCGATGAGCAGCTTGATAGCGCTGCCAGATAAAATACACTTTGCTCATAGCGGTAGTACTCAATTACCTGTTCAAATATTGACTCAGCTGGTGTCCTTGCAGCCATTGCTTGAGTCTGTTGGTGAACAAAGTACTGCGGTGAAGTAAACTAAGAGTATTCGCGAGATGATAAGCAATGTTGGCAAAGTGCTTTTCTTATCTTGAATCGTAATATGAGACAAGCGGTAAAGGTATTCTAAATTTGACCATCGATTCCACAAATAGTGATGACAATGTAGCAGTAGCCTCGGATGAGGCTGCTGCTAAGTTGCGCCCTGCGGTCAGTGATAGAAATGTGGCGGAGAATCAGAATAACTCCGCCACTGGTAATGAATCTAATCAGGAGTTCGTTGATCAGCAGGTGCCGGTCATCGAGCTTGATGATTTGTGTGTCACCTTTGATCATCCTGTCCTCGATCACCTTTCTGCAAAAATGCGAGGCCGTTGTATTGGTCTGCTGGGGCCGAACGGGGCGGGTAAAACCACGCTGCTCAATACCTTGCTAGGTTTTAATCGGCCAACCTCTGGCAGAGCAGTTATTCTTGGGCACGATCTTAGTACCGACAATCAGTTTGTTCGATCTATGGTGGGGTATATGCCGGAACGTGATTCCTATATTTCTGGCATGACTGGTATACGTTTCGTGCGCATGATGGCGGAACTGTCCGGGCTCAGTCCGAGAGTGGCATTGGAAAGAGCCCATGAGGTGTTTTTCTATGTTGGCCTCGGCGAAGCCAGATATCGCAAGATTGAATCTTACTCCCTTGGCATGAAACAACTGGCCAAACTGGCGCAAGCTATTGTTCACGGGCCGAAGTTGTTATTTCTTGACGAGCCCACTAACGGCCTCGACCCTCCGGCGCGGGCGCGCATGTTGCAGTTGATTCGTGAAATCCGTGAATCCGGTGACACTCACATCATAATTGCATCACATTTGTTACAGGATATTGAATCCTGTTGCGATGAAGTGCTGGTGTTGAAGGATGGTCGAATTGCCAAATACTGTAATCTCGAAGAAGAAAGGCGCAGCAATAAACAGTTTCTGCTAATGCAAATTCGAGGGAACGAGAACGACTTTGTCGAAGGCTTGAGAAGTTTAGGCTGCGAAGTCGCTATACCCAACCGTAGGCGTATCAAGGCCATCCTTCCCGATGGAGTTGAAGTTCACCAACTCTACGCGCTGGCGGAGCAACTGTCTGTGCAGATTCGCAATCTTGATTACAAACGGGATTCGCTGGAAGATATTTTTATGCGAGCCATGGATGATGATAAAGTTTAAAACAATGCACGAAAAAAATATGAAGATTAAGATGAAGGACAGAGACTAAATGGCGATTTTTCAAAAAGCCTATCAAGGCTATGCCGGGCCGCTATCACCCCCGATGTCCCGTACTCTGGTTATATTTCGTTACGCTCTGGCGGATGTATTTCAATCTCGCCTGTTTGTAGCATTCTTTTTTGTCTGTCTTTTGTTGTCTGTACTGTTGATGTGCTTCATATATGTATATCACAACCTGGAACTGCTGTTGCAATTTGAAGTAGTGCCGGAAGAGCTCATGGCAATTGATGGAACTTTCTTCGCTTTCACCATGCAGCTTCCACAAAATGGCTTGTTATTTCTGATGATACTGGCAATCGGTCCAACCATGATTTCTCCAGATATTAGAAACAATGCTATGCCTCTTTACCTTTCTCGACCGATCAACAAAAGCAGTTATATTCTTGGCAAGTTGCTGGTGCTGGTTTTTTTAGGCTCGCTAATTAGTTGGTTGCCAGGATTGTTACTCTTTTTCTTGCAGGCATACTTGGGCGGAGGTGATTGGCTTGGAAATAATCTGCAGATACCAGTGGCCTCAATGGCTACATCGCTGACCTGGATAATAAGTCTGTCGCTACTGGCATTTGCCGTCTCTGCGAGGGTGAATTCAAAAGCCGTGGCACGAATAGTTTTCTTCGGGCTTCTTATGCTTGGATCTATTCTTGGTGAAGTCATCGAAGAGGTCTTCGGCGGCTGGGGTGGCTATATTGTAAATGTGTTCGCTGCTCTGGAGGTGTTGACCACAGCCTTGTACAACGCAGATCCCGATGTACTTGGTTTTGTACCGAAGATGCCTGTTGAAATAGCTGTAATGCAATTTTTCTTTCTTGTTGTAATGACACTGCTTATCCTAACTCGAAGGATTCGTGCTTTTCAGGTGGTCTCATGAATCAAGCAGAAGCAATCAATGTAAAAAGCGATGGCAGTAGCATTGTGCTCCACGACGTGTCGAAATTTTATGGCGACATACTCGGAGTGAATCGTATAAGCCTCGATATCAAGTCGGGCATTACCGGTCTGGTAGGGCCAAATGGCTCAGGTAAATCCACACTAATGAATTTGATAGCTGGCTTGATACCCTCAACCCGTGGTGGCATTAACGTGATGGGCGTATTCCCATCGCAAGCAGAAAAATTCTACAGCCAGCTGGGTTATTGTACCCAATACGATTCTTTTCCAGTTGGCATAAATGGCTATGATTTTATTCGCAACACACTGTTGATTCATGGTTACGACAGATCCACCACTAAGGCTCTGACACAAGACGCTTTGAAAAAGGTGAACCTGGAGAAGGCCGCAAAAAAATCTGTAGCGGCGTACAGCAAGGGTATGCGCCAGCGCATTAAACTCGCTCAGGCCATGTGCCACCAACCAGATGTGTTGATACTCGACGAACCCCTGAACGGTCTTGACCCTATGGCGCGCGCTCAAGTTATCGCTTTGTTTCGTGAGTTTGCCGACGCTGGCAAGATTGTGTTGATTTCCAGCCAGATACTTCACGAAGTTGATCTAATATCCGATCGTGTAGTGCTACTTAACAGCGGCTATCTGGTGGCGGAAGGAGACATCAACAATATTCAAAGCGAAACCGGGGAGCCAATGAAAATATTCATTCGTAGCCCAGATGCCAACGACATTGCTGCAAAGCTTTTCGACCTAGATCACGTGGTGGAAGCACAACTTCATAATGATGGCGGTGGATTGTTTATACGCTCAAGCGATGCCGATGCTTTTTTTCTGGCTTTTAACAGAAAGGTAATAGACGAGGCGTGGGCAATAGAGTCCATGGGTCCAGCAGATGAGACTGTCGAAGCGGTTTACCAACATCTCATTGTCGAGCAGCAGGTGGCAACATGAACACTGGAGAATTTGTAGCAGATAATGTGAAGGCTCCCATGCTCACGCCTGGACTCTCTCTGTGGTTTCGACAACTGCTGGCAATTTTTCGAATTGAATTCGGTAAGGCTTTGATTTCCCGGCGAGCGTTCGCTTGTTATGCGCTGGCTGCACTCCCGGTTCTGATTTTTGCCATCGCTGCTTTTGAACTCGATGAGCAGGGAGAGCCACCATTTGAATCGATTGAGCGTGCCCGCCAAATATATGGCTACATATTCTCTTCATTAATTTTAGGCGCTGTGATTTTTCTTGGCAGCGCTTCCATATTCACTACCCTGTTCAGGGGTGAAATTCTTGACCGTAGTATCCATTACTATCTGTTAACCCCGGTGCGTCGAGAAATTTTGGTGACAGCGAAGTTTCTGGCAGGGTTGGCCAGCGCCTTTGTCTTATTCGGGCTTTGTACCCTCATTTGTTTTTTATTACTTTATCTGCCCTTCGGCATGGAACAACTGATTTCCGATATAACCAGCGGCATCGCAATTCAGCAATTAGGGTTATACCTTGGTATAACCTTGCTGGCTTGCATGGGCTACGGGTCGGTGTTCATGGCTACAGGTTTGTTATTTCGTAATCCGCTTATTCCGATTATGGTGGTTGCGAGTTGGGAGCTAATACATTTTATTTTGCCGCCGGCACTTAAGGTATTTAGCATTATTTTCTATCTTAAAGGGCTACTGCCTATTCCTCTTGACGAAGGTCCATTGGCCGTCATTGTTTCGCCGCCTCCTGTCTGGGTTTCAATTGTCGGAATGTTTGGACTTAGTATCGTTACTGTTTTGGGCACTATTTTTCTGCTGAAACGGCTCGAGGTGAAGTACACGGACGAATAAATTGATTCAACTGTTTGTTATTTTTCTTGGCAACAACTGATTAAAATTTATTCGTTACGACCCCTTTAATTCAAGTATCTAATTATCCGGTGGGCCATCTATTTCCATAAGCGCTCCGCCTATTGTCACCAGATCACCACCTACAGTTACGCTACTAACACCCATCAATTGAATTGAATTTTGAGTTCCTGCATCAGAGTCGTCCCACCATGTAAACTCTGAGTCATTAATATCAAAGTGCCATTCGCCAGCAGCATCGACACTAATCGCAGAGAGTTCGGCGGCATCATTTAATGCCGCAACAGAATCTGACTCATCAATAACCAATACATCATTGTCTTTCATTCCATCTAAAGAGCCTCCTGTTGTGTATGAATCTACCAAAGCAACTATGGTAATGCCGGAATTGGTGTAGTCAAAGATTGTATTTGCCTCGGCGGCACTAGCTGAAGCAGCTGTAATTGTGGCGGTAGTTGGGTCTTCGTTCAGATCTTCAATCGCCTGGATAATTTCAGCTCCGGTACCCGTTAGAGCAGTTAAACCTGAACCATCCAGGTTGCCCGATGTACTGGCTCTTATATCGGCTATATTACTAGCTGTCGCTGCGCCGGTGACAATTGAATCATATGCCGTTGGAGTGGTATCCATATCATCAAGGACCTCAAGAATTTCTGATGCTTCGCCATTGATTTCCGTCAAAGCTGAACCCAAAAACTCAATTGGGCCTTCAGCAGAGAATATGGCTTGCTTAATATCAGCTGATAGAGCCGCACCAGTGAAGATGTATACAGGTGCAGGAATGGAATAGTTGCTAAGGATCGTCATGATAGCGGTCGGTGTACCAGAAATTGCTTCTATGTTTACTACTGATATGTCACCACTTGTCCACTCATCAACTGCGTTGAAATCTGCTGCAGATAGCACACCACCTTCACCTTCATCACCTTCATCACCTTCATCACCTTCATCACCTTCATCACCTTCATCACCTTCATCACCATCACCTTCATCGTACACATCCAGGGTTACATCCCAGCTATTGTTTATACCCGCAGTGGTTGCTGCATCAATTAACTCCAGCACATTAGATATTTTACTGATTTCAAGGTCGGTTACTGCACTAGCATCGACGTTGACTGTGGTTTTACCGTCCAGGGCAAGCAATTCAGCAGCTGTTGCAGCGGTATCGTCGACTACGATAGTGTAGGCATTACCACTACCTGTTATATCTGCTAGGTCATCAATATCTCTTTCGGCAATAGTGGCTGTTATAACGCCGCTAGTCGCCGAATCAACAAAATTCGCATCGTCTACTGACACGCTGGCATCCGATAAAATCGCGGTCCAGTCGCCGTCTATACCCGCCGTAGCCGCTGTGGCAATTAAGGCTTTCACGTCTTCAACAGTGCTACTTTCAATGTTCACCACCGAATTCGCAGTAACGTTGATTGTGGTTGTAGCGTCCAGAGCAATCAATTCAGCTGCTGTTGCACCGCTATCGGTGACTTCAATGGTGTAGGCGTTATTGGTACTTGTTAATAAGCTTGCCAGAGCCTCAAGATTCTTCTCGGTAATGCTAGCTGTAATCACACCGCTAGTGGCCGCATCAATAGTATTCGCATTGGCCACCGACACGCTGCCACCGGACAGAGTTAAATTATAATTAGTATCAACCATGTTAAGGCCTGCCAATGCAGAAGCATTAGCAGCAGTAGTGGTGATGTCATTACCGGAGGTGTTAATCGAAAAGGCTGCCGCTACTTTCGCCTCAATGGCAGAGGCGGCAACATTGGCGAGGGTGTCTACGATGCTATAAATAGGCTCTTCAGTGACTAAGGCATCGGCAACGCTAAGCTCTGGATAACTGAGGGTAAAGTCATCTGCAGTGAAGTTTACGGGCGCGTCTCCTGCAGGACCTGCTTCGAATAGAACTACCATTTCTATATCGCCGGTGCCGCTGGCATCGTAAAGAACCAATAAATCTGCACCTGTACCTTCATCAACTATATAGGAGCCTTCATCATAATTGCCTGCAATTACCGCGAATTCACCCGCACCAATACCGCCATCGGCATCACTTGCGTCTTGGGTTAGCGCAAGAGTCAGGCTGGTTGCTACAGATATTAAATCCTGATCGTCTTCAAAAAAGTATATAAGGTCAGCGTTGTTTGAATCGAATTCATCACCACTATCAAAATTTCCTCCTATACTGCCATTATCGGTAATGGTGATCACCAAGGGGAGATGTATTCGCTTATTGCTGCCCGGTACGGCAAAACGGACGCCATGCTGGTAGGCAGTCTCCAGGGTCACTTCACCGGTTTCACCGGGCGTCGCCTCGACGGCGTTTTTGATTAAATTCAAAAACACTTGAACCAACTGATCGCGGTCACCGAGTACCGGCGGCAGTGACGGGTCGAAGCGGGTGATAAAACGGGTATGGCTGCCAAACCCATGCATATGTCTATAGGTTGCGGGGAGTCCGCGATCACTCATAACGATTGCCACTTGATGTAACGCCTCTGGTAATGACGTCCAGAAGTCCCAGTTGTTTTTAGCACTCCGCATATTGGTGCGCGGGTCCC
>NVVJ01000015.1 GCA_002402175.1 SAR86 cluster bacterium
TACCCACTTGCGCCTCTATGGGCTACTACAATTTTTTGAGAAAAGGACTGTGCAGATACCAGAGAAGCCATAACAAACACACCTATTAACTTAGCATTTCGCAATCTGATCATGAGTTCTTACCATTTTTTTGGACAAAATATCGATAGCAGCAACATTACCAGAGTGTAGTGTCGTTTATATTACAAAAGAAGGGAAGAGCCGAGACATAACCCGAATGCTATTTAACTAGTCAACTTCAACCTTCAAACTACCGTGTAAATTTCGTTTCGAGAATAAAAGAGGAATTGGTTCGTTCCACCCCTTCCAGATTTCCGATCTTATCTAGTATGGCACTTAGCTCCTCTGTTGTTTCGGTAAGTAAAACAGCGATTAAGTCAAAGTCTCCACTGATTGCATGTAGAGATTTAATCTGGGGTATGGCATGCAGTTCGCGGTTGGTTCTTGCTGTTAATTTCTGGTGGACCGTAATCAAGACATGGGCGGAGACTAATCTATTCTCATACTCCTCTGAATATTCAACGGTATAGCCTTTAATAATACCTTGTTGCTCTAGCTTTTTTATTCGACTTTGTAGCGTCGACCTCGAAACCCCTAAAGCTCTAGCCAGGTCGGAAGTTGAACGTCGCGCATTTTCACGTAGCAAGCTGAGAAGTTTGGTATCCGTAGAGTTCATCATTTTAACCATAGTTTTCGTTATTT
This sequence comes from SAR86 cluster bacterium, assembly GCA_002402175.1. Taxonomy (GTDB): domain Bacteria; phylum Pseudomonadota; class Gammaproteobacteria; order Pseudomonadales; family Pseudohongiellaceae; genus UBA9145. The sequence continues at coordinate 703 of NVVJ01000015.1, forward strand.
TTATGCATTCTACTGCAATATTATGCAATACGCCTATACAATATGACGACAAAAGCAGGCAATCTGGTGCTAACTCAATTAGGACTACAAAGATGATGAACCAGACAAAAGTAGCACTTATCGGCGCAGGGAAAATAGGCTCAATGATTGTTGAATTATTACTGTCCACCGAGGACTATCAGGTTACTGTTTTTGATTCAGATGAAGCACAATTCGACCGACTTCCCAGCTTGCCACGGTTAACCACCTTGTGTATCGATGTCAGTGACGAAGAAGCTTTGGCGAGCGCATTAAAAGGACACTTTGCTGTACTTAGCGCAACTCCGTTTTTCCTGACCCGTCATGTTGCCAAGGCGGCGGTAATGGCGGGTGTTCACTACCTCGACCTGACAGAGGATGTACAAAGTACAGAATATGTTAAATCTCTCGCCGCAGAGTCAAAGGCGACGATGATTCCGCAGTGTGGTTTAGCGCCTGGCTTTATTTCTATTGTTGCCAATGATGTTGGAAAAAGATTTGACGAACTGGACACCATTAGAATGTGTGTTGGTGCATTGCCTCAATACCCATCCAACTCACTAAACTATAATCTCACATGGAGTACAGATGGCGTCATCAATGAATATTGTGAGCCCTGCATTGCGGTAAAAAATGGCGAACATACTATAGTGCCCCCACTTGAGCATCTTGAACACTTTTCTCTAGATGGCATTAATTACGAAAGCTTTAATACTTCGGGTGGCCTGGGAACCCTGGCAGAATCGCTTGAAGGTAAAATCAAAAACCTTTCCTATCAAACCATTCGGTATCCTGGGCATAGAGATATTATGAAAACTTTGCTGCAAGATTTACAATTACGAGATCATCGCGAGCTGCTCAAGCGAGTTTTTGAGAACGCCCTACCTGCAACATTGCAAGATGTAGTGTTGATATTTGTGACTGTTAGCGGCATGAAAGATGGCCAGCTTTTTCAGGAAACTTATGCAAATAAAATTTATAGCCAGGAAATCAATGGCCGATTTCATAGTGCTATTCAGATTACAACCGCGGCGAGCATTTGTGCTGTATTGGATCTTTTGCGCGCAGGAGAACTGCCACCTCAAGGATTCGTTTGTCAGGAAGAAATAACCCTTAATCAATTTTTGACTAATCGATTTGGAAGATATTATCAAGCGGAGAAAGCTGTAGGTATAGCGGCGTAGTTAGAATTAAGGCCCTGCTAACTAAAGCAACAGACAGAAAATAAAGTTCTATTAAGGATAGTTCAATGAGTCAGAATGCGATTGAAATTTTGGAATCCCTGGGTATTTCCAAAAACTTTAAAATTGGGGACATGGCAGTAAGAAGCCCCATTGATGGACTGGAAATGGCACGAGTGCGATCTCATTCCAATGACGAGATTGACGCTATGATTGCTAATGCGCAAAAAGCGTTTCTGGAATGGAGAAAAGTCCCAGCACCTAAAAGGGGGCAACTAATACGCATACTAGGCGAGAAGCTACGAACGCACAAAGCTGCATTAGGTCGACTGGTTACGATGGAATGTGGAAAGATTTATCAGGAGGGCCTGGGAGAAGTGCAGGAAATGATCGACATTTGCGACTTTGCAGTTGGTCTATCACGACAACTCTATGGTCTGACAATAGCCTCTGAAAGACCTGGGCATAAGATGGTTGAAAACTGGCACCCTATCGGGTCTGTTGGCATTATTTCTGCCTTCAATTTTCCTGTTGCTGTATGGGCCTGGAATACCGCTCTGGCACTGGTATGTGGAGACAGTGTTATCTGGAAGCCTTCTGAAAAAACACCGCTTACTGCTCTTGCTTGTCAGGCTATATTGCAGGAAGCTCTTGATGGATTTTCGGAAGCACCAGAAAATCTATCACAAATCCTTCTAGGCAATGCTGTTGCCGGTCAGAAAATGGTTGAAGATAAGCGCATGGCAGTGATCTCGGCGACTGGCAGTTGTGCCATGGGGCGAAAAGTTGCACCTATTGTCGCTGCCAGATTTGGACGCAGCATTCTGGAACTTGGCGGTAACAACGCCATCATTGTATGTCCTTCTGCCGACTTGAAAATGGCCTTGCACGGAATCGTATTTGGCGCTGTGGGCACTGCCGGTCAACGGTGCACATCTACCAGAAGATTATTTTTACATGAAGATATCTACGACACTGTTGTAGCTAGCATTAAGGATGCTTACGGAAAAGTCAGTATCGGCGATCCACTTAATGATGACACCCTAGTCGGCCCACTCATAGATGCGATGGCTTTCTCCAACATGGAAAAGGCATTGGCACTAGCTCTAGAACAAGGCGCGTCCGTAACTGGCGGCAAGCGTATAGAGTTGGATAAATATACTGACGCCTATTACGTTAAACCCGCCGTTGTTGAGATGCCTTCAAATATAAAAAATGTTAAAGAAGAAACGTTTGCGCCTATTCTTTACATTTTTAAATATAACAATCTTGAAACTGCCATTCTTGCAAACAATGATGTGCCTCAAGGATTATCATCTGCAATTTTTACTAACAATGTGCGTGAAGCCGAATTATTTACCAGTGCATTAGGCAGTGACTGCGGCATAGCCAATGTAAATATTGGCACTAGCGGGGCGGAAATTGGCGGCGCTTTTGGCGGAGAGAAAGAAACCGGCGGCGGCAGGGAATCAGGCTCTGACGCATGGAAAGGTTATATGCGCAGAAGCACTTCTACACTCAACTACTCTAGTGAGTTACCGCTGGCTCAGGGTATTAAATTTGATCTTGGGGATTAATCAAATTGATCTAATTCGTTAGATAGCTTAGGCGTCAGAATTTATTTCGCAACAAAAGGAAAGTTATAAGCTCCGTGTAATTGAATATTCAAAAAAAGAATCAGCGATTTTCAAGAAACTAAATTTCGTTATCCGAAAATGGTTTAAAGACTAGAGCCAAGTGCCACTATATTCAAAGAACCTAACGTTACAGGGTTCGAATCTGGCATCAGCGTTACCTGTATGTCGTAATTAATACCGCCTACTAGTATATTGAATAAACTAAGCAACCCAGTATCGGTAAAAAATGCTTCGACTATAGGCGACAGAGAACTGTCTAGAGTCTGATAAGACAATAGCTCAAACCTCACCTCACCAAAATTGGTAATCTTGAATTCCGCACTAATTAGACTACCATTATCTAATCGAATATAAGGTATGGAGAGCTGAGTACCCGTGACAGTTGCCACCTCATCGAGAACAGGCTGACCCTGTTGAGGTAAGAATGTGAGTGGCAGGCTCTGTACAGTACTGCATACCGTGCTACCCGCACTGGCATCCACAAAAGTCATAAACACTGGAATACAAACCAGTGACTCTAGCTGCGGAATCGTATTCACTGTTACCAGCTCGTGGTAATAGGCTTCAGTATTCAACACTGGCGGTGTTGCGTCGATTTGAATGCGATAGCTAAAGTCCAGGAACTGGCCAGGCGCAATGCGATCGATAGAACAATTCAGTGTGCCGAATTTCTGTATTGCATCGCCAACTACCAGTCCTGTAACAGAAAGCGCGTTCCCAAGAATTGTACATAAACTCGATGACACCTCGTAGTATTGTGCCTCTTCAACCAATGAGCCTGCATTCACATGCGCAAACAGCAGATCAATATCACTCAAGGTTGCCGATGAGTTGTTCGTTATTCTTACGTCTATCTCAGTAAATTCATTGACCAATGCGCCGGATTCAACTGTGGTCTGCACAACATCCAGATCGTAGCCATAGTCGAGAATCGATATCTTGTCTTCGATTGCTGAAGGCTCTACGTTAAAGACTGAGGCTGTTATAGCACTTACTAAATGGCGTGTTTTATTTAGTGAGTGAATCGCATCCGCGCCGAAAGCAATATCGCTTCTATCGACACCACAGGCAATGCTGAGACATAAACCTTGCGGATCTGAAAACCTGTTCAGCGCAAGTGCCGAACCGAATTCCTGCGTGCCAATTCCGGCACCCAGAGTGATAAACCTATTGCTAACACCATAGCCCGAAGAGTAAGAGAACGTGCCGCCATTTGGGTACTCTTCCCGGCTGGGAGCAATACCCATATTACTGGCAAAAGCTCCAGCCAGGTTTAGCACTCCTAGACAGTCAGGCCCAACATTGAGTGCTATCACTAATCTACCGCGATGGTGTAGAGCTTGGAAATCTCCCTGCCTGCCGGTGGCATTTAGTGTAGCCCATCCACATTGTGGCGTAATACTGGTATCGAGTGCATGCATCATGACTACAAGATCACCGCCCGAGCTAATAATTAAATTATCTAATTCATCGAATGCTGGATCTGTTTTTTCCTGCAGCGCATCAAATGTATCCAGAATTACACTATCGTTTATGGTATAGGGAATCTGTTCAATTCCAACACTATTCAACTTAATGGCGACATTGTTTTCTCTAAATATTTGATTGCTAGTAGTGAGAATATTCGCGACACGACTACCTAACTTAGCCCCAAGGTATTGAAAAGCAGCCGGCGTGTAGATAAACAATACATCGACTACTGCCTGGCGAGCTAACAGCTCATCTATGGGTGTCGAGGCAGGCAAGTTTATTATCGCCTCGTCTAGATCAGGTACATTATTACGATCAATATCTATGTCAATATTGCGCACCAGGTGCACAAAAAGGTTTGAGCCACGAATCCTTCTTTCACCATCGGCAAGCGTAGCCTCGACAACACCCGGTTCCAGTACAGTCGCATCGTTCGAAGTAATGATAACCTCGAAGCCCTGGCCTACACCTAAGGAGTTTGGTCCATCGACAAAGAAATCAATAATCTTGCTGGTATTAGCTTTTAGCTCATCGATCGTGCAAGTTAACACGATTATCGAGTCTTCACTCTCGATACACTCACTATCGACATTACCTAGACTAGCGCCCGCTGTCAGAGCCACGGTGAATTCCAGGTTTTCTATAGTTGTAGTACCTGGGTTTGCGATGGTGACCACAAAAGGAAGAATCGCTTCTCCGATTTCAGGATAGACTCCGTTCTGATAAACGAAGTTACGTTCGGCAGTAAGATCAATTGTCGCTACTTGCGCACTTGCCAACGTCGGAAAAAACAGGATGACCGCAACCAACAAAAAGGAGAAGAAAACCTTACTATGGCGTCTTAACGTATATAGCGATATATGATCGATAATGGCAGTCATTGAATAGGTTCGGCAGTAAGGCTAATTGACATCAATACGCCTTAGAAATTGAAAGTTATTCCCTACAGAATATAGCGGAACGCGAGCCTAAATCCTTAGTGAATATTGGTGATTGTGCTGATACTGGGCAACAAATCAGCAATTAGAGAGTGTGTGTATCACCACACATTGACCATGCCCATAGCAAACTAAATAGGGCCATCTAAAAGAAGGCTAAGATGAGAGCGAATGTTTGTACACGATCAGGAGCCAAATCGATACCGCAGCTTTATGGCAATTGTATCGACAATTTTCTCGTTCCAGGATCGCTCCAAAAGATCAGAAAAAGTATCAAAGCCATTGCTCGGTAGATTACTACCTCTGGTGTACACCACAAACAGATCAGACAGTGGCGCAATTTCCCAGCGATAGCGAGCTTGAAATGTCAGGCGGCTGATCACAAAGTCATCGGGTGTTGAATCAGGATTGGGCACTGGTCGTAAAAATTCTCGGCTCGTGGGATCTACTTGCCAGAATCGATCTTCAAATGCTTTCAGGGCTGTCCATTGCCCGCTAAAACGAATCTGTTGCTTGGCGGTAATGAAATAGTTCATTTCTAGTTTAGGCGACCACTGATGAGATTCAAAACTGGTGTAGCTGCCACTGCCTTTGTGTACCAACAAGGCTTCCCGGTCGGTGTAATTCAGATTCAGGTCTACGGAGAATCGATCGTTCGGACGCCATACTATTCCCGCTTGTCCGTTAACCTGTTCTGGCCCCAATTCGTCATGACCAAAGCTGATACGGCCAGTGTAGGCCAATGATTTAGCCTGATCTGTACCTACATTTACATTAAAACCCCAGCGTCCTGGTACGCGAAAATCACCCGTGCCACGGCCCAGTCGATCATCTATACGCTTGGGGAAATACTGCATCTGAAAACGTATGTTGTTGCTGTCTAGGCTGGTGTATTCTCTGTTCAAGAATAGGCCCGTCATCACTGGCTGTCCTGCGGTATTCCAACGATTGGTGATAAAAACACTGGTGCTTCGACTCCGTAGTCCAGGGACATCTGATTCATTCTTGAAGAAGCGGTAATCGAGATTGACCTGATCATTACGCGACAGAAAACCCAAGTCGTTAATGTCCAACGTGTCATCAATATAGGTGGCGCTAATCCCGTGCTGTATTCCGCGCTCAGGTCGGTAAGATAAATCACCCAGAAAACCAGCACCCGTAACTCCGTCAACATCGCTGTGCATAACCTGGCCATCGATAACCCATTTATTGTTAGCGGAAAAGTAATGCATGTCGACGGCATTCACGCTGGCATCGATATCGGTGTGAGAAATATTGGTTCCCATCCAGCCTATTGAACGCCGACCTCCAGCGCTGGTGTCCTCGTAAAGTACTCTGGCAATTGTAAAATCTCGCCCCTGAGCCTGAAGCCTAACTCTGCTGCCGTCATCTAATGTGCCACGAATTTCAGTGTCGTCTTCTGATGCCAGCAAAGTGCCATAGCGCCAGTTGCCACTTTGTCCGGTTAGTTTTATAGCGCCCAACAACTCAGTAGGACGACTCAAATCTGTTGCCACAACATCAACATCATCAGGCACGCTAAGCAGCGCCTGACCACCAATTCGTCTTGTGTTTAGTAGTGAAATAGGACCACCTGGACCGCCTCGGCCAGAGGTCCGCGGGGAGGTATTGAAGATATCCTGACCTTCAAGAAAGAACGATCGCTTTTCTGGAAAAAATGTTTCGAACGCTGAGAGATTAACTACAACATCATCAGATTCCACGTTGCCAAAGTCAGGGTTCAAAGTAGCAGCTAAAAGGGTATTGGTAGTCGGCCTCCAAAAAACTTCTGAGCCCACTTTAATCTCGGTGTCACTTCTTATACTGTCTACCACTGTAGAAGCAAATGGATAGAATGTTAGCTGACGCCTGGATTCGATATCCCTTAGTTCATATTTTTCAAAGGCCGATAAGTATTGATTCACTGTGTTCGGTAGCGCCGGATTTGACCAAGCTTCGCCGCCGAGGTGCCCGACCTGGCGTTCCAGATATATACCGATTTGGCGTGTGTCTTCAACCTGCGGCAATGGCATCATGGACCAAGGAATAAAATACTCGACGCTCCAACCTGCTTCCAGTGCCTGGGTCCGCCCATTCCATGAGCCATCCCATTGCATATTCAGAGTTCGCTCTGGCAACAACGAAGCATCCGTCATTGAATCACCCAGATTAATTCTTAGAAAGTAGCCGTAAAGCCCATCGCCAGATGCGTCTATGCCAACTACAAATCCGTCTCGCGCCAATCGCACATCTCGCGACGTCATGCGTGCCACCAGAGTTCCTGGAGGTTGATGGTTGATTACGCCGACGTAGATTCCACGCTCGGTGTAGAACATTCTGACATGTGTCTCGTAGGGCGCATCGGCCAGTGTATCTGGGTCTATTACCTTCATGCCGTCAACAACTGGAATGTTTTCCCATACTGCCTCGTCAACAAAGCCATCGAGACGAATATTGGCATCACTCTCGTCAATACGAGTTAGTTGTGGAATGTTTGGCTGAGCCACCGCCGATACAGAAAGCAGAAATAGACACAGGCCAACAAAAGAATTTGAAATTATTTTAATCATGAAAATACTCTATATAACAGCATAACTGCTGGTATCTCTAAGCAGGGACAATAGTGGGCTTTTGATATGACCGGCACTATAACTCAATTATTTTACCGCTTCCTAGACAGAAACAATTAGTTGCAACTTCTTCGCCGCACAAGGTTAACGCATCAGGCGGTAAGCATGTCGGCCGATTCAGCCCAAATTCGCCTCCATTCGTCATAATTGACCTTCAATTTGCCTTTTTCTTGACCAGTCATTGCCCTATTGGCAGGTTTTAATAGACGCTGAACTAACTATTACTACGGAGCTAACAGTGAAGTTTTTTAAAAGAACGCAGAATTGTCTTTTTGTGGAAGAGGAGAAATACAACTGGTCTACGCCCAAATCCAGTACCAATCGTCGACTTGTCATGATTTCAATCATGTTTGTGGTGGCTGGTTTGCTATTTAGTATATTGCGCTAGAGTACGTTTGATTAAAACGATGATACCGATTACTCAGTCAACGAGCTTTCAATACAGCGTCAATACTAAGCTCTTCGCCTGCTCTTAGAATCTGAATGCGCACCGTATCGCCGGGAGCAGATTGACGTAGAAGATCTGAGTAGCTTTGCAGATCGGTTATCTGCTGGCCGTTGTAACTCAATAGTACATCACCGGTCTGCAAGCCGGCTTCGGCGGCGGCACTATTTGGGCTTACTGCCGATATTCGAATGCCGGCACCGCCATAGGCAAAATCGGGAACCGTGCCCAAACTAGCTTCTCTTTCGCCCTGAGTTGCAGAACGAACTATAACTTCGGCCCCCTCAAGATTCGATCTGAGGGGTGAATCGAGTTCAGCAAGATACATCACTGCTTCTTCAAGCCATAAGGCAATATCTGACATACCCTTAGCATCTAACTTGTCTTGTGTATCGCTGGTTTTATGGTAATCCCCATGCACGCCGCTGAACAAATGAATCGCAGGCACTCCAGCATTCAGGAAGCTGACATGATCACTGCTGGCAATAGTTGCTTCGGGAAAGCTGGAATCGACGCCGATGGTAAACCCAATTCCCTGAGCCATGAATGGCCATTCATAAGCACTGTCGGTTGCAAAAATCTGCAGGCTACGCCCATCTAGTCTGCCAACCGCATCAAGATTAATCATCGCCAATATGTCACTGGTTTGAAAAACACCAGGAGGATTGTCCACAAGATACTGAGAGCCTAGCAAGCCAGATTCTTCACCGGAAAAAGCTACAAACAAAATTGGTCTTTGTGGAGTAAACCCACGGGACAATTTGGCAGCTACTTCAATCAATATACTAACGCCTGATGCATTGTCATCAGCACCTGGATAAGGTCGACCAGTTTCCACATCGATACCTAGATGATCGAAGTGCGCGCCTATTACCAGGGGCTTTGCGCTAAGCTCTCGATTTGACCCGGGAATCAGGCCCACTACATTCGCCAACTCAGTAGTTCCAAGGCCGGTTATGGACTGGGTCCATTGCTGGATGTAGGTGCCGCCGAGAGTTTGTAAACCCGCCGTTCTAAATTGACTGGCAATATATAAAGCTGCCTGATCCAATCCTTCGCTTCCTAAGCCTCGCCCCTGCATGCTGGCGTCTGAAAGCCGGATGGCATGTCTCAACAATTGCTCGGGCATGTATTTGGAAGGCAATGTTGCCATTGGTTCAATTGTAGGTAGCACGTTAAAATCTATGCTTGCAGCATTGTCAGGCTTAATCCATTGCATCGGTGATTCCGGGTTGCTCCAAACGCCCTTTACATCGTTTACGGGTTCTTCACCCAAAAAACTAAGATAAGAGTACTTGCCATAGTGAGGTAGCTTTTCGATCATACCCGGCATGGCAATCATGTCGTCGACATGAATCCAGCCTATAGCCAGCTCTGGATTATCAGGGTGCCTCGACACCAATACGGTACTGCGATTCTCGAAAACCACATCATTACCCGCAATTACTAAAGCATCCGCTGAATCGATTACACCATAAAGCTCGGCCGCCGCTATCACTAATGCCGCATAGGGGTTGTCTCTTCCTAAAACCCAAACTGAGCGGTCTTGTGGAATACTGTCAATCTCATCAGCTGAAACTATTTGCGCATCCACTCCTTCAGCAAACGACTCTGCCATTTGCATCCAGTGCTGTAGGTCTGTTTGGGGCAACACAAATGTAATTTTCCCGGCTCCGAACAATTCTGATATTGTCGGGGGAGTTTCTTCACGGTCTAACATTCGGAACACATCAAAATAAGGGTCTACAAGAATCGCCTGTAAATTCTCGTAGTCGTCCGCCATGACTCCTTCCAGTTTCTGTGTGAGGTCAATATCAAATATTTGCGGCTCGGACTCACCTGCATAATAAAGTGCAACTGGCACTTTTAATATATATGGATCACCGGAGTGAATTTGGGCAAACATAATACGTGCTCTATTTCCTGTAACCTCTTCAACCGAAATAGATAACTCTGGGGCGCCTGTACGATTGACCCACTGTTCGAAGAAGGCTGTCAAATCAACGCCCGTGAGTTCGGAGTAATGTCTGGCGATATCACTAAACGAAGCTCGCTTGAATTTATAATCTTGATAAAAGCTGCGCAGACCTTGTATAAATAATTCATCGCCTAGCTGCACACGCAACATATGCCACAGCATTAAGGTCTTGCCATAGCCCACCGCCTGAGACGCCGCGGAATTTCTTGAGGTGAATTCTGATAACGGAAAATCGGCACCATCTGCCGCATAGTTTTTATAGCGAGCCAGCATTTCTTTTCGATATTCACTACCTGCGCCTTCCATTTCACGAAATAGATGATCGGCAAGATAAGCGGTTAGCCCTTCGCTCCAGTTACCCGAATCATAGTCAGGGTAGACACCGTTTCCCCACCAGTTGTGAAGAATTTCATGAGGGTAGGAAGATTCGAGAATAAAGGGAAAACGAATAACCTGTTCTCCCAACAGAGTGAACGAAGGCATGCCGTACCCGGTTTCCCAGAAGTTTTCTATCAGAGCGAATTTGCTATAGGGATAGTCCCCAAGCAGTGGCTCATACAGAGCAAGATAGCGCTCGGTAGCATCCATGTACTTTGTCGCCAGATTCGAATCTGCCTGCCGCAGATAAGCCAACACCTCAACGTCACCTGCCTGCTGTGAGTACACGGTGAAGTTGGCTGCAATCAGGTACACCTCTTCCATGGGTTGATCACTGCGCCAGTTGTTTGATTCCTCTCGATCTCCCTGGCTTACCGCAGTCCAGGTGCTGGCGGACTCAGCGAAATCTACTGCCAGGTCGAAGCTCAATAAATCGTTACCGAAGTCTGCAATCCAGGCACTGCCCTTTGTTAAGTAAACCCCCTGCTGGCTAATTATTCCTGAGGTTTCAGAAAAACTCTGCGCGTGTTCTGCGCCACGCTGCTGCGTGTTATCGAATACTGTCCCACTATAAATAAGTAATACTTGCCCGTTATTTCTAGAAGGCAGGGTTAAACGGTAGTTACTTATATCGGCCGATAAATCGCCATTAGCGCTAGCGGTTGTAGCTAAGGTGTTAGCTAAGCTTGTTGAGTTCGTTGTTAAAGCTTGTAAATTGCCGGAATTATTAGTGATGGTTAAATTGCTGTTAAGCGAAAAGGTAACCGCTGTTCCTTGCATGGATTGCGGCAAAGTGATGGTGTCTTCAACAGAGATTTGCTGATTCACCGGGTCCAGAATAACTTTCAAACTGTGGTGAATCAGTTCCGGCTCAATCTCGGTGAGCAGTATTTCCTGAGCAATGATTAATCCGGCACCTTGCAACCCACATAAGAAGATTACTGTGCTCAGAGATTTTCGAATCATTTTAAAAGTAGAAGCTGCCATTGATTACAGATACTTAAAAGCCCACTCTGGTTCATTCAGCGAGTTAAAGCCCTAACAACTCCAGGGCTTTTTCATGATTCCAGTCGCCGATATGTATTTGAGAAGTTCCATCGGGTGTACGAGTTGTACTCCAGGCCAGGCTATTCCCGTCGGGAGAAAATACCGGAAGAATATCTGTTCCCTGGGTGTTGGTTACTCGCACAGGAGGGTTGCTGCCTTCAGGGTCAATCATAAACAACTCGAAATTGGTATTGCCCAGAATATTACTCGAATAAATTATGTAATCGCCACTAGGGTGAAAGTACGGCCCCCAGGACACCATTACATCGGCGGTAAGCTGGCGCTGATTGCTACCATCAATATCCATTGTCCATATTTCGGCGCTATTTCCATCAGGATTGAATCGACGCCAAACAACTTGTTGATTGTTCGGGCTGAAGAATGGCCCGCCATCGTATCCTGGTGAGTGAGTTAACTGGCGAACGTTAGAGCCATCAGCATTCATGATATACAAATCCATGAAATAGGAACTGTCGTCATCAAATAGCTTTTGCTCCGCCTGACTTAAGCTACGTTGATAAGCCTCGCGATTAGATGCAAATAGAATCTGACTCCCGTCAGCCGAATAAGAGCCTTCGGCATCGTAGCCATCGGCATTGGTAAGATTTACCAGATTACCGCCATTGCTGTCTGCCTGATAGATATCGTAGTGGCGATCGTAATCCCAACCATAAGGACGGCTCACACCACTTTCTCTTATGGCAATTTCCTCTGCTTGCTTGGCTAAGGCATCTGGATCTTCGTGGGTGGAAGAAAACATGACAATATCCAGGCTTGGATGTATCCATGAGCAAGTGGTTAATCCTACTCCTGGTGAAACTTTGCGTGACTCGCCGCTAGCAAGGTCCATTACATATATTTGATAGAAAGGATTGTCGCCTGTGGTTTCACTTTGATAGATGAACCGCCCGCCATCGGCGCTAAAATAACCTTCCCCGGAACGCAGACTGTCGGTGACCAATCGCCGAGTGCCATTTAGTAAAATATCTTCGTTATTACCCTCCGCCAGATTTCTACCAACCGCCGATTCGGCTTGAGCGCTGCTGGTGGCTCCGGCTGTACCATCTGCTGCCTGCGGTTCAGCCGCTACTGATTGCATAGTTGCCTGATTAAAGGCTGCAAGTCCTAAAACGCTGACTAGAAGCAATGACTTGTTCAAATTTTTCATAATCTAAAATCCAATAGATAGGACAATCTGTGTGCTGTGATTTGCTAGTTGGCTACAGGAGCAAGTAATCAGTTCAAACAAACTGGCGCTCAGGCAAAGCTAAAATTCTTTTGTTGAGGAAAAATACCAAACAGTCCTCCGGTATGAATAAACACTATATCTTTGGCACCGGCTAACTGACCTTTATCTCCCTTTTGAAGTTCAGTTACCATGCCATGAAAGGCTTTTCCTGTATAGACTGGGTCTAGAAAAATGCCGTCACTAGCCGCTAGCTCTGCGATAGTTTGAAAGATCTCTGGCCCTGCTTCGCCATACCCAGGCCCGACATAACCTTCAATTGTTTTAATGTCGAGTTGATCGCAATCAAATTGCTGCTTGTAACGTTGCTTCCAGAGTGTCACATCTTCAATAATTTTGTCTTTGAAGTAAGCCGCATCATCACAAACATTAAATGCTGCCACTTTGCTCTTCATATCAAATAATGTAGTCCCAACTATCAAGCCTCCTTGAGTTCCACCAGACCCGGTAGCGGTAACAATATATTCAGGCTCAATCTCCAGTCGTTGGAAATCTTTCTTTAATTCTTCGCAAGCGGCAATGTAACCCCACAGTCCAACTTCATCACTTGCTCCAGTTGGAATAAAGTAAGCCTTATCTCCCTCGGCCGCATACTTTGCCTGTAGTTCAGCCGCCAGTTCTTCATGGTCCCGCCACTGTGAGGGTGGCAAATAGCTTATTTCGGCTCCGCTTAGATAGCCCATCAGAAGATTACCCTGGGGCACCTCGGGTTTTTCTCCGCGCAGAATCAAATGTACTTTCAAGCCAAGTCTGACACCCAGCACAGCAGTGGCACGACAGTGATTTGATTGAATACCACCACAGGTAATTAACACATTGCTRGATTGATCCAAGGCTTCGGCAATGGAAAATTCCAATTTSCGAATCTTGTTGCCCGAYACCTCRGTGCCRGTTAGTTCGTCTCGCTTTATCCAGATATTCACGTYGCCCCCAAGGCCTGCGGAGTATTTCTCCAGCCTGGTGATTGGTGTYGGAAGCTGTGCGAGRTTAAGTCTGGATGGCCATTGAATCATTTTAGGTGTTCTKCSGTTGTGAATATTTGWTGTRAAWAGMTRAGGTNAWTKWYSATAGTGAGCATAGCAAAAAAAAACGGAATAGGAGCTAGTCCGATTCCGTTTCGTTATTCGTTYTATAAGCCARTYTATCTAANNNTRTAAAACCCNGSCSRTATTACTTTTTAGTTGCATCGTAAGTTTCAACACCACCAGCAGCAGGCGCTTGTGCATCCTCACCTATATCCAGGGGTTTGAGTACCTCACTGTACAAAAACAAATCTGTAAGCACGGCGCGAAGATGTATAGAAGCGTTTAAGTTATCTACCATCTCCGAACCTACTTTTTCCTGCCGCAAAATAAAGCCCAGTGCTGCACCTGCATTTTGACAGTCGTTAGCAATAACCTTCTCAAAGTCATCGCTGCTATCTGCAAAGGCAGCGGCAATATTTTTCATTGCCTGTGCCATTCCTACCAAGGTAGGTCTGGCGTGTGGGCCCGGCCCGGTTTCTTTCTGAGCCGGTCTTCCCTGTGCAGCAAAAGCCAACAGGAATTCATAGCCCGATTCAACGGTTTCAATATCTTCTTCTATCACAGCATTTTTCTCGTGTATCAAGTCGTTAGTTCTGGATTAAATCCAGAACCGGTTAATCTGCTTCTTTAGGAGACCAGCGACTAGTGTCGTGGTTAGCAGTCATCTCATCCTCTGAAATCCAACCAGATACCATAGAACGCGTATAGAAAAGCTTTTCAGGCCGTATAGCAAAATAGATGTGAGTTGCCACCAATGCTATCAACGCCAATGTAGACAGACCATGTAATAGGAACATAAGTCCTAACTGATCTTCCGGCATACTGTTTGTACGATCCCAAAAAGGAGAATCGATCTGTAAAAACAATAACAACCCTGTTGCGATAACGGCTAGAACAACAACCGTAACAGCCCAGTGCATGCCTTTTTGTTCGAAGGAATATTTGCCTGGCTTTTTAGCTGAATCGAAAGGCTCTGCGAAATCTCCTGGCCCCAGAATCATTGACTTAAAATCCTGCCAAAAAAGCGAACGGACGATGTGAGCAATAACGACAAAGGTCAGTAATAGCCCTGCTATCCAGTGAATATTCAACCAGGCAATTCGCAAACCTAAAATAGGTGCCACGCCCGTGGCCATCAAGACCAAAACGCTGGCCGCCATTATCCAGTGAAACAGCCTATCGACAACTTCATGTCGTAGAACACGCCGACCTTCTGCTGAAGGCTTGTCCATTTTTTTATTGGCTAGCGCAGCCATGATAATTGCGTGAGCTGCCAGAAGGATTAGAACTGCAACGGCAACAACCCAGAGTAAATCCCATGAAACACCAAGAATTACTTCCTCACCCCAAACGTCACGTTTATAGCGGACAATTTCTCCCACTTTGCTTTCCTCTTATATTCTTTTGTTTATTGTTAAGCTAAATCAAGATGACTCGAGGTTTAGCCTCGGATCGCTCTTTTAACCAGGTTTTGCATTAATGGCAGTTTAAAATGATTGTAATTCAAAGGCCGTGCACCATCGGTAGCAATCGCTGCAACCTGCTCAGCAAGTTGCTCTGAGCGCTGTTGCCCGCGAATAGCATTTTCTACAGCGTCTAACCGACGTGGAGTACATTCAACGGCGCCACAAACTATGCGCGCATCTTCGATTGTGCCACCGGACACTTTGATAGCAGCGGCAATATTTACCAGAGCAAAATCCCATACATTTCTGTCGGCGACTTTCTCAAAGTAAAATTCAGCATTTGCCCAAGTATTAGGTAATCTTACTGCCGTGAGTATTTCGCCGTCGTTGAGCACGGTCATATTAACGATGTCGCGCGCCGGTCCAACAAAGAAATCCTGTGCCGGAATCAATCGCTGCCCACTGGTGCTGGAAACAACCATGGTGGCATCAAGTGCAACTAACGCTGGCGCGGTATCAGATGGACTGACTGCAACACAGCGGCTGGCACCAAAAATAGCATGCTCACGGTTCAGACCTTCTGGAGAATCGGCGTAACAGATGTTGCCACCTGCTCGGTAGCAATCCAGTCCACGTCGGTAGTACCAGCAGCGCGCATCCTGTGCGACGTTTCCGCCCAGAGTACCTACATTACGAATTTGCGGGCTGGCAACTCTGCCGGCAGCGGTTGCCAGCAGTCCAAATTTAGACTGAATCAACGGATTATTGGTGATTTCGGTCAATGTAGTAACGGCGCCTATTTCAACGCCGTCGGCTATCTCTTTAACGCCTTTCCAGGCATCAACCTGAGTGAGTTCAATCATTGCTGCCGGTGACTTATTGCGGTCTTTCAACCAACCATAAGTATCCTGACCACCACCAAGAAGCCAACCATCGCTTCCAAGAGTATTGGCCAGTTCCAGAGCATTTGCTTCATCGGTAGGCTGATAAAGTTCAATATCGGGCATTACGTCATGTGATGTGGCTACCATATCAACCTCTGAAATTATTTTGAGCTAGAGGAACCGCATCTTCCGATACGCCCGCTATATGATTAATGATCATGTCTGTTGTCACAGGGGCAGTATCAAACAAATGACCGCCAAGTGCGTCTGTGATTGCAGCGTTTAGTGCGGCAGATACTGCACCCATAGCTGGCTCACCAATACCTCTGGCGCCAACGGGGTTTTCTGGGTCGGGTAAGTCTACCCAGCCAGTGCCTATATTAGCCGGAGTATCAAGATACGTAGGTATCTTGCTCTGCCAGTAGCCGGTACTTGCCGGTAATCCATTTTGAGGATCGTAAAGGTGTCTTTCTAATACCGAAAGCCCTATTCCCCAAACCGCACCGCCACGTAATTGATTGGCAAGGCCCTGTGGATGCACGACAGTGCCACATTCAGCAATACTCACCAGATCAAGAATTTCAATCTTTCCGGTTTCCTTGTCCAGTTCAATTTCGGTGAAAGTTACGGTGAAACCAGGTGGGTTATTGTTGTGTCGAGGGTCATGGTAAACACCCATCAAAGCAGAGCCTGCCAGCCTTGAAACAGATAATTGTGTCAATCTGTTCAAATCTTCAGGAAGCTCATCCTCGCCAGAGAACTTACCACCTAGCTCTATTCCACGCTGTGCAACTTCTGCGTAGGTCATGCCAACTGAGCTATCAGCTTGCTGGTATATCCTTGAGCCATCGATTTCATAGTCGGCGGCATCACCACCTAAATCCATCGCTGCAATTTCTTTCATCTTGACCAGCAAGTCTTGAGCCGCTCCAAAGCAGGTGCGGGTGTTGGTGAAGATAGAGTTACTACCATCCTGTGGAGAAGTAATAGGTAGATGTCTGTCTGTTCTGCCAGTTATAACGTCACAATCTTCCCAGCGCATTTTCAACACTTCGGCCGCGGCACGTGAGGTTGAGGCGTAAGAGTAGGTACCCAGATTACCGATACCATTGTGAACTGCCAGACGACCACTTGGCATAAGCCTGACGATTCCGTCCATGCCACTACGGCCCGCATTGTGATAGCCCTGACCGATGCCAAAGCCCCTCACTTTGCTGCCATTAGTTTGTCTAGCACGAGATTTCTTACCTTCCCAGTCAAACTGGGCCGCGCCTTGCTCCAAAGCTTCGGGCATATAGGCACTGGTAAATGGCGTTGACCTGGAACCACTCACATCGCCATTTTGAGCGGCGTTGAGTTTGCGAATTTCCAGCCTATCAAGGCCAAGCGCCTCGGCGGCTTTATCCATAATTGGTGCCATGATAGCCATAATCTGGTTTTCGCCAGGACCACGTTGTGCGCCGCGGTGAGCTGTGTTGGTGCCGATGGAAGAGTTTCTGAAGCGCATTGCTTCTGTTTGATACAGCGCACTAACACCGCCGGCCGCTGAATTTGCATCACCGCCGCCGCCTTTACCGCCGTTATCTGAAATACAGTACATGTCCATAGCGGCCATGGTGCCATCAGATTTGAAGCCTACTTTGATCCAGCCTTGTAAGCCTTGTCTGGCACCACCGATAGTGAATTCTTCTTCGCGAGTAACGCGCATCATCACTGGACGATTAATCTTTTGAGACAATTTGGCAGGTATTGCCATGCTAGGAATACTTCCCGCTCTGGCTCGCTGGCCAAATCCACCACCAGTTGCTTCATTAATGAAGACAAAGTCTTCCAGCGGAACGCCAACGATGGCAGCCATTGGCTCTGCAATAGCACTCAAACTCTGAGAGGTTCCATGTAAGTAGCATTTACCATTTTCCCAGTAGGCCATGGCGCTGCGAGGCTCCATAGACATGTGAGGGTAACCGGCTGTTGAAAAAGTTGTTTCATGAATAAAGTCAGAAGCGGCAAACCCAGCTTCAAGGTCTCCGTAAGCCCAACCCTGTTGAGCTTCTGCAGTAGGCTCGTTGCCACTTCGAAAGCTGGCTACCTGATCCGTAGTCCATTTTTCCTGAGCAAAGCCTTCTCTAAAAATATAAGTATTGCCGCCGTTATAGGCATCCGGGCCACCTTCGACCAGGCTGTCTAATGGATCCAGTACAAATGGCAGTCTTTCGATAGTCAGGGAAATTTTGGTCATTGCTGTTTCGGCTGTTTTCTCGTCGATTGCCGCAATCGCAAGAATTGGCTCGCCGATAAGAGTTGGCTCATTAGTTAGAACCTTCAGCCCCGGACTTTGTGGCTCTCCATCAGGATAGACATCGTCAGCGGTTAAAATACCAAACACGCCTTCCATCGCTAATGCTTCAGATGCGTCTATATTTATCACGCGTCCGTGTGGCACTGGGCTGGTGAGTAATCGAGCGTAAACCATGCCATCGCGAGAATAGTCTTCAGAGTACTTAATGCGGCCAGTCACCTTGCCAACGACATCAGGTGGAACAAAATCTTTACCAATATGCATATATGCCATGATTATTATCCTATTTGTGCTGCGCGCATGACGCCATTGAGGTAAGAGTCATAAGAACCACAGCGGCATATATTGCCTGCCAAGCCCTGACGTACTTCTTCTCGTGTGGGGTTCGGGTTAATGCGCAGTAATCCTACCGCTGCCATTACCTGCCCCGGAGTGCAGTAACCACATTGTGGAGAAAGCTCTTCCACAAAGGCTTGCTGAACGGGATGCAAATCGCCGTTTGCCGACTCTAGCCCTTCTACTGTCTCAATGCGCATGGATTTAACGGAATGAGTTAATACTGAGCACGCATAGCTAGGTGTATCGTCAACCAATACGGTGCAAGCACCGCACTCACCTCGATTACAGCCTAATTTAGTTCCTGTTAAGCCAAGCTTATAGCGCAAGGTGGAAGCCAGGGTTTCCTGGGGAGCAACATCAACACTGCGTGTTTGACCGTTTACGTTAATTCTGATTAAACGCTCAACTGCACCTGCTGGTCTTTCTGCGCCGTTGGCTGCATACCAGATCGTAGTTGAAGTGGCTGCTGCACCAGAGGCAATTACACCTTTGATGAACCTTCTTCGGGATAGTTTAGGATTCACGGGATACGTTCCCTCCGGTTTATGGAATGAAAATTCTGTATTTATTTTTTAAATGTAAATGAGAATTGTTTGCGTTTATTTAATTATTAGTCGCATCAACGTCAGAGAGTAATTCACCTGTTGCTTATTATCAAGCTGGCTACTGCCTGTAAAGCATGATTTTTAGTCGTTTCAGCTCAATTCGCCATTGCGGGGAACGTAGTCGCTAAATAAAGGCGCCTGACTGTATTGTGTGATTGATAAATTTTGATTACATCTCGAAAAATTCGCCTCAAAATAAAAATGAAAACTGACCTGTAGGCAGATTTTAACTAACCCAGCTTATGAGTTTTTGCATACCAATAACGCTTATTAGCTACTGTATCGATTTGTATCTGAATGTTTTACTGTTTGTTGGCCTGAGCTTAAGCCAGATAAAGTTATCCCAATCAAATTCGCCAGGGTAAATTGGTCATCGCCCTACCCTCTCATGCAGTCCGTGTAAAGCCCCGTGAATCTTGACTTTTTCTACTACGATGGTATTGTGTTCGACCCTTTTCTGAACAGCTATTGACGTTCAATAGGCTACAAAAAGGGAAACTGATTGAAACGTCAGGGCCCATCAAGACAATTTCAGCAGAGATAGCCATTTATCCCGAGAGACTCAGCACTCGACGGGATCTGAAGCAACGAAATTGAAAAAGAATTAGCTATAGGCAGTAAGAGAACTAATTAATTATGAGCAAACAAATTCATACCCCGTTGAAGTTTGGGTTTCCTGAAAAAACAGGACTATATGACCCAGCTCAGGAAAAAGATTCTTGCGGAGTTGGATTTGTTGCCAATATAAAAGGCCAGCCTAGTCATCAGATAATGCTTGATGCTTATCATTTGAATTCTCGCATGGACCATCGAGGCGGCTGTGGTTTTGAAGCCAACACCGGAGATGGCGCGGGCATTTTAATGGCGCTTCCCCACAGCTTTTTTCAAAAAATTGCGAAACAAGAATTCAACAAAGATTTACCCTCAGCTGGGCAATACGCCGTTGGCAATATTTTTCTTCCGGAAATCAACGAAGAAAGAGAGAAGTGCCAACAGGTAATCGAACAAATCATTAGCGAAGAAAGCCAGATTCTCACTGGCTGGAGAGAAGTGCCAACTGATGCAGATGGTGCAGATGTTGGACCTGCTGCACGCATGGCTCAGCCAAAAATAATGCAGTTGTTTATCACCGCAGAAAGCGGACTAAGTGGTGAACAGTTTGAGAGAAAAATTTACATTATTCGTAAGCGCTTCACTCACCGCTTACGTGGCGATGCAAGCCTGACAGAAGCTAAACAGGTTTACGCTTGCAGCCTGTCTACCAAAGTTATTGTTTACAAAGGCATGCTAACTCCTGGTCAGTTGTTTCCCTTTTATCGAGACCTGACAAACCCCAAATTTGAAACCCACATGGCAATGGTGCATTCACGATTCAGCACTAACACATTTCCTTCTTGGGATCGGGCACAGCCGAATCGATTCATGAGCCACAACGGTGAAATCAATACATTGCGAGGCAATGTGAATTCAATGGTTTCTCGCCAGGGCACTGTTAAAACAGATGTATTTGGTGACAAGTTACAGGAGCTTTTCCCAGTCATTGATGATGATTGCTCTGACTCCGGTAGTTTCGATGCCGTGCTTGAATTTATGTTGCTATCCGGCAGATCATTACAAGAATCAGTAATGATGATGATACCGGAAGCCTGGCAGTCAGACGTCAATATGGATCAGGCGAAAAAAGATTTTTATGAATATCACTCTGCATTAATGGAGCCCTGGGATGGCCCAGCTTCAATTGTTTTTTCCGATGGAAATTATATTGGTGCTGTTCTGGACAGAAACGGGCTTCGACCAAGTCGCTATTATGTTACTCACGATGACAAAGTCATTATGGCATCTGAAGTGGGTGTCGTTCACGTCGACCCTGCCAACGTAAAAATTAAAGGCCGTCTGCAACCCGGAAAAATGTTTCTGCTTGATTTTGAACAGGGCCGTTTAATTCCCGATGAAGAACTAAAGCAAACTATAAGCAGCAAACGCCCCTACGGCGAATGGCTAAAACAAAACAAAGTAACACTGGCTGATATTGCAGGTGATAACGCGGCGCCATCGTTGAATGGTGAAGACACATTGCAGCGCATGCAGGCCTTCGGCTACACCACAGAAACAATGCAGTTCATGCTGATTCCAATGGTAACCGAAGCACGTGATCCACTTGGGTCAATGGGCAACGATTCCGCTCTTGCTTGCCTGTCTGACAAGCCAAGAATGATCTACGACTATTTCAAGCAATTGTTTGCCCAGGTAACAAACCCTGCAATTGATTCAATCCGAGAAGAAGTTGTTATGTCCTTGCAATGCTTTGTTGGGCCAGAGGGCAATCTGCTGGACACGACACCAGAGCAAGCTCACCGCTTGAGCCTTACACATCCGATTATTTCAAACCAGGAATTATCAGATATTAAGAGCATGGATTGCCGTGGTATGAAATCACAGGTAATCGATACTACTTACGATATACAGGACAAAAACGGATTCAAAGACGCTCTAACTCGAATCTGCGACGAAGCCACATCAGCAATAGCCAATGGCTTCTCCTTTATAGTGCTTTCTGATCGCAACATATCAAAGAATCGTATTCCACTAAGTGCTCTCATTGCCTGTGGTGCTGTTCATCATCATTTGATTGGTAACCGCAAACGAACTCAAATAGGCCTGGTAATCGAAACCGGCGAAGCAAGGGAAGTTCATCATCATTGCCTGTTAACAGGTTACGGCGCCGATGCAATAAATCCCTACCTGGCGTTTGAAGCGCTGTGGCAAGCAAACAAAGAAGGTTTGTTAGGCAAAGAATATTCTGAAGAAGACACGCTTGTAGCTGCCTACAAAAAGGCAGTAGCTAAGGGTATGTTGAAAGTGATGGCGAAGATGGGCATCTCCACTTTGCAATCCTACAAAGGCGCTCAAATATTCGAAGCCGTCGGACTCGCCAGCGAAATAGTTGATCGCTGTTTTGTCGGCACCGCTAGCCGAGTTCAGGGAATAAATTTTGATGCACTAATTGAAGAATCGAAGCGCCGGCATAGTATTGGGTTTCCGCAACGAGATTGCGACAGAATTCCTGTACTTAATAATCCTGGAGATTTTCATTGGCGCTCTGGCGGCGACGCTCACATGTGGAACCCCAGTACAATTTCAAGTCTACAGCTAGCAGCGCGCACAAATAGTGCGGACGCTTATGCAAGCTTTGCCAAACACTCCGATGAAGACAGTACACGTCGTTGCACCTTCCGTGGCTTATTAAAATTTCGCACTGATATAAACACTCCTATCAGTGTTGACGAAGTAGAACCGGTTAGCGAAATCGTTAAACGTTTTGCTACTGGCGCAATGAGCTTCGGTTCGATTTCCCAGGAAAGCCACGAAACTCTGGCGATTGCTATGAACCGCCTCGGCGGAAAATCCAACACTGGTGAAGGTGGCGAAGATTCCGCCCGATTCGAACCCATGGCTAATGGTGATTCAAAACGCTCGGCTATTAAGCAGGTCGCGTCAGGTCGATTTGGAGTTACGATCGGCTACCTTACCAATGCCGATGAGCTGCAGATCAAGATTTCTCAGGGCGCCAAGCCCGGCGAGGGCGGGGAGTTACCTGGCAGCAAAGTGGATGACAATATTGCTCGCATACGTCACTCAACTCCTGGCGTTGGACTCATTAGTCCTCCTCCGCATCATGATATTTATTCTATCGAAGATATCGCGCAGCTAATTCACGATTTAAAAAATGCCAATCGCGAAGCACGCATCAGTGTAAAGCTGGTTGCTGAAATTGGCGTAGGCACTATTGCTGCCGGAGTTACCAAAGCAAAGACAGATCATCTTGTAATTGCAGGTCATGATGGAGGCACAGGTGCTTCTCCATTAACTTCTATTAAACACGCAGGTTTGCCATGGGAGTTAGGCGTTGCCGAAACCCATCAAACTCTTGTTATGAATAATTTGCGATCTCGTGTTGTGCTTCAGACTGACGGCCAGCTTAAAACCGGTCGCGACATAGCCATCGCTGCGCTACTTGGCGCTGAAGAATTTGGATTCGCCACCGCGCCGCTTATTACTCTTGGTTGCATTATGATGCGTAAGTGTCACTTAAACACCTGTCCGGTAGGCATTGCTACGCAAGACCCGGAACTACGTAAAAAATTCAAAGGCAAACCAGAACACGTTGTTAACTACCTGTTTATGGTGGCAGAAGATATGCGCAACATCATGGCTACACTTGGTGTGCGCACGGTCAATGAAATGGTCGGCCGTGTTGATTTACTAGATACCAAACGTGCTATAGGCCACTGGAAGGCTGACGGGCTGGACTTAAGTGCAATACTGGAACCAGCCAAAGTAATCTTTGAAGGCACTGAGTTTTACAAGACCAAAGAGCAGGATCACGGGCTGGAAAAAGCCCTGGACAATGAATTGATTCGTCTTTCTAGTAAAGCACTCGAAAGCGGCGAAAAAGTATTCATCGAACACGAAATTATTAATACCAATCGTGTTGTCGGCACTATGCTTTCCAATGAAGTTGCCAAACGCTGGAAAGAAGAAATGCTGCCGGAAGATACGATCAATATAAAATTCCATGGCTCGGCAGGACAAAGCCTTGGTGCCTGGCTGGCCAAAGGAATAACTTTAACCGTTGAAGGCGATGCAAACGATTATGTGGGGAAAGGCTTATCCGGCGGCAAGATAATTATTTATCCACCAAAAGAAAGCACCTTCAAGGCGGAAGAAAATATTATTTCCGGTAACGTGAACCTTTACGGCGCTACCAGTGGAGAAGCCTACATTCGCGGCATAGCCGCTGAACGCTTCGCTGTAAGAAATAGTGGCGCAAGTGCGGTAGTAGAAGGCATTGGCGATCATGGCTGCGAATATATGACCGGTGGCCGCGTTGTGGTACTGGGCAAAACTGGCCGAAACTTTGGCGCCGGCATGAGCGGCGGCGTAGCCTATGTTTGGGACCCTGCTGGAGAATTTCCACGGCAATGCAACAAGGACACTTTTGAACTGGAATCAGTTGACGACAGTGAAGACATACTTGAACTGCAAACTCTAATTAAAAATCATCTGCACTATACAGATTCGCAGCTTGCCAAAAATATTCTGGAAAACTGGGATCAGTCACTGACAGAATTCGTTAAAGTGATGCCGAGTGACTACAAGCGAGTGCTTGCTGAGCGAGCCGCTGATAAAACAGCGTTAGTTGCCTAAAAACGAAACGCTGTCACACCAATTCAGAATTGCGATGCGGCTCTGACTAACAAGATTAAGATTGTCTGGAACGTTAAATGGGTAAACCAACAGGATTTAAAGAATTTGACCGGCTAACAGAGCCCTATCGCAATGCGATGGACAGGCTGGTTGATTATAAGGAAATTTATACAGACCATGATGAGGCACTGCTAAACAAGCAGGGTGCTCGATGCATGGATTGTGGCGTACCTTTTTGTCAATCTGAAGAAGGTTGCCCAGTTTACAATCTGATACCCGAATGGAACGATCTGGTCTATAAGAATCGCTGGAAGGAAGCGCTGGATCGTCTGCATAAAACCAATAATTTCCCCGAGTTCACTGGACGTGTTTGCCCAGCACCTTGTGAAGGCGCCTGTGTATTAGGTGTGAACGAGCCTGCCGTTACCATTAAGAATATTGAATGCGCGATTATAGACAAGGGCTTTGAGAATGGCTGGGTGGTTGCAAACCCACCAACCCAGCGCAGCGGAAAGACTGTTGCCATTGTAGGCTCCGGCCCTGCTGGCCTGGCGGCGGCGGCGCAATTAAATCTTGCCGGACATGAAGTCACCGTTTTTGAGCGTGATGACCGCATAGGCGGATTGCTGATGTATGGCATTCCGAATATGAAGCTTGAGAAAAATGTTGTAGAGCGTCGAGTAAATCTACTAAAAGAAGAGGGCGTTACTTTTCTTGTGAACGCTGACGTAGGTGGTAGTGGCGAAAATGCTATCGCTATCGATAAGTTGCTTACAGATTTTGATGCACTCCTGCTGGCAACCGGGGCCACTACTCCTCGTGATTTGAATATTTCCCATAGAGAAGGAAATGGCATTCATTTCGCCATGGAATTTCTGTATAAAAATACCAAAAGCCTGCTTGATTCGAATCTTGAAGACGGAAACTATCTAAGCGCCAAAGACAAAAACGTCATCGTTATAGGTGGCGGCGACACCGGAACAGATTGCATAGGTACATCTTTGCGCCACGGTTGTAAATCTCTGGTTAATTTCGAAATCATGCCAAAGCCACCGGTTGATCGTGCAGACGATAACCCCTGGCCATTGTGGCCAAAAATTTACCGTGTCGACTACGGTCATGAAGAGGCCAGCGGAAAATACGGACAAGACCCAAGAGTCTATTCTGTGTCCGGCAAAGAATTCGTGCGTGACGATGACGGAAATTTACTTGGTATCAACACTGTTGAAGTTGACGGAAATTTCAAGGAAATACCAGGAACAATTAAATTTTGGGAGGCCGATCTGATTCTGCTTTCAATGGGTTTTCTTGGACCAGAGCATTACGTTAGCGAACCACTTGGTCTTGAACTGGATAAGCGCTCAAACTACAAAGCCGAGTACAAAAATTTTCTAACATCCAATGCCAAAGTTTTTGCCGCCGGTGATTGCCGACGCGGTCAGTCTCTGGTTGTTAGAGCCATTGATGAAGGCCGCTTGGTGGCTGAACAGATCGATCAATTTCTACTCGCCTAGCTGGAAGCTCTATGAATCAAGCCCTAATATTTGCCCCAGTACTTGCTCAGATTAGTTTAACCTTGATGATATTTTTATTGCTTGGTAAACGCAGAGCAGCTGATGCCAAAGCAGGTACGGTAGATCTGAAGCGAGTGGCATTGGACAACAGAGGCTGGTCTGATTCAGTTATAAAAGTATCGAACAATCTCGACAACCAGTTTCAGACCCCAGTTTTGTTTTATATGCTGTGCATTGTACTAGTTCAGTTTAACGCAGTAAGCACCCTGACTCTGGGGCTAGCCTGGACATTTGTGTTCACTCGTTACTCCCACGCCTTTGTACACGTTGGTTCAAATTACATTCCCCTTCGGCTTCCGCTATTTTTGCTAGGTGTTGTTTCTTTATTGCTGATGACCGGCATTGCTATTGCGGAACTGATTTAGTCTCTTTGCCACGCGCTCTAAAATCACTGGCCCATTGCCTTCCGCATTAAGTTTGTCGTCCTCGTTGTAAATCGGACAATTCTTCATCGACAAACATCCACAGCCTATACAGCCCGTTAGAGAATCACGCAAACGCTCCAGATAGGCGATTCGAGCGTTCAGCTCCCCCTGCCAGCGCCTGGACAGTTTCTCCCAGTCTTTTACTGTAGGGGTACGTTGATCTGGCAACGCCGCAAATGCCTGCTTAATGGCCGTCAGACTTATACCCATTTTTTGAGCTGCCTTTATTACGGAAACACGACGCAGCACATCTGCTTTGTAGCGTCGTTGATTACCTGCATTGCGCCAACTACGTATCAGACCCTTGGTTTCATAAAAGTGCAGAGTACTAACATTAACACCGCAACGCTTTGCGACCTTGCCTACGGTCCAGTTTGAATCACTCACGCAACTTCTCCTGAAAAAATATTTTCCAATGATAATGAAATAAGCGCTTTACCTCAACTTAACTTGAGGTATTAGAATGACTATACATTGAATTAACGCGGAGTAAAAAAATCATGCTGCATCTTGAGCATATAAATCTGGTAGTAAAAGACATTTCAGCGGCACTTAAATTCTACCAGGCCGCGTTTCCCCATTGGCATGTTCGCGATAGCGGTGAAAGCGAATGGTTTGGTAAGCAAAGAAACTGGCTTCACTTTGGAGATGACTACCAATATCTTACCTTTAACGACGATGGAGTCGGTGACAACAGAGACCTTGATGGTCATCAAACCGGCCTGGCTCACTTTGCCTTTGTTACCGACAATATCGATGCGCTGATAAAGCGCCTAGCTGAGGCGGGTTTTGCAGCAGACAAGGGTGGAGCCGTGGAACCGTATCGAAAAAACGCTTACTTTATAGACCCCGCCGGATTTGAAGTGGAGTTTGTACAGTACCTCAGCGATGTTCCACAGCAGCGAAATCTATCGAGCTAGCAATCGAATGACAGTGACTTTAACTGGAGAACACAAATGAATGTATTAGCCTTTGCGGCAAGCAACAGCACACACTCAATCAACCGAACATTAGCTTCCTATGCAGCTAATTTGATAGAGGGCGCCAATGTAGAAATGCTTGATATTAACGATTATGAAATGCCTATTTTCAGCGATGTGCGGGAAGCGGAGCTTGGACAGCCTGAACAGGCAAAGGCATTCTATCGAAAAATCAGCAAAGCCGACGCCCTGGTTATATCTTTTGCCGAGCATAATGGGACTTATACTGCCGCGTACAAAAACCTGTTCGACTGGACATCACGCATAGACGGTAAAGTATTCCAACACAAACCTGCGGTGTTTTTATCTACTTCACCTGGCCCAGGTGGTGCGGCTAGTGTATTGGCATCGGCGGTAAACTCGGCACCTTATTTTGCTGCCGATTTGAAGGCCAATGTTTCGGTGCCGAGCTTTCATGAAAATTTTGATCTACAGGCCAATGAAATATCCAATCATGAGATAAGACAAGAACTACGCGAAGCTATACAACTGTTACAGGGCTGAATTGGCGCGTTTGGTAACTCACTTTGCTAATCAGCGGCTGCTGTTCTCCGAATTGCCTTTCTGACATACTGGTAGCCATATTCCATTGTTGAGTCTGTTTCATGAGTTCCTCTATTTCTTCGCCTGATTCAAACATTGTTTTAAGTTTAGAACACGTTGTTAAAACCTACGGCGATTTCACTGCCGTCGATGATTTAAGCCTGTCTATTCCTAAAGGTTCAATCTACGGTTTTCTTGGTCCCAATGGGGCGGGGAAAACCACGACCATTCGAATGATTCTGGAAATAATTAAACCCAAAAGTGGGAAAATTTCTATTTTGGGACATCCTTCAGCACTGGATGTAAGAAATCGTATTGGTTACTTACCCGAAGAAAAAGGCCTGTATAAGAAAATGAAAGTATGGGCATTGATTCAATACTTTGCCATGTTAAAAGGAATGAGCAAAGCAGATGCCAAACATCAGGCATGGCATCTGCTAGAAAAGTATGGCCTGAAAGACTTCGCAGAGGCTAAAGTTGAATCACTGTCTAAAGGCATGGGACAAA
Source organism: SAR86 cluster bacterium (assembly GCA_002402175.1). GTDB lineage: Bacteria > Pseudomonadota > Gammaproteobacteria > Pseudomonadales > Pseudohongiellaceae > UBA9145. Next base: position 29,466 of record NVVJ01000015.1, read on the forward strand.
AAGTACAGGTACTTTCTGCTGTAGCACACGAGCCTGAACTGATCATACTCGACGAGCCGTTTACTGGACTAGACCCGGTAAATCAAACTGTGCTGGAAGAGCTGATTACGGATATGGCGAACAATGGACAAACCGTTATTTTTTCTACCCATGTTATGCAACATGCCGAGCGACTCTGCGACAGTATTCTGCTGATTGCCAAAGGACGGAAAATATTTGATGGCACTGTTGCTGAAGCAAAATCGACTATTCCTCGCCGAGTAGTTATCGAAACTAAAAATGACATTAGCCCTCTTGGTTCTATTGAAGGAATTGAAGAAATGTCTCGCTTAGAGATAACTGATGATAATGACTCCAGCGATGCACAATGGCAGTTGCGCATCTCCGAGCAGATTAACCCACAGGATATTTTGAAAGCGTGTTTCGAGAAGAACATTTCGTTAAGCCGCTTTGAATTTTCTGAACCCAGCCTGCACGATGTTTTTGTTCATCTTGTGGGTGACGAAGCCAGGGAGCATGCATTCAGATGAGAATGATTCGTTTAATCGCCTGGCGCGAATACATGGAGAATGTGAAAACCAAAGGCTTCTGGGTGGGGATCATGATTTTCCCACTTATTTTTACCGCCATGTATTTCCTGCAAACAACACTTTCCAATACCACGCCCACCCGATACTACATTTTGATTGACCAATCTGGCCAGTACGAACAGGCCGTTGCTACAGCAATTAGTCGCTCTCACCAGCAAAGAGTCTTACAGGAATTTGTGAATTATCTGTTGGACAACCGTAAAGAATCAGACCTGGAACTTACCGCAGCAAGTGCTTCCACCGCGGCGGATCAATTAATCGATAGCGTGGATGACGATGAAGTTGCAGCTTTAGATGAATGGCTAGAAAGCGGTGGGCTGGATTTTGCCCTCACTATGGCCAGTCCCTATCTTGTAGAGGACATACAGCCCTTCGAACAACCCAGCAATCAATTCATTGCCGCGACTATTCCCCCTGAAGTAGACATTACAGCATCACCTGCTGACATTGCATTGGCGCTAAAACCATACCTTAGCGGAGATAAACAAATTACCGCTGACGGCGAATCGGGCACTCTGTTTGCCTTGATTCTCATTCCTGAAAATGTGAACCAGGACATCACTCGCCCGAACACTATGGCGCAACCTCCTCAACAACGTGCTGGAATTCAGTACTGGGCAAAAAATCTAACCGATTCACGCTTACCCGATGCGATTATCCGCAGCATTAATTCTGAAATTCGCAATCGAGAGTACATTGAGCTTGGTGTAGATAACCAAGTTGTCAGAAATGTACAACGCACCAGAATGCCACTTAGCCAACTGGACCCCACGGCTGATGAAGGCGAGGAAGCGGTCAGCCTGGCTGATACCTTTAGACAGCTGGCGCCAATTGGTTTCGTGTATTTGATGCTTATCTCGTTGATGCAAAATGTTCAGTATCTTTTGAGCAATACTATCGAAGAAAAATCCAATCGTATTATTGAAGTTCTACTCGCTTCAGTAACGGCGTCAGAGCTTATGATGGGAAAATTGCTTGGCATTGGTATGTCCGGCCTGACCACTATCGCTGTCTGGCTACTTTCCTTCTATCTGTTTGTCACTCTTTACGACAGCAACGAGACGGAATTGATTTCTCAAATACTGGAAATTGTATTGAGCTCAGAGCTAATCCCGTGGTTTGTATTTTACTATTTTGCTGGCTATGCACTTTACTCGGGAATATTCCTGGCAATCGGCAGTCTGTGTAATACGCTCAAGGAAGCGCAGGCCATGATGATGCCAATGATACTAATACAGATTGTTCCGGTAGCTATGATGGCGTTTGTGGTGCTAGACCCAAATAATCCCATTGTTCGTGCCATGTCCTGGTTTCCTCTGTTCACACCTTACTTAATGATGAATCGGGCAGCTGCCGACCCGCCAATGGTTGACGTGATAGGTACCACCATTGTGTTGATTCTAAGTATTATTTTTGTGCTTTGGCTTTCAGGAAAGGTGTTCAAGGCTGGCGTGCTAAGAACCGGGCAGCCACCGAGGCTGGTCGAGTTGTATCGTATGATACGTAGTCATGACTAGAGGCAGTTAGTAGACGGTAGTAGGCTGTAATTATCTGTTAATTTGATAACTCTAGTTATCAACTTCGTCTACAGAGCGCTTGAAAGATATTTGGCAATGAACACATTTTGAAGTAATCAGGTTTAACCAAATTGTAGTCACGAAAAATTGCCCGTGACATTTTGGGCAACGTCGCCTCGACATATCCACTGCAAAAATCGCATACAGCGCCATATAAATCCACATTAGCGTGTCAACGTCCCGCTCATTATTCAGCAGCACCCAAACAGAAATAATGTAAACCGGCAGAGTCCAGAAGCACACCAGCATTCTGGTTCGTGCTCTTCGGATCTTGCGCAAAGTAGATTGCATTTTTAGATCGCTGCTGTTTTCTTTTTCTTCAGATTGCGTGGACATAATGTTTAGTCTAGAACATATAAAGATAATTAATGTAGCGGATGCAACAAGGTAAGTACACGTGAAAAGCCTTCATCTAGGCTAAAAACGAAGTCACTCCATTCCAGCCCTGGCTTATGCCAATTAGAAGCAGTATTCCAGCCAGTAATCGATTAATCAGTAGGCCACTCTCCCGTAAATGGGCTTTAAGATATGAACTGGCAATAACAAAACCATAAAGCGCCGCCAGTTTTCCTAACAGTACGCCTGCCAGAAAACCCAGCAGATAAACACCCTCATACTGAAAAGTAAAATATTGACTAATAGTTGCCAGGGCAAATATCCAGAACGGAATTGCTTGCGGATTCAAGACGGCAACCAAAAGCCCTTTCTTAAAAAAGGAATTCTTTTGGCTTAGCTCTTGGTTATCTAAGGTAGGTTGAGGCTTTCGTGTAAATACAAATATTGCCAGTGCCACAAAAACAAAGGCGAAGACAAATTTTATAACAATACTTGAATCAAGATAGCGGCTTATTACTGACCCGAAGAAGATCGCTACCAAGGCCTCGACAATTTCAATCAACGACGCGGCAATAACAACTTCAATTCCCTGCGTTGGACTATAATCTACTGTAGTTTTTACTACTGTTAAATTTATTGGGCCAAAGGGAATCGTGCCTAAAAAGCAAGCCGTGAAACCTACCAGGAAATAGAGCAGCGTACTGTCCACTGTTATTGATATCCCTTAGCCTGTAATTTGAATAGCGTTGCATACTGGCCATCTTTGTCGAGAAGTACCTCATGACTTCCCTGTTCCATGACTTCACCTTTTTCCAGCACAATAATATGGTCAGCCATACGCACTGTCGAAAATCTATGAGAAATAATAATGGAAATTCGATTGTCGGTAAGGTCGCGAAAATGTGCAAATATTTCTGCTTCTGCTTTAGCATCTATTGCTGCAGTGGGTTCATCTAAAATTAGAATGTCAGCCTGGTTTCGCATAAAGGCACGCGAAAGCGCAATTTTCTGCCATTGCCCGCCTGACAATTCTTTACCGTCTTTAAACCAGGTGCCAAGTTGTGTTTCGAATCCCTTGGGTAAGTCCTTAATGAAAGCTTCGGCCATACCTTTTCTGGCCGCCTCGTTCACCTGCGCATCATCCTTAATATTAGCGACGTCACCAATTCCAATATTCTCTCCCACTATCAATTGATAGCGAGCAAAGTCCTGAAATATCACCCCAATTTTTTGTCTGAGCGCACCAATGTCCCAATCCTTTAGCTCTAGCCCATCAACCGTAATACGACCTTCGGTAGGTGAATACAGACGCGTAAGTAGTTTGACCAGTGTCGTTTTACCGCTGCCATTCTCACCTACAATTGCAAGGCTATCTCCGGGCCTTATATGCAAGTTGATGTTTTTCAATGCAGCCGTGTCACCTCCGGGATAATAGAAGCTTACATTTTCAAATCGAATGCCATCGCTGGAATCAGGTCCCTGAAGTTTTTTACCTGTTTGCTCCGGCACTTTATGCGCAAGATACTCTGTTAAATTAGACAGGTAGAGATTGTCTTCGTACATGCCGTTTATCGCGGTCAGGCTGCTAGTTACAGCATTTTGACCGAGACGAAACTGAACGATGTACATAGTCATTTGCCCGATACTTATTGCACCGGCTATGGCCGCAAATCCAACCCAGCCATAGGCGAAATAAAATGCGGCACTGGCTAGCAAACCAAGCAGGTATCCCCATACGCCGCGGCGCAGCACCAGACTCTTGTCTTCTTTATAAATATTTAGGAAAATATCTACATAACGTTGCAGAAAAAGTTTGCCCATTTGCAGCAGCTTTACTTCCTTCACTCCGTCCTCTCGTGTGAGAACCATTTCTAGATAGATTTGCATACGCCGTTCCGCCGAACGACGTCGATGCAATCGAAATGCTTCTCCTGAAAACTTGGCTTCGGCGATAAACGCTGGCACACCTGCCAAACCAAGCAATAGAACAGCGTAAGGCGAAAACTGGAATAACACGATACCAATTGTTATAAGAGTAATAACATCCTTAGCAAGGTCAAAAGTCTTAATAACTAAACTGAGAGGGCGGCTCGATGCCTCTCTGCGCGCTCTAACTAGTTTGTCGTAAAAGTCCGCATCTTCAAAATGTGCCAATTCAAGAGTTAGTGCTTTTTCAAGAATCATTACATTGATTTTATTTCCCAATAGCACTCGCAGAATCGACTGGCATACAGAGTTCACTCTTTGCGCCCCAGTTATCAGAACCACCAGAGCCGCCTCTACGAAAACATAATAGAGTGCATCACTGCGTAGTAGCTCCAGATCTTCTCCACTATTTTGAAATGCTATCGACACCACATCGACAAACATTCCGCCCACGAAAGCGATGCCGGCAGGAAGCACGCCAGAAACGAGAGTAGTCAGCGCCATGACTAAAGTTAGTTTGGCACTTGTACTCCAGACTATTTCTAGCGCCACGCCGCTATACTGGAATACCGAAATAAATTTCCGTATTGGGTTTTGAGGTGACTGATTATTCAAAGTGTTCTATACATCATTATGGGATCAAGGAGTATACCCAAAAAAAAAGAGCCCTGGCGAAAACCAGGACTCTTTTTAATTCGTTAAGTTAAATTACAGTTTCATTAACTTAAGAACTAGTCGGTCAGTATTACGTCCTAATGAAGGATCGAAAGGACCTATTGAATGGTCGTCCGCATCATTGTCCAAAACCTCACTTGAACCTACCAGAGCTAAGCCTGACTGAAGAAGCGCTTTTACTGCATCGTCGAATGCAATTCTGTGAAGAGTTGCATTGTCGGCGCCAGTAGTACCTTCGTGATCGATAACTCCAAGAATTCCACCTGGCTTCAATGCTGCTATTACCTGAGCAAGAATACCCTGAGCTGCCGCTGGATCGGAATTGTGAAAATCATGGAAATTCAGCGCCGTAATTGCGAAATCAACGGAGTTGGCTGGAATATCAGAAATAGGTGTAAGCCACTCCTCAACATTTGCCAAGCGTGTCGCTTTTGCTGTGGCTGCCTCTGCGGCGCGGCCACCAGGACGATTCTGCATTAATACTTTGCCGTTAGACCCTACAGCGTAGGATAAGACTTCGGTATACCAGCCACCTGATGCATTTATGTCCAGTACTGTCATTCCTGCCTCAACGCCCAGGAAGTCCAGAACCGCTGGAGCCTGACGGCTTGCATCTCTTTCTTTATCGGCGGCTGGCCGATCAGAGCTAGCCATTGCTCTCTCAAGAGCGGCGGTATCGAGTGCTGACGCTGTACTGCAAATCAGGCTTGAAGCTGCGAGCAAAGATAATACGAATTTCATAGTAATGACCCTTCTATTAGTTCTTGGAATAAGTTTAAAAGTTTTAACTAAGCGTATGATTAATTTCCAGGAGCCAGAACCTGCTTATATCTGTTGCAGGCCTTAGAACCTTTGGTTATCACTGTCTTCAACTTGTAAAAACAAGGCATAGGAGCATAAACCAAGCACACAAAGGAGTACACCGTTAATAACGCGACATAAAGTCAGCTTGTCGCAAGGACTGAGGGAGGATTTAAAACGGGGTCAAGCGATGTAATTAGTGGAGTCGACGTCCAACTTTTAGCTCAGACTCGAAAAATTCTTTCACCAGCAGTAGCTGTACCAGATCACCTTCGCTTTCCATCATCGGCAGGTGTAATTCAATATCATTGAGAATATTGGTGATACTGCCTGTATCCAGGGTACTTAGGTCGAGATCGAATGGAAAATTTGATGCCTTTGACATTTGCTCTACTGCTCCTGAAAGCTGCGTAAGGCCTGAACAACGGCCATATATTCGCACAAGAATAGTATCGACTGACATTAAGAAAACTACATAAGAAATTCTTATATATAGGGTTTTTGACTTTTCATGCAAGATTTTAGGCATTTGAGACCTAATCTTTACGCGGTTAACATTTGATATTACACTTCATCCCCCGAAGTTGGTGAAACCCCGACTTCTGAACCATACTAATTATAACAATCAGAACAGGTATGTCCGATGACTAATGGGGTTTCAGGATGACAACTCTTATCAATATGTGGGCGGATTTTGTTATCGCCAGACGACTCTATATTATTGTGGCGTCACTGGTGCTATTGCCAATCATTTTGCTTACCGGCCCAGGTATTCCCTTTGACAACAGCACCGAGCGATATTTCGTAGCCGGTGACCCCACCCTCATAGAATACGACAATCTAATTGAGCTTTTTGGTGATAACGAATATCTAATTGTCGGTTTTGAAGCAGCGCCAGGTGTGGAGGATATTTTTACTGCAGACACCCTGCGAGACATAGGCAGGGTTTCCGACTTCCTCGAATACCATGAACACATTAGCCAACTCCGATCACTTACTACTTTCCAGTATATACATGGAGATGAAGACAATCTAAACACAGATTATCTAATAGACGACCTGGAAGAACTGATCGATAACCCCGCTGCAATAGAGCAAGTGAAAACTATTCTCAATGAAGAAACACTGGCGCTGGATACATTGGTAACAAGAGATTTTCGGCACACACGAATTGCTGCCAGAGTTGAGCATAGAGACGGTACTTCAGAAATAAAAATTCAACTCGTGCATGACCTTTATCAATTTGTCGAAGAAGAAAATATTTCGTCTGAAGACTATATACTTCATCTATCTGGTTATCCCTTAGTACAGGAACGATTCGAAACTGTATCTGGCGAAGACGTCGCGCTGCTGATTCCAATCATGATTGTGGTAATGATAGTAATTTTGTATGCAAGTTTCCGCTCAGTTATTGCCACTGTTGTTCCCTGGCTGGTAATTGCCTGCGGAATACTCATCGTTCTGGAATTTCAATCCTATTTGAAAATTCCTCATACCACGATTGATTCTGGCGCACTAAACCCAACTCTTATTATTATTGGCATCGGCATTGCTGTGCATGTATTGCTCGAGTTTTTTCACTTCATGCACACTGGAAAAAGCAGTATAGAGTCTGCCCATTCGACAATAATTCATATATGGCGACCCGCGTTCTTTACTGCAATTACTACATCCGCCGGGTTCTATGCTCTATCCATAATTAAAATATTGCCTATTAAAGAGTTTGCCCTACTTGGTGCGATAGGCCCGTTAGTCTTATTCGTATTTGCATTAACAGTTTTACCTGCAGCGCTTAGCTATATGAAATCAATACCGGAAAAAACTGGCAACATCCTGGACACCGGTTTTATTACAAAAATTGTTAGTAAGGTGCCTAATTTCACTCTTAGAAATAGAAATAAAATACTTATTCTCGGATTGATCGCATTGATTTTTTCAATCTGGAATATTCCCAATATTAAAATCGACTCTAACTACATAACACTTTTCAAAGAGAACAGTACTACCAGAGCAGACATTGTTTATTTCGATGATGTATACCGAGGCATGATGAACCTCGATATCATTCTTGACTCAGGTGACATAGACGGAATAAAGGAACCGGCCTTTTTAAGACAGCTGGAAGAAATAGAAGACTGGCTGGTTGCACGTGATACCTTGGGCCCAATAAATTCATTAACTGATTATTTGCGAGAAATAAATCAATCACTGAACGGCGATAACCCAGAGTATTTTCGCCTGCCCGATAGCAAAGAAATGACTGCTCAGTTTTTGCTTCTCTACGATAGCTCCGGTGCCAACGAAGATCTTTCCGACATTAAAGACTTTGATAACCGTTATGCGAGGCTTGTTGTTCCTGTAATTAACATGGATGCCTCCACAATGAAGGTGGAACTGGATACTATCAATGAGTATCTAAGCGATAATTTTCAGGCGCTTCAGCCCGTAGTTACGGGCACCATGACCATGTATACGATTCAGAATATCTACCTGGCAGCAGGAATGACTCAATCGTTCATCGTCGCGCTGCTAGTCATTACCGTATTTTTTATCATCCTATTCAAGTCTTTTAAATATGGCATCCTGTCTATTATTCCAAGCATATTACCGATTATCCTTGCAGGAAGTTTTGCTGGCTGGCTGGGGGTCTATCTTGACTCCAGTGCCGTTGTGATTTTTGCAATGACTATGGGTATTGCTGTGGATGATGCTATCCATGTGATGAGCAGATATTTGTTAGCGAAGAACTCAGGTGAGAACACACATGACTCTATTAAGCGCGCCATGAATGAGTCCGGCCGTGCTGTAGTATTCAGTTCTATAGTGCTGGTATTTGGTTTTAGCGTACTTTGCCTTGGTTCATTTACCACCGTTGTTAATGTTGGGCTTTTTGGCTCCATTATCATGTCTCTTGCATTACTCGGCGACTTGCTATTTTTGCCAGCAATTTTGTACCTGGTCGATGGAACAGGTGAGGCATCTGAAGATTCAGCGCTCGACGAATCTGCCAAACCCGTTTAATCGCGGTTACTTTCATTCACCAGAATCTGAAAAGGCCAACTGTGAATTCTGCACTAAAGAAAACTATCTACACCTTCTACACTTTGTACTCCATGGGAGTCTTTGCTTTTGCAATCTGCCTGCCCACGAACACTATTGCTGCGGAACTCACGGCCGCGGAAGTGATGCAGCTAGTGGATCAGCGTGTAGACGGTGACTCATCTATTTCTGAGGTCACTATGGTCCTGGTTGATCGACGCGACAGACAACGCATTCGAAACCTACGCATCTATTCAAAAGATCAGGGCGAGGACAGCAAAACATTATCGCTATTCGAAACACCAGCAGATATCCGTGGCACTGCTTATCTTAATTTCGATTGGGACGATGCAGAGCGTGACGACGACTCATGGCTATACCTGCCTGCCCTACAACGTGTTAAACGTATTGCCAGCAGTGATACTTCAGATTCATTTCTAGGCAGTGACTTTACCTACGCCGATATAAACGGTTTCGAAATCGACTGGTACAACTATAGTTTTATTAGTGAATCCGAAATGGTTGACGGACAAGAAACCTGGGTAATAGAAGCAATTCCTAAAGAAGAATTCAAAGAAAGAGCCGAAGATGCCACCGGCTATTCAAAGATGCAGAGCTGGATTAGCAAGAGAAGTTATTTGCAGCTTCGTGGACAAGTGTGGGAGCTTCGCGGAAATCGCATAAAGTATTTTACCGCGTCCGAAGTTGAACAAATTGACGAAGTTTGGACAATTAAAAGATTACAGGTTGTCACCACTCGCAATGGCCGCCAGGAGCACGCCAGTGTGCTGCAAATAAACAGTATTCAGTACAATGTTGAGGTTGATGACAATTTACTCACTACCGAGTACATGCAACGCGGGCTCGACTAACTAGTACCTGCCCTAACCAGGACCTGCATTCTAAAGGCTCATAGTCTGTGATTCGAAATATTTCGAAAGCAAGAAAACTTTCCACCAGGCTCCTGGTAAATGCCTGCCTGCTTGTATCACCTCTAGCTATTGCACAAGATGACTTTTTCAGCACGGTGAATGTCGACACCAGCAACAATAGCTCCAGAAGCTCCGAGAATTACTCAGTAATCGGATGGATAACGCAAAGCATCGCACAGGGCCTTGAAGAACCTGGCCCGCTATTCACCAGACAGGAAAAAGAGCCTACTAAAATTGAAACCAGCTTATTCGGGCAGTTAGATGGCCGTGTTAATGACGATTTCAATTTTCGAATCAGTGGAAAAATCTATCATGACGCGATTTATAGAGTCAATGATGAAACCAGCTACAGTGAAGACGAACGAAATGAATTTCGAAATCGCTTTGAAGTTAAAGACTTATATCTTGAGCGACAGTTCGAGAATGGCTTCTATCTAAAAGTTGGCAATCAAATTCTGGCCTGGGGGCTCGCTGAATATTTGCGAGTTACTGACCTTATCAACACAGAAGACCAGATCACTTTTGGCCAACAGGACCTGGAAGACCTTCGGCTGCAAGTGCCTGCTGTCTTACTGAGCTATACAAGAGGCGACTGGACCTTTGATAGTGTTTATACGTATAAAGCTGGCCGCAATGATATCGCGCCTATGGGCGATGAGTTTGATCAACTAGCCGCCCAGCGTAACGCAGGATTGAGCCTTTTACGAAATGACCCGGCTACCGACTCTGAATATTTTTTTCGCGCTACCACGCATTTGTCAAAAGGTGATTTGCAGATTGTTGCTGGAGAATTTAATGACAACAGTTTGAGTGTAGATCAGCTGGATGCGCTGCTCTCAATCAGCCCTTTAGTTACTTACAGCCAAAATCGAATGCGCGCTATTGGAATAGCAGCAAACTGGGTTGAAGGGTCTTTTCTATTTTTTGGCGAGCTGGGAATACACTTCGATAAAGCTGTAAGACCAAACCAGAATTCTTTTTTTAAACAACTGAATGGCTGGGACGAAAAAGATCAACTGCTATCTGTTGTTGGAATCGAGTACAGCGGTTTCAGGAATTTGCTATTAAGCTTTGAGATAGACAGCATTAACACACAGCAGCATGATGCCTTTATGGATGCCGATGAAAACCAGATAAGCTTTGGTTCCAGGCTTTACTGGACCGCATTAAACGAACGATTACAGGTTTTAGCCGTGTGGAATGAATTGGCCGACAACCGCGGCCATGTAAGTCGATTGTCTGTCGAGTACAACTGGTCTGACAGTTTGGATTTTGGGTTGATGTGGGTAGATTATGGCAGTAGCGACGGATCGATATTCTATGATTTTAGGAATAATGATGTGTTACAGCTGCAGTTAAAATTTAACTTTCAGATATAGGAAGGCAATCATGTTTAATGAACAACAAAAAACCGGCTCCTCCTATCACCATGGCAATGTTAAGGAAGCATTGGTAGATGCAGGTATAAAATTTGTCGAATCTAACCGTATTGATTTGATTTCTCTGCGCCGCCTGTCAAAGGAAGTAGGGGTTACTCCTTCTGCTGTCTACAACCATTTCGCAGACAAAGACTCTTTAATGCTAGCAATTAAGCTTCGGCTTTATGATTTCTTTAGCCAGTTTTTCGAGAAGCGTTTCTCTGTGTCCGAAAACCCTGAACAATCTTTGTTAGAAATGTGCATAGCGTATTATGAATTTTCAAGAGAATTTCCATCTCAGTTTCGATTTCTGTTCGACACCACCCTGCCAATGGAATGGTCAACACCTGCGATGGTTGAAATATCCGGTCGCGGCATAGTGAGAACACGAAAACTGGTATTTGATATATATCAGAAATACCAAATTCCATGCTCAGAAGAAGACGTTGTTAATGCTACTTTGCTCGTGTGGTCACAACTGCACGGGATAATTACTCTTAAAAATTCCGGCTTGATTGCAGCCGCTGTCGCGTTTCAAAATTGGCCTGCCAAATGTGCGCTAGAAGAAGATCAGCAAGTACAAAACCTGATTGAAAACCATGTACAGACTATGGTTAATGGAATAATTAACAGCCAGCGCAGTGAGGGTCATCACTAATCACAAAGCTGAATGCTTCGCAGATTACCAATCCAGACCCATAGCTCGGCGAGCAAGCTGATTCTTTAGCACGGCCACATTGTCTACAGATTTCATACCAATATTGCGTAGCCATCTAACTGGCAGATCCTGCTCTGCAAACAGATATTTGAAACCCTCCATCAGCCACATCATGCCAAGGTTATGTCCAATTCTTTTACGCTGATAGCGATGCAATACAGTGGAGTCTGATACCTGCCGACCAGCTTCAACCCCGCGTATTAGTTCCTGCGCAAGAACCCTCACATCTAGCAGCCCTAAATTGACGCCTTGTCCTGCCAGGGGGTGAATAGTGTGGGCGGCGTCGCCCACGAGCACAATATTGTCTTTCACGTAGTCAGTAGCGTGACGCTGCCGTAGAGGGAATGTAAATCGTTGATCCGACCATTGTATTTCGCCAAGTTTATTTTCAAGAGCCAGACCTAACTGCTGCCTAAACTGCTCGTCACTCAGAGACATAATTTCATCAGCCTTTTCCGGCACCATAGACCAAACAACAGAACAGAAGTGCCGATCGTTAGAATCGGGTCCTGCACTCAAAGGCAAAAATGCCAAGGGGCCGGTTTCCAAAAAACGTTGTAGTGCAGTGTTCTCGTGTGGTTTTTCAGTTTTTACAGTAGTAACCAGAGCGTGGTGGTTGTAATCCCATTCTTTGCTTGTGAAGTTTGCCAGTTGTTTAATTTTCGAATTGGCACCGTCGGCAGCAACGACCAACTTAGCACGCACACACTGCCCATCACTGGACTCAAGCTGCAACAACGGCTCTGTGCTTGCCTGAACCTTAATCATTTTTTCAATTGTTAGCGGCGCAATCAGCTGCAAATTTTCGATAGTAAGCAATTTATTGTGTAGCGCCGTGCTAATTATCGAGTTTTCAACAATTGTCCCCAGCTCGGACTGATTAATATCGGAGGCAGAAAAATTAATAGATCCGGTGCCTTCTGCATCCCATACGTGCATTGCCGAATAGCCACAAGACCTTTTCTGAGCAATCTCCTGCCATATACCCAGCTCCTCGAATAAATCCTTGGAAGCTTTTGTTATAGCACTAACTCGCGGATCAAAATTTGGCTGAGCTTTATCAAAAGGAATTTCACCAGGTTTAACAGGAGCCTGATCTATTAGCGCTATGCGCAATTGAGAATGTTCTAACAGGCAGGCCAGACTAGCACCAACCATTCCTGCGCCAACGATCGCGATATCAAATTCATTTTGTTCAACATTTTCCATAGTTCAATATTATAGAATGACTACGCCCTAATCCCTAACGGATTGTCTTTTTGAAAGAGGCCAACTATTAATCCAACACCTTGAATGACAGCTTGTATTGTTGCTATCTAGTTCCGCGAGGAGGCCATAGTCTGCTAGACTGCTTTGCATTATAATCATAATACAATCGTGTTAATACAGATCATGAAGCGGTATTGATTCCGGTGACCAAGTATAAATTCAGGATCGAAGGGCTAAGGAGAACAAAATGAGCAAAGTAGTAAGTGCCGACCAACTAAGTAATTACATTGGCCAGGAAGTCGGTGTAACCGACTGGCTACAAATAGATCAGGATCGAATTAATAAATTCGCCGATGCAACTGGTGATCACCAATATATTCACGTAGATCCTGAAAGAGCTGCCGAAACTCCGTTTGGTACTACAATTGCCCACGGTTTTCTTACTCTGTCTTTGATGAGTATGCTCAGCTCTCAGAACGGCGGCATCAAACTGGAAAATGCTGTAATGGGAATAAATTACGGACTTGATAAAGTTAGATTTATCAACCCAGTGAAAGTAAATGATAAAATTCGTGCTCGCTTTGAACTAGTCAGCGCCGAAGAAAAGAAACCTAAACACTTTCTTATCAAGCACAATGTCACTATCGATATTGACGGGGAAGAAAAGCCAGCGCTAATTGCGCAGTGGTTAGGAATGACAGTGGTCGCTTGACATCAAATTGCATTAAGCTGTATTAGAGCATGGAAAACGATTTATCCAGTTAACAGTTAATCGCTTACAACAAACCCTTACTTGAGATTGCACCATGAAAAAATCACTGTTCTTTTTGATCCCTCTTCTTACTGCCTGTGCTGGCGAGCCTCCACAGAACATTGGTGTTCAAAATGGCAAACTTACAGCCTGTCCTGAATCACCAAACTGTGTTTCCAGCTATGAGAGCAGTGAAGAACATGGCATCGAGCCTATCTCAGCCACTCTGGAACAGATTGAGCAAGTTCTGCTAACTCTTGATGAAGCGAATATTGTTTCGGCAAACAACAACTACCTATATGCTGAATTTACCAGCGGTCTGATGGGCTATGTTGATGATGTTGAGTTTTTATACGATCAGGCTAGCGGCCTTACCCATGTGAGATCTGCATCACGACTTGGATACAGTGATCTTGGCGCCAATAGAGATCGCATTGAGTCTATTCGCGATAAATTGTAACTCTCTGATATAAATAGCTTTACCTCTTATTTTCACTGCTTTTCCTGAACCAGAGGCAAGTGGTGCTTGACTTTTTTCTTATAGGTGCTATTTTTCTAGCATGATGCTATAAAAATAGCACCTCCTAAGCAAAGTCGGGAAACTGTCCATGCCAATGTCTGCCCACCTTAGTCGCCGAGAACGACAGATCATGGATATCGTCTATGAGCTAAGCGAAGCATCGGCAAAAGACATCGAGACCAGATTACCCAATCCTCCTGGTTATTCTGCCATTCGGGCGACAATGAATAAGCTGGAAACCAAAGGCGTTTTAGCTCACCGAGAGCGCAACCTCAAATATATCTACTATCCTTTAATCGATCATCAACAAGCCAGCACTTCAGCGCTTCATCGCCTACTAAAAACTTTCTTCGAAGGCTCCGCCTCTCTGGCGATGAGTACCTTGCTTGATATTTCAAAGAATGATGTGACCTTAGAAGAGCTGGATGAATTAAATATTCTTATAGAGAAAGCAAAAAAAGAAAAAGAATAAAGTCTTCAGATTGGAGAGTGCCCATGAACGTGATTTCATTTTTGACAGTTCTGGAGTTACTAGAACATCAACATCGATTCTTGTATCTGCTTACAGACCTAACATTAAAGTCGTCATTCATTTTTATCCTTGCATTCGTTATCTATCTGCTAATACCCCGCCAGAACGCAACAACTAAAAGCATGCTGTGGAAGGTGGCTTTTACGTCTTTGTTTTTCTTGCCTGTGTTTCACGAGTTGTTACCAGCAATAGACATTCCAATCGCTTATGAGCAAACACTAAGCACTGCTATTTCAATAAATGATGCAAAGCCATTTTCTGAAATATTTCTTCTACAGGCAAATGCAATGGCCAATAGTCTATTTGGTGCATCTCTAAGCTATGCACTCGTTTCTTTACTTCTACTTTGTCATTTATTTACCGGTGTTTTGAAAGTTATCGCCTTGTCACACCGCTCACTTCCTTTTAAGCATGAAGTTGCCAGGCAGCATTTGCTGCATCTACGTGAATTAAATGGAATAAGCTCGCCTGTTGAACTGTTAGTAAGCCCACATATTGTCTCGCCAATAACCTGGGGGATATGGCGCCATAAGATTATTTTTCCACTTATAGCCAATGGCTGGGATAGTAAGCTACTCGAACAAACCATTAGCCACGAATTAGGACATATTCAGCGCAAAGACTGGTTATCGCAGATAATTTCAAGGTTTGTTATATGCCTGTACTGGATCAATCCTCTTGCGTGGATCGCCTACCGGAAATTACTCATCGAATGTGAAAAGGCCTGTGATGATATCGCTGTTGATAACACCGACTGTTCGATTTCCTATGCACGAAATCTGGTACAACTAGCTGGAAATATTAGCCAACATAAACCTCTTTTTGCTCTAGCACTATTCAAGCTTAGATCAGATTTATCAAAGCGAATACACTATATTCTAAAGCCGAATCAATCCCATTACTGCAATGACAACTGCAACATATTGCCCTGCCTAGTTGTCACTCTGTTAATTGCCGCTCCTTTTTCTACACTGAATCTAAACATTGAAATTATTGAGCAGCCCATTCTTCGCAGCTCCCCTTTCTCTGTGAAATTTTATCCTGGTGATTCTAAAGAGTTTGATTCGTTGATGGCTGAATTTAGTCAACTCTAAATTTAGTCAACTTTAGATCTAGTCAACTCTGAATTCTTTGAAATCACCTCTAATAAGAAGTGCCGAAGTTCTTCGGCCAGGAGGCTCCAATGCAAGCGATTCCCTATAGATTATTCAAATACAATTCCGTTGTGCTTACTGCAGCTCTTATTACATTTTTACTGTTTTACTTTATGCAATTTCTAATTTCCAGTGAAGAAGGCCGACTGCGAATAGTCAATGTAATAAAGGTAGTTGACGCCACAGTTCCTGAGTTTAAAGATATCTTGTTCATTGATGAGCCCAAACCTGAACCTGTTATCCAAGATAAGCCTCTTGAAGAGGATAACCTTCCGAGGAATCCAGATTCCGTATTCGGCCTAAATATCAATCCGGGTTTTATTCCTGTGCCAGCTGTAGAACCACCTTTGATAGGACTTACTCTATCTAACAATATTATGGTGCCACTTATTCGCACTATGGCTTCCTACCCTAACCGGGCTCTGCAAAATGGAATTGAAGGTTTCGTTGAGCTTTCGTTTACCGTAAACAAACTTGGCAACGTCGAAGACCCTGTCGTAATCAATGCTCAGCCACCAGGAACGTTCGAACGTTCTGCACTACGAGCTATACGAAAGTGGAAATACTCTCCCGCCGTCGAAGAAGGCGAACCTGTTCCTTCTTACGATGTTAGGCAAAGAATTGTTTTTCAGATCGACCCAAGTTCACTGTAACTGAGTTTGTGACATTGAATCCATGGATGGATATTTTTTGATGCTTCTGTCTTTACTTGCCGGAAAGCCCCATTGCACGTTCGGCGAAGTTTCGACGAATAGTTGGCACTAGATCAACCGCGAATAGACCAAATTTTCTGAACCAGGCTTTGCCAGCGCTATCACTTGAAAACAATTGCGTAATGTAATGAGTAAAATTGGCGGTTTGCGCCTGATCTGTTTCCTGTTGATCCAGGTATTGCTGTAACACACTCATTTGTCCCAGGGGTTTATTCTGCAAGAAAGCCTGCTGCAAAATACTTACCAGTACTTCCATATCACGCAAAGCGAGATTTAGACCCTGGCCTGCTACCGGGTGCAAGGTATGGGCAACGTTGCCGAGTAACACCAGACCCGGCCTAACCTGCTCTTTGGCTAAGGACAGGCTTAGTGGATAGATAAATTTTTCACCTATTTGCTGAAATTTTCCAAGTCTGTTGCCAAAACGCTCTTGTAGTTTTTCTAACAATTCTTCCTGATTCATTGCCTTAAATTCAATTGACTGTTGCTCGGTTAAAGTCCACACCAACGACCCTCGATTCTCCTGATCGATAGAGTTCAGTGGCAATATTGCCAGCGGGCCGGTGTCGGTAAACCTTTCGAAGGCAACATTACAGTGCGGCTTTTCAAAAGCAACATTGGCAATTAATGCGTACTGCTCATATTGTTGCACTGATCGCTGAATTCCAAGCTGTCCGCAAATAGGCGACTTACCTCCATCTGCTAACACCACTAACGATGCCTGCACAGTATTGCTACTCGAATCGCTATCAATATGTAGCGTCATTCCATCTGCCTGTGGGCTGATATTCGAAATAGATGCAGGGCACAGCAGCTGAATCTGCGAAGAGTTTTTCATTGTCGAATTCAGTACTACGCCCAGCGATTTATTTTCAATTACATAACCCAGGGCATCTACATTGTACTCATCGTGACTCAGGTGAACTGCTCCGAATCGCCCCTTATCTGAAACGTGAATCTCACTTATAGCCGCTACTACATCTTTTAACTGTTCCCATAATCCTATTCTGTCAAATATTCTACTGGAGCCGAATGACAGGGCAGTAGACCTGGCATCAAAACTCAGTTGATCGGACAGATTACTTTCTGGAGAAATTGCCTCTACCACTAGAATCGAAAGTTTCTTACTATTGACAGCATTCGCAATAGCGCAGGCAAAACTGGCCCCAACCATTCCTCCACCCACAATGACAATATCGTACTTTTTTTGAGGCTGTTGAATTAGCATTAGCTAGTGCGCGGCTCCTGCCATAAAGGTTTCGATTTCCTTTACCGTTTTCGGAATGCCACTGCTGAGTATTTTGTAGCCTTTCTTAGTGACTAAAATATCATCTTCGATACGCACGCCAATTCCACGCCATTTTTTAGCAACCTTTTTATTATCTGGAGCAATATAGATACCGGGCTCTATTGTAGTCACCATGCCGGGCTCCATAAGGCGCCAGTTGTCATCAATTTTATAGTCACCCACATCATGCACGTCCATTCCAATCCAGTGGCCAACTCGATGCATGTAAAAATCTCTATAGGCTTCGTCTTTAATAAGCTGATTTACACGACCCTTAAGCAAGCCAAGCTTAACCAGGCCCTGAGTGATTACTTTTACAGATATGTTATGCGGCTCATCCCAGGGAACACCTGGTGCTATTGCCTCAATGGAGGCTGCCTGCGCTTTTAGCACTAGCTCATAGATGGCTTTTTGTTCTTGGGAAAATTTTCCAGATGCAGGAAATGTACGAGTAATATCTGATGCATAGTGTTCGTATTCACAACCAGCATCAATAAGTATCAGGTCGCCTTCTTTAATTTCGGCATTATTTTCGCAGTAGTGCAGTATGCAAGCATTATCACCTGCCGCTACAATGGAACTGTATGCTGGAGCGCGACTCCCATTACGGATAAAGGCATAAAGCAGCTCTGCCTCTAGCTCATACTCTTTGATGCCAGGCTTGCAATATGCCATTGCACGCTTGTGCCCTTCCGCCGAAATTTTTGCAGCCTTTTCCATTAGCTTGATTTCATTTGTACTTTTAATTAGACGAAGTTCATGTAACAGATGGTCAAGTACGAGAAATTCACCGGGAGGATGCGCGCCCATCTTTACCTTGCTGCGTATGACCTTGACCCAATCCATTACCTGATTATCAAACTGATCGTCTTTACCCATGGAATAGTAAACTCGATCACGGCCCTCAATCAGCCCGGGAAGAATGTCGTCTATATCGGATATTGGAAATGCGTCATCGAAGAGTAGCTCTTCACAAGCCACGTCAGGTCCTTTCAAGACACCTGTCCACAACTCTTTTTCCTTGTTTTTTTCCTGACAAAACAACACCGCCTCCCCCTGTTTTCGCCCAGGAATCAGGGCCAGCAATGCATTTTCTTCGGTGAAAGCAGTAAGATAGTGAAAATCACTATTCTGGCGATATAAATATTCTGCATCGCCGTTCCGCAATCTAGCTGGTGCCGATGCCACCAGAGCAATACTATTCGGCTCCATCTGAGCCATTAGCTCCTTTCGACGGAGCTTTATTTCCTTATAGTTACTACTCATTTTCTCCCCAACTTCATGCTATCAACGTCAATACACAAGCATATAACTGTCTTAATTTGGAACCAAGTGACAATTTTTACAATTCCATTATTGACCCTTTTCCTACACAGCTCTATAGTGGCAGATTGTTAATGTAAATCCTAAACTAATGCCAATAGTCCGTTGCGGGCGTTGAGAATTAGTCAATATTAAGAATCAGACAATATGAGCGAAGATAGATTCCAGACCCTGAACGAGAAAGTCGATGATCTTATTGATGTTTGTGCTGATATGAAGCGCGAAAATCAATTGCTGAAGGCCAACGAGAACTCCTGGCTCTCTGAACGCAAGCAATTGAAGGATAAGAATAAAGAAGCAAAATCGCAGCTGGAGTCAATCCTGATTCGCCTCAAGGCTATGGATCAGTCTTGAATACTATTTAGACAAATAAATTTTGATTGAAGCACTTTGGGTGAAGTAATGAGCGAAGAGAGCACAGCCGTACAAGTTAGAATTCTTGATAAAGAGTATCAGGTGAATTGTCCTCCCTCGGATCAGGAGGCTCTGATTAAATCTGCACGTTATCTGGACGAGAACATGCGCAAAATCAAGGGCCGGGGCAATATTCACGGCGCGGAAAAGATCGCTGTTATGGCAGCCCTCAATATCACCCATGACATGCTTCGCAAAAATCGCCTGATTAATGAAACCCGACACTCTACGGCACAGCAAGTACGTGGGCTTGAAGATAAAATTGACTCTGCCATCGCCAATAGCCGTCAACTCGAAATCTAGTGTAAAAAACGGAAAAAAGGGGCCAGACCCCTTTTTCACACCCGCCTTCCCTACTACCACCGCCCGATATATACTTGCTCCCGGAGTTCCCTAGGACATTTGCCAATCAATACTTGTTCTTGAGCCGATATCTATATCACCGGAGGCAACTCGATAGATGTTGTTGTGCATGTCCGCTAGTCGGAAAGCCTTATGCATCGCGGGAGCCACCACCTGAACCTTTGGGTTCAGGGCAAATTTGGTAGCGGTGTTCCGGGGGGCACTTAATATTTTTTTAGCTTATTTATTGTTGCCCTTCCTATGACTGACGACACTCGCAAAAACTTACGCTCTACCCTCAGGCAAGCTCGCCAGGATATTCCGTCTGAGCAACAAAACTCAGCGGCGAAAGATCTATTTAATATGCTTGGTAACCAGGATTTTTTCCGCGTTGCTCAGCGAATCGCCTTCTATCAGGCAGTCGATGGTGAAATTGACCCCAGGTTATTGCTGGAATTGGCCTTAAGTGAAGGCAAGTCCTGCTTCCTGCCCGTTCTGTCACAGGACAATCCTGACTTTGTTTCATTCCTGCCTTATGACTCAAATACAGAACTGGTTGAGAATAAATACGGTATTGCAGAGCCCGCATCATCGGAGCTTATTGTTTCCCCTACTAACTTCGACGTGGTTTTTGTGCCTTTAGTAGGGTTTAGTGAAAATTGTTATCGACTGGGCATGGGCAAAGGTTTTTATGACCACACCTTCAGCTTCAAAATATTTAATCGGCGCAGTAGCCCATTGCTGGTAGGTCTGGCTCACGAAAGCCAGCTGATCGATTCATTTCCAGTAGAGAGTTGGGATGTCAGGCTGGACGCCATTGCCACTGATAAGAAAATATACCGCCCCGAGGATTTATAGGGGGGAAGACACAATCGGGTGTTTTTACATCAACGCGCTTTGAGCAACACTGCTGGCCAACACACTTATTACAAACAAAGTGATAACGACCATAACCATATCTGGTTTCTTACTCATGCCTTTCTCCGGTGCAGGTTCTACGTACAGAATCCTTAACGGCTCTCCTGATAAAAGCTTTAATTTCCTCGAAAAAACAACCAATTAGTAGATATTCATACGACACTACCTTACGAGATCAAAATTCTCGGGTTTAGCTCTTGCTTTCGAAAAATTGCTCTCTATAATACTGGATATTCATACAGTACTATTTGAGTTGATATTCAAAATGACTATTATCAGAAACCATCAAGAAGCACAGTCGGAACATCAGGGAAAGTACAATAACCTCCCGAATAACATGGCCTGTAGCCATGAAGAAGAACATAAGAAAGATCATTCCAGCCATATAGATCAGCTTTTACATGGCAATCCGAATTTGTGGCGCGGCTGTGATATGGCCGGGCAGGGCTTTCATGGTCAAAGCACTGGTTTTTCCCAATTGGACGATATTCTTCCTGGGCGCGGCTGGCCAGATAAAGGCCTGATGGAAATCATTACCCCCCACTGGGGCATGGGCGAATTACAATTACTGATTCCGCTGATGCGTTCAATTGTTGAACAAGGTAAATGGATTCTCTGGATATCTCCCCCTTATCTGCTTTATGCCCCAGCCTTAGTTCAAGCTGGAATTAATACCGAACAGATCCTGGTGGTAAAACTGGATACCTCTTGTAAGGACGCCTTATGGAGTATGGAAAAGGCTTTGCAAACGGAAAACTGCGGGCTGGTACTGGCCTGGCAAAACTGGTTACCCAGCAAAGTACTCCGGCGTTTACAGCTGGCAGCTGACACTGGGGGCACTTTGGGTGTGCTTTTCAAGCATCATGTTAGTGAGTACTCACCCTCTCCTACACGCCTTAAAATAGAGGATTATTCGGGAGAGGGTCATTTTAATGAGTCCAGAATTACTCTATTAAAAGCCCGCGGAAACTTTCGTCCTTTAACTGCTCAGGTCAACCTTTACCAGCAAGCATAGCCACCCCTGGAGCAAACCGTGGAAGATCCAGACGAAGCGGCTCGCCCTTCTTTGCAAGCTTCGCCAGATAAACTCACCTCTCAAGTTGTCTGGCTACCCCATGATTCTGGCCCGGCACCTCCTGCGGCAAATACGGCCATATCCACAAATGGGCATGGTGCTAACAACCTATGGTATGCACTGTACTTTCCTCAGTTAGCTGAACTGGGCACTGTGCAACAGAAAAAACACTTAAATGAGCTTGCTGGGTTAATGCAATGCGTCAGTTCCACCATCAGCTTTCATCCCCTTGCATTAATCTGCGAAATCCGCAGCAGCCTGAAATATTTCACTAGCATCGATGTTATTCATAACAAGTTACAGCAGTCACTCAAAACACAGTTGGAAGAGTGGGGCCTAGTAAGTGATTTTCTATATGCGGCCAGCCCTACAATTACAGGTAGTCTGTTATTAGCCAGATCTGGTCACAACACACTGGTTTACCAAAAAGATAATTTACGCTCAGCCCTGGGAGAGTTGCCTACCGAAGTATTAGAGTTAGACAAAGAGCAGAACCGCCGGCTGCATAATATGGGCATACGGTATTTAAAAGATATCTGGCGCCTTCCGAGTGATGGCTTACGAAAACGCTTTGGCAGTAGCTTTGTTAATCAGTTAAGTAAAGCGTTGGGAAAGGCTCCAGAACCGACAATAAATTATTTGCCGCCACCGGCATTCAACACAGCTTATGAGCTACCTTACGAGATAGAAAACCTTGATAGATTGCTTCCCATCGCCGACGAAATGCTGGCACAGCTTTGTGACTTTTTACAGCGACGCGATCTTAGCACCAGCCACTTATTATTTTCTTTAAGCCACGAAAAGCGCAGCCCCACAAAAGTTGAAATAGGACTGCGCCAAAGCAGTCGATCACAAAAGCATTTAATGCTATTGCTGGAGACTCATTTCAATAAATTAATTATCCCGGCCCCGATAATTGCAATTAAAATTGATGTTAGGAACTTTGATGCCTTCTTTGGGTACAGTGATTCATTACTAGAAAAAAGCGAACCAGCAACAAGACAATACAATGACAGCAACCTCGATAGATTTATTGAGCAGTTACAGGCCAGACTAGGAGAGAACCATGTAAAAGGTATTGATAGCGTAGCTGAACATTGCCCTGAACATGCTAGCCAGTTATTTGACCTCGATAATTTAAGTGAGATAAAAGAAAACAGAAACAAGATACCTGAACGCATCACAGAAAATCTCCGACCTTTTTGGTTATTGCAAAACCCTGTGCAACTCACTCTTAGAAAAGGCAGGCTGTATCACCGCAGAAGAATTTCCATTGTAAGCGGGCCAGAGCGCATTGAAACCTATTGGTGGTCCGGCGTTAATGTGCGCCGCGACTACTATGTGGCCAGAGAAGCCAATGGCAGTCGCTTATGGATTTACCGAGAAAAGACAGCTGAGAAAAACTGGTATCTGCATGGGGTTTTTTCATAGTTTACATTTTTCTCATTTAAACTTTCCTGCATCTACCATCTGATTTACCTAAACACATTTCTTATCACGCATTCCTTTCTTAACAAAGCGGGCCTCTACTTCTTGAACGATTTTTTCTGACGCTCAACAACGGACTGTCTAGAAATGCGAGAATCCATTTGGATAACTAAAGAAAGGATCTCCTTATATGTGCAATTTATGCCTCTTTTAAGAAACTCTGAAACAAGGAAAGTTAGACTTTTGAGAATGATATGTGACGACGATCAGTTAATATGAGGAAACCCCATATTCTGCATACTAAGGTCTCCGTATTTGGGATTCGCCGGACCCCCGGTATCTCAATCTACTCAATGGCGGGCTTTCAAACTTATCGGTTGAAAATAAAGAGTTAGTGCGTACACTTGGTGTCGCGCAGAGCTAAATACCGCGCGGACTACATATACAAATGTTAGAAGGCCGAATGAATAAAGTGCAAAAAATAGGATTCGCGATACTATTCATTACAGGTTGCCTTACCTCCTATTTGGTTGGAGTACAGTTAGTGAGTCGAAATGTGGGAACTGCGATGTTAGAAGTGCAGGCAATGCTTTCGTTCAATCATCTTAAATGGTATGAAGAATTGCATGATTGCATTGAAAATGGCTCTATTGAATCTGCTAGAGAAAAAGCACGACTGTCGGCATTAGGTGAGCGGGGTGTCCTCTCAGATTTACTTAGTGATTTTGATAGTGAATGGATAACTGAATACATAGAGCTGCGATCCGAAAACTCTATAGAGTCATTTAAAATTTTTGACTCTCCACTATCGCAAGAATGGACTGAACCATCGTGCTAAGGCCATCAAATCAAAATGAGATGCGCTATAGCGAACTTGCATGAATACCGTGTATCCGTTAATCTTTACAAATGATCAAATCATTTGGCGATCGAATCACGGAAGACTTATATCATGGTAATTCTAGTGCCAAGGTCAGGCGATTGCCGCCAGAGGTAAGAACCTTAGCACTCTACAAACTGGATGTGCTAAACGCTGTGGTAGCTCTAAAAGAATTACGCTCACCTCCCGGAAATAGACTCGAAGCTCTAAAAGGTGATTTGATTGGTTTCCATAGCATTCGTATCAACAAGCAATGGCGCATTGTCTTCAAATGGCAAGGATCCGATGCTTTTGATGTACGGATAGCTGACTATCATTAGTCTAAGAGGTTATATATTTCATGATTCCATCAAACCGATTAAGTACTCACCCTGGAGTGATACTGCTTAAAGAATTTTTAGAGCCGCTTGGCCAATCTCAAAAGGCACTTGCTGAGCATTTAGGCATATCTATACAAAGGGTAAACGAAGTTGTGCGCGGTAAGCGTGGAGTAACGCCCGAAACGGCCTGGCTACTTGGTGAAGCTTTCAAAACATCTCCTGAGTTTTGGTTGAATCTACAGGCAACTCATGACCTATCCATGAATCGCCCAGAGTTTCATATTAAGCCGCTGACCAGGGCCAGCGCTTAACAAATCAATGAAGGACAGGGCCAACGCCTCGCTCATTATTAGAAGCGCTATATTCCTAATACCGCGCGGACTACATATACAAATGTTATATGCTTCGAAGTGATCAACACTGGAGTATGGGGAAGTTAATGCGCCTTACTAGGAATTTTCTGTGAACAAACTGGATGTCTGGCGAAAACACGCTATAGAAGCGATAGTAATTGTAGGCTCTATCCTCTTGGCTTTCGCAATTGACGCGGCGTGGGATTCGAGAAAGGAAAACATTCAGGAGCAGCAGCTACTAACTTTCATTTCTGCCGATATGGAACGAAATATTAATGCGCTCAATGGTGTTATAGAAAAAAACCTAGAGAGAGATAGTGGGCTTTACAATTTTATGAGTGCTACTCCAGAATCCCTATCACACCTCACTCTTAGCACCTCAAGAGATTTTTTACAGATTTCCGTAGCCGCTCTTGACGCATTGTACGCAGTATCCACATTCACTCCCTATCAAGGTTCACTGGTAGATTCAGATTTGTCTGATATTAGTAATATCCAACTGCGAAATGAGCTTGGAGCTTGGCTTGGGCTAAGCGATCGTGTTACTAAAACAGAGGCTCGCAATATCGAGGGATCAGTGACTCTAATAGCCGTTGCATCAAAGCACGGTACCGCAGCCTTGGAGAGTTTAGCGTTAGGACTATTGCCCGAAATACTCCCAGAAGGACACAAATCTCAGGGCGATGTACTTAGTGCATTAAGGGCAGATGAGGACTTTATATCCTCTCTACTTCAGTATCATAATCAAAGGACAGCTACCGTGCGAGCACTCGGACCATTAAGGGATTCGACGGAGAGGGTGATATTGCTGTTACAGGAAAATATGTAATGCGTATTGAAAAAGCTTAGATACTCCACATGACAACAATAGTCACGATCGGCCTGCATATAGCAATCAAATCAAAAAACTATCGATAAGTATGACTTTTATGAAGACCATTATATTTAAGGACATTATATGAAATTGCTGCAAAATAATTCCCTTCAAGCATTACTCGTATCTCTGGTATATCTACTTGCGCCGTCTGGTTTGTCAGCGCAGTCTCTGAACGGACCAACCAACATGGGTCCAATAATTAATACCGAGGCACGAGACGCAGAGCCTACTTTTACTGCTGATGGCAAAACTATGTACTTCAATTGCTTCGACCGCCAAGGAAGGGTTGGAGGCGATATATGTGTTTCTAATCTTGTAGATAACCAGTGGAGTGAACCGACAATAGTAGAGGCCGTAAGCTCAGAATACGCTGAGGTGGAACCATTGCTATCTCCAGATGGAAAGCAATTATACATACTAAGCACGAGGCCCGGAGGTCATGGCGAAGGTGACATCTGGGTTAGTAATCTTATTGATGGGGAGTGGACTGAGCCTGAAAATCTAGATGCTCCAATAAATTCTCCCTATAACGATCACTGCTTATATTTTGCCGGTGAGAACTGGGAATTTGCTTATTGGACATCGACCCGACCCGGAGGTTTTGGTGGTAATGACATTTGGATGTCAGAGAAAATTGATGGCGTTTGGGGAGAAGCCGTTAACTTGGGAGAAAATGTAAATACTGCTGGCGTGGAGCATCATTCCTTACCGAGCGAGGATGGCCGTTCACTTTATGTAACCGCTGTGCGCGATGAAGGATTTGGAGGTCAGGATATCTACGTCACAACAAGGGATGAAAATGGTGTTTGGGGGAAACTCATCAATCTAGGTTCCGCTGTAAATTCTGAAGCACAAGATAGGTGTCCAGCATTTTCTCCAGATCATAGCTTGTTCTATTTCGATTCCACTAGAAAAGGTGGCTATGGTAGTTTAGACCTTTGGTATATTTCGTACTCAGAAATAGAACACATACGGTGATAAGCAGAGCAGCTTTTGAATAAAGCCAACACATAACAAACAGATTCATTTTGGTATGAACTATTTTGGCTTGGGCTTTTAGAATTTTTGGACTAAACAACATGAGTAAGAGCTCAATCAGGTATGCACTACGGGAAATCACACTAATTGTATTAGGCATACTAATAGCCTTTGCCATCAATAACTGGAATGAACAGCGACAATACGAAAAGCACGAAAGACTCCTTCTAAACGAAATACACAGCTCGTTAATTCGGTATAGGGAGCTTATAGACAATTTCTACACGCCACGCCTTGAGTTAAAAGAAACGAGTATAGCCAAGTTGACCAACCTTGCTGGCGAAGGAGCGCGAATCGATGAAGCGGAATTCGTAGAACTTATCCGTAGGTCAAGGATAGATTTCATATTTCGGTTTGATACTGGAGCTTATGACGCTCTAAAAATAAGCGGATTCGACAAACTTTCAAATAATGCATTACGTGCAAATTTAATTGACATGTACGATGTACGCCTTCCCGCATATTTGATATTTATAACCAAAGTCAATGAATTATCTGATCAAATGATAATTCCATTGATGAATGACTTTTTGAGCGAGAAGTTAGTTCTAGACGAAAACCAAGAGTGGAGCATCCAGCTGGGCGTTATTGATGAAAACGTTTTGGGGAATCGGTCTTTTTTAAGGGTGCTCAGGCTGGAGACACTAAAAGCGGAAAACCAAAAATCTAGATTAGATACTGTGATTGAATTTACAGATCAATTGGCTTTGGATATTGCAGCAGAACTTGAACTTTAAACTGTTGAAAATGAAGCTGAGCCCGACACATAATAAACAAATCAAGGAGGCGCCAAAAGCGGCGCTGTGTATTAGAAGTGTTATGTTCCTATCTTACATCGTGGATTAGCATAGAAACCGTATACATGTCTTTCGAGAATTAGAAATGCCAACTATTAGTTTATCGATTCAATCTGTCAAATTATTAGCCGCTGAATTAGTGGTCGTTATTTTGGGCATATTGATTGCCTTACAAGTAGAAGAATGGAGAACAAACCAAACAGAACTCCAAGAAGGAAAAATAGCGTTACAAAATATTTTGACTGATCTCGACGAAAATCAAAATAGTTTGAGACGTAATATTTCCGGCTGGGAAAAAGACCTGCAAGCAATAGAGGAACTCTCTTCTCATATTCATAGTAGCAATCAACGATCTGCTCAAGTAATTGCCGAATCGATTAGAAATTTGCTAATTACTTCCACGTGGCCTACATCTTCCCCAACATACACAGGATTAATTAATAGCAATCGTTTGCATGTTATTCAGAGCGACTCGATAAGAAATAGGCTCTATCGTTACTATGAAGGAGACTTGCCGTTCATGGCGGGATACCAGGTAGCAAGAAATGAAGTTCGCAGAGGTGCCCATGCATCCTTACCTACTGACTTATATAATGTTATTGGTGATTTTGAGGTCGAAAACGCGACAGTAGTAAGATTAAAAAACGCGGGCGGAGAAGATCTAAATTTAGCCATATTCAAACCATTCTCGGCATTTCCAAGAGACCCAAGTTTTATGTCTTATTTAGGAAGGTACGGTTCTCGCACCGCTGGCTTGATTGTAAATGGGGAGAGAATTGTAGGAGAAATACAAATTCTACAAGAAGAAATTGAAGACTATTTGAACAACCATTAAGAACATACGAAACATAACAACTAAATCAAGGTGATGCGCTACACGCATTTCATTATTGAAAGCGTTATGTGCTGATAGAAGCTGAGAGAGTAAATAGAATATGGACAAGCTCAACAAATGGCTCACGCTTATAGCAAACCTGGGAGTACTGATTGGGATCGTTTTTGTCGCGATAGAAATTCAACAAAATACTCAAGTAAGTCGCAGCATAGCAATTGATTCAATTCAGAATGCTTCAAGAGAACAGCTAATGGCCATGGTGCTGGATGAATCATTGCTCGCGCTAGAAATGAAGGCCAGGCATGAAGAGGAGTTGTCTCTCCAAGAAAGAGCTAGGCTTTCATATTATTATGAGGCAACCCTAAGGCATTTGGAAAATGCATTTCTACAAAACGAGGCCAATTTACTAACAGATGACTTGTTAGAGTCTCACGAAGTAGACGTTCGAGGTATGACTCAGAATCATGGCTTTGCACAAAGATACTGGGAAGGACATAAATCTATGTTTAGTATTGAATTTCGTGAATATGTAGAAGGTCTTTTAAGAAGCCCGTAAGAGCATGAGGCAATCAGCACATAGTAATCAAGTCAAATCGAAAGAAGCGCTACGCGCTCCTTTCATTCAGGTCGTTATGTGTTTCGAAAGGGCGGGTCTATATGAAAGCATTTAGTCAAACACATTGGGTTAAGCATCGATGCCTCTTATAAGTATTCCAAACCAATCCTATCGCTGGCTCCTCGCGGAACTTACTGTAGTCGTTCTGAGTATTCTTTTGGCTTTTCAGATAGAGGAATGGCGAGTTAGCAGAAGCGAAAGGTCAATAGAAATTGCCAATCTAGAAGCTATCCTCTCTGATTTAGATGATCGAGAAAGAACAACATCGCAAGTGATCTATTTTGCTAGAGAGACTCAACAAGGTATAAGCGAATTTATTTCGCTGATGCAGAACACTCAAAATCTGGATGGAGACGAGTTCATCACTAGTAAGTTAAGTACTTCGAAGCAGTGGTTATGGGAGAAGTCACGCCTAAATACAAGAGGATACTTCAGCTTTGTTAACATGTCCCTTGTATCTGACTCTCAACTTCGAGACTCTTTGAATAACTACTACATGGGCTTTGAATTCTATTTTGATGAAAAAGTCAGCCAATACAACGAAATATGGCGGCAATCCAAGGTAATTTTATTTGAAGAGTTCGAGTATTCGCCAGTTGAGAATTTTGGGAATTCGCCTAACTTTGTTTGGCGCATTGAAGACCCCAATAAACCCTTCCCCTCCAACCCCGGTTTTGTACCGGCCATGGGAAGGCTGTATGATCGCGCTGAAATTATAATTGGAATTGCAGAGACTGGAAATTCAATTTTGACAGATGAATTGCGGCCTGCATTGGAAAAATACTTGGCTGAACTTAGGTAATAACCGCCTCCAATAGAAAGCTTCTTTAAGTAAAGTCCCGCGACGATAGCCGCATAGACCCTAGCCAATGGCTAAGGTCTATCAATTCCCTGGCAATAAAATGAATAACGCCTTCGCTTTTTTGTACATGCCCAACCACACCTATTAGCATTGCCTGCCTTACTATTGGGCGTTGCTTTTCTCCAAGACTTGGCCAGATAACAACGTTGATAAAGCCGCACTCATCTTCCAGGGTTATAAATGTAACTCCTGATGCTGTCATGGGGCGTTGCCGGCTAGTAACCAGGCCGCTGATTTTTGCGGTGTCTTCGTTTTCCATAAGCTCAAGATCGCTGGCTGTTGATACCTGAAAATTATTTAGATGCTGGCGAAACAAAGCTAGCGGGTGACGCCTCAAAGTGAAGCCGGTAGTGTTGTAGTCATTGGTAATATTTTGACTTTCACTAGCAACCGACAGCAATACATCTACACCAAAGTCGCGGTCGGTAAAACCAGGGTTGGAGTAGAAGCTCAGAGTTAGGCTGGTTCCTGTCGATAGCATTTTCGAGTTTTTATTTTTTGTTCTGAGTGGTTTTTCTTGTTGAACTTCTACCCCAGAGACCTGCCAAAAGGCTCGGTGACGGTCGCCACTTAGCCCTCGCAAAGCATCGGCAGCGGCCATAGCTTCCAGATCTTTTTTGTTAATGCCACTGCGAAATACCAAATCCTGAATAGACGAAAATACAACATTGCCACGCGCCTCGCTTACTGCATTCGCGCCAGCTTCAGACAAGCCCTTGACTAGCCTGAAGCCAATTCGCAGCTTTGGAGTTGTGGTCATCTGGCAGGGTGATTTCTGCTTTTGGTAACTGCTGTCAAATTCAAGCGTGCAGTCATAAAAACTTTTATTAATAGCCACAGGCAATACTTCAACACCGTGGCGTTGTGCATCTATTAGTAATTGAGCTGGAGCATAAAAACCCAATGGTTGACTGTTTAACAGGGCACAGCAGAATGCCGCAGGGTGGTAACACTTGAGCCAGGAAGATACATAGGCAATGAGAGCAAAGCTTGCCGAATGGGATTCGGGAAAACCATAGTCACCAAAGCCCTTTATCTGACTAAAAAGCCGCTCCGCGAAGCTTCGCTCGTAGCCTCGTTGCAGCATGCCTCCCACTAACTTGTCCCTATAAGGCTCCAAACCCCCTTTGCGTTTCCAGGCAGCCATTGCTCGGCGTAGCTGATCTGCCTCACCACCGCTGAACCCGCCGGCCACCATTGCCAGCTTCATAACTTGTTCCTGAAAAATCGGCACCCCCAGTGTACGCTCCAACGTGTTCCTGACTGCTTCGCTTGGATAGCTCACCGTTTCTTTACCACTGCGGCGATTAAGATAAGGATGAACCATGTCGCCCTGAATAGGGCCCGGCCTCACAATTGCAATTTGAATCACCAGGTCGTAATAACACCTTGGCCTTAAGCGTGGCAGCATACTCATTTGCGCACGAGATTCGATTTGGAAAACCCCAACCGTGTCTGCCTCTGTCATCATGTCATACACTCTAGAGTCCTCAGCTGGAATCTTTTGCATCGTTAAAGGCTCTTCGCTGTAGGCGCTTATCAGGTCCAGGCATTTCCTCACGGCAGTAAGCATGCCTAGTGCCAATACATCAATTTTTAACAGGCCTAATGACTCCAGGTCATCCTTATCCCATTGGATTACTGTGCGGTCGGTCATTGCTGCATTTTCGATAGGTACCAGATGAGATAGCAGCCCCTGACTGATAATGAACCCACCAACATGTTGCGAAAGGTGTCGAGGAAATCCGATTAGAGATTCGGCAATGTAAATTAGCCTTCGTATTGCTGGATTGACGTAGTCGATATCCGCATCACTAAGTTGTTCCTCTAGGTTCGAACCCCACCAGTAGGCGGATTTGCTAAGTCGATTCAGGAACTCATCTTCAAAACCCAGTACTTTCCCTACATCTCGCAGAGCACTGCGTGAGCGATAGGTAATAACAGTTGCAGCAAGTGCTGCACGATCACGGCCGTATTTGCTGTAGATATATTGAATGACTTCTTCGCGCCTGGCATTTTCGAAATCAACATCAATGTCTGGCGGCTCATCGCGCTCTCTGGATAAGAAGCGTTCGAACAGAACTTCAATGCGGGCGGGGTCTACCTCGGTAATACGAAGGCAATAGCAAACTGCCGAGTTGGCCGCCGAACCGCGACCCTGACACAAAATGTGCTGACTACGGGCAAAAGCCACGATGTCATGCACAGTAAGAAAGTAATGCTCATAATTAAGCTCTTTAATAAGAGTCAGTTCATGCTCGATAATAGTACGAACTTTTGCCGTTACCCCATCCGGCCATCGTTCTTGAATACCTGCCTCGGTTAACTCCCGTAGCCATGCACTAGGTGTATATCCCTTCGGTACTAATTCGCGGGGGTACTCATAGCGAAGYTCRYCYAGWGARAAGTTACACTGACTGGCTATATCAACTGTGGCCTTAAGCAAATTCGCCGGATACAATTTCAATAATTGCTCAACTGAACGTAAGTGACGCTGSCCGTTACACTCRCCATCAAAACCTAATTGATCAATACGCTTGCCAAGACGAATTGCCGTTAGTGTGTCTTGCARAAYYCTACGCTGAGAAATGTGCATRTACACACCGCCAGTGGCRCAAACMGGRATTGCATATTGMTTGCYCAGGCTTTGCARRYTTTTCAGCTTTAAACGATCATTTCCATGCAGTAATARCTCAGCAGCTATCCAGRCGTTTTTAGAAAATACTCGCTGYAGCCAGATCGCCTGTGATGCAATATGCTCTGGCGGCTGAGATAARTCTGGCARNCATAGAGCGAGRCAAYCCAAAGGGAAATTCTCTTCCAGCATGGCGCGGTCAATTCGATACTCTCCTTTCTTTGCCTCCTGCCGTGCACAAGTTATGAGATAGCTGAGTCGACCATAGCCTTTTCGATTACAGGCAAGCAAAACCAGCCTGCAATCTATTTCAGGTTTTTCAACACCCTCGGTGATTTTGCTTAGAGTAAATTCACTGCCAATAATCAGTTTTATGTTTCGCTTTTTTGCCTCCGTATGGGCCTTAACCACACCCGACAAAGAACATTCATCGGTAATGGCAATAGCACTATATGCTAGTGAGTCTGCTCTACTAACCAGCTCTTCGGGAGACGATGCCCCACGCAAAAAAGTAAAATTGGAAACACAGTGCAGCTCTGCATAGGTATGTTTAGAACCTGCACTGACACAGCGCTTGCTGCTTTCGAGTTTATTGGAGGGGCATTTATCCATAATGATACTAATTAAAAATACTGTATGTATATACAGTATTATTAATTAGCAAAAATGTCAACTGAATAAGTAAATGACGGTAGAAATAGTGTGGAATAAAAAAACGGCCCGTAGGCCGTTTTATTCTTAGTTTGCTTTTACCGACCTAAATTTCAGGCCAGGTATTTCAGAATCTAGTTACCGCCAGATTCCGCTTCACGCGCTTCAGCAATTCGTTCACCACGTAGAATATTGGTCATTCCATAATTACCTTCGTGACAGGCATATTCATACATAAGCCCATCCACTTTTGACATTGGTACTCTAGCAGTGATTTTGTCAGTGAATGTGCTTGGGTCATCAATGGTAAATTCGTAATCAACAGTAAACTCATCTACTCGAGTAAATTTCTCGGTGAGTATTTTGTCATAAGCATCGCCAAAAACAATAAAGCTCTGCGTTAGATTATTAAAATTACGCGTCTCAACAACTAAGGTGTCACCTTCCCAGTATCCACGAGAATCGCCTGTCCATTGACGAATGTTGTCATTCAGATCAGTACTTTTGTCTAGAGGTACGATTCTGGCATCGTGAATCATCTCGGTCATAATGACTACGTGAGTCTTATTCTGCACAATCTGTACATTGTTGTTGTACATACTGGGTGTGAATGGAGGTCCTGAATTAAAACCAACAATGCAACGCTCAGATATGCCACGGTCTTCCGGGCCATTTTTAGCAATGCCACCAACTGGAGTTCGAACTGGTCGTGTACCATTAAAATCCGGACCCAGGCCGCCAATTTGAATGTCGGTGCCCTCTACCATAGGCGGTAGCTGTCCGTTCTTTGGATAAGTGATCAACGAAGTACGCAGATTATCACCGCGCCCTGCACTCTCTACCCAGAATGTATTATAACCACCAACGCCATTATTATTTAACGCTTCGAATGCGGCTTCACCCCTGGCTGCCATTGCTTTGGCTTCTTCTTCTGTCATGTACTCGCGATCACCAAACTGTCTGGGTCGAGTCATGGGAATATTGGAGGCAAAATTCCAAACTCCCTCTATATCTGGATGACCCCACTCCGTACGAGGAGCTTCATAGTCATCTGCTGCCTGTGCCAGGCTAAAAGAGCCCAAGGCTGACAACATAGTTGCTGCGACTAATAATTTCAGTTTCATATTTACCTCTTGCCCTGACGGGCAGTGACGCTTGGCTCTGTAAACAAATCCAGAACCAAAAAATTAACGGTGTTCATTGCTTAACCAACGCATTCTACCTAGTTTTCGACGAAATTCCGAATACCTGAGATGTTTGCCACTTGTAGCGGGCTAGTTAGCGCCAGATTCCGCCTCCATTTTCTCTGCAAGACGAGAGCCACGCAAAATGCTTCCCATACCGTAATTGCCTTCATGGCATGCATATTCGTAAAGTTGTCCCGCAACCTTGGTCATAGGGACGATGGCGGTGATTCGATCTGTAAATGTCGAAGGATCGTCTATTGTCCATTCGTAGTTTACGGTGTAGTCATCAACCCGATAAAAACGCTCAGTCAGCAGTTTGTCTTCAGAATCACCAAAGACGCTGAAACTTTGAGTTAGCCCGTTAAAATTTCGCGTTTCCACTACTAGAGTATCTCCATCCCAGTAACCTCGAGAGTCTCCAGTCCAAAGCCCTATCCGTTCATCCAGCGGAGGACGATCACCAATATTGACTACTCGTGCATCATGAATCATCTCGGTCAAAATGACGGCCGTATCCTTACTCTGAAATATTTGCACATTGTTATTGTAGAGGCTGGGCACAAAAGGAGGCCCAGAGTTAAACCCAACAATACAACGCTCGGACAAACCGCGGTCTTCAGGCCCGTCCTTAGAAATACCTCCAACGACAAATCGCACCGGACGTACACCTGGCACATCATCACCAAGACCACCGGCTATTACATCCACTCCCTCTACCAATGAGGGCAAACGGCCATTCCTTGGGTAAACAATATGTGAAGTACGGATTTGATCAGTAATTCCCGCGCTCTCTACCCAGAAATCGTTATATCCACCGGGCCCACCGTCGGCCTGTGGAACGGCTTGATCTGAAGCGGCATCACGTGCGGCCAATCTGGCGCGCAATTCTACTATTTCTTCTTCGGTCATGAACTCACGCTCACCGTACTTCGCTGGCCGCTGCATCGGCACGTTTGATGAGAAATTCCAGACACCCTGTAAATCTGGACGATCCCATTCAGTACGCGGAGCTGTGTAATTATCAGCTGCCTGACTAATCAGACAAAAACTGGCGGAAACAGTGAGCAATCCATATGTAAGTATTTTTTTCATGACGCCACCTATTAGAAAATGTAAGAAGAAACGCGCAGGCATATAGCCCGAATAATTAACCGAACCAGATTATTGAATTTTGTCATCGATATCAAACTGTTTATCGTTTGCCTTTTTTCGTCTTCGGTATTGGAGACTGGGTATGCGGTATCTTTTTCCGCCTTCGGTACGGGGGAGTGTTTCTCCGAAGCCGCCGAAATCCCATCCATGGGGGCTTGGGCTCGGCATCCATGCCTCACACACTTCTACGAAACACTCCCCCGTACC
>NVVJ01000083.1 GCA_002402175.1 SAR86 cluster bacterium
GACGATTGCATCAAGCGCTAGCTACTCAATGAAGCACTAAAAAATCACCATCGGGTAATGTTACCGCTGCGGGAAAGGTGAAATTCTGCATGGTGATGTCATCGGAGAACTGGAAGTCTTTAGCCGTGCCATCTGCACTAAACAATTTCATATTCAGCCTGCCACCCTTGCTGTGGCTAATAGCCTCTCCCCAAACGATAAGTCGATCACCCTGTGCATTGATTGCCAGCACAGGATTTTTCTGACGAGTACGGCTAAATGGCTCGGCCACCGCAGTCGCTATTGCGTCTGCTACGAGCTGAATTTGAACGATGCGGCTTTGTGTTTCAAACACTAGCCACTGATGTGCGTCATTGTCCAGAGCAATGTCATTGGTGCTCAAAGGGCATGCGGAAAGTTCCCATTCTTGCAATGGACTCACTTCAGCGTAAGCACCAGAGACAAGATTCCCTTCAGAAAATTCCAAACTAAGTAATTGCATATGCCGGCCAATACCATCGATCGCCGAGCGATAAGCCACTCTTAGATCATCCTCATCGGCATAGTCTGTTGCCAGTGAGCAGCAAGCGCAGGCACCAATATCGGGGTTTCCTATTCTGATCTCGCTACCAAAACTGGCACCGAAGTCATTTGAAATTCGAGCGTAAACAGTTCTTTCATATTCTCGAGCGAGGCTACCCGCCGCCCATACAATCGCAACCTTTGACCCCAGCGCAGCTACATCAGCGGTAGCATCAAGACCTTCTGAATACTCAGCAACCATAGCTCGCTGTGTCTCAAATTGATTTCGTTCGCTATTGGAGCGCGTATAGAAATATTGATTGGCTTTAGGACGATACCAGACAACATGAATTCGCCCTTCGCCGTCTATCGCCAATGAGGCTCTGGCCACGGAAAAAGTTTGCAGATTATAGGCTTCACTGGAAACCTTAACCGGCAAGCCAAATCGCTTTTCGGAAGTCAGGTATTGCCGATAGTAAAGATTGCCTTCTCGCGCACTTGGTGCACGCAATCTCTTCTTGAAGTACAACAAATGAACATCGCCCTGAGCGTCCACAATCAGGCGTGGTTGAAAACCTCCATCCGGTGTTGCCTGTATAACAATTTCAGCAGAGCTTAACCCTGATGCCAATAGCATCAATACAGACACTATTAACAGAATAGACCGCGGTAAGGAAATATTTCTATTGCTCGATAACATTTGGATAGCCCAGTATTTTCAATAGCTTCAAGCCGATTTTAGATAGTCGAAAGTAGAATAAAAGCCAAAATTAGTGCAGACTTTGTACACAGATAAAATCTGCCTTATCGCTAAGCTATCATAACAGCAAGAATAAGCAGAATTGAAACCCGACATCACTGGGTAATTCGCTATAAAATGAGTGTTAAACAGGACAGAACATGAATTTCAATACAACAAAATTCCTAAAGATCGCCATATTAGCTGCCCTCACTATGCTATTAACCTACTGCTCCGCTCCGGAAGAAGAAACGGCGACAGAGGTAATATCAAGTGATGTCTACAATACCAGGCTTAATGTGCAGGAAATCATGGCCCTGGTACTGGAGCCTGCCTCTGACATTTTATGGAGCTCGGGCGGCTGGGTTCTCGATGCCTCGGGTTATGAAGAGTTATACCCCACTACCGACGAAGGCTGGGACTATGTGCGCGCACAAGCTGCTGTAATCATTGAAACAGGCAATATGCTGGCCCTGCCTGGCCGAGCCGAAGATGAAGATGCCTGGCTGATTTACACCGAAGGACTAAGCGCTGCAGGAGTTCTCGCCATGGAGGCAGCGGCATCTCACAACGAAGATGACTTTTTTCAGGCAGGGGCTCAGCTTTATAGTGTTTGCACCGCCTGCCATCAAGCCTATAACCCAGACATTCTCAATACCTTCGATGAAAACTAGAAATAAAGCCAAAGCAACATGAGGGATAACCTCTCCTTTCGTTTATCCCGATTCACCTTAGTCTTAATTTCGCTGGGACTGGCTGTTATTTCTTTCAGCGCTTTTGGACATACCATCGAGGGCAAGGACGCAAGTTTTGTCGAGGCTATCGACGGGCCCGCTATCGGACCGTTTATTTATCTAGGAGCCAAACACATGGTGACTGGATACGATCATCTGTTGTTTCTCGTTGGCGTTATCTTTTTTCTTTATCGTCCAAAGCACGTTGTGCAATACGTTACTCTGTTTGCCATTGGTCACAGTATTACGCTTCTTTTCGGTGTGTTGGCAGATATTCAAGTTAACGCTTACATCATTGATGCTGTCATTGGTTTGTCTATTGTCTATAAAGCCTTTGAAAATATAGATGGGTTCAAACGACTACTTGGGTTTCAACCCAACACCAAAATTGCAGTATTTGTATTTGGCTTGTTTCATGGCTTAGGATTGGCCACCAAGTTGCAGGAGTTTGATTTATCGGACAACGGGTTGGTAGTTAATATCATCAGTTTTAATATTGGCGTGGAAATCGGTCAAATACTTGCCTTGTCAGCCGTGTTTATTATTCTCAGTATTTGGCGTACACGTGCAAGCTTTATGAAACACGCATTCTTGACCAACACCGCGTTAATGACAGGCGGATTTATTCTAGCTGGCCTGCAATTAACTGCATACGCACTACAGCCCCCTTACTAAATAGGTCCTGGAGAACAATTGTGGCTGAGAATGAAATCACTAAAACTCCTTCAGCAAAAAGCATCATTACTGCCACCGTAATTGCTCTGGTTGTGGCGATACTCGTGTTGTTGGTTGCGATATTACCAGCCGAATTCGGCACTGACCCGTTGGGTACTGGTGAATTATTTGGGTTCACGGCGCTTTCTCGGGATATAAATCCTTTGGAAGAACAGCTGGAAATACACCGCAATGACTATGTTGAATTTGAGCTCGAAGCATTTCAATCGGTTGAGTATAAATATTTACTGGATGTTGATGCATCCATGGTATTCAGCTGGATAGCCGACGCAGAAGTGTATTACGACATGCACGCAGAGCCGGCAGGGCTTGGGCCAGATTATGCTGAGAGCTTCGAACAAGGCACAGCTGATCGCCGTATGGGCTTTTTCAAAGCACCATTCACCGGCATACACGGCTGGTTCTGGGAAAACCGAAGTTTAGATACCATAGTAGTCAGGATTTACACGTCGGGCTTCTACCAGAACTCTACCGTATTTCGTGATGGTGGCGACTACGTCAGAACCATCGAGCCTGTAGCGGAATAAAAAACAGCACCGTAGCAAACGGTCAGAGTCTAAGAGATATCCCTACGAAATAATTAATTCGGTGAACTAGACTTAATAAAGTGTACGTATTACACAATATTAAATGGGAACTGCGAGCGCTGGGTTAGGGCCCCCTGTTTTTGCAGCAATTAAAGCGTAGCATCGAGCGACAGAAGGAGACCGGCTTTTTGGGCTCCTGACCGACCGAGAGAACCCGGGACGGGTGCAAGCTGCGGAGAAAATAGGGGGCCCTGACCCAGTGCGTTCTCTCAGCAATATCCACGCAACAGTTATTGAAGATTGGCAGGGAATGATTGTAGGCAATTGATGCGTGTATCGGGGCTTGGGAAGGGATGCTGTTTTTCCGTTCCATTGGGCCATCCCTGGCCCTCCCGCGCTCCATCCCTGGGCGCTAGTCACTACAAAACAGCATCCCTTCCCAAGCCCCTGTGGAATTCAGTATTCTTCTCAACGGCAGGCTTTTCTGACCCTTTTTTTCTAGGGCTAGGTTGTTTGCTCTTGAAGAGTTTTCTCAGGCTCCAATAGCGCAATTTTGAAATTCAGGAAACCGTATATCACCGCAATAACCGGGCAAATTAAATTAAAGAAGCAGTAGGGTAAATAGGCAAATGTTGCTACCCCGAGGGTGCCGCTCATATAGGCTCCGCAAGTATTCCAGGGAATGAGTGGTGAGGTCATGGTGCCAGCATCTTCTAATGAGCGAGATAAATTTTTCGGATCTAGATTTCGGTTCTGATATTCGAGTTTATACATGCGCCCTGGTAGCACAATTGAAATATATTGATCAGAGGTGATGATGTTTGCGCCAATGCAGGTAACGATTGTTGTTGCGATAAGGCTGCCTGTGCTGTGTACAAATGACAGTGCGTAATTCACCAGGCACTGTAGCAAACCGGTGTGGTCCATTACTGCACCAAATACCATGGCACACAAAATTAACCACACGGTATTCAGCATAGAGCTCATGCCGCCGCGGGTCATTAAATCATCAAGAGTCGCATTGCCACTTTCCAGTACATAACCATCAGCCAGTGTTTGCCAGATTCCCTTAAATAAACCCAGCGCCATATTGGGAGTTTCTCCAGCAAGCGCCAGAATCGCCGGCTGTTGAAATACTAACGCCAGCACAACGCCAATAAGAGCGCCGGTGAGAATTGTTGGAATCGGAGGTAGTTTCTTTTGCGCCATGACCAGCAAGGACAAGACTGGCAATAACATTAGCGGGTTAATGGTGAAATTATCGTTGATAAGCTGCATGGTTATGGCGAGGTCTGTCGCGCTGTTATCGGTATCTATATTCAATCCTATCAGGGCATACATTATCAAGGCGATAACAATGCTGGGGATAGTAGTCCATACCATATGACCAATGTGAGAAAATAAATCTGTACCGGCAACGGCGGGAGCGAGGTTTGTGGTTTCCGATAGCGGCGACATTTTATCGCCAAAATAAGCACCGGAAATTATTGCTCCAGCTGTGATTTCTAGCGAGAGCCCGAGGCCAGCAGCAGCTCCGATCAGGGCAATACCAACTGTGCCGGCAACGGTCCAGGAGCTACCTATGCTTAATGCAATCAGACCGCAGATTAAACAGCTGGCTGCATAGAATATTGATGGATCGAGAATAATCAGGGAGTAGTAAATCATGGTTGGCACTGTGCCGGATAATATCCAGCTGCCAATTAACAAACCAACGCTGAACAGAATAAGAATTGGTTTCAGGGCAATGGTAACGCCCGACACGATACTGTCTTCTATTTGTTGCCAGCTTTGACCGTTTTTCCAGCCAATTATGGCGGCAACAGCGGCGCCAACACATAACGCAATCTGGTTGGGACCATAACTGGCGTCTTCTCCGAACAGATACACGGAAAAAGATAATAGACTTATCAAGGTAAATACTGGAATAAGTGCCTGTACTACTGACGCTTTTGCTGCCAGGTCTTCTGATCCAGTTTCGGGATTCTGAGTTGTAGCCATGTTGGTCCGCCTGTTATTCAGCTTTTAAGCATAAAGCTTAGGGTGGCTGTGTGTCTATGCCGCTATTGATTCTGCCCGTTATGGGGGCTTCTATTTATCTGAGTTCTTACGTATGCCTTTCTTTCGCAGGTTTTGGGTTATAATCAGTCGCCTACCTCACTAGACCTGAACTAAAGATGATTGATATAGAAACTTACATGCTCGAGTTAGGGCGCCAGGCTAGGGCTGCATCCCGCGATATAGCCAAGGCAACAACCGCGCAGAAGAACCAGGCTCTGTTAGCTATTGCTGAGGCAATTGATAACAGTAGAGAAGCACTGCTTGCGGCGAATCAGCAGGATTTACAGGCCGCGAACGACAAAGGACTTGAGCCGGCATTAATTGATCGGCTGGAGCTGAATCAGGATCGAATCGACAATATGATCGAAGGTCTGCGACAGGTGGCGAGTCTCGATGACCCTGTGGGCGCTATTTCGGATATGAAATTCAGACCCAGTGGTATTCAGGTGGGCAAAATGCGCGTACCTCTGGGCGTAATCGGCATCATTTATGAGTCACGCCCCAATGTAACCTGCGAAGCGGCAAGCCTGTGCCTCAAATCTGGAAATGCCACCATATTAAGAGGTGGTTCTGAGGCCATTCTTTCTAATCAGGCAATAGCAGAATGTGTGACTCAGGGACTTGAGCAAGCTGGATTGAGCAAGCATGTTGTTCAGGTGTTGGATAGATCTGATCGCGATGCTGTGGGTAAACTAATTACCATGCCTGAATATGTGGATGTGATTATTCCCAGGGGTGGGAAGGGCCTGATCGCAAGAATAAGCAAAGATTCAAAAGTTCCCGTCATCAAACATTTAGACGGCAACTGCCATATTTATATCGACGACAACGCTGATGTGAGAAAAGCAATTGATGTAGTCATCAATGCCAAGACACAACGCTATGGGACTTGCTGCACGCTGGAGTCTTTGCTTGTGTCCGAAGCCATTGCTGAAAAGGTTTTGCCTGGCTTGTTGGATAAACTTCTTGCCTGTGAAGTTGAACTCAGGGGCTGTAATAAAACACAAAGCTTTTCTGATGCTGTAAAGCCGGCTACTGAAGAAGATTGGGAAGCGGAATATCTGGCTCCAATATTGTCGATTAAAGTTGTAGCTGGAGTTGATGCGGCGATTGAACACATAAATCGTTATAGCTCGCAGCACACTGATTCTATTATGACGGAAAACTATAATGCAGCTCAGAAGTTTTTACGTGAAGTCGATTCAAGTTCGGTTATGGTAAATACCTCAACCCGGTTTGCCGATGGGTTTGAATATGGACTGGGCGCCGAAATAGGAATATCAACAGATAAGTTACATGCCCGAGGCCCGGTTGGCCTTGAAGGATTGACGTCACAGAAATACATCGTTCTAGGAGATGGCCACATCAGACAATGAGTTCTCGAATAGCGGTGTTTGGTGGGATGTTCGATCCGGTTCATAATGGACATGTTGAAGCCGCTCGATTCGCTTTGAATTATTTAGAGGTAAACCGCCTCAAGATGATTCCCTGTCAGCTTCCAAATCACAAAGAGCAGGCACGCAGCAGTTCAGCACACCGTCTGGCGATGCTAGAATTGGCGCTGCTTACAGATGAAAACATTGAAGCTGACGCTATTGAAATAAATCGGCCTGGAATATCGTATACCGTTGATACTTTAACCGAGCTTAGGTTGTTAGAACGGCAATCAGAAGGTGGCCTATCAAAAGGTCAGGTACAGCTGGTATTTGTGCTTGGTGTTGATTCATTTAACACGCTTGAACAATGGCATCAGTGGTCAAGGTTGATGGACTTGTGTCATTTTCTGGTTTTGGCCAGGCCGGGATCTGAGATTTCCGTGGCTACTGCCGAAGCGTTAAATATTGAGCAAAGGCTAGTGCAAACTACTCAGCAAATGTTTGCCAGTGAAAGCGGGAAAATACTTTATGCAGAAAAATTTCATTTTGATATTTCCTCAACATCGATTAGAGAAAAGTTAAGTTTGCACCCCGGTGCAGTTCAACAGTTGGACGAACGTGTATTTACATACATAAAGAACAATCATCTCTACGGTTTGTAATGGCTGTAGTTTT
The DNA here is from genome assembly GCA_002402175.1 of SAR86 cluster bacterium. Taxonomy (GTDB): domain Bacteria; phylum Pseudomonadota; class Gammaproteobacteria; order Pseudomonadales; family Pseudohongiellaceae; genus UBA9145. Next base: position 7,349 of record NVVJ01000083.1, read on the forward strand.
GATTAAATTAATACAAAGAAGGTGAAGCTTGAATAGTAAAAATTTATCACAGTTAGTCGTCGCCACGTTGGATGACATGAAGGGTCAGTCAATTTCATGTATCAATGTTTCAAAGCTGACTTCAATAACGGATTACATGGTAATCGTTACTGGAACATCCAGCACCCATTGCAAAGCACTTGCCGATTTTGTTTTAAAATCAGTCAAGGATGCTGGGCAGAAAGTTAATGGAATGGAAGGGAGGTTGCAGTCCGAATGGGTACTGGTCGACCTTGGGGATGTAGTTGTTCATGTCATGGTTGCGCCAATGAGAGCTCTGTACAATCTTGAAGAGCTATGGAATTTTTCTACCAGTGCAGAAAAAGAAGCCGAGTCAGGAAATCCGGAATTTTGAAAGTTAAGTTGTTCTGTGTTGGCACAAAAATGCCTTCGTGGGTGCAACTTGGTGTTGCCGACTACGCGAAACGAATTGTTTCCGATTTAGGTTTTTCCATTATTGAAATACCCATGGCGAAGCGAAGCAAAACCACCAGCATGATGCAGTGCATAAAGAAGGAAGGGGATGCCTTGCTAGCGGCGGTTAATCACGACGATTACATTGTAGCAATGGATGTTTTGGGCAAGTCATTTCATACTGAGACATTAGCCCAAAAAATTGGTGACTTTCGACGCGATGGGCGAAATCTGAGCCTGCTGATTGGCGGCCCTGACGGTCTTAGTGCAGAATGCCTGAGCAAAGCAGACGAGCGGTGGTCACTTTCGGCCCTGACATTACCCCACCCTCTGGTAAGGGTTTTGCTAACCGAGCAGTTATATCGCGCATCAAGTATTTTAAAAGGCCATCCTTACCATCGCGCTTAGCACGTCTCGATTTAGCACATCCAATGCTCGAAACCGCCTAAGGCACAGGCCGCTGTATCGATATGGCTAAAGAGTTAAACTATTTGCTCAGGGTATTGTCTAAACTCCGTGGAAAATTGTCTTCAGAGTGTTTTTATTTAGCCGATTACTTACATTATTGTTTGGTTTACTCAAATAGCACAGGAGTCACTCAAAGGTGGCAGGAAAATGGCAGCTTAAGGATCACGAAGCAGAACGGCAGTTATTTAGCCGCCGGCTCGCGATAGCTGCAGTTTTTGTTACGCTGCTTTTTACCGCCCTGATTTTTAAACTGGTAGACCTTCAGGTTTCCCAGTTCGATTACTTCTCTGCTCGCTCCGATGGCAATCGCCTTCATTCTCAATATGTGCCACCGGCGCGTGGTTTGATCTTCGATCGCAATGGCGAATTGCTGGCAGATAATCAGCCGATTTTCAATTTGACTGTTGTTAAAGAACAAGTTGAAGATATGGAAGAAACGCTGAGCTTCCTCAGTACGATTATCAGGCTAACTGAAGACGACATAGATCAATTCAATAATCGCATGAGTCGCAACCGCGTACCATTTTCATCGGTTCCATTGCGTTATGTGTTAACCGAAGAAGAAAAATCAAAGGTAGCAGTTAATAGCCATAAACTGGTGGGTATTACAATTGAGCCACAGTTTGTGCGCCAGTACCCGTTTGCAGAGTTGACCGCACATTCTGTTGGCTATGTTTCAGAAATAAATCGTGAAGAGCTAGAAGAGCTGGATTTGGCCGCTAAGGAAAATTACGGTGGCACTAACCATATAGGCAAGACTGGAATTGAGAGAACCTATGAGGATATCTTGCATGGAACGGTCGGTTACGAAATTGTAGAAAAGAATAATCGAGGTCAAGTTATGCGCCGGCTTGATCGTACCGATCCGGTTGCGGGTAAAAACATAAGCCTGCATTTGGACAGTCGCCTGCAAATAGCTGCGTTAAAGGCGCTGGGTGATTTTCGTGGTGCGATTGTCGCGATTGAACCCTCTACTGGTGGTATTCTGGCCATGGTAAGCAATCCTGGCTTCGATCCTAATCTGTTCGTGACCGGTATAAGCAGCAAGGATTACAATGTTCTTGTGACCGACAATATAAATACCCCATTATTCGATCGATCAACTAATCCCTATCCTCCAGGTTCGACTTACAAACCTTTTATGGGTCTTGGTGGGCTGCATCATGAACTGATCGACTATGAGTTTTCAATTCAAGATTCGGGGACATTTCGTTTGCCCGGTGTGCGCAGAGTATGGCATGACTGGACCAGTCGCAGTGCATTGGGCGGAGGTCATGGAGAAACAAATTTAAGAAAAGCTATTTATCAATCTTGTGACACTTTTTTTTGGAACTTGGGAAATCGCATGGGCATAGATACCATGCATGACTTCATGTCGCTGTTTGGGTTTGGTCGAAATTTTGCGTTAGATATCTCTTACGCAAGAACAGGAGTGAATCCTTCCCGTGAGTGGAAAAGAGCGACGAGAGATGAACCCTGGTATCCGGGTGAGACTCTTAATTCGTCAATCGGACAGGGCTTCGTTTGGGTTACACCTCTGCAGCTGGCTACAGCGGTCTCGATTATTGCAAATAAAGGGAAGGTGGTTCAGCCGCGTATGCTGAAAACTGTGGATGGCGAAGAATTTCAACCGTTGATTGAAAATGCTATACCCGATGTGGTGCTAAGAGATCCAGACTACTGGCGCTATATTGAGGATGCGATGACAGATGTTGTGCACAGACCCTACTCGCAAGATGTGTTCAGAGATTATGGGGGTGCTTACCCGTATATCGCAGAAGTTGATAGAGCTATGCCCTACAAAATGGCTGGAAAGACCGGTACGGCACAAGTAGTGAGCATCGCGCAGAATATTACCAGTAGTGATGATATTAATGTTGCTGATTTGCACAAAGACCACGCCTTATTCATTTCCTTTGCCCCCTCTCAGAATCCACGAATAGAGCCAAAGATAGCAATAGCGGTATTTGTAGAAAATGGCGAATCAGGAAGTGCGGTTGCCGGTCCGATTGCCAAAGAAATCATCGATACCTACTTGTTAGACATTCTAAAAATTGATTTCGTTGCTCTCGAAGAAGCCGGTAGTGACACACTGATATCTCTGGCCGATGAATAACCAGGACTTCGTTCGCCAATCCGACGGACTCGGTTCAAAAACCTCGCGCCCAAAATCGATTTGGCGACTC
>NVVJ01000016.1 GCA_002402175.1 SAR86 cluster bacterium
TCAGATGGTAGAAGATGAGTGTGAGATGCTGGAAGTGCAAGATTTACTCAACCTTAAGAAAGCACAGAGTGTGCTCGACGAAATTATGATAGATAGTCGACCTTCGGTAGAGTTGAAATAAAAATATGAACAGATTTATTATTCTAGATCGTACTCTCATTTAAATAAATCTGTTCCCATTATCATTATTGTACTAAAGCCTTAGTTCCCTAAATAATCGTCCACTTTTCCATGTAGCCAGTATTTTGCAGTCAGCAGAGTTACGCCGATTATTCCATAAAAAGTGAGTATTAGAGACCAGTAGGGTTGCCTGTCACTGGTGAACAGAAATTCTCTCGTATCCATCGATATTGGCAACAGGAGGGCGTAGATCGTGATTAGGAAAAGCCATAGAAACATGATTATTGGTGAATAGGGTACGGGTAGTTTCGGAATGTCCATGGCTATAGAAAGAGCCGCTAGAAAGCTTATTAGTGCGCAATAAAAAATAATAAAGAGGCGGGTTACTTCCCAAAGTGTATAAGCAGGGTGCATCAGTCCAGCCAGGAACAGAACACTGCAAGGCAGTGCGATGATAAGGGATATGAATATCCATTCGGCAATAACTATCTGCTGGGGTGTTACAGGTAGTTGAGATAAAAAGCGTGATCGTCTTTCTTTTTTAGTGCGTGAAAATACATATAAACCGGCGACAGACCCAGGCAAAATCGTTGTCGCTATTACTATCCCGAGTTCCGTAAATTCAAGTGGAAATGTAAAAATGAACAAGCCGATGAGGTGCATTGCTAGCAACCCAGTAAAAATCTCCAGGTTACCCATGATTTCCATCTTAACTATTTGAATAATCATGATGTTCTCCTTACTTGATGTTTGAGTATTTGTACGCAAATTTGCTCTGTTGATATGCGATTCGATTGCACAGATTCGGCTCCGAGCTTTTCCAAATACCAGATGGTGCTTTGGCAGTTGTTGGATATGACTTCGAATTCGGTGCCTTGTATCTTGACTGAAACCTGATTAGGAATTTCTCCTAGTTCACCGTCGTATCTGAAAGTTATTTTGCGCCAGTTCGCAGCTAGGTGTTCTTTGTCTTCGTGTCTCAGTATGCGGCCCTGGTCGATGACGATCAGCCGATCAGCAAGCTGCTCTATTTCGGAAACATGATGGGTTGAATAGAGAAGTGTAAGATCTTCTTTTTGCATCTCTTCGAAAAGTATCTCCATCAGCAAATCTCGTGACACAGGGTCCAGACCAATGCTGGGTTCATCAAGCAGTAACAAAGGCGGCTTGTGTGCCAGAGCACAGATTATCGCCAGCTTGGTTCTCTGTCCGGTAGAATAGTTTTTGACCTGTTGACTTAAATTAAGGTCAAACCTAGAGGCCAGTGTTTGTACTACCTCGTTTGACCAGTTTTCGTAGTACGCCGAAAGCATCTGCAGGTTTTTTGCTGCTGGCAAGTGGTCATAGAAAGCAGTGTAATCACCGACATAGCCGATGGATTGTTTCCAGCCCCCACTGGATTGGTCAGCATAATTACCATTTACTTTGATCAGGCCCTGATCTCTTCGTACTACACCCATGATGCAACGGAACATAGTCGACTTGCCGGCCCCATTGGCCCCAATTAAGCCATGAGCCGTTCCAGCTTCTAACTTCAGGTCTACCGGGCCGAGGGAGAATTCCTTATAGGTTTTGCAGAGGTTTGTTAGTTCAAGCATTGTCATTGTTTTTCTCCCGTTTGTAACTGACCGAATATCTGTTTCATGTCCTGATCGTTAAGTCCTTCTTGCAATGCTATTTTCATAATAGATTGCAAAGATGCCGCGAAGCGCTGCCGGGCCAAATTGGACTTGTCACTTTGCTGAAGCGGTGCAACGAAGAAGCCCTTGCCCGGGCGTGCATACACAAGTTTCTCGCGAAGCAACTGGTCATAAGCTCGTTGGACTGTATTAACGCCAACTCTCAGACCCTTAGACAGGGTTCTTATAGAGGTAAGTGGTTGATCAGGTTCGAGCTCGCCTTTCAGGATTCGAGCACGAATCTGAGTAATTATTTGATCCTGAAGCGTTAGATCTGAATGTTGCGATATGTTGAGTAACATGGGTTGTTCCTATCTGTTCCCATATAATGGGTACGGTGGGTACAGATTGCAAGTACTTTAAGAATATTTTTTCTGAAGGGGAGGCGATAGAACGCCTGATCAAACGAAAGAAAGGGTCGTAACGATTAAAAAATATCCGTTACGACCCTTCTGGTTTTCTTTTTCACACCCAAGAACTAATTAAGAGCGCCTCGAAAAATCTCTATTCTCTGATCGTAGCCTTCTGGCATGGGTAAGACATTATTGGTTCGAGCATACTCTTCATAGTCGGAAATCATCTCGGTGAAGCGTTCTGACTCTTCAGTTGCAAGGTCGTTAGTCTCGCCAGGATCGGTCTTGATGTTAAATAGATGCCAGGCTTGGTCGTTGGCGCTACGGTTAAAAACTATTTTGTAATCACCCTTGAACAGCGCGCGATTTCCACCTAGCTCATATCCGATAGCAAGTGATTCACTGTGTATGGTTTGTGCATCACCTGTCAAAAAGTTTGAAAAATCTTTGCCGATAATTTTCTCAATTGTATTCCCGTTCCAGTTGCCGCCGTGATTCTCGACGCCAGCCAGTTTCAGAATGGTTGGAGCTAGGTCTGTGACAAAAATAAATTCATCTGACTTCTCGTTGTGCCGGTTTATTCCAGGTCCAGAGATGACCAGTGGTACTCGCAAGCCACCCTCGCTGGCATAAAATTTATAATAGGCCAGGGGTGAAGCGGCGATGGTTGCATTGTTAGGCCCAATAGCATTGAAGGAACCTTTCTCACCCAAGGTGTCATAGTCCGAGTTATAACCCACTCTGTCGAACCAGTTTCCCAGCAGAGAACTACCATTGGCGCGGATTAAATTAGAACCTTCGGCGCCATTGTCAGACGTGAAAATAAATATGGTATTTTCAAATTCGCCGATACTCTTCAAGTAAGTCATCAGCCGACCAATGTGCATATCCATAGCGTCGACCATACCCGCGTAGACTTCCATGCGCCGTGCGTGATGGCGTTTGTGTTCTGCACTTAGACTGTCCCATTCAAGCGTTCCGGGAGTTACAATAGTTTTGGTGCCCAGGGGTATTACGCCGGCGGCCTCTGCTGCGTCTCGTCTTTTTTGTCTCATGACAGACCAGCCTTCGTCATACACACCAGCATACTTGTCTGAAAATTCACGCGGGGCCTGAACCGGCATATGTACGGCTTGAAAGGGTATGTAAGCAAAAAACGGACTCTCGTCTGCTGCATTTTCAGCAATGAATTCTATAGTTTTGTCGACAAAATACTCTGATGAATAGAAGTCGTCGGGCAAGGTGTGCTCTGCTCCATCGGCATACCAGTTAGCTTTTTCATAAATCGGCAGATAAGGTCTTTGTTCCCAATTGTCGGCGCCGGTGTCTGCCATCGCGATAGTGCGCTCGAAGCCTCGAGCTGAAGGTAATAATTCAGGCGTGTGGCCTAAATGCCATTTTCCGGTCATGTAGGTGTGGTAACCCTGCTCGCGTAGAAGCGTTGACAGAGTAACCACGTTATTACTTAGCACCCCGAGATAATTTTCGTGACCCTGCTGTTCTACAGGTAAGGCTTCAGGAATATTKGGTACGCCATTTCKRTGACTGTCAACGCCAGTYAAAAGCATAGCTCTTGCTGGRGCACAACTTCCKGCKGTGTGGTARTTRGTAAAAGAAATTCCRGCCTCGGCGAGTGCRGCGATATTSGGTGTGTTAATTTCGCTGCCAAAAGTTGATATGTCAGTGAARCCCAGATCATCTGCCAGAATAAGYACTATATTTGGGCGRYCTGCTGATGCGGCYTGCGCTTGTTGTGCACCTRYGGAGCTRWATATYCCTATGCTCGCTGTCARTAWGCYYATAGCGAYTAAAGTTGATTTTTGCGACATTTYTATTCCTGATCTGTCTTAAARRKGKKWSKRNGNTTCTASATCAGAATAAGGGCTAAGTTCATTGATGTCTATGGACGGACGRGCCTATTTCTCAACCGCCACCTGGCTTTTCRGAAATTGTAAGAGATTTAATTTTTGTGRCCYCTTTAATTTTCATCATTTACTSTGTACAAGTAAGAAATGAAATCAWTAAAAATAATTCTTCAACTRRYYGGATTGATGATTCTKATTCCCGTTGCTGTGTTGACAACCCTGCGGTATGAGAATCGTAATAATGACGGCCCTTCAATACTATTCCCTGGCGGCGAATTGACATCGGGAAGCTTGCATACCGGCCCCGAGCCCGACTGGAAATTTACCGATCAGATATCAACCGTGGATCTACAACTCTACGATCCGCTCAGTTCCCGACTAATCTGGATCGAGGAAAACGAGGGTAAAATTTACGTTACTTCAGACTATATGGGTACCTGGTTAGGTCGCCTTTGGAAACACTGGGCAGTTGAGGCTTATGAGGGTGACGGATTAGCACTGGTTCGCATCGAAGGCGTTCTCTATGAGCGTAAACTGGTAAGGGTATTAGATGGGTCTGTGCTGGATGGAATCATCGCTAAAAAAATTGAGAAATACCGTTCAAGAATTACCAGGGAAGCTATTGAATCTGGTGAGACCTGGGTGTTTGAGCTAGCCCCTCGGTCAGGAGTGTAGTCTGGTGAAAGCAAAAAATTATCTTATCCTTTGTGTTTCTCTTTATATACTTGTCACGCTAACAATACTATTTGTGCCCGGCGTGGCAGAATCGATAGAGAGCTGGCTACTTGGCTTTCTTTCCAGAAATGCAGGTGTTTAATAGCATCGTATAAAGACGGGGTCGTAACGGTTAAATAATATCCGTTACGGCCCTTTAATTTAAAAATGTTAAACTTCGATACACATCAGGCTGTTTAGCTTTTGATAGAAATTCGAGTATAAATTTTATGCACACCTACACCAAACAATCACTCACCCTAATCCTGATTCTTCTGGCTTATTTTAGTCTGGACAACTACATACCACTGACACCCTGGAATCAGCTGGAGCTTGTCGGCCCGCAGCTGCGCGGCACTTTGCTTGCTGTCATTACATTTGGCTTTATTGCGATTTTCTTACTGCGAAATATGCTTTGGGGTATTTGTCTCGGTACTATCTGGGCTTTCGTGTGGTTTCTACTTCAGCTCCAGCAGTGGTGGGTGCCTTATTTATTTGGTCCTACTGCGTTGCATGAGGATTTTGAATGGTACTTCACGGGCGGCTACTCGTTGACTTACAAAATTCTCCCGTTAATTGAAAATCGGCCAGTTCCCGATGGGCAACACATGGTATTGCAGACTCTTTCGCTGCTAGTACTGTTGTCCTTAATACGGGTGGTTATGTACTCATTATCTGTTAGAAAGAACAAGGGTCTTTCATAAGGTAATAATTTAAGCAAAAAGACTGTTCGCTATAAATTACAAAAAGGGATAGTAACGGTTAAAAAATATCCGTTACTATCCCTTTTTGGCGTTCATGATGTACCTTCATGGAGTCTGATCAGTCTTCATCGTTCAAGATATCGAGTAACTCTTTTCGTTCCTGGCTCGTTAGAGGCCTCTGTTTAACCAGGTGTGCCACCATAGGAGTAAGGGCGCCGTTAAATACACGTTCTAGAAATGACTCGCTGGCTTGTTTTATGAGCTCTTCTTTATCATGCAGTGGAAAGTACTGATACATTCCTTGCTCGTTTGTTTTGTCGAGCACTCCTTTGTTAACCATGCGGTTTAACATTGTGCGGACAGTCTTAGGGTGCCACTGTTTGGACTCGACCAACATGTCGGATATATCGTTAACCGTTGCAGGTGAGATATCCCATATAACTTTTAATATCTCCCATTCTGCATCCGAAATTTGTAGCTGTTTCATAGATAGTAGTTCCATCGATACAATTGTACTAAAGACGACATAAATATGTCATTTCGACTGGTCGAATTGGTTTTTAAGTTTTTGCATTTCTTCGAGAGTATATTTTATTCTTACCAAATATTGAGAACGCTCTTTCGGTGTTAGATCTTCGCTCGAGTCTGTCGGATTTTCCAATTCTTCAAGCCGGGACTGCAGAGCTGAAATTCGGCCACCTATATCTGACCATGTAGGACTGTTTCTCCGTTCCAATACTCTTGCCAATTGGTCTTTGAGTGAATCGTCAGATATTTCCAGTAGTAATCTATTGGTTAATTCTTCGTCTTCTTGGCTCATGTCGCCTTCAAAATATTCTTTCTCCACAATACCAGCAATCGCCTCACTTCTAAGCTGCAAATTTGAAAGTAATAGAGCATGTTGTTCAGCTAGCTCTTGATTCAGGTATGCCCAGTCCCGCATTGCTCTCATAAGGCTTTGTCTGGGTAACTTGTAGCCATAGCTATTTCGGGTAGCATAAATCCAGGTGAAGGCTTCTTTAGGTCGTAATTTCCTCCATGAGAGTAAAACATCGCTTGCCCATTCATCCAGGATTTCAGTGGTCCATTCTTCTTGCCCATGAAAAGCAGGCCTGTTAGGTTTAGCTTGCGCTGACATTGCAAACTCAGCATCTGTCATTGCTATTCCAAGGTCGCGAAGAATTGAATTTTCTAGTTCTTGATCAGCTTGTAAGGCCTTGCCTAGAGCGAGGAAAAAACCCTCTTTGTTATGTATTCCCTGGACAGATAAATTTTGGATTATTTTTTCTGCACTTGCATCAATAGAACTGTTAGTAGCATTTTGTGTATCAGTACTTGTACATGCTGCAATTGTAAGTCCTAAGAATAAGGTTAGGGCTAAAGCACCATGCGTAGATTTGGCATTCTTATGCTGTTTTATCATTTCCAGTCTCCTTTTTAATTGAAGGTGATCGTTAGCAATTCCAGAGCTTGTACCCGTAACAAGGGAGTATTTCGGCGAGGAAGGGAATTTGGCGGTAAGAGCAACTAGCGTATTTCCATATAGCTGATGCTGATCTTTAGTTAGGGAGTCGAGAACCTTTGCATCACATGCTAGTTCCTGATCAGCCTTCATCTGTCTAAACGCTAACCATATAACTGGATTAAACCAATGAAGTGCCAGAGTGAGAGACATTGCCCAATTGAGCAAAATATCATGATGTTTTATGTGTACGATCTCATGCAATATCACATGGCGAAGGGCTTCATCTGTAAGTTTTGACTCGAGCCCCGTAGGAAATAGCAAAACAGGTCGAAATACACCCTGTATACAGGGAGAGGTAACATTGTGTGTTTCTAGAATTCTTATTGTTCGGTGGTAGTTGAGAGAATCTAAACAACTATCGGCTAACAATTGAATGCGGGGGCCTGCATCTTTAGCGAGTCTATTTATTCTGAGGTATTTAAACTGAACGAGCAATAATATGAAAAGAAAAATAGCTACTCCGATCGCCCAGATGGTTTCCAATATACCTATTCTTTGACTCGGAACGATTAGCTTCACACCCGTTACTGAAGACGAAGTAGCAGCCTCTGAATGAATTGTTTTCAGCGGTGTATTTAATTCGCTAAAGTAGACTTCAGAAAGGGGAGGGTTCGAGTAAATGGCCCAGTTGCTTTCAATGCTGATCGGCACTGTAAGGCTTATTATTGCTGCCAACCAAAGTAGTACCTTTCCAGAAGGAGAAAGCCATCTTCCTAGTATTTTTCTAAATACCAGCACCAAGATGATGGTGACCGTTCCCTTCATCGTTGCTAGCTGAATCCATGAAAAGATATCGTTGATAGAAAGTGTAAGGTTTTCCAATGTAACCCCCGGAGCGCAAGTACATAGTCGACACTAGTGTAAAAACCAGTCGTCTTACATTTGTAAGACGGAAACATCTTACAAATGTAATCCCGGAGATGCAAGTACTTTCCTGAAAATAATTTAGAGATAGGCTTGATTGCGCGCTAACGAAGACTAAGGAGTAGGCTTTATAGTAATAAATGAATTCAGTGAGGCTATTCATGTATGATAAAACGAATAAAAAAGGGGTCGTAACGGTTAAAAAATATCCGTTACGGCCCCTTTTTATTAGTTTTATTGTGCTCTATTTATTATGGCGCCGGAATCGCATGTCCGATCATTGTGCTGCCTTCAAATACTGCCGTATCCATTACATTGAGATCATCAACAAACACGAAATCCAGAACCTGATTTTCGTTGACGTCGCGATGCAGCATTACGATAAACATTTCCCCCGTTTCTAACCCCTTATGCACCTTGATGCTTACGTTGGTGTTTGTGCCGTCTTTCAGATAAGTAGAAGCTACATATTTATCACCATTGGGCGCGCCTTCTTCGAAGGGATGGATTACCAGCCAGCCGTTGCCATCAATTTGAACTTCCGAGAATGTTAGAGTCGATTCTTCTCGTGTTACGCCTTCGGTGGTGATCCAATTTTTGGACCCATTGCCTATGCTGATGTCTTGGGCGGAGATAGTTGACACGCCAACTGCAAAAGACAGAAGTAACGTGCCGAGGGATAAACTTTTAAATTTTGACGATGTCATAATCTTTCCTTCACGGTGGAGAATAAATTCTCTTATTGTTATGTATTGGTTCTAGTTTAAATCAGCTGCAATCTCTATGACTACATCCCAGTTGAAACGAACAAAACGATGTAGTTCGCTGATCAGAATTCGTTCCTGGTCGCTATGTGCGCCGAACCCCAGCGCCGCGTCTTCGCGATCGATAGCTGGTCCAATTCCGTAGCACTGTATACCTCGGTTTCGCAGATAGGCCATATCGGTCGCACCTGTGCTCATAGTTGGCAATGTAATAACACCATAGTGCTTGTTAATGTTGGTTTCTATTGCGCTGAATGCCACCGTGTTGAGTCTGGCTTCGCCTCGTGGCCTTGTGTTGCGAACACCCAGGCTTACTTCGACTGTGGGGTCATTAATGACGCGACGAATTTCATCTAGAAAAGCGGGAATGTCTTCATCGGGCAGGGCGCGAAAATCGACACTGGCTGCTGCTTCCGATGGGATGACATTAATGCGATAACCGGCAGTAAAAATAGTCGGTGATAGGGATGAACGTAGCATGGAGGAGTGGCGCGGTTCATTGGCTAGAAAATATTCATCGACTTCGCTGGCAAGGCCTGGATCTAAAACATTGAGATAGCGCTGTGCGGCGTCCGCAGGAGAAATTGAAGCCAGCCTTTCGAAGTAAGCTGCTGTTGTTTCATTCAAACGAATGGGTGAGCGCCAATCGGCGACTGCCGCAATAGCTTTGGCCAGACGTGCTACGGAATTCGATTGCAGAGGAACCGAGCCATGGCCTGCTATTCCAGTTGCCAGCAGTTCTACTCGATAGGGGATTTTTTCGACGGTTTGAATGCCTGCATATTGTACTTCGCGATTGACGCGTGCGACTGAACCGCCTTCAGCCAAACAAAACTCTGAATCTATTTTATCGAAATGTTCATTCACCATGAATTCGATGCCGTATTGAGTGGCACCTTCTTCACCGGATTCTGCAAGAAAAATGACATCTCTATCGAGCTGGACATTTTGACGTTTCAACTCCAGCATGACCATGAGTGCAGCTGCCAGGTTGTCTTTATCGTCTACCGCACCGCGCCCGTAAACATAGCCATTGTCTATAGTTGCGCTAAATGGAGGGAAGGTCCACTTTTCAGGATCTACATTCACTACATCGGTGTGCGCCATGATTAACAGCGGCTCTTTGCTGCCGTTACCTTTTAGTCGAGTTACTACATTAGGCCGCTCTGAATCTGTAGATAACATTTCCACATCGAACCCTTCGGCCTCAAGTACATCACGAATGTATTCGGCTGCGGGTAGTTCCCGTCCAGGCGGATCGCTGGTATCGAATTGCAGCAAGGCGCGAAAATGCCGCAGAGTCTCTTCTTCAACAGAGGGCCAGTCCGGTTCGCTGACCTGGGCCAGTAATATGGGTGAAAGAAACAAAGCGAGAGTTAGAAGAAGGTTTCGCATGAACAGCTCCAGAAATACTCTTATTTTGTAGTTAGAATAGCAGAGTTTTTCGGCAGGGTTAATGATCAATTATTCAATCATATGTGCCTGCGATCACATGGCTGCGCAATTCAGCTTGAGCCTTGAGTGCTGGCAACCTAAGCTGATCGGCTCGCCATCCATATTAGCCACAGTTACAATCGAGAAGTTTAGACGTAGGAGTAAACTATGAACAGATTACTGCAGTACCTAATTGTGTTCAGTCTCAGTTTTGCCAGTCAGGCATTGAGCGCTCAACCGGCAATTTTCAAGAACAGCATCCTGAATATTCCTCAGGGCGCAGCAATGATTAACGGTGAGCCAACTTACTATAATGATATACAGTTGCTCAGTGATATAGAGGGGAACTTCACTCTGGTCGCCGCCGAACAAAGCAATCTAGTAGCGGTAGATAGCGTGGTAGTTAGTATCACAGGGCTTTTCTCTGTGCAGGTGAGCTTGACAGTAACTGGGAACAAGTCAGTTCCTTGCGTAGATTTACAGACACCAGCTATTTTCAGAAACGATTCTGTTTTTAAGGTTGCCCTTGCGGAAACAACACTGGGGTCAGCGGAGACTTGTATCGCTGTGCTTGATCCTTTTGAAACGACAATAGTGCTAGATGTACAGGGCCTGAGCTCTGGGGACTACACTGTCAATGTTAATGGTGTTGAGGCTAGCTTTAGTTTATAGAGACGATGTGGCTAATTAGTTCGACCGGAATAGCTTGCGGCGAAAACCCAGTAGTAGTTTAGCTTACGCTTGGTTTTTAATTTGGCTCTTATGGCTTGTGCCAAGTAAAGCTAATCCTAAACCCAAAAGCCAGAATGAGGCAGGCTCCGGAACTGGCGCAGGTTCGGTAATTTCAAGACCTATCATTTCATCTGATAAATGTAATTGCAGTTTTGTAATGCTATTTACAATCGCCAAACCTTGACCAAAGGCAAGATCGCTTATTTGAAATTCAAGAGACATGGAGCGGTCAAAGGCGGCACAATTTTTCATGACATCATCAGCGCCACCCAGATTGCCCAGATCACATTCGGCCATTCCAGCAGCTGACAACAAATAATCCAACGAAGTATTCCAGATCAGGCTTGGTCCGTTGTTAAGATCAGGATCAACTGTTAGATCGTCCTTACAATGACCTTCGCCATCAAGTCCAAAACAAAGATTCTCACTGCCGAAGGGGTTAGTGCCCGCGGTGCCTTCAAATTCGAAATACTCACTGCCTGTTTGAGTCTTGTAATTTAATTTATATTTATCGCTGTCATGATGAGTGCCGTCTTTATAAAACCCAACGTAGTCATCAAGCCCATTCGCAGTTTGATAATCAGTTAGTATGTCGTTTGATTCTCCCCATATCATATTCTTTGCATAGGTAGGAACTTCAACAAATACATTGAGGCTGCCATTGTTGCCGCTAGTAGCTTCATTGATTGTGTAATAAAACTGATGAGTCTGATCGCCGTATGAAGAATTATGGTTGTTATACCAGGTCAGGATGCTCGAATTCGCATAGGTATCACCGTCCATTACGCCATCAACAGTTATTGGTGTTGCATGTACCAATTGAAAGGAAATCAGTGAAAGAACAAGAGCTGAAAATCTTAGGGTATTTTTCATAATTTTGGCTAGCAATAAAGTTGATTATAGATAGATATACTAGTAAGAATGCAAAAATCATACCAGATAGAATTTGTTCATAAAAAACAGAGTATTAGGATTTTTTAATTATGCCACACTTACGAATATGTAAAAAACTCTGACACTATTAGTAACTACTGGAAGAATTAAACAGGTGGTCACAAATTACTAATTAAGTAACTTGTTGATTGGTTGTTTGCCAACTGTAGCGAGATAGCACCGCAGACCAACACCAGTCAACTATAGAAATGATATTGTGCCTCTTAGTTTTCACGAGATTTTCAGCTTCGAATAGAACAAAAAAAAGGGACAGATCCTAAGGAATCTGTCCCTTTTTTTATTAAGTATAGTTATCTGGCGTTAGCGTTACGCTCAGCGACCATCCTTTCGAACTCTTCTTGCCCAAGGTAGGTTACATCTACCCAGTTGTGGGCCATTTCATCTACCGTGCGATCGCCCCAGCCGACCCACTGATTCGGGTCTGGGTTGTAGGGATTGCTCTCGGTGTTGTCGTGCCACGCGGTGGTAATGATCATCGTACCTTTGGGTAACAATGGCGCTGCATCTTCATCAAACACGTAATTGATTTGCCAGTTCCACTGAAAGTTATCGACAAAAGACAGTACTTCGCGATCACCCGAAGGATAGACTGCTTCCATGGACATGGCTTTGCCGCGCATATGCATATGGGGTTGAAAATTTTCGATGCGGGCTGGGGCCGATAACACAAAGGTGCCCTGGGTGACGGCAATTTCATGGGGTGGAATATCCAGACTATTAGGTCCCTGGGCATCGAACATGCTCAAAATAGTGCGATGTTCAGGAGGTTCATCGTGAAACCACACGGCCAGTTCAACTTGTGCATTTGGCACTCGTGTACCATTGGCATGCAAATGCATTTCCCAGGTGATTTGCGAACCAGGCATCATTAGTTTGCCAGTATCAGGTCGAAAAATTTGACCGGCCTTACCAACTGCCCATTCCATAAAAAGACTTGGTCCAAAAGGAATATCTAAATCCTCGGGGAGTCCGGCAGTGCTGTCTTCTTCTTGCACTAGAAACGCCAGTGAGTGGTGTATTACTCGGCGGCTTTCCGGGTTCTTAGGTCGAATTTCGATAGCCTTAACCCACCGCTCTTCGGTTAAGCCTGTAGGTGTAGTCGGACGAAACCATTTGTCCTGAGTGGTGGCGGCAAGGTCATATGACTCAGACTCAACAATCAAGTCTGGTGCTGAACCCATTTGTTTTTCGAGGCGCCAAATAAGCGCGTCATTAAACTCGAGGGCTTCAGGTGCCTCGCTCATGTCGCCTTGGGGTGCGCCTTGATCTACCCAGTCTATAATGGTTTGCCGCTGTGCCACACTGAGACCGCGGTCATTGGTGAATTCCTGAATGCCCACGTCAGGGTTGATGTGCCACGGTGGCATAACTCTGTTTTCTACGCGGTAACGAATGACTGGCGCAAATATCTTGGCTTCGTCATAGGTCAGTAAAGACATTGGCGCTATTGAATTTGGTCGATGGCACTCCTGACATTTTGCTTGAAAGATTGCGAAAACTTCTCCGGCCCAGGTCACTTCGCTGTGTGCTGAGTTCGCGCCTCCTTGTGCTAACGATGTTGCAGAAAATCCCAGGACACCAATCGTCAACAGCAAACTTTTTGTAAATATTGCAAAGCTTCTTACATTAATCCTTCGAGTAATTCTAATCATCAGTTCTTATCTCCAGGAGACTCGCTCGCGTCTCAAAATTCTTTTCAAATTCGCATAGTCTTAAATTACGTTTAATTACTCACGCTCACTTTTACAAAACTATTAGTCCAGCAGCACTGTGAGTGGCCAGCCGTTTCGGGGCCTGACATGTCGATCACACTGGCGCGTAAAAGATACTCTCCGGCTTCACTAAACGTCACTTCGGTACTGGCCATGCCACCTTCGGAAGGTACTTTGGAAGTAGGCTCGCTAAAGGCTACTTCGCCAGGCCCCTGATGCTTGTGCCAGTTCAGGTTAATCGGTGGTGTCATTGGTAAATTGCCAATAAACATGGCAGCAATTCCACTGATTTTTCCGTCGTCACTTGCCCAGGCATCGAGTGATAGCGACTCGCCTACTTTGGCTTGTAAAGGCCCCACAGTAATGCCGCTCGGCCCGCGACCAATAAGGCCATCTTCAGTAAATCGAATCTCTGGTGGTAGATTATTATTAGCGTCGCCGGCAATAGAATCTATTACGTAATCGGTGCTGCGATTAGCCGGGATGTGAAAGGTTTTGCCCTGATTCTCAAGGTGCCAGACAACTTCCTGAGTATGATTCGCGGGAATATTTACGGTAAACACACCCCAGTGACGTCCTGTTTCGAAATGCGTAGGTTGGCCCTGATTGACCTCGCCAGCAACACCACCGATGATACGGTTGCTCGATCCCACTGGTATATCGAGTATTTCACCAGAGTTGCGGTTGTAGTAGCCGAAGGAGAGGGCAATAGTGCCATCCTCTTTTTCGTACCAGCCTTCATAAGCTGGCGTTACCGTTTGGCCCTTGGACAGGCCGATGTCCTTGCCCAGCGGCAACAGCTCTATGGCCAGTGGTGTGCCTTGTGCATGTATTAAAGCCGCTGTTGTTAACCCAAAAAATGCCAGGGTTAGGCTTGCGAGTGTTAAAATTTGTTTTTTTATTCGTCTATTCATTCGACCTCCACGAGCATGATCATCTGGCTGTTCAGCCAGAGACTGCTACATCAGCTTAGGTTTTTATTTTTATTTTTATTTTGTTAGTTTTGGTTTTGCAACTTAGCGTACAGTTTTGGAACTGCGCATGAAAAAGTTGATGCCCAGAGAGTAACAAGAAGCGGGAAGGATATACAGGATTAATCCACAATTTAAGTAAGGATATTTGAAGTAAGTAAGCGCAAATACTCAAGGAGTGGAGCAGGAGTTCATTTATCGATGCCGGGTTAAGGATAAAATCTAACCATTGATTTGAAAAGGCCGGAAAGCATTGATCTGATTTACGAATCCGAGATTATTGAGTGTTAAGCAATTGCCGTAGATGCTTTTGTGCCGCCTTTTTAGCAGCTTCGAGATTAGCCACATTATTGGATAAGTGAAAACAGAACGTGGATGCAATTGGAATGCACGCACTACATTCTTTTGCCATTAACTACTTCGAAATTCCACCACTCATTAATACTCGTAACCAGAAATGCTAATGGGGGAGAGAGTTCCTGGTGGTGGGCCATAGCCTTGAAAACCGGGCCAGCTCGACAATGCCTTCTGGTTTTATTGGTACGCGCATGACATGAAAAGGAAATGGGCTTCATTAAGATACTCCTCTAGTATCGATAAACATGGCTAAATACTCTGACTATAAGCACCGGCCATACATTGCTAACAAGCGTTCCCAATGTCGCTCTGCGGCGTTCTTATTGTATTTTCCTTCTCGTTGAGGAAACACAAACCCGTGCTCGGTGCCGGGATACCATTCGATGCGTGACTTGATGTTTGTGCTTGCCAGGTATTGTTCCAGGTCGTCGATCATTTGCTTAGGTGCATATTCGTCGGTTTCGGCGCAGCCAAAGTACATTTCGCCTTTGATTTTGTCGGCATCGAGATGCGGTGAATCAGGTTTGTCAGAGTAAAGGTATACACCATGAAAAGAAGCGCTTGCCGCGATTCTATCGGGAAAGGCTGCAGCCGCTGCAAAGGCAAAGGGCCCGCTCATACAGTAGCCGACGCAACCAACCTTGCCATCATTTGCTGGGCTTTCTTTGTCGGCAAACGCCATTAATGTTGCGACGTCTTCGCATACCATGGCATTGCTAAGTGAATCCATATGAGAAAACATTTCTTCACGAGTGGCATCCTGTATTTTAAACTCCCGTACTCGTCGGTAATAGAGGTTCGGCAACATAACGTAATAGCCCGCGGAACCAAGCCTTCTTGCCATGTCATGCAGTTCTTCACGCTTACCCGGCGCGTCCATTAAAAACACCACAACCGGATGCGGCCCGTTTTCCTCGGGATGCGTGATAAAAGTATTCATTGCTCCATCTTTAGTTTGAATATCTATTTCTCGATCAATCATGATTTTAGTCTTTTGTTTATTCTGAATTGGGCTTTATGAAACGGTAAGGGTAGCAGAAAATGGCAGTTAAGTTATTATCTAGTCCTGTCTCCTCTTTGTTATTTGAATGCGGTATAGGACCTATAGTGAAATCCTCAGTCACGCTTTACCGCGTTTCATCTCTGGTATTTTTTCTCTCGGGCTGCTCAGCATTAATTTTCGAAACAGTTTGGTTTCGTGTAACCAGTATAGTCCTTGGTTCTTCAATATGGAGCGCCTCAGCGGTGTTAATGGCTTTCATGGCTGGGCTCGGTCTGGGAAATGCCATTGTGGCCTTTCGTGGTTCACTGATTAAAAACCCAATCAAGCTTTATATGGCGATAGAGGTAATTATCGGTGTATCTGGGGTTGCAGTAATTTATCTACTTCCTGTTGTTTCGTATCAATTAAGCGGAAGCTTGAGCGATATGCTAGGCAACGATGGCCTGCTGAATTTTGCTCGTTTCGCTATCGCCTTTTTGCTGTTGCTAATCCCGGCAATCGCCATGGGAAGCACGCTACCAGTGTTGCACAAGGCGCTGCATACTGCCGATACTTCCTTCGCAAAATCAATCGCACACCTGTATGGCTGGAATACCTTTGGTGCAGTGGCAGGAACGCTAGTTGCCGAGTTTTTTCTAATTTATTGGCTAGGGGTGCGGGCCACAGCGATGTTTGCTTGTGGGCTGAATTTAGCCGCTGCTTTTATTTTGTATCGAAATTTCTCTTATGCAGACAGGCCAGCAGAAATTACGTCGACTTCTGTGTCATTCCTGAAGCACAAGAAACTCTTAATCGGCCCTGCAATAGCCGGCATGTTGTTGCTGATGCTGGAGGTTATCTGGTTCCGTTATCTTTCTATGGTTCAGCAAGAAACCAGCACTTTGTTTTCTATTATGCTTGCGGTTGTACTTTTTGGTATCGCAAGTGGCGGAATTGCAGTGTCTCGTAGCAAAATTGCAGAACAGAAAACCGATACGGTTCTGCTTTACCTCGCAACTACGGCGGCAATCGTCACTACATTAAGCTTCTTCTTATTTCAAATCATCTATGCGAACTATTTCCGCTTATTAATCGACAATCAGCTAGTGTTTGTCTTTTCTGCATTTCTGCATTTCTGTTGATGTTTCCTACCTGCTTTCTCTCGGGCATGTTGTTTCCGATGTTTGGAGAAAAATTACATTCAGTTATAGGTGTAAGCACGCAATCTTCAGGTGCGCTCACATTGGCAAATACTTTTGGTGCGGCAATAGGCTCTGGTCTTGCTACTTTTTTGCTGCTACCTATGCTGGGAATTGAATTATCGATGTTGGCAATTTCCTTTTGCTATTTATTGATAGCCTTGTTGTCATTTTTAAGCAGCACAGTGGGTTCGCGCGCTAAATTCGCTCTACAGGCAATTGGTGTTGCCAGCGTGCTAATCATAGCTATTTTTCCCTACGGCGGAATCAATCGCTCGTATCAAATATTTGCACAACAAACTCTTCCTAATGAGCAATTAGTAAGCTCTACAGAAAGTGTGTACGCAACACTGCACTATTACAGAAAAGAAGTATTAGGCCAGGCCGAGTCTTATCGCCTGGTTACTAATGGCTACTCGATGTCAGGCTCTAACTTTGCTGGTGAACGTTATATGAAAATGTTTGCCTATTTGCCTTATATTCTAAAAGACGGAATTGATGACGCTTTGTTAATCAGCTACGGCGTAGGTAACACTGCGCAAGGTTTAACTCAGATAGATTCGTTGAAATCTCTCGATATAGTAGATGTTTCCCAGGACATTATAGACCTAAGCATTCCTGCGCATAGAGAGATTGGTTATGGGCCGCTGGAAGATGAGCGAACAGTAGTTCATATAGAAGATGGCAGGTTTTTTCTACAATCAACAGAAAAAATGTACGACCTGATAACCGGAGAACCTCCCCCTCCGAAGGCTCCTCATATAGCGAACCTTTATTCGCAGGAGTTTTTTGAACTAACTAAGGAGCATTTGAGTCCCGGGGGTATGATTAGCTATTGGCTTCCTGTTCACGACTTACACGCCTCAGACTCGGCAAGCATTATTAAGGCGTTTTGCAATGTGTATGAAGATTGTAGCTTGTGGAATGGATTCGACCTAGATTTCATTATGATTGGAACCAGGGGCGGCCTGCCAGCGCTAAGTATGGATGCTATCCTTCGTCATTGGTCAAATGAAGGTATTCAATCCGAGTTAGTGCGTATCGCGCTCGAGAAACCTGCGCAGCTTGGCAATTTGTTTATGGCGGATGCATCGCGATTAACCGAGTTAACCGCGAATATTCAGCCTCTCACTGACAATTACCCTCAACGAATTTCTCCTTCAACCAGGGGGATGCGAGACAGAGCTGAGTTGTATAGCTACTTGCTGAATATAGAAGGTCGGCGTGCTCATTTCGCATCCAGCAGATATATAAACGAACTATTTCCTGAAGAGTTTATTACTGAAGCAGTAAATAATTTTGAACTTCAAAAATTGTTTATGATTGGAACCAATAACCCACACATAGATTACCCTCTGCCTTATTTTTGGGATGCTCTTGCGTTTT
Organism: SAR86 cluster bacterium; assembly: GCA_002402175.1. Taxonomy (GTDB): domain Bacteria; phylum Pseudomonadota; class Gammaproteobacteria; order Pseudomonadales; family Pseudohongiellaceae; genus UBA9145. Next base: position 18,316 of record NVVJ01000016.1, read on the forward strand.
TGCTTCGTAGTACGCAGCTCCAAACATTACCCTTGTTGTTGTTGAGCGGCAATCCTAGAGAATTGGAAATTCTAGCTGGTAGCGATGCTAATGATACCTTTGAGTATAAACAGAGCTTGATCAAGAAATTGGTTATTGATCGAAATTATCAGCAATCCATTAAAGAGATCGAAGATATTCTTGTCGAGCATTTCGATGATGTTGATATTGATTACTATAGAAAGCTTGACACGGTTCTAAAAGGAGTGGTCGGAGGAGTAGAAATTGAAAGAGCTCTTAACTCTCCGAGTTTTGAAATCTATGATGAAGAGTTCCGGAACTGGTTTGTTGCGAGTTTTTCAAATTAGACTCAAAGAGTCAGGCTGTATTGCTTAGTCAGATTATTTAATTCCTATAAGTATTTAGTCTGATCGTGTTATTCGCTATATTGTGTACATCTTTATAGAGAGGTGTGTCTTATGCAATCGAAGCGAACGATGTTTTCACTGTGGTCACTTCCTCAGCCAATTATTGTTTTTGGCTGCGCTATTCTTACGGCAAGCGCTGCGGCGAACCAATGGATGAATTTCGGGCTGTTGGTTTCGATTTTATTGTTTGTTCCAATACCGCTGCTACTTATAGCGGAGCGATTGAGTCCTCGGCGAAAGGACTGGCTGCTTAACTGGCGTGATCTGGCCGAAGATAGTTTCTGGTTATTTGGAACCTATATTATCTGGGTACCTATTTATGATGTGGCCTACGATACGCCAATCTCTGAACTTTTTACTTCACTTCGAGATGCATCAAACTTCCCGTTGCGCCTCGAAGCACAGACCACGTTTGGAATATTACTGGCAGCCATGGTGGGAGTCTTTGCAAAAGAGTTTATTGCCTATTGGGCCCATCGACTTCAACATCGCTTCATGTTCTTCTGGCGAATTCATGCCACTCACCACCACATTACAAAGATGAGTGTTGCCAGGGCAGAAAGAACGCATCCCCTGGAGTTTCTTGGCCTCAATCTGGGTTCGGCCGTAGCTTTGGCCTATCTTGGTGCTAGCCCAGAAGTGGCTGGCGTGGTGGCAGTCTTTAGCCTGACCAATGCTCATCTTTGTCACAGCAACCTTCCTCTTCAATCCGGTATATTTGGCTGGTTATTTAATACAGCGCAGTGGCATCAACTTCATCATTCCTGTAACTATGCTGAGAGCAATACCAATTATGGCTGCACAGTGATAATTTGGGATCGAATTTTTGGTACTTTTTCTGGCAAGACGCAGATTGAGCGTGTTGGAAATGGTACAGGCCGACAACTCTCTTTGTTAACGCAGTTGACCATTCCGTTTCGCTCGAATGAAACCTTGAGAAACCTCTGATTAATCAGACAAGGTGATCACTCAAACATAAATAACTCGAAAATTTATACCTATAATCAAGAGAAATATCTTATGCATAAACTAGTTGGCGCTCTACTGCTTGTTTCTTTGATAATGGCTTGCAGCACTAGCACAGAATTTGGCAGTCAGTTTGGGGACACAGAGAAACTGCAAGCAGCTGAGGCATTAATTGATGCTTTCTATTCATTTGATGCAAAGGAGCTAGAGTCCAAACTTGCAACAGCATCTTCTTCTATTTCGTCATTGGTTTATTATCAGGGCTGGGCAGAAGGTGGCAACTACAAGATAGTAGAGCGTAAACCTTGTCAGTTTAGTGAATCAAATGTCGTGCGTTGCCCAATTACTGTAGAAGATGACCCAATGCTGGCGCTGGGTATTGATTTTAACGTTACCGACACTTTCGAAATATCATTTCGTGACGACAAGATTGCCTCGGTAAAAACCAGCTCCAATGATATGCAGATTTACTATGATGCCCGAGACTGGGTGATGAAGGAAATGCCGGACTTGATCGCACAACCCTGTCAGGGTTTTTTTGATGGAGGACCAACGCCGGGAGCCTGTGCTAAGGCCATGGCAGAAGGCTATGCCAGATTTTCTGCGGCTGTTAATAAATAATTTTTTATCCTTTGCTATAGTCTTGAATAAATGTAACTACAGGAACCACTAATGCGCTTATTACCTACACTAGTTCTATTTTGTTCTGTGATTTTGTTATCTGCTTGCTCAGAGCAAGCTCAGCGCGCAGAAAACATACAAGACACTAGCGAAGTGCCCGGTATACGGCCAGCGCTTGACCAGCTTAGTCAGGCCGAGGCGATTGCGCGCAAAGCACGTGTGTCGGAAATTTCTTATTTACTGGATATCGATTTGGTCAGTGCAGCAGATGCCTATCAGGGTCGTGTCACTTTACAATTTGATCTGACTGACAACGACACTACTCTGGATGTAGATTTCACCGGTGGTAGCGTGCTTGCGGTAATAGCTAATGGTGAAACACTGGAGCCTGAATACAATGGGTACTTCATTACATTACCTGAATCAGCTTTGAAGGTAGGTGGTAACGAGATAGTAATCGATTACCAGCACCCCTATGATCAGGATGGCACTGGGCTGCATCGTTTTGTAGACCCAGAAGATGGCCTTACCTATTTATATACGTATCTTTGGCCTTACTACTCCAATCGTTTGTTTCCTAATTTTGACCAACCTAATTTAAAGGCTACTTATGAGCTGACTGTGCGTGCCGCCAGTGACTGGCAGGTGGTCTCTTCGACAACTGAAGATTCAATCACAGTAGATGGCGATTCTCGTCTGTGGCATTTTCCTCGTTCTGAAAAATTTTCCAGTTATATTTTTTCCCTGCACGCCGGTCCTTACCAGATATGGGAAGACATGGCCGGTGATGTGCCTATTCGGTTAATGGCTCGTCAGTCTTTGTCTGAGTATGTAGCGGTGGATGAATGGCTAGCCTACACGAAGGCTGGCCTTGCTCATTATGCTGAATATTTTGAAATACCTTATCCCTTCGTGAAATACGATCAGATTATTGTGCCGGATTTTCTTATTGGTGCTATGGAGAATGTGGCGGCGGTTACTTTTTCAGAAAGCTATGTCGATCGTGGCGCTTCTAATCGTTTTAACAGTCAACGCCGTGCTGGTACGATTTTGCACGAAATGGCGCATATGTGGTTTGGTGATCTGGTTACCATGAACTGGTGGAACGGTCTGTGGTTGAATGAGAGTTTTGCCACGTTGATGTCTTCCATTGCTGTTTCTCAGGCCACTGAGTTTGAAGACCTATGGCATGATTTTTATCTGTCTGAAAACTTGAGCGCCATCTCGGCGGATAATGCAGTATCTACACATCCTATTGAGGTTTCAGTAGCTAGTACGAATGACTTTTTTAATGTGTTCGATGCTATTACCTACGACAAAGGCGCATCTGTTCTAAACCAATTGTCCCACTATATAGGTCGTGAGAATTTTCGTTTAGGCGTTTCTAGTTATTTAACGCAGTATTCCTGGGAGAATACCGAGCTTGCTGATTTTATGGATTCGCTGTCTGAGCAATCTGGTATCGACCTAAACCTGTGGGCGCAGGATTGGATGTATCAGGCAGGTGTAAACACTATAGAAGCGCGTTTTAGTTGCGACGCAAATGGTATTAGCCGCTTTGCCATTTTGCAAACCGCGCCGGATGAATTTCCGACTCTGCGTGAGCAACGCGTTCAGCTTGGATTGTTCTCATTAGGAGATGCTGGTGGTATTGAGCCTATTGCAGTGATTCCAGTAGAGATTGTGGGCGCAGAAACTCAGGTAAGTGATGTTGTTGGGCTTCCTTGCCCAGACCTTGCAATTCCCAACTACGAGGGGTGGGGCTACACAGAATTAAGTCTGGATGACGTAAGTATGGACACGATTATAGAGGGTGATGCATTGGGACGAATTAATGACCCGCTATTGCGTTCAATGATCTGGACTGCCTTATTCGATGCGCCGGACAATGGGCAAATGGAGAATAACACTTTGCTTGAAACGCTTATTGAAAGTCTGTCTCGCGAGAGCAATGATCGAATTATCAGACAAACACTGGCGGAATTAGTTAGTAACCTGAATAAACTTGAACGCTTGGGCGCCAATTACTCAGCCGAGTTAGCGAGTAATAGCTCTAAAGCTGAGCAGCAGCTGTGGCAGATTATCAGCGCTGGTGTATATCTCGATGCAGAAGGTTCAAGACAGTCAGAGAGCACACTTAACCTGCGATTATCGAATTACATTCGCATAGCTCGCAGCGATGTAGCGCTGACAAATCTCGCTGGTCTACTGGATGGGTCTGTTCAAATTGAAGGTTTAAACCTGGGTCAGAATACACGGTGGAATATTATACGACGCTTTAGTTCGCGCAATTATATTTCTGCTCGAGAATTACTTGCGGCGGAGCGAGAACGTGACTCTTCCGATGCGGGCAGGCGAGCTGCAATAGCCGCCGAAGCGGCACTACCAGATTTGGCAATAAAGCAGGATTGGGTTAACCGTATTCTTGATACAGACAATCCTCTGCCGCTTTCGAATTTGCGCGCAGCCATGGGCTCAATTTTTCCAACAGGGCAGGAAGACTTGCAACTGGCATTGCTGCCACAGTTGGCCGAAAACCTGACAGAGCTAGCTGTTAGTCGAGATAATTATTTTCAGCAGAGCTATGGCAGGGATCTGTTTTCGGGCATTTGCAGCGAACAAGGGCTGCAGCTTGTCTCTGCCGCTATAAGCGACAGAGAGCTTATAGGCGCTACACTTTATCGCTTTATCAGCGAAAATGAACAAAAAGCAGCTGATTGCGTGTCTATGAAGAGATAAAAGGGTATCGGTTTGATGTGGGAGGGGTTAGACCTTATTCACTGACTAAGCCAATAATTTGCGTGCATGCTGCACTTTCGCCCCAGATTAATTGGCGGGATACCAGCAGCTGTTACCGGTGTTATTAGCTACCTGACGCTACTCTAGAACGTACCACTGACATTCAATGCCAACACTCTGCCGGACCCGGCGCAATTAAACTCAACTTCCTCCAGGATATTGGCGCTGATACGACCAATAAAACGTGTTCGATCTCTGCAGTTGTCAGTATCAGTAAGGTTGCTGACATCGAAACGGAATGTAATATTGTCGAAAGCAATTAATTCTACGAAAGCTGCCACGACAGGGTCGGCATGAAAGTCTTCAATATCATCGATATCCCAACGTTTGGTGTTACCGTCGATTTGATTAACCATGCTGACGCCCCAATTCATTTTCCACTGGGGGATATCATGTCGAAAACCAATATCAAAATCACCGCGATGGTAGTTATTAAAACGTCTTTCGCCGCCTAGAAGCGGATCTGTTACTTCTGAGTCTCTAACACTGGCGCGGCTGGTTACCAATACATTGGGTAAATTAAATCGCTTAAGACGAACACTGGCCTTTAATTCAAAAACCCACATGTCTCCGCTGCCAATATTGCCGTTGGCGGACCGTAATTCGTCTTCTGATGGAGAGACATCAATTCTTTGTAGAAAGTCCTGATGGTGATGTTTATATAAGTTTGCGCTTACAACGCCAACATCGTCAGGTAATCGATATTCTGCCAGGATATTATAGTTCCACCATAAATCCGGTCGTAGTGCCGTGTTTCCTGCTTGGGTATTGGAGTCGTTATCATCGCTATCGGTAGCAGCAACAAAGTCTGAAAAATTAATCTGACGAACAAATTTATCTATCAAAAAGCGTAATTGTAATTGTGGGGTAATATCAAATCGATAATCAATTTTAGGTTTAAAGAAATCGAATTTCCGAGTGTTGGCGAAATCGCCGGTCTGATCAATTTCAGAAGTTTCGTAAACAAAGGAAGTCTCCAATGACATTCTTGAGTTAATGCGCCAGTTGTGAATAGCAAAAGGCTCGTAGCGAATTTCTTCAACGCGCGTATTTGCGTTTGACACGGTTACTGGAATCAATCCACCAAACGTATCAGATGGCGTGCCGGAATCTAACGGCAGGCCTAAACGTAGCTTCGAATCGAGAATCGTCTGAGCTCGCTCGATACCCAGCTCCAGACTTTGTTCGCTAAATAGTTTCATGGTGTAGGAGCCGCGAACAATACGCTCCTTCAGGATGCTGGCTGAGTCTAGAAACAAATTCTTGGACTCGCCCCCGACAGCATCAATTTCGAAACGCTCGCGAGTGCTCGAAGTATCATTTTCATTACTTATAAATAATATTTTAGCGTGATTGCCGTTGGAAAATTTGATCTCATAGTCTCCGCCTACCTCCCAGTTGCTTTGTTCGCCAGGAATGGTTTCCCGTTCTAACAAAGGAAGGCTGGTGATATCTCTCAAATTTGTTGTTCTGCGGCTTACTGTTGTTGGATTATCGTTTTCGGAAATCAACGCGTTGAAGCGTGCGCTGCTATTGGCGCCAAATTCGTAACCAAAATTGGTGGAGAGGGTGTACTGTGTTTGATCCTGTATTCGATTTTCGAAAATTTGGTCATTAGGCAGCAAGTCCGCCAATATACTGTTTTCGGTAACTACACGATGATCATACTGTGGTTCGGCTACGGCACTAAATAAAAAATCCAGGTTTCCGGTTTTACCGCTGTAACTAAATGAACCTCCTGGTTCGGAAGTGCTATCTTCGTAGTAGTTGGTACTTAGCTCGTAGGATAAAGTAGTTTGTGCAGCGTCATTATAGAGCACTATATTTGCAATTTGAGTGCTGCCCCTTACATCAAGGTCACCTGAAGTTCCGCGGATCAGCTCAATTCTTGAAACCTGGCTGGCATTGATGCGCGCTAGCATTGATTGGGTATTATTATTTTTACCCGCTACACGTTTACCGTTTATCAGAATCTGCGTACCACCGCCGCCACTACCTAGTCCGCGTCCACCACGGCTGGCTCCACGTCCGCCGCCTGACCCACCGGCGCTAGTGGAAATGCTGATACCCGGAATTCTGTTAACCATATCCAGCGCCGTTACCGCAGAGTACTCAGCGAAATAGGTGGCGGGATATACAATGGTGGAGTCATCACCTACGTTGTCTTGTGCGAGCGCCTTTGTATGAGATGCAGCAAGGGTTATTGTCAGTAGCAATATAGAAAAATATTTATTAATAACAGATAGTTGGGGTAGTGTTGGTGCAGCGTGGTGACAATTTTTCAATGTAACGTCCCTTAACGATAATTCTCTTGAATACAGCGTATTGTGCCGGCAAATTATAAAGAAACAGGACGGAAGTGTTTGTGACATTTTGCAAGTATTTGGAACAGGAAATATTCAGGAATTCACTGAAATTGTAAATGTAGGCTTCCTTTCTCTACTCTGCTCGGCGAAAAGGTTGGGATAGCAGCGAAAAAAGAGACATCGAATCTTTTTTATTGATTCCCTCAATGCCGATATTAATTTCTTCCAGTGATTTCTCGGGCTTATCAATATAAGTATTGAACAGTCTGTCCCACCAGGGAAAATTAAATCCGAAATTATGATTGTGTTCCACTGCATTGCTAGAGTGGTGGATTCTGTGCATGTCAGGCGTTACTAAAAATAACCGTAAAAAAGACTCCAGCTTTGGCGCTAATTTTAGATTGCTGTGATTAAACATTGACGTTGCATTTAGTAAAATTTCTGCGATTACAACCGCCATAGCTGAAACCCCCATGAACATAATAAGCAGTATTTTTATATAACTGGATATTATTATAGAAACCGGATGAAACCGAATGCCTGTTGTAATATCGTAATCCATATCGGTATGGTGTACGCGGTGAAACCGCCATAAAAATGGCACCGCGTGAAACACTCGATGCTGGTAGTAAATGGTTAGATCGAAGATGAACAGAAAAATTATAATACTGGCCCACTGCGGTAACTGAAAGTAATTTCGAATCACAGGAAATATTCCCCATTGTTCCTGTTGTGCGAATAGGGCCGCGCCAACGCCTGCCAATGGAACAGCAATTCTAACTATTAAAGTATTGAATACACTAATGGCAATATTCGTGCGCCATCGAACAGTTCTTGGAAAGAGCAGAGTTCTTCTGGGGAATGCAATTTCAGCAAGTGAAAGAGCGGTGAACAGTACGACAAAGACTACAAGCCTTAAGTTTGATTCGGCATCAACAACCAGGCTATTCATGGTTCGGTGAGTGAGTCAAAATAATTCAATGCAAAACACCAGGTCGCTTTAGATTTATGGTCTTTTGCAGTACTCCTTTGTTTTAGACGTATTGAATTTCTATAGCAATTTCTGTGTTTACTGAATTGGCGATAAAGCACTGCTCATGGGCTTTATGATGTAATGATTCCTGTTGCTCTTTGTTCGGTACTGTACCGCTATAGGTGACGGCTGGATTTAGTGTCACATTACTGATGGCATGTTTGCCTTTTGCTACTCTAGACATGGTGCCACTGGCAATATCTGTATAGGAATCAACCTGTACTCCCTGTTCGGCTGCTATCGAAAGGAAAAATAGCATGTGACAGGAGGAAATGGAGGCTACAAATGCTTCTTCAGGGTCGACGTTTTCTGCAACCGACCAGGGAGAGGGAACAATGTGCGGTGATGCCGAGGCGGCAACAACACTGCCGCCGTCAAATTCCCAGGTATGCGCTCTGGAATACTTATTGCTCAGGAAATCTTCGTTGTTGCGCTGCCATTTTACGGTTGCTACAAAATTCGCCAATTCATCATCCCTTGTGTGCTCTATTTTCGATAAGTTGATCTACCACTAATGGGTCGGCCAATGTAGTGATGTCACCCAGGTTGTCGATTTCATTAGCGGCAATTTTTCGTAGGATGCGTCGCATTATTTTCCCTGAGCGAGTCTTGGGTAAGCCCGGAGAAAATTGAATGATTTCGGGTTTGGCGAAAGCGCCAATTTCGGTCGCTACAAATTTAATTAGCTCGGCGCGTAACTCCTCAGATTCGGCAACGCCCGCCATGAGTGTTACATAGGCATAAATTCCCTGACCTTTTATATCGTGTGGGTAGCCCACCACGGCCGCCTCCGCTACATTGCTATTCAGAACCAGTGCGCTTTCGATTTCGGCGGTACCTAGTCTGTGCCCAGAAACATTAATGACATCATCGACCCGGCCAGTTACCCAGTAGTAACCATCGCTGTCTCGGCGAGCGCTGTCGCCAGTGAAGTAGTATCCGGGGTAGGTCGTAAAATAGGTTTCGATACAACGCTGATGGTCACCATAAACGCTGCGAATCTGGCTTGGCCAGCTTTGACACAGAACTAGATTGCCAGTGGCTGCTCCTTCGAGTTCATTTCCATCTGCATCTAATAAAGCAGCCTTAACACCAAAGAAAGGCTTTGATGCTGAGCCGGGTTTTAAATCAGTCACTCCAGGTACTGGGGTTATCATGATGGCCCCTGTTTCTGTTTGCCACCAGGTATCAACTATGGGGCAACGAGAATCACCAACTACATGGTAATACCATTCCCATGCTTCGGGATTAATTGGTTCGCCCACAGAGCCTAGTAATCGTAATGACGAGCGTGAAGTTTTAGTTACGGGTTCATTGCCCACTGACATTAAAGCTCGAATTGCGGTGGGCGCGGTATAAAAAATATTAACCTGATGCTTGTCGATTACCTGCCAGAAACGAGATGCATCTGGGTAGGTAGGAATGCCTTCAAACATCAGGGTGGTTGCACCGTTGGCTAAAGGGCCATACACAATATAAGAATGCCCCGTTACCCAGCCGACATCGGCAGTACACCAATAAATATCGCCTTCGTGATAATCAAACACATATTTATGTGTGATACATGCCCCCAGTAGATAACCAGCAGTGGTGTGAAGGACACCCTTGGGTTTGCCGGTGGAGCCTGATGTATACAAAATAAACAGAGGGTCTTCGGCGTCCATTAATTCTGGTTCGCACTCGGCGCTTGCCGCCTCAGTTGCCTGGTGATAACACACATCACGATCTTCAAACCAGGGCACTTTGGCATTGGTTCGTCTTACCACGAATACTGAATGTACGTCGGGGCATTGTTCCAGAGCAGTGTCTACATTGGCTTTTAAGGGGATGGTGCGACCGCCGCGAAGGCCTTCGTCTGCTGTAATCACGGTTTGGCAATCGGAATCGAGTATTCGATCCTTAATAGACTCGGGCGAAAAACCACCAAAAACAACCGAATGAACTGCGCCGATTCTTGCGCAGGCCAACATGGCGTATGTAGCCTCTGGAATCATAGGCATGTAAATGCATACTCGATCACCCTTGCTTACGCCTCGATCTTTGAGGGCATTGGCAAGCTTGCACACATGGGTATGCAGTTCGCGATAGCTTATTTTTTTGTCGTCTTTAGGGTCGTCACCTTCCCAGATGATGGCGGTTTGTTCGCCGCGGCGCTCAAGATGTCTGTCGATGCAGTTATAGGCAACATTTAGTTTTCCGCCGGTGAACCAGCTCGCCTCGGCTTTTGAAAAATCACTGCTACAGACAGATTGCCAGGGTTGATGCCAGTGCAGTAGTTTGCCTGCTTGCTCAGCCCAGAACTCTTCGGGGTTCTCTATAGATTGCTGGTAGAGGCTTTGAAAACTCTCGGGATCAAGATGGCTGTGCTTGGTTGCAGATTCGGTGACGGGGTAGATTTTTTCTTCTGACATTTCGACTTCCTGTGCCTGAGAATGCTATGCGAGTTGCTTGCATTGCCACAAAGAAGCTGTTGCAAACTGGCTGGCAATTCGACTAAAAATAGTCTGAATAGTATGCCTTAAAGCCTATGTGCGCACAATATGGTGTTGCTCCGCTTGCCGCGTTTTCTGTTTCCAAAACAAGGAGGAATGCAGGGCGGGGCGAAACTCAGACAGGTAATTTAACTTGAATGTTGTCTATTAGCCGGCTGGGGCCAATGTAAGCAGCGGCTAGAATTACTAGTTGTGTGTCGTCTGCCGTAGCAGCTTGCAGATTGCTGGCATTACAAATCGAAAAGTAATCTGGTTTAAGGCCAGCCTGTTGCAGGTTAACTTTCGCGGCTTGCTCGAGGTCCGAAAATTCGCGATTGCCAGCCCGTAATTGATCGGAAGTCTTATTTAGACATTGATAAATGCTCGCCGCGCTTTGACGCTGCTCATCGTTTAAATAATTATTGCGCGAGCTCATCGCCAATCCTGAATTTTCTCTGCGAGTTTCGACGCCAACTATGTCGATATTCATAGAGAGATCAGCGGTGAATTTTTTGATAACCAGAAGTTGCTGATAGTCTTTCAAACCAAAAAAAGCGATATCGGGTTGGGCTATATTGAATAGCTTGGTAACGATAGTTGCTACTCCATCAAAATGTCCAGGGCGGGACTTGCCGCAAAACTCATTACTTAGTTCGGGGACTCGGACAATTGTTTGATTGTCTGGGTTGCTCCCATATATTTCAATTTCATTGGGTGCAAACAAACTGTCGCAACTTTCGCCTGTGAGTTTTTCTGAGTCCTGATCAAGTGTTCTTGGGTAAGAGCCTAAGTCTTCGTTGGCACCAAACTGAAGAGGATTAACAAAAATGCTGCAAACAACGAAATCTGTTTTACTTTTGGCTTCTTTAATTAAATCAATGTGTCCTGCATGTAGGTTTCCCATGGTGGGAACCAGGCCAATTGTTTGACCTTCTAATCTGATTTTTTTTAAATGATCTTGAAGTGTCGATATTTCAGTGTGGGTTTTCATTGGTAAAAGTGAGAGCTATTTAAAACAATGTTCATCAGCAGGGAAGGATCCGTCTTTAACTTCTTTGACATAGTTTTCAATGGCGCCGGGTATCCCATTATTGGAGCCTAACAGGAAGTTTTTTACAAATTTGGGAGAAATTGGCGATATTCCCAATACATCATGTAATACCATGATTTGGCCTGTCGTATCAGGGCCAGCACCGATACCGATTACAGGAATGCTTAAGGCATCGGTTATGGTTTTTGCCAGTTGTCTGGGAACGCACTCCAGTAACAGAATATTGGCACCTGCCTCCTGTAGAAGTGTTGCTTCTTCGATAATTGCCTGCGCTTGCTCGGTGTCTCTACCTTGAACATGGAATCCACCGATTCGATTAACGGACTGTGGGGTTAGCCCCATGTGCGCACACACAGGAATGCCACGCTCGGTGAGTAATCTTGTTGTGTTAGCTATCCAGGCCCCGCCTTCCAGCTTGACCATGTGGGCGCCTGCGCGCATGAGGGCAGCGGCGTTTTCAAGGGTTTGGGTTTCTGACGCATAGCTCATAAAGGGTAAATCAGAGACGAGTAGTGCGCCTTTATTTCCACGTTTAACACACTGGGTATGATAGATCATGTCTTCCATGGTGACGGGCAAAGTGCTGTCGTGCCCCTGTAATACCATGCCCAGAGAATCTCCTACGAGTAATACTTCCACTCCGGCAGCACTTAAAATCGAGGCGAAGCAGGCATCATAAGCCGTCATGCAGGCGAACTTTTCCCCATTAGCTTTAATATTACCAAGCGTGGTCAGGGTGACATTTCGAGTTTTTGATTGTGTGCTCATGATTGTAAAGTTGCGTAATGATTGTGGATACGGATAGTACGGGTTGGCCTGCACGTATTCAAGATAAAGATTTAACTCTGAATAAGCTTGCTGGACTCTGTAATATGATTCAAATTCGATTTTTTGACTGTTCTACAACCTTCAGTCTATTTGCCGCCATAGTGTTTGCATATAGGCAGATTCTGTTAAGCTGAGACGATATATTTTTTCTGTTTTACCCATAAATGTCATAAATATAGAGACGCGTATGAAAATACTAAAAATCGGTTTGCAGGTGTTGGGTATTGTGTTGTTAATTCCTTCTGTAGCACTGGCGACCTTACGCTTCGAGCATCGAAATGCAGACGGACCATCTATTCTATTTCCCGGTGGGGAGCTCCGCTCTGGTGATTTGTATACTGGGCCTGAGCCGGATTGGGGCTTTACAGGCCAAATATCAACAATTGAGCTGCAACTTAATGATCCTGTAAATTCCCGACTAATATGGATATTAGAAAGCGAAGGTAAAATCTACATTGCTTCAGGTTATATGAGTACCTTTTTAGGAAGGTTATGGAAACATTGGGCAGTGCAAGCTGATTCAGGAGACGGTACTGCTGTAGTTCGCATTGACGGTACCCGATATGAGCGCCAACTGTTGCGAGTTAAGGAAGGCGCTGTACTGGATGGTGTTGCCGCGACCATGACGGAGAAATATCGTTCACCGACAAACAGGCAATCTATTGAAGAAGGAAAGACCTGGATTTTTGAGCTAGCGCCAGTTAGTGGGAGCGTATCTCCATGAGTATTAAAAACTATATGTTGCTGTGTGTTGTTGTTAGCTTTGTCGTCGTTCTAGCTATTGTGTTCATGCCTGGTGTTGCAAATTCAATAGAGAGTGAATTGCTCACATTTTTATCTACTAATGCTCGCGAGTAATCGCTCATTATTTATTGCTGGAAAAAACTTACAGCGATTTAAAACCTATAAAAGAGTAGGCCTGGGATTGAGATAGTTAGTGCCAGTTGGAACGGTTGCTATGTATTCCACTAGCTGCTGATAGTCGTCTTCGTTGTTCACTAAATCTATTTCTGCGCTGTTGACTATCAGCAATGCAGTCTTATCAAAGTAGTGAAAAAACTCCGTATAAGCCTTATTCAAATTTTCTAGATAACTAAGTTCGATTAATTGTTCGGCAGCAATGCCACGCTTCTGGATTCTGTCCAGTAGTGTATTCGTGGGAGCCTGTAGGTAGATAACCAAGTCGGGTACAGGGGCGTCAATAGTCAGGTGTTGATACACTTTGAGATAGAGTTCATATTCGTCAGGCTCCAGGTTTTGCTGAGCAAATAACTGGTCTTTGTCGATTAGAAAATCAGCAATTCGCACCGGTTCAAACATATCATTTTGCCTGAGTTCCTGTATTTGCTGCGTACGCTGGAATAAGAAAAATAATTGGGTCGATAGAGCGTGTTGTTTTGGATTTTGATAGAAACGTTCCAGGAAGGGGTTTTCGTCGCTCTTTTCCAGCAATAGCTCATAGTTGAAAGTTTCTGCCAGACGTTTGGATAATGTTGTTTTCCCTACGCCAATAGCACCTTCAACTGCAATATAGCGTGGGGTACCCTGAATAGAATCTGGCCGCGACATTACGAATTGTTCTCTGGCGATTTACCTCTCGGGCGCCTACGTCGGTTATGGTTTCCTGGTTTGGCTATGGCGTCAATCATTTCGGCTCTTTGCTTTGACTCTGCAAATTGAAAAGTAGTCCACCACTGCCCAAGTTCGTTAAGGTTTTCCCCAGAATCTTCGCGTAGTAGTAGGGAAATCATAGGCTGCCCTAAAACGAGGATGGGCAATGGCTCCCTCTATACTGCGCCGGTTACGCCGCTCCAGGCGCAGCTGTAACTCCCATATTTCCTTTGTGGCTGAAGTGAAGCGCTTGGGAACTGCTGTATATTGAATTTGTTCTGACAATACGATACTCACCGCATTCTGAAAATGTTGATGTTGATTGATGTCTGGGTCCTGGTTGGCACTTAGACGGATTTGTAATACCGGCCACAGTAACGCCGCAAACAAAAATGCAGGTGTAACAGATTTTCCTTCGGCTAATCTGATGTCGGTGTTGCGCAGGGCGAGGTTGACTAATTTGTTTGCAGGTTTGTCTTTATCTTCATTTTCTATTGACCCTAATGCTTCAAGAGTTGGCGCAAAAAGGTATTTTCCTGGTTCGTATTGGCGAAGAAGCGCAAATGTTTTAACCGCATGCCCGCCGGTTAACAGTTTTATTGTTTCATCAAATAATCTGGCTGAAGAAATTGATTCCAGGAGATGAGCCAATTTATTGATTGGCTTGCTGGTGTTCTCTTCCATTGTGAAATCTAATTTGGCACAAAACCTGAGTGCTCTCAGCATTCTAACTGGATCTTCTTTGTAGCGATCTTCAGGGTTACCAATAATTCTTATTAGTTTGGCATTAATATCTTCTATGCCTGTACAAAAATCGAGAACTACAAAGTTATCAATCGTGTAATACAATGCGTTGATTGTAAAATCTCTACGTAACGCGTCCTCATCGATATTTCCATAAACATTGTCTCTTAATATCATGCCCGCAGCAGAGTGCGCGGAATCGCCCTGAATTCTTTTTCTCGGTGTGTTATCGCTGATCTGGTTGTTCGCGTCGTGAGGGGCTCGAAAGGTTGTTGCCTCAATAATTTCACGACCGAATCGAAGATGCACAATTTTGAATCGACGCCCGATTATGCGTGAATTACGAAACAGCTGTTTGAGTTCTTCGGGGCTCGCATTGGTTGCGATGTCGAAATCTTTGGGAGTTTTGCCTAACAGTAAATCACGCACGCCACCGCCGACCAGATAGCCATGATAGCCAGCGTCTCTCAGCTTGTATAAAACCTTTAGCGCATTAGGTGAAATTTGCTTGCGAGATATAGGGTGTTGATCTCGGGTAAGCAGTGTCGCCTTTTCGATACCGTCCAGCGATGGTGTTTGTTTCATTGTTTAACGACGTTGTTCTCGAGATTGTAAATAGGATGTACGCTCACAGGTATTTTTTTGAAATTGTCGCCTATTGTTTTACAAGCGAATGTTAAGTAGAGGGTAATTAAGACTATGGTCAATTCGGCATAATACACTGATACAGTGAAAATTGAAGCACAAGCAAAGCAGGACTTAAGTCGGTATGGGGGAATATTTACGGGGGCGAATACCACCCCCTGAAGAAGCCAGTTGTTATTATTATAGCTTTGGTATTTATTATTTTAATTGTTTGGGCGCCAATAACGGCGCCACATAAGCAATTAGGAGGTTTACATGGAGCTTGGTGGCAAAAACTGCCATTCCAGACTACAACCCAACCTTATTATTATTTAGTGCACTAACCTTAATTTTTAAATTTGGTAATGCTATTTTTATTTTTATTAGAAATTATTATTATTATATATTGTTATTATTATCCCTATATACATTGCATGTACTGTGCCAGAATGAGAATAGATAATTATATCAATGGGTTATGATTTTAATAATTAGTTTCTTATTATTAAAACTCAATATCGTTACCTTATCTCCCAAATATTTGAGTCGAAGAGTAGCGGTAACACAATTCGCTCGATGCTGGGGTAGCTTTAAAGAGAGTGTTGGCGGTTAAGGGTTGTTATAGCGGAAAGTATGGGCCGGCTAAATGGCGTGTTTTTTCTTTCGAGGAATGCCAAATCGTTGTCTGCGTTCCCACAGGCATTTTCGGCTAATACCTAATTTCTTAGCCAATTGTGTTTCGTTCATTGATGCCTGGTGCTCGAGGACAAAATGTTGAAAATAGTCTTCCAGTGACAGGTCATCCACCGGCTCTGGTGCGGCTTGAGCGAGAGTTGGAGATGATTTATTTGTTCTTATATGTATAGCCTCATCTTCAATGGCTAACAACTCTTCATTGATTTCACTGCCTTCTGCCAGTACTACGGCTCGTTCAATTGCATTTTCCAGTTCTCGAACATTTCCTGGCCATGCATAGTCAGCAATCGCGCGGCTGGCATCATTCGCAAAAGTCAGCATAGGAGTTTTGAGTCGATTACAGGTCCGTTGCAGAATGGCATCGGCTAATTCCAGAATGTCGTTGCCACGATCACGCAGCGGTGGAATTAATAATGTCATCACATTGATTCGATAGTAAAGGTCTTCTCTGAACAGGCCATCGATGACTAGTTGTTTAAGGTCGCGGTGAGTGGCCACAACTAGTCTGACATCTACTTTTTTAGACTGTACAGAGCCTACTTTGCGGATTTCGTTTTCCTGCAAGACTCTTAATAATCTCGCCTGAGCCTCGAGTGGTAATTCTCCAATTTCATCGAGAAACAAAGTGCTACCACTTGCCGCTTCAACCAATCCGGTTCGAGTGGCAGTAGCGCCGGTAAAAGCACCTTTCTCATGACCAAACAGTTCAGACTCGATCAGATTTTCTGGTATTGCAGCGCAGTTTACTGAAATCATTTCGTTATTACATCGGCTGCTTAATTTGTGAATACCGACGGCTACTAATTCTTTGCCTGTTCCCGATTCGCCATTAATTAATACAGTAGAGCTTGTGAGTGCAACTTTTCTAATGCGGCGAAACAGCTCCATCATTTGCGGGCAACTACCGATCATGTTTTGCACCGGTGGCTCGAAGTCATTAGCTTTGGCTTTAGACTTCTTAGCCTTTCCTGAGTGTTCACGAATGACTTTGGCAACAGTTTCGATGAGCTCACTGTGCTCAAACGGCTTAGCAATATAGTCAACTGCGCCTAGCTTCATGGAGTCGATAGCTGAACGAATACTTGAATAGCTTGTCATGATTAGAACGGGTGTGTGTGTGGCCTTAATCAAATCAGTGCCGGGAGCTCCGGGCAATCGCAAATCGCTTAAGATTACGTCAAATTCATCCATATCATATTTTTCAAGAGACTCTTTGACAGATCCAGCTTCGCTCACTTTATATTCATGTCGCTCGAGCAAGCGCCTTAGTGCAGTACGAATTATCGCTTCATCTTCAACCACTAATATCTGATTTGTTGTAACTGTCATGAGGCTACTTAAAAATTTTATTGATTCATGGAGTCGTTAACCGACTCCATGTCGCCATGATAACAGGGAAATCGTAGTATTACCTGCGTGCCTGTACCAGTGGCCTTGTTGGCGGGGCTTATTATATCAATATCGCCTTTCAAATCTTCAACTATGCTGAATACTAGAGATAACCCCAGGCCGGTTCCATCGCCGGCTTCTTTAGTAGTAAAAAAGGGATCGAAAATTCGATCTCTGATTATTGGTGGGATGCCTATACCCTCGTCAGTAACAGTTATTCGAACCTGGTCATTGTTGACGCTGGCTTGCAAAGAAACTTCACCGTCTGCCTGGCTTGCGTCTCGTGCATTGCTGACTAGATTGAGTAAGACCTGAAGCAGTCGTTGTGAGTCACCCGAAATTTTTGCCTGTGGGTCGCTTTCAATATGAAGCTGTAAATCTTTGTTTTTTGTGTCCAGGAAAATGAGAGTTCTTGCTTCTTCCATGCAATCGGCAATTATCACAATTTCGTTTTCGTAGTGAGTTTGATTGGTTCCAGCGTGTGCAAAATTAACTAAAGCCTGTAATATTTTTGAAGTACGGTTTGTTTGCTCGATGATTTGAGTCGCCAGGTTTTGTAATTCATTGTCTTCAAATTCGTCGCGAATAGTCTGTGCCAGGCAGGCAATACCGGTAATGGGATTGCCTATTTCGTGAGCAACTCCCGCAGCCAGTCGACCTATTGAGGCGAGCCTTTCACTGTGACTTAATCCGGCTTCCAGAGTTTCTATTTCAGTAATGTCTTCTATTAATATAATAATGCCTTCGTGGCTAGATCCCAGATCACTACTTTTCTCAATGAGTGCTTTGTGAAGGTTGACGGTTTTTTTGTGACCGTTTAAATCAAAGCTATGCTTGTATGAATGCTCTGCATCGTCTCTTATAAAGTTTTCAAGAAGCTCCAGCCAGGGCTCTGGTAAATCCGCGAGCTGCGACCCAATAACATTGGCGCTACTTATTTTGGTGAAATCTTCAAGTGCTCGATTCCACATTATGATTTCATCGTCTGAACTTAGTGAACAAACACCAAGGGGCAGGTCTAACAATATTTGACGATGATAGCGTCTCAGGTTATCCAGGTCGGCGGCCATGCCTGACAAGTTGCTTCGATATGCTTCAATGCGATTTTCGATTACATTCAGATCTGAGGTGCCATGCTGGGAAACGATGCTATAGGGCAAATAGCCATCTATAAGTTCTCTAGCTATTGATGGACCCAATAAGCCTGAAAGATTCGCCTCCAACCTTCCTCGTAACAATCGCATGGCATAAGGGCGGCGATCATCATGACTGATGTCCAGATCTTTAAGGGCCTGACTAACCTCCCTGTTTGCTGTTTTGTCTCCCAAAGGTTTGCTGAGGCTCTTGATGAAATCATTTGGTGTTTTGGCAACCAGTCCACTGCGCTTACGCCTTTTGATGGTATCCAGTGTGCAGATGTCAGCTGAGCTTCGTTCTTCATCGGTGCTGGTGCTGCGAAGTGAAACTACTACAAAAAACAGGCTATTTAGGATCAATGAAAAAGCGGCGACTTCGTGCCAGTTTAGTGAAACAAGGCTGAGAGTGTCGCCTTCAGTGAGAAGGGGTAGCGTTAGGAAAATGAACCAGGTTGCTACTCCGGCGCCAAGGCCTGACATGAAACCTTTCTTGTTAGCCTGAGGCCAATATAGAATTGCAACAATGCCTGGTAAAAACTGAAGTCCAGCGGTAAAGGAAATGGTTCCAATAACTTGTAAACTGATTTGCTGATTAGGGAGATAACGAAACAAAAACCCCGACCATATTAAGGCAGTTATGAGCACGCGGCGTTTCCATAACAGCCAGCGATAAATATCGTGCTGTGCCGTGGGCTGATATATAGGAAGAATTAAGTGATTCAGACACATGTTTGATAAAGCCAGCGTGATTACGATGATCAACCCGCTTGCGGCGGACAGGCCGCCTAGGTAAGCAAGCACTGTAAAGAACGGCACGTCATAAGCTACACCTATCACTACAGGGAAATATTCAACCTGAACTTCACTACCTGACTGCAACCCAGCCCAGAGAATTGGAAGTACCGGCAAACTTAACAACAGAAAATAAAGCGGCAGACCCCAGCTGGCATAGGACAATGCACGTTGACCATTATTTTCGTTAAAGGTGACGTAAAACATATGTGGCATGGCAACGGCGGCGGTAAAGAATAGAAGAGACATAATATGAAACGAGCTAAGGTAGTTCGTTTCTTTCAGGCTGGTAATCAAATGCGGATTATCTTGCAGCCATTGCTCCAAACCTTCCATGCCACCGAACCCACCAAAAATAGCAAAAGCTCCCACGGCAAGAAAAGCGACTAGTTTAACCAGCGACTCAAATGCGATGGCCATGACCAGACCGTCATGTTGAGTGCGACTGCCTCTTCGCGATGTGCCAAACAGGATAGAAAACAGCGTGATGATGACGCAGAAGCCAAACGCCATTGACGCCTGTGATAGCTCGGGAGAAAGAATACCTGCGGTATCGGCGACCGCTCTGATTTGCAGTGCAATCAACGGAGTTACACCGATAAGTATTACCAAAGTAGTGACGGTGCCAGCCCACGGAGAGCGATAGCGAAACGCCATTAAATCGGCGAGTGAACTTAGCTGGTAGGTTCGTGTGAGTTCCAGCAGGGGTCGCAGTAAAAGGGGAGACAGCAAAAAAACAAGGGATATACCAATAGACTGGGCGAGGTAGCCGTAACCGTCACGAAGCGCATTCCCTATGGAGGTATAGTAAGCCCAAACACTGGCAAACACTCCCAACGAGAGCGTGTAGACTATTGGGTGGCGGACAATTTTTTCAGGTATCAGGCCTCGCTCAGTGGCGAACGCAATACCAAAAAGCAGGGCTAGATAGCCACTTCCAAGACCTACAATGGTTGTTAATTCATAGTTCATCAGGTCATAGCTCGTCGGAATCCTGTTTTCGATGAGACCAACTGGCGACAATTACTACCAAAAAGCCAACGAGAAAAGGTCTGTACCATGCACCATCGACCTGATTAATCCAGTCTACACTCAGTAAAAACAGAACATAAATGATCATTAACAGAATTAACATGGGTCGAGGTATATACACTGTCATTTACCTAAATTTGCGTAGTGTCTGAGATGGTAGAGTCTTGGATAGTAGTGTCTGGAATATTAGCTAATTTGGGCACAGCCTGTATATCCCAGTGTTGAATTGCCCATGATAATTGGTCTTGTGCTGATTCTTGCTGACTGTTTGCCGGTGGAGATTGTCCCAATGCTTGTAATGCCAGAAATATTAACTGCGAAGCATTGTTACTGTCGATAGCGGGTGCAAAATGCTGCTTGCTCAGCTTTTGCCCCTGATCGTTGATTATGACAGGAATATGACCGTAGTTTGGTGTACTGAAACCAAGTAAACGTTGTAGAGATATTTGCCTGGGGGTTGAATCGATTAAGTCAAAACCCCGAATAATGTGTGTGACTTTTTGATAGTCGTCATCCACCACTACCGCCAACTGGTAAGCAAAAAGTCGATCTTTTCTGCGAATGACAAAATCCCCGATGTCTTTGCCAATATTTTGCTGATAATGACCCTGCACTAAATCATCGATACCTATATCAACATCAGCAGTCTTAACGCGTATGGCATATTCATTTTCAGGCGCGTTAGAGCGCTGGCGGCAAGCGCCGTTGTAAACATTTCCCATTGCTCGAATTTGAGGCCTCGTGCAATCACAGCGATAGCAAAGGTCTTTGTTGGATAACTGCTGAAGAATCAGTTCATATGCATCGAGTCGAGTGCTTTGGTAGAGGACTTCACCATCCCATTCCAGGCCGAGAGAGTTTAATTGTTGCAGAATCTGGTTGGCGGCACCGGCTATCTCTCGAGGAGGGTCCAGGTCCTCCATTCGGAGTAGCCACTTACCCTGATTAGACTTTGCATCGAGGTAGCTCGCTACAGCAGCCAACAGCGACCCAGCGTGTAGGGCGCCCGTAGGAGAGGGGGCAAATCTGCCAATATAATTACTGGTCTGTGAGGCGGGAGATGAATTCGACATCTGCAGTGGGAGTATCCAGGGCTGCTGAAAACGCGGGAGAACTATTGGCAGATATAGCTGGCCAATGGCCAGCTATTTTGATTGCGTAATTTAACTGCTTAACTATCCGGTTTAGCTATCTAGTTAACTACCTAGTTGCTTTTCCTTGATTTCGTCAAGTGTTTTACAGTCGATACATTTGTTGGCTGTCGGCCTGGCTTCCAGTCGACGAATGCCAATTTCAATGCCGCAGGATTCGCAGTAACCGTAGTCATCCTGAGCGATTAACTCAATTGTACTATCGATTTTTTTAATAAGCTTGCGCTCTCGGTCCCGGGTTCGCAGCTCGAGACTGAACTCTTCTTCCTGGGTTGCACGATCGGCTGGGTCAGGGTAGTTGGCCGCATCATCTTGCATGTGGTGCACGGTTCGGTCAACTTCCTTCATCAATTGTTCACGCCAATCGAGCAAGATTGCTTTGAAATGTTCCCTTTGCTTTTCGTTCATGTACTCTTCGCTTTTTTTCAGCTTGTACGGAACGAAATTTTTAAGAACTGGATCGGATTCTATAGCTTGTGTTGTAGACATGGCTTGTTATGCCTCTGAATATCCCGGGTTCGCATGATTATGTGTCAGCTTTCACTCAAGCTGGCCATGCAGGCCCCAGGCTTTCATTTATGAAAAACAATCTCTTTTGGTAGTGTTCCCAAATAGAGGTTGAGCCCAGTTTTACGTGCTGATACGACTGTCCTGAATCGAGCGGTTTTCAGAAAGCTGGGTAAGCTAACAGATTCTTATATCGGATGCCACATAAAACAACATCAGAGCTTTTTAAGGTAGTGAAGTCACGCCCCAAAATTAAGCCTATCTCTATTCAATTCTCATCCCCTATAATGAATCTATATTGATTTAGCGGTTCAATTTAGCAGGAAACCGATATGCCTCCCCCCACACAGCATTCCCAGCGGCCTGTCTCTAAGGTCAGTCCTTTTCGCGTGATGAGCGTTATGGAGCGTGCTGCCGAATTAGAAAAACAGGGCCGTAATATTGTACACATGGAGGTAGGAGAGCCCGATTTTTCAACGGCATCTCCTATTATCGAAGCTGGTAAGCAGGCCCTGGACAAGGGTTTGACACAATATACTCCAGCGGCGGGAATCCCTGAATTACGAGATTGTCTGGTTGCACATTACTCAGAGCGTTATTCGGTGGATATTGCAAGAGAGCGAATTTTTATTACGCCTGGAGCTAGTGGTGGATTGACCTTGCTGGCAAATTTGCTGCTGGCACCGGGGGAAGGTGTTTTATTGGGTGACCCTGCATACCCTTGTGTTAGAAACTTTATCCATTTGATGTCAGCGCAACCGCAGCTAATTCCTGTAACTATGGAACAAAACTTTCAGCCCACCATTGAGCAGCTTGAACAGCACTGCAAGGAGAATACCAGGGGGCTTTGGCTGGCATCACCGAATAATCCAACGGGTACAATACTTGAGCGCCCGCTTTTGCAGGCGGTTAGTGATTGGACACAGCAGAAAAACCTTCATCTGTTGGTTGATGAGATATATCACGGTCTGCACTATGTAGACGACTTGCCCAGCGTGTTGGAGTTTGATCAATCCAGTTTTGTGGTTAACAGCTTCTCTAAATACTTCGGCATGACCGGTTGGCGTCTTGGCTGGATTGTGGTGCCCGAAGAGTTTGTCTCAACTGCCAACAGCCTGGCTCAAAATTTATATATCTCGGCGTCTTCGATTGCGCAGTATGCTGCCTTGGCTGCGTTTTCTTCTGAAGCTCGCGTGATATTTGAAGAACGGCGGCGTGCATTTTTGGAGCGAAAGGAATTTCTGTCAAAGGCGTTAAAAGAAATTGGGTTCTTATTTTCAGACAATATTCAGGGCGCTTTTTATATATATGCAAATATTTCTAAGTTCTCTAATGACAGCGAACATTTTTGCCAGCAGATGTTGGAGGAGCATGGTGTCGCCATAACTCCAGGTACAGATTTTGGAGAGTATGAATGCAACAACTTTGTGAGGTTTGCTTTCACCACCGATTTCCAGAGTCTTGAATTGGGGGTTGAGAGGTTGAGAAAAGCCTTGCAACCTGGTTAATGTGCTTATTATAAATGCAACTTAAAGAACCTCTACAGCAAGCTGTTTTAATTAAACGCTATAAGCGATTTCTTGCGGATATTGAATTGCCAGATGGCAATGTCATAACCATCCATTGCCCTAATACTGGCTCTATGAAGAACTGTCAGGAGCCCGGCAGTCGTATCTGGTATACAGATTCTGGAAACCCTAAACGAAAATATCCCTGTACATGGCAAATTATCGAGATTGATTCGAAGTATCAGGTTGGTATTAATACCAACCTGGCTAATAAGCTGGTGTTTGAGGCATTGCAGCTGGAGGGAATTTCGCAGCTAAAGCGCTATTCGAAAATTCGCACTGAAGTCGCTTATGGAGAGCAGCGAAGTCGTATTGATTTTTTTTTGAATTCCCCTGATGACGATCAATCTGAAGATTGTTATGTCGAAGTTAAAAATGTCAGTCTGGGCATAGGACAAGGCAAAGGCATCTTCCCTGATTCGGTAACACTCAGAGGCCAGAAGCATTTGCAGGAGCTTATGCATATGCGCGATCAGGGGCATCGAGCCGTACTGCTGTTTTGTGTGCAACACAGCGGGATAGACCAGGTGGCTCCGGCAGATGATATTGACGCTGAGTATGGTCGATTACTAAGGCTTGCGGTGCAGCACGGGGTAGAGGTGCTGGCTTACAAAGTAAAATTTGATATTGGGAACTCAAGTATTGAGTTGACTCAGGAGTTGCCGGTAGTTCTTTAGATCGTTTTTATAAAGGAGTGGGCATGCGTAGCTCAGATTCTTCAACCATTATCATGCCGTCGTCGATTTGAAATTTAATAGCGTGCAGGTTCTTGCCTTTACAGGGACCCGCCAGGCAATTGCCGTCTTCAATTTGAAATAAAGCGCCATGGGTAGAACATTGAATGAGTGCGCCATCGGCATCCAGAAATCGATCTTCTTCCCACTCTAGAGGAGTGCCAAGATGAGGGCAGCGATTCCAGTACAGGAAGATTTGATTGTCTTTTTTAACTGCAAACATATAGAGATTATTTAACTCCAGTCCTTTGGAAGTTCCTTCGGCAATGTCGTCTATGCTCATCAGAGTAATCATGTGTCTTTATTCGCTCGCTGTTTAATGCAGATTGAGAATTAAATTCTTACGCTAAAGCTTGCTCAAAATCTTGCAACAGGTCATCAATATCTTCGATTCCAGTAGAAAATCGAATCATCGAATCGGCTATACCCATGGAGGCACGACGTTCGGCTCCCATTTCAAAATATATAGTGTGGGCAACGGGGATAGCTAATGTTCGTGTATCTCCAAGGTTGCTGGAGGCAACAACACTGTCCATTTTGTTAAGAATGTCGAAGCAGTCAACATTGTCGACAAGATCGATACTGAACAGAGCGCCGAAGTTTTTGAACAACTCCTGTGCTCGATCATGTTGAGGGTGGCTTTTAAGTCCAGGATAGTAAACTCGATTAACCTTGCTATTACTTTCGCAAAACTTGGCAAGAACAATTGCATTGCTACAGGCTTTATCCATGCGCAACGACAAAGTTTCTGATCCTACCGCTAAATGATGTGCTGCTTCTGGTCCAAGTGAAGAGCCCATGTCACGCAGCCCTTTCTTTCTAATTTGAGTAATGCCCCACAGCGAAGAATCCTGACTTTTATAAGTGTCTATAATGTTGGAAAAATCTGACCAGTTGTACTGTCCTGTATCGGTTATAGCTCCGCCAAGAGCATTGCCATGACCGCCGATATACTTGGTTAAGGAATTAACCACCAGAGATGCATCTACTGTTTTTGGTAAAAACAGATGAGGAGAAGTCATGGTGTTATCTACACAATAGATCAGCTGCCTGTCTTTACATAATTCACCAATGGCTGCCAGGTCGGCAATTTGAGTCGCTGGATTGGCGATAGTCTCAACAAACACCAGTTTGGTGTTTTGTTGAATAGCATTCTCAACATGAGATACATCGGTTGCGTCTACAAAACTCACCTCAATTCCAAGATTTTGAAGCGTGCCAAATAAGCTATTGGTGTTACCAAAAAGATACGCACTGGAGACGATGTGATCACCTTGACGCAACAGGGATAACATTGTTGAAGAGATTGCAGCCATACCAGTGGCGAAAGCCGCTGTAGCAATGCCATCTTCCATTGCCGTTATTCGATTTTGCAGAGCGGTAACAGTGGGGTTTAGCTGGCGACCGTAGTTATAGCCTGCTCGTTTGCCCTGAAATACCTCTGCAAGAACGCGGGCATCTTCGTAACCGTAGGCAACCGAAGTATGAATGGCCTTGTGTAACACGCCATGCTCGGGGTTATCCTTGCGGTCTGAATGCAAATTAGTTGTATTAAAGCCTTTTTTGGCCATGATCTTAGCTCTTGCTTACAGGGTGAATAAGTTGGGTAAATGCTCGCGGTGTTATACACCAGTGACTCGAATATTGAAACCTGACAGCAAAAAGGGGCTAGCGCCTGAGATATCCACACGAAATACTGAATTCGACAGGGGGTTGGGAAGGGGTACTGTTTTGTAGTGACTAGCGGCCASSGATGGAGCGCGGGAGGGCCAGGGATGGCCCAATGGAACGGAAAAACAGTACCCCTTCCCAAGCCCCGATACACGCATCAACTACCTACAAGTCACCCCCTAACCATTTTCCCAATTCGACAAAGTCGTAATTAAGGCTAACCAGCTCTTCCTTAATGCTCTTGTTCAATTGCTTGATCTTGTGCTCCAGCTTTAAAGCATCGGATCGATTACTAACCGCAATCTGATACACCAATGTCAACGGCTTCTTGCCACGAAGTGCTTTTGCGCCTTTGTTTTTACCGTCAATGTTCTCATGCTCACCGAAGCGCCGACTCACATCAGTAGTAATACCTGTGTACAGACTGCCGTCGCCACATCGAATCATGTAGAGATTCCATTCTGCAGGTTTTGTGCTGCTTTTATCAGTCATTAACTCTAGGCCTGAATCAGCAACCAGGTATCTCCAACACTGGAAACAACTTTGTCTCGTTCCAGCTTGATCAAATGCGCCAGCAAGGTCTTTTTCGCCCAAGGTATTAAATGTGCAGCCACGTCGTCGTACACGGCGTGTACTAACTTATCCATATCGCACTGCCCCAACATAGCTAACTTGTCGACTATCTTTTTTTCTCGTTTTAATCGATGAGCTATTAGCTTTGCGATCTCGGCCTGTGGCTCAGTCATGATATTGCCATGCCCCGGAGCTAAAGCTCGTAGTGATAAATCTTGCAGACGTGTTAGGGAATCCAGATACGCACTCATATCGCCATCAGGAGGGAGTATTACTGGCGTGGTGCCTTGCAGAACATGATCACCGGTAAACAGCAGTTGTTCTTCCTGAAGTAAGTAACATATGTGATTTGAAACATGACCTGGTGTGTAAATAAGCTGAACGCTGAAGCCATCATCCCCTTCTCCACATTGAATGATCTCGCCATCTTGCCACTCTCGCTCTGGAGCGAAGGTTTTATCGTGGCCGACAACCGGTGGTGCTGGCAATCCGACTAATGTCGCACCTGTCGCTTCTTTTAGCTTTAAAGCCCCGGGCGAGTGGTCGGCATGGGTATGAGTAATGAAGATATATTCCAGGCTGCCATCGCCTATAGCCTGCATGAAGCTTTCAAACTGAGCATCGTCTTTGGGGCCAGGGTCAAGCAATGCTAGTTTGTTGCGACCTATCAGATAGCTATTGGTTCCAGGCCCCGTCATTGGGCCAGGATTGCGGCCCAATATCTTCTTTACTGGTATCGATGTGTTGGCTACAGGGCGTGCTACACCAGCGTCAGAACTACTCATATCTTGGAATCCTTCAGGTTTTACCTACCTTAAACTGTTGCCTGCCCCGGGGAAAGAACCAGAACGCAGTGCTCTATCAATTAACAGTCAATTAACTATCAATTGACTATAGATTGTTTCAATTGAAACTGGAATTTCGGCTCGATTCGAGACATAATTGCCCGCTTTAATTTTTCCGATTTTCCGCAGTTCTTTGCCGATTTCTTGTTCGCTGACTCAGCATAAATGACTCTATAGTAGTTTCATCTCTTAAGCGAAATACTCAGAAATTCGCATCTAACACTGATTGCGAAAATATAACACTTGCGTCAATAATTCTCAGGAACTCACATGTATAAAATACAAACCTTTAACCAGATATCTGAACGAGGGCTGGAAAGATTGCCCAGCCAACAGTACCAGGTAGGCCCTGACGTAAGCGACGCCGACGCGATACTGTTACGTAGCCATAAGCTTGACGCAGAGGCCATTGGTGAAGGATTGAAAGCCGTGGCTCGTGCCGGGGCAGGCACCAATAACGTGCCCGTTGCCACCTGCACAGAGAAAGGTGTTGTTGTGTTCAATACTCCTGGCGCAAATGCCAATGCGGTAAAAGAGCTTGTGCTATGTGGTTTGTTACTGGCTTCGCGCGGCATTATTCGGGGCATTAACTTTGCCAGCACTCAGTCTGATATTACTGACTATGCCGAGTTAGCCAAGCTAATGGAACAGGAAAAGAAAAAGTTCAAAGGTAGTGAAATAGCAGGAAAGACGCTAGGCGTAATAGGTCTTGGTGCTATTGGCTCAATGGTTGCAGAAATGGCGATTGGTCAAGGCATGAAAGTATTGGGCTATGACCCAGCGCTATCCGTAGATGCAGCCTGGCGTCTTCCAAGCAAGGTTAAGCGAAAAGAAAGTATTGCTGCCTTAATAGCCAGCTCCGATTTTATTTCTCTGCACCTGCCAGTTCTGGATTCCACACGCGGCCTGATCAATAAAGAAATGTTTGATGCTATGGGCGAAGGAACATGCCTGGTCAATTTTGCTCGAGATGAAATTGTTGATTCCGAAGCTCTGTTAGAGGCATTGGAATCTGGCAACCTTAGCAAATATGTAAGCGACTTCCCTCGGCCCGAACTTATGGGTAGAGACGACGTAATCTCCATGCCTCACATAGGCGCCAGTACTTCCGAGGCGGAAGAGAATTGCGCAATCATGGGCGCCGATCAGCTGATGGACTTTCTTGAGAATGGAAACATTAAAAACTCTGTTAATTTTCCAAATCTGTCTTTGGATCGAGCTGAGAATGCTGCCGAAGGCACACGGCTGGCAATTTGTAATCGCAATGTTCCAAACATGCTCGGCCAGATTCTTTCATTACTGGCAGATCAAAACATTAACGTGATCGATATGATCAATAAAAGCCGCGATGATATCGCCTATAACCTTATCGACCTGGAAGTCGCTCCATCTGCTGATACGGTATCTTCTATTTTAAACATCGATGATGTCATCAAGGTCACACAGCTTTAAATTTACCTCTACGGGAATGAAACAATGACACAAGTTTTTAATTTTGGTGCAGGACCTGCCATGTTGCCAAGAGCAGTCATGGAAAAAGCACAACAGGAATTTCTTGATTACAACGGAATGGGAGCTTCTGTTATTGAAATTAGCCATCGCTCCAAAGAGTTTGATGCAATCATCAATGAAACTGATTCTCTACTAAAAGAGTTGGCGAGCATTCCTGACAATTACAAAATTTTGTATGTACACGGCGGCGCTCAAATGCAGTTCTCGGCCGTGCCAATGAACCTGATTAACAGGCTCCCTGCAAAAAAGGCCGCCTATGTTGAGTCTGGCAATTTTGCCAAACTTTCTGCCAAGGAAGCCGCTCGCTATGGTGACGTAACAACCATCGCCAGTAGCGAAGCAGACAACTACAACAGCATTCCCGCCTTTGATGCCAGCACACTGGATGCCGATACATCTTATGTCCATATCACTAGCAACAACACTCTGTATGGTACTCGTTGGCAGGAATTTCCAGACACCGGAGATATTCCTCTGGTTGCTGATATGACGTCCGAGTTACTGTCACGAAGAATAGATATTTCCAAATTCGGCATCATCTATGCAGGCTTACAAAAAAACCTTGGCCCAGCCGGCCTCGCCTGCGTGATTATCCGCGAAGACTTGCTTGGACTGGCCTTGCCAGAAACACCAAGCCTGCTGAATTACAAAACTTATGCGGACAAACATTCTCTGGCCAACACTAACAATACCTTTGCTATTTATATGATGAAGCTAGTACTGGAATGGCTGCGCGATCAAGGTGGGCTCGATGCGATTGAAACCCGAAACGAAGAAAAAGCCGCACTACTGTACGACGTAATAGACAGCTCCGAGATGTATGTGGGCGTGGCACAGAAAGAACACCGCTCCATAATGAATGTGACGTTTAATTTAACAAACAATGATTTACTGGATGACTTTCTGACTCAAGCTTTAGCCAAGGGTTTATATGCCTTAAAAGGTCATCGCAATGTCGGCGGTATTAGAGCGTCAATTTATAACGCCATGCCAAGAGAAGGCTGTCAGGTGCTTGCTGATTTCATGCAGGAATTTGAGAAAGCTAACACGTAAATTTATGGGGCAGTAAATCTTGCTGCCCCATAGTTCGCACCACCTAACAAACTATACGATTTCAATTTACTACTTTGTCAGCGACCCAGCGGGCTATCATTGGTTCACGAGCCCACCTGGGTGGACAATGTCCCTCCATATCCAGAATAATGACTTCACTGTCAGCCGCACTTTCCAATAACATATCCAGATCTCTCAATGGCGAAACCGGATCACGATTAGTAGTTACAATCAAAAGTGGCTTACTGATCTTATTACCTGCATCGAAAAACCCCTGAACCTTAAGCGAGGTTTGTTTAGTGAGTACCGTTAGCTCCGCTGTAGGTCGGTCTAAAACGCCATATCTGGCCTTTACGCCATCAATAGTAAGCTTAGGCAAACCATCGAGCACCTCCGGAGGTGCTACTAACGCAGAATGTAGTGGCGCGCACATTGAAACAACAGCTCTTACATCGAGACGATAGAATGCTCTAGCAGCTGCATTACCACCAAAACTGCCGCCAACAATAAAAATATTCCTGCTGTCTGCGTAGTCTGCATTTTTCAAGAAACCAAGCGCTCCCTCCATCACGGCATCACTTCCATCTTGCATGGAAAGCTCTATTGCCTCTCCTATTCCTGGCATATCCACGGCCAACATTCCTATTCCGCGCGGCCCGAGTTCTCGGTAGAACAAATCGAAGCTGTCTTCTTTTGTCACATCAGAACCAAATGAATTAATCACAAAAGGGAATGGTCCCTCACCGGCTGGCACATGAAGGTAAGCCTTAATTGTCTTTCCATTCACCGTCAAATCGATATGCCTTACTGGCACCGTCATCATTTCTCCTGCCTGCATATAAGTTGATACTGCTTTCTCCAGCGCTTGGCTATCATCGCTTCTACCAAGATGAGGCCAGGAACCGATTGTGTAATACGCCAGAGCTGACCGAAGTTTCGACAGCCTTGTTGATCCAGTTAACTTCTCAGCTTCTTCCAATGTACGATCACCCATCTGTATCCATTCGTACACCCAGTTGCCCGGCCCAAATTCGATCTGAGAGTCAACAAAGTCCGAACTACGCTTCTCGCCAGTGCTTTGAGCAATTTTTCCTATTACTTCTTGCGCATTTTCTAGATCAACTCCCCTCGATGCCCAACCCTTATAATCGAAGGTGTGATACCAGCCTGATATTGCTTCTTCAGCGGAGTTGAATGCGTAGTCCTGCGCCCTTACCAACTGTAAATGCGAAGCCAGTAAAAGTAATAGTGTGATAATTCTGTAAAGTTTCATATGTGGCACCTATCAAATTATTGTCAAGCAAGTTGACAATAATTTGATCTTAGTCCGCGTCATTTGTAATGTCAAGGTGCTTGACATAAAATAGATGGATGCTGGATAAAAAAACCGACAAGCAACTAAAGACAAGCCTTAAAGTCCTCCTGAGAGATTCACTGGAATGGATAGAGGAAGAGCAGGCTCGATTACTGAAAGATTCTCCCTACGCTGATACCAGCAATGCTGAATTCAGGCTGTTTTCCGCGCTAAGGGGAGAGAGTAAATCAATATCACAATTATCCCGTTATCTGGGAGTTTCCCGTCAGGCAGTACATCAAACAGTTCACAAACTTATTGAAAAAAATATTGTTCAGCTAGAAAGCACAGAAAATAATAAAAGAGATAAACTGGTGGTTATCACCCCTGAAGGCAGAAACGTTCAAAAAGTAGTTGCTGAGCATTTTCAGATAATTGAAAAAAAAGTGGCAAAAAATATCGGCAGCAAAAACCTGGAACTACTTCGACAACTCTTACAAAAGAATCGTGAAGCAAATAACAGATAATCAGTGATAGCTAAAATACTCTCAGTTTAGCTTTGGCGGGAGTAGCTGTTATATTAGTACGCTATGTATACAGCCCGAATAATCAAGGTCACTGCTTCCCGAAATGCTCCCGCGTAAAATTATTCACTGCGACTGTGATTGTTTCTATGCATCAATCGAAATGCGTGACAATCCTGACCTCGCAGACAAACCTATAGCTGTTGGTGGATCTCCAGATCACCGAGGCGTGGTTGCCACATGCAATTACCAGGCTAGAAAGTTCGGTATTCACTCGGCAATGGCATCAGCAACTGCGCGCAAACGCTGCCCTGATCTGATTATTATTCGCCCCGACATGGAGAAATACCGAGAGGCGTCTCAACTCATTCATACCGTATTTAAGAACTACACTGATCTTATCGAACCCCTGTCACTGGATGAGGCCTATCTTGATGTTAGCCTTTCTAATCAGTATCACGGTAGCGCCACTCGAATAGCGCAGGCGATTCGCCAGGAAGTGCACAGTACTGTCGGCATTACTATTTCGGCAGGCATAGCTCCTAACAAATTTCTAGCCAAAATCGCCAGTGACTGGAACAAGCCCAACGGTCAGTTTGTCATCACACCTGAACAGGTTGAGGATTTTGTTGCGAAATTACCAGTGAAAAAACTCCATGGTGTTGGTAAGGTAACTGCAAGCAAAATGAAGCGGCTGGGCATAGAGAACTGCAACGATCTCAGGTTGTTAAGTATTGAGAAGCTACGCGGTTACTTTGGCAGCTTCGGTGACCGCTTACACGATTTAAGTATGGGGGTAGATAATCGCTCCATTCAAACCGAGCGTGTAAGGAAATCCATAAGTGTTGAGAATACTTATGCGACAGACTTACTAAGCCTTGATAGTTGTCTTAGCGAATTGCCAGAGTTGAGTGTAAAACTGGCCAGCAGAATAGAAAATCTAAATGACGACTATCAAATTCACAATCAGTTCATCAAAATTAAATTTCATGATTTTGTAATCACTACCGTTGAAATGGCATCAACCACGGCAAAGCTGGATAATTTCAATAAGCTATGCGAACAGGGCTTTGCTCGCGGAGATAGACCAGTGAGGCTATTGGGCATGGGGGTAAAACTAATACCAAAGTCCGTAGCAGAGATTGAGCCCGATTCAGTAGATCAGTTAAACCTGGCTCTTGAATCAGAAATTTAGCTTTGCTCACATTACTAATATTCCTTTAGCTGAAACAGGAAAACCTTATGACACATACACCTCTTATATTCAAAAAGCTTAGCGCCCTGCTGCCGGTTTTTTTTGCTCTTGTTCTGTATTCCTCTTTTTCAGTCGCTCAGGCACCGGACCCAAGAAAGGGCGTCTTTTCTGCTGAATTCCCTTTTCAATCAAAATTTATTGAAGTTAACGGGCACAATTTACACTACATTGATGAAGGCAATAGTGATGGGGATACATTTCTATTCCTTCACGGCAATCCAACATCCTCCTATCTGTGGCGCAATATCATGCCCTACGTTAAGGCAGGCAATCGAATTGTCGCCGTCGATAATATTGGTTTTGGAAAATCCGACCAGCCCACTGACCTGGACTACACTTTCCAAACCCACTACCAGTACATTGAAGAGTTCATTGAAAAAACTGACTTAGAAAACATCATTTTGGTTATTCATGACTGGGGCTCGGTGCTTGGGCTTAACTACGCCATGGAGAATTCCAGCAATGTAAAAGGTATCGTCATGATGGAGGCCCTCATTCCTCCAGCATTCCCAACTGACAATGCAGGATTTTTTAGCAGCTTCCGTAACCCTGAAACCGGAAAGGAGCTTCTTATTGAACAAAATATGTTTATAGAGGGAATTCTGCTGACTGGTGCCGTTACACGCTCTCTTAGTGATGCTGAAAAAGATGTCTATCGCGCTCCGTTCCTGTCTGCCGACACTCGATTCCCGATTTATGTATGGCCGAACGAACTGCCTATTGCCGGGGAGCCTGCGCGGAATGTTGTGGTGATAGAGAATATTGGCAAATGGCTACAAGAATCGCCAATTCCAAAGCTTGTACAATATGCAGACCCTGGCGTGATGATCAATGCCGAGCGCGCTCAATGGATGGTAGATAACTATCGCAATGTAGAAATTCAGTTTGTCGGCTACGGCACTCATTATATTCAGGAAGATAATCCGCAGATCATTGGTCGTGGAATAGTCGAATGGCACCGTCGTACTTTTTAGTCCGTTCGTATAAGCTGAAAACTTAATAGAGACTAATACCATGAGTAGATATCGACCGCCGCGAAAGCCCGGCTCAAAATACATCACTGCCGAAGGCGAGAAAAAAATGAAAGCTGAAATACATCAGCTTTGGAAGGTAGAACGCCCGGTGGTTACACAATCTGTTTCGGATGCCGCCGCTCTGGGAGATCGTTCAGAAAATGCGGAATATATATACGGCAAAAAAAGACTACGAGAAATAGATGGCCGAGTTAGGTTCCTTGGTAAAAGGCTTGAAGAAATGGTGGTAGTTTCGGAACCTCCAGATAACAGAAGTAAAATTTTCTTTGGTGCCTATGTCACTCTGGAAGATGAGAATGCTCAATCCTTTCGATATCGTCTCGTTGGCCCTGATGAGCTAGATCCTCAGCTAGGCTATATCAGCATCGACGCCCCGTTAGGCAAGGCATTATTGGGCAAAGAAATTGACAGTGAAGTTGAAATAAATTCGCCCGATGGTGTAAAACAATACTATGTTATTGCAATCGACTATTAGTCTCTCTCCATTACCATGAAACACGTAACAATTATTGCGGTACCCAAGGCTCTTGGATCAACCGTCACTATTCCTCTGGAAATGCTAAGCGCCGCTAATGACATAGCTAAAGCGCGCAGACAGCTAAACAAGCTTGTTAGTATTGAACTGGCATCCGGTAGTTCCAGTAAAGATATTGTTTTAAGCGGCGGGCTAAGCATTCAGTGCAACAGCAACCTTTGGGATATTACCGCAAGTGATTTGATTTTTGTGCCGGGGGTATGGGGCAACCCTCGTTCGTCGGTTAAGAAACTAACCACAATGCGCGACTGGCTGAAAACACAATACCTTAATGGCAGCACAATTTGCTCAACCGTCACCGGCAGTTATTTTCTTGCCGAAGCAGGCCTTCTTGATGGCAAGGCAGCCACTACTCACTGGCGCTTCTTCGATGAATTTCAACAGCAATATCCAAAAGTTAAATTGCAGCGCAAACGCTTTATTACCAGTGCCAACAAGCTGTTCTGTACTGGCAGCGTAAACGCTGTTCGAGACGTCATGCTGTATTTTGTCGAGCAGCTTTATGGAGAGTCCATCGCCGACGAAATCTCCCGGCAATTTACCCACGAGTTAAAGCGCTCTTTCGAGTCTTTATTACTACACAAGGATCAGAAGAGAACTCACCACGACGAGGAGATCATAAAGGTTCAGGAATGGCTTTATGATCATTTTCAGGAACCTATACAGATTGGTAAATTAGCCGGCGAATTTCAGCTTAGCGTGCGCTCATTGAACCGTCGGTTCAAACTGGCAACAAACACAACGCCACTACAGTATTTACAGGAACTACGCATAGATCACGCCAAAGAGTTATTAAAGCAAAGTAATTTGGTTATTTCAGAGATCGCAGATCTGGTTGGCTACCAGGACGTCAGCTATTTTACCGGTTTGTTCAAAAATATTAATTCTGTTACACCAAACGAATACCGTAGCCTGGTTCGAAACAAGCTATTTTTGGCAGAAAGCAAACAGCAGCCAATTTAATACATAAAATGGCTGCTGCGGGATTAGCTGTAACGCTGTTTAGATTGTGAATACCTAAGAATAATTACGAGTTTGAATGCTCCTTGAATTTTTGCAACTGTTCAGCAGTAGCCTCCGATTGATATTTAGATTTCCACTGCGAATACGGCATGCCGTAAACAATTTCTCTTGCACTCTCATAGTCTATATCGAGGCCACGCGCCTGCGCCTCGGCCCGATACCATTTCGAAAGGCAGTTGCGGCAGAAACTTGCCAGGTTCATCAAGTCAATATTTTGAACATCTTTGTGATTATCCAAATGCTCTAACAGCCTTTTAAAAGTAGCTGCCTCGATTTCCAATTGCTGATTACCGACGTCCTTATCTGTTGATTCTGTTGTCATTTCATAAATCCCTTATGCGGCAGCCTCATCATCGAATTCTTCATCTTGCTCGGCCATTTCCGCGCCCATCTGTGATGGATCAGCACGGTGCTTTTTATCTACCGAACGAAGTTGTCTTTCGGCAACATTGAATGCATCTCTAATTGCGACATAGAGATCTTCATGAGCATGATTATCATGCTGATCTTGATTGACTCGCACTTCCAGGTTGGGGGTATGAATTTCCAGACTGACAGAATACACCCTGCCCTTATGATGGTTGTTATGTGGCGAATCTAACACGACACGACCGTTGATTATCTGGTCGCAAAAGCGTGACAGTTTCTGAATACGTTTCTGAACTGCTTCTGTTAGAGCATCGGTTTGATCAATATTGTGAAATACAACTTGGATTTCATTAGTCATAAAGTACTTCTCCTGATTTTATTCAAATGACAAATTACACATTCACGAACCTAGTTTATTGTTACCTCCTTCGAATATTAATGAATTGTTCTTAATCAATTAAAGCTTTCAATTTTTCGTCTGATTTCATTCCCCGTTTAAAATACTCAAGATAGTCCCACCCACACAACATATCGAAAGCAACGACAAGCCTGCCTTGCAATTAATATGGGTGGGAGATATGAAATTTAAATGTTGTACACGGCCAACCGCTGAATGTAAGCGACAAAAAAAAGAAGAAAATTGAGTTTGAGTTGGGGAGCTAAATACCCAGAGGTTAAAAAGATGGGTATCTAGAGTTTGCGGTCTTGCGAGCACCGGGTGAAAATTTACCAACATTCCCTCTCCTTGTAGTGCAGCTTCTAGATTACCCCTTTCATATGCGTTTGTCTAAATCTACTTGCCCTCACTGTGAAAACACCAATGCCAGGGCTCATAGTCGATTCCTACAGGGTTGTCGCGCGGGTAGCTCATGATAAAACCAAAAGCACTTGCTTTCGATTCAAGCCATTGAAATGAATCAGTATTTTCGAAATCAGCAACTAATGCATCACAGCCTAAAGTACCCACATCCACCGCACATCCACTGTGATGCTCACTAAATCCGGGGGCGGCATTCACCATTAGAATTTGTTCGATTTTCTGCCCTTTTTCCAGCTTTCTTTTGATCAGGTCGTGTTGGTATTGCAAGCCACGAAACGCGGAAATAAGAAACAATGAAATCCCCTGCTCTGTCGCAGCAGCTTTCATGCTTGTCCAGGCTTTAAAAGCGTCGTGTGTGAGTTTTTGTGGTCGCTGATAGAAGTCCAGCTCTGTATCCACCAGGTTTTCAGGTTCACGGCACAAGGGTAGTCTGTGCTCTTTGGCGTAGTCTACGGAAATACCCAAAGCCTCATGCATTTTCTGCATGCGATAGTAAAAATCATCAGATTTATTCAAGTAGAAAATTTAACCCGCCGAATTCAATCAACGGGCTATCTCCGATTATTAACTTGCTTATCTAGCGTAGCTATCAAACACAGTTTCGATCCAGCGCTGCTCGTTAATGAAACCTGTTCCCCAGGACGCGTATTCTTCACCCAGGCCAGCGGCAACAATCTCTTCCTTACTTTGCTGTTGCGACTTCTTTACTCTTATCGCAGTAGAGGTATCTTTAACAACATTGTAAAAATTCATTAAGTCCGCTTTATTACCTAGTGGTCCATGGCCTGGAATCACAGCAGTATCATCGTCAATCCAGGACAGTGCTTTCTCCAGATTATTAATATATCCCTGCACGGTACCGCCACTGGACATATCAACAAATGGAAAGCCACCGTTAAAGAAATGATCACCCATGTGAATTACATTCGAATCAGCAAACATGACGACACTGTCTGTATCAGTATGTCCACGCGGCATATGGATAAGGGTAATATCCTCGCCATTGAAATGAACCGTCACGTTGTCATCAAAGGTAATTACCGGCAGAGAGGATGCTGCCGAATCTCCAGCCACCAGACGAGACCGTACATTTTTATGCGCAACAATAATGCTGGCCACACCAAAATCTGCATTACCACCTGTATGGTCACCATGAAAATGCGTATTCAGTAAAAATTCTGGCGTATCAGAACCTAGCGCACCAAGTGCAGCGCGGATTTTTTCCGCCATAGGGGCATATTGATCGTCAATTATCAGAACGCCGTCTTCTCCTGCTGAAACGCCTATGTTGCCACCGGCCCCCATTAGCATGGAGATATTGCCTCTTACGGGAATTGTTTGAATTTGAACACTGGAAAAATCAGTTTGTGCTATGGCTGAGCTGGCAAAGCCTAACGCTGCGATCAGCAGGGTTGTGCCTAGTAATTTATTGGTCTTTTTATTGATCTGTTTATTGGTTTTCATGAAGCCTCCCGATTATTTTGAATTCTTATAACGTCTCTTAACTTCTCTCAAGTTCGAGCAATCCTATGTGGGGCCACACGTTTATGCAAGCTCTCACGCAATCAAATGGTAAAGCCAGATAGCCTCCTATAGAAAGGTGTTAAACCGCTTTTATAGGAACTTGGATAGGAACTTAAACAAGAGCTTAGCAAATCCTTGTGGCTAATATGCCATATTTAGTGTCCAATATGACATTCACTGCAGTACATTAATTGATTATAGTCCTACCAACTTCATAGTGATTTGGACGACATACTTAATATGGCAAGATTACCAGTAATAGCAGGGTTTGGTGGAATCAACGCAGCAGGACGCAGCTCCGGTCATCACGCCTATAGACGCATGGTAATTGACGCTCTTGCACCAGCTCAGGTTCAGCAAACCTACCATAGCCTCGCTGCGTTAACTGGAAGGTTAAGCAAACAAAGTGGTAATTGGATAGATGCCGCTGGCGATACGGTCGAATTAGATAGCTACATCAGGCAAATTTCAGAATCGTTAGATCAAGGAACTTTAATTCGCCGCCTGGAGCAAAACTTATTCGATCCGGCTGAACTCCTATATCATAAAAAGGCAAAACTAACGCCTGCTAGCGACGACTCGCTTCATTTTGAGATACGTCGTAAAGACCTACCCTCTCCTGTTCCTCCAGGCTGGGTCGTTACTGAAACCGGCCCAGACAAAAAAGACAAGCTTAGCGTTAGAGTTACTGACAGTTTTGAAGTGATGTTTAAATGCACGCGTAAAGCAGCTGTTAATAGTGCCGGGCAACTACCAACCGGGTTTGATCCTGCCCTTCTTTATCCTGCAAGAAATCACCCACGCGGATTACAACTTACTGTGTTTGCCGCATCAGATGCTATTAATTCACTAGGCATTGACTGGGAAGTTCTGCGGCAAAAAGTTGCTCCCGATCAGATTAGCGTGTATGCCGGCAGTGGTATGAGCCAACTGGATTACAATGGCTATGGCGGCATGATGCAGGCCAGATTAATCGGCAAAAAAGTAACCTCAAAGCAGTTGCCTCTGGGTTATGCCGAAATGCCTGCCGATTTTATCAATGCCTATTTGTTAGGAAATTTAGGGACAACTGGCACCAATGTCGCCGCTTGCGCAACCTTTCTCTACAACCTGAGGCAGGGAATCTCAGACATACAGTCCGGCACTCACCGTGTTGTTATTGTTGGTACCAGCGAGGCACCGTTAGTTCCAGAGATATTCGATGGCTTCGCCACAATGGGAGCGCTGGCTGATGATGCTTCCCTGCGCGAGTTGGACAATCTCAAATCAGACCAGGACCCAGATTTTCGACGCGCCTGCAGACCCTTTGGTAACAACGCTGGCTTTACGCTGGCGGAATCAGCTCAGTGCATAATATTGTTCGATGACGAACTTGCTCTCGAACTGGGAGCCAATATATATGGCGGCATTAATGAGGTTTTTATCAACGCCGATGGCTATAAAAAATCAATAGCCAGCCCGGGCCTTGGAAACTATATATCAATGGCGAAAGCCGCCGCCGCCACCAGAAATATTATTGGAGACGAAGGCTTAAGACAACGCAGCTTTGTGCAAGCACACGGCACTGGCACCTTGCAGAATCGACAGACTGAATCTCAAATTTTAAATCGTGTTGCTGAAGCTTTTTCAATTCAAGATTGGCCAATAACGGCTATTAAATCTTATATAGGTCACTCTCTCGCCTCTTCCGCTGGCGACCAACTCGCAGCTAGTCTTGGAATCTGGTCCGACGGTATTATTCCGGGCATTCTAACCGTAGATGAAATCGCTGAGGATGTTCATCAGCAGAAAACTGATTTTCTGATGCAACACAAGGAAGTAGGTAGCGAGGGTATGGACGCCGTTATTATTAACTCGAAAGGCTTCGGCGGCAATAATGCCAGCGCATCGATTCTCGCCCCACATATAGTCGAGAAAATGCTGCTGAAACGACATGGGTCAAAAGCGTTAAGCAATTACAAAACTGTTAACGAATCGGTAAAAGAAAATACAGCGGCTTACGACTGTGCGGCTATGGAAGGAGACAACCAAACAATATACCGTTTCGATCACAATGTTCTAGGTGATGATTCCATAGAAATTGGTGAAAGCAATATTTCCGTTGACGGAGTTTCACCAAAAATATCACTGCAAATCGACAATAGTTATGAGGACATGTGTGACGAGTAAACTACTTACTACGTCACCTTAATGGCATGTTCTTCTGCTATACGCTTTTTCCAGATAGCGGGCCCTGTCTGGTGTACAGAAACACCGTTAACATCTACCGCTACGGTTACTGGCATTTCATCGACTTCAAACTCATGTATGGCTTCCATACCAAGGTCTTCAAAGGCGACTATTTTTGCTTTGCGAATAGCTTTTGATACCAGGTACGCAGCACCACCTACTGCCATTAGATAAACAGCCTTATGCTTCTTGATTGCATCAATCCCGATTTGCCCTCGCTCAGCCTTACCAATCATTCCAATTAAGCCAGTTTTCTCTAGCAAAGAATCTGTAAACTTGTCCATGCGCGTGGCTGTTGTGGGGCCAGCCGGGCCAATTACTTCATCACGCACCGCGTCCACCGGGCCGACGTAGTAAATAAATTTATTTTTAAAATCAACGCCAGCAGGTAAACCTTCGCCTTTATCCAACATGGACAACAGCCGTTTGTGGGCGGCGTCTCTACCTGTCAACATAGTGCCAGACAACAGCAGAGTTTCCCCTGGCTGCCAAGCAGCTATATCGTCTGCTGTCACAGTGTCTAAATTTACTTTCCTCGCTCTTGGGCCTACATCCCAACTAATTTCTGGCCATTCATCAAGACTCGGTGGCGTAAATTCCGCAATGCCACTGCCATCTAAAGTAAAATGCGCATGGCGAGTTGCCGCGCAATTTGGAATCATTGCCACCGGCAATGAAGCGGCATGGGTTGGATATTCCATGATTTTTACATCCATTACAGTAGTAAGACCACCCAAACCCTGGGCACCGATGCCAAGAGAATTCGCTCTGTCCATAATTTCCAGGCGCAGCTCCTCCACGCGGTTACTCGGGCCACGCTCACGTAACTCATGAATATCAATAGGGTCCATTAGCGACTCTTTAGCTAGCAAAGTGGCTTTCTCTGCCGTGCCGCCAATACCAATTCCCAGCATACCTGGCGGACACCAACCCGCACCCATGGTAGGTAGAGTTCGTTCAACCCAGTCTACAATGCTGTCACTTGGATTAAGCATCGCCAGTTTCGCTTTGTTTTCTGATCCGCCGCCCTTTGCCGCCAGCTTCACCTCAATCTCGTTGCCTTTTACTATCTCCGTATGAATAACGGCTGGGGTATTGTCTTTAGTGTTAATTCTGGCTCCTGCTGGATCACTCAGAATAGACGCCCGCAATATATTGTCGGGGTTCAAATACGCACGGCGCACACCTTCGTTAACCATGTCTGCAAGCAACATGTCTCCTTCCCACTGCACACCCATTCCTACCTTCAGAAATACAGTAACAATGCCCGTGTCCTGACAAATTGGACGCTTACCTTCAGCACACAAGCGTGAGTTGATAAGAATTTGGGCCATGGCATCTTTGGCAGCTTCTGATTCCTCTTTTTCATAGGCCTCATGCACAGCTTTAACAAAGTCGAGTGGATGGTAGTAAGAAATGTACTGCAAAGCGTCGGCAACACTTTGAATAACATCTTCATTGCGGATTAAAGTCATGTCCGGCAACCCTCAGGAAATTTAACAGTGGTCTATTCTATCACTTTATTCCGTTAGATTTGGGCTATCGTGAAGGCTCCGAGTAGCAATATTGCACCTGTTCTCGGCCAGGACTTATAGGGTTAGATGGGAATCTCAGCTACACTCGCTTAACTAACAGGAAAGAACAGGTATGGAAGCTTATTAATTCTCTACTTTAATGGACATATCTACTAAAATGACTTGTAGCTATTTATCAATCCAGTTATCAACCTGGCATTATCAACCCAGCGGAATTAAGTCATGTTTGAATCTAAAGACCCGAATGTAATTTACAGCGTGGATGGCAAGGTACTTGTCATACAGATTAATCGACCTGAGAAGAAGAATGCGCTACTTCCCGGCATGTATAACGCACTTGCTGATGGCTTAAAACTGGCAAACGAATCAGAAGCTATCAACGTCATACTAATTCGTGGAGTCGATGACTGTTTCACTAGTGGCAATGATGTAAATGGATTTGTGAATAGCGATTCAGCGGAACCAACCGACCGGCCCTCGGTTAATTTCATGCATGCTCTTAACGACTCGCGCAAACCCATCGTCGCTGCCGTTAGCGGCTTGGCTATAGGAATAGGCACGACACTTCTATTTCATTGCGACCTTGTTTACGCCTCGGAAAATTGTTTTCTACAACTGCCATTCACCCGACTAGGCCTATGTCCCGAAGCAGCGTCGAGTTATTTATTGCCGAGACAAATTGGTTATCTTCGAGCCGCTGAATTATTGTTACTTGGTGATCGCTTCAGTTCTAGCAAAGCTTGCGAGTACGGAATTGTTAATGAAGTTCTGCCGCAAGATCAATACCTCGCTCATGCGAGCAGCAAGGCACAAGAGCTCGCCGCATTACCACCGCAAGCTGTTCAAACCAGCAAACAATTAATGAAACGTACTATAACAAACGAAGTGCCTGAGGCCATTGAAGTGGAACTTAAGGAGTTTTCAACATTGCTGCAAACACCTGAAGCCCAGGCAATTATGCAGGCATTTCTCAACAAGAAGAAAGCGGGTTAAGGCATCTGATTAAAGATCGTTCATTAGAAAATCTTTGGCCATATTAATCTTCTTTGCCAGGTAATCACTGCCGCCGCGGTCGGGGTGTAATTTTTGCATTAAACTTCGGTGAGCTTTGGTGATTTCTTCCCGACCAGAAGACTCATTGATACCAAGAATTTCCAGCGCTAATTCTCTCGTCATAATAGATTCACTGAGAGATTCAACGTTGGTATCTGTCTGTCCCATCTGCTCTACCCAATCTGCATGTGCATTGTCCATATAGGCTGCAAAAACCTGACGTGAGTCTGCGTCAATACTGCATTCTCCATACAAGGTTTTCAATTCGGCAAGGCCCAGTGCCGACAGCC
Source organism: SAR86 cluster bacterium (assembly GCA_002402175.1). Classification (GTDB taxonomy): domain Bacteria; phylum Pseudomonadota; class Gammaproteobacteria; order Pseudomonadales; family Pseudohongiellaceae; genus UBA9145. Next base: position 61,921 of record NVVJ01000016.1, read on the forward strand.
GTTGCTTGGCAAAGGTACCCTTTAGAACTACGCCATCCATACCGCCATCACTGTGTTGCAATTCCATTTCCAGAAACTCGGTGCGAATAGTTGAAACTTGACCTGCAGTTTTTGGCTTTGCCGAGTTTGTTTTATTCTTAAACATTTGCCACATTGGTAATAAACGCAGCAGAGTCGGTAGCATTCGTAACAAAAATGTCGCCGCAACGCCGATGGGCGCAAAAATGAATTGCACAGGCAATCTGCCAATGGCTATTAGTACGCCGATAACAAGTAGTGTCGCTACAAAGAAGAACAGCATTCTGTTTTGTCTAGGAGTAAGAGAATAACGTTGAGCAATTGACCTTACGAAAAAGTAGGCCATAACAGGAAGCATAATCAATAGTAGTAAGCGAAATATCATGTGCCTGTTTTATCCGATTTTTGCTAAGACTTTAATTGCTGTTCCAGCAATTTTACAGATTTGTTAGATTGCTTGCTAAAATCCTGCAATGCTTTTAGCCCTCCTGCTGCGTATATGGCCACAGCCTTTAGCAAATCTCTCAATTGATCTGCACTGGCGCTGTCGAACTGGGAATAGGCCCCACCGGACAAACGACTCATTTCCACAAAGGCTTGCCTGGCTACGGGATCATTGCGCTCTTGAAACATAAACAGAGGAATATTTAGCAAACCCAGTTTTCCAGCCAATTGAGCAAGAACATCAATATTCTCTTCCATCGCGTCACCGATAAAAATAACGCATTTTATTTTTTGCTTGGTGTTTTCATTGATCGCGTGTTGCAGTAATCGCTGAAGCTGAGTCGCTCCCGCCTGACAACTAATACCTGACATAATCCTTAGTAAGTCGTCACCATTACTTTGCCAATTGCTGTTAAAGAACTCAGCAAAGCCGCGAAAATAGCATAGTTGAACATTGAGGCCACCCAGGCTTTGCGCACCAAGAAACATTTCAGTTTGTAGTTGGCTCGCCACATCCCAGGTTGACTGGCGACTGGCGGTCGCGTCCAAAGAAAAGATTAATCGAGAATCGCCTGTGGTTTTTGGCATGGCAGCAACTTTTGACAGAAATTGCTGTACGTCCTGCTTACTGGAAACTACTTGCTGATCAGTTTTCTGACTAATTTTTTTTGAGCTTTTTAGCTTAAATAGATCTTTCATTATGTTGAGAGGCTCTAGATCATCCACGTTGATGCGCTATTGTAGCAAATACTAGCCATCTGGATGAAATGCTGAAAAGCAGGTAGCTCTAGCTCTCTATTCGACTGGTAGGTGTCCAACTTTGACCAGGATAATGGTTTCCTGCTCTACACGAGGGTCATGCTGGCTCATATGAGGACTTCGAATCCAGCTGCCAGCTGGATACCTGCCATGCTCATCAATAAACTCGCCACTAATCACGTAAATTTCCTCACCAGCAAAATGAGTATGAGGCTGAAATCGTTCATTTGCAGGCCACTTAACAAGCGCTACAGATTCAGACCCGTATTCATGTAATGGCATTACCATTAGACCACCGATTCCTTTTTGCCACGTAGCGGTTTTGGTATCGATACAAATACGTGAATTATCCCCCGTCTGGAACTGATGCAGTTTGACGAAAATCACACAGCCATCCTTACTAAAGGGCGCGTGACGAAACCCTTCCGGATTTCTGAAATAAGTCCCCGCCGGATAATCGCCGGTTTCATCAGAGAATATTCCCTCAAGAACAAGAATTTCTTCACCTAAAGGATGGTCATGGGAAGAGAAGCTCGCCCCCGGCTCGTACCGAACAATACTAGTCGCATGTCCTCTTTCTTTTTCTTCCCTGGCTAACGGTTTGCGATTAACACCAGGCATTGGACTGTCTACCCAATCCTGTCGATTAGTATCAATGACAATCTGTTTTGAAAAATCCATGTTTAACATAGTAAACACTCCACCGCCGTATTGTAGAGAATTTAAGATAATTGACCAGCCTTAACAGCCGCCTTCTATTTTTTAGTAAGTTTGCAAGGTTATGGAACAGGGGAAATAAGAGTTATTGAAATTGCTCTTCAAGCTCGTCAATCACTGTCTGATCGACATGCTGCTCAAAAGCCACTCTGGTGGATTCAACAGTAATGGCCACGACTATTCCGGTGAACATGATGCCGGTAAACGCAATGAATATAGATATGATTTTGGAAGAACGCTTTAAAGGTCGAATATCACCGTAGCCCACGGTAGTTGCCGTGATGAAGGACCAGTACAGCGCATCGAATTTATCCCACCTTTCCAACCGGGCAACAACCTGACCCAAAAAGGTCACTGTTAGAGACAA
>NVVJ01000084.1 GCA_002402175.1 SAR86 cluster bacterium
TGAGGAAAGTCTACGTTCTAAGTTCGTATAAATCTTTAAGTGTAGTCTGTCCCCGGATCGCCGGTTGTTTCTTTGGTGCATGGGAGGTGATTCCTGTTGGGTCGAACGCTTATATCTGTGATTAGCTGTACTCGGCGACAATTTCTGGATGAGAAATAGTGATCTGAAGTAGCTTTTTCACTGCTCCTGGTACTTCGGAGCGCCCTTGTTCCCAATCTCTAAGAGTTCCGACAGGGGTTTCAAGCCAGTCTGCAAATTTTGGTTGTGACATGTCTGTGACCTTTCTGGCCGCTTTAAGCATGATTTGATCAGGTGAGTGGGTTATTCCTGCTCCAGTTCTGGACTCAGCAATAGATTCAGCCAGCCCAGGGATAGTTTGACCGGCATCAGCCTCAATAGCTTTTACCATGTCTTCGATACTTGGTTTTTTGGTCATTTGTTCATCTCCTTAATCTCATGGCCTTTTATAGTCGTAACCTGTGATTTTCTATAAATAGCAATTAGGGTTACTGCGTCCTCTGTTTCGGTGATGGTAATTACTCTAACGCCACCGCTTTTTCCTGCCCCTTTTTTAGATTTCCAGCGTACTTTCCTTGCTCCGCCTGAATTAGTAATTAGATCGCCTGCTGTCGGGTCTGAGGAAATGAAGTTAATAAACTCGTCCTTGTTTTCTTCTGTCCAAATTTTGCCAGCTTGGTAGGTGAATGTTGGTGTTTCTATCACTGTCTTCATTTTATGAACTATACGGGAATCCCGTATAGTATTCAATAAGGGTTTAGAGGGGAGGAGGGGGTAACATTAACCCAATGGAACACTGCCATTAGCACTGAGAATAAATTAGAAGCGAGTATTCACAATTTGTTTACTTTAAAGTAAATGACAGCTGTTACAATTCCCGAAATTAAATCACCAAAGCGAACTCTTTAATATGAGCAACATTCCACCATGCCCCAAATGCAATTCTGAATATAGCTACAAAGACGGCGCATTGTTGGTATGCCCAGAGTGCGCTCACGAATGGACAGAAGAAGAAACGGCAGCGGAGGAAGCCGCAGCACAAATTAAAGATGCTAACGGCAACGTGCTTAAAGACGGTGATACAGTTTCAGTGATAAAAGACCTAAAAGTAAAAGGCACGTCGTTAGTTGTAAAGGTTGGTACAAAGGTGAAAAATATTCGCTTAGTGGATGGCGATCATGACATCGATTGCAAAATTGATGGAATCGGCGCCATGAAGCTTAAGTCTGAGTTTGTTAAGAAGGTTTAGTGTTGTTATTGATTGCGCCTAGGTGGCTAGTTCTGGGTGCTAGTCTGGGTGTTAGCTGCTTCGTTCTTTCTCGATAAGGAAATCAACGATACTTAACATTTCTCGTTGCCCGGTTACAGCGCCCCCTATAGAGATAGAATACTTGCCATTTACAACCATACTTGGGGTTCCTCGAGGCCTGTAGTCGTTTGTCAGCTTCTCTGCCTGGTTCGTTTTTGTTTTAACTGAGAAAGAATTAAAGGCTGCTACTGTTTCCTCTCTATTTATATCTTGTTTTGCGAACAGGGCGGCAACTTGATCTGCTGTTTGTAATTGCCTTCTTTGTACTACCAGATTGTCGAAAATCGAATCATGTACCAGCTCTGATACACCCATGTTTTGTGCCGTATAAAATACCTGGGCATGTATTTTCATTAGGCCGTTAAAAATGCCGGGAAAGCGGATGAAGTTTACATCCTCTGCCTGGTTTTTAACCCAGCCATTTAAAAGCGGCTCGAAGTTGAAGCAGGCAGGGCAGCCGTACCAGAATATTTCGGTGACTTCGATTTTAGAGTCATCCGCGGTTCGCACAGGGTTTTCTAAAATTGTGTAATGTGTGCCAGCAATATATTTATCAGCTTGTGCTATTGCTGATGTTGCAAAGACTGCACTAAACATTACAAATAAACTTGAAACTAGCAGTGTTCTTATTCTCATGGCTTGTATCCTTTTGGTAAGTATCTGTTAATTACATTTAGTGCTTTTAACCGCATTCATTGTTATCAATAAATGCGCCGAAATATTTTCTCGTTCTTGCATCCAGAATTGAATCTACGCCCACCTGTACATTGCTAACTGAAGAGTAGGGGTTGGCTTGTTTGATTCCCTGCTGTGCGAGTATTGGGTTTTGGGCTGGCGATGGTGAATTGCTCTGTCTTGGATCTGCGTCATTTTCAGAATCGTTTTCAGAACTATTGCTGGCAGCAATAGTTTCGATATTTCCATAAATTGGTAATGGACCACCTTGTTTTAAACTTGCGATACCAATGCCGGCATCAGTCATTGAAATTTGATGTCCGTCGCCCAGGTCGAGAAGAATGTTGCCGTTCTCAAAGTTGCCAATTGTTTTCCAGTCGCGAAGAGGGCGCAGTGAAATATTTACTTTATAGTTGTTAGGTATTTCAAAATAAGCCCATTCACCAAACCCTTTTAGTTCGCCCAAATCAAAAATATTGTCCATTAGTAATGTCGTTTTTGTCAGGCACAGAAACCTGAACATTACATCGTCATTTGCAACACTAACAACCTGTGAAGGTGCGCTTGAACTACCTGGTAATAACGAGGCAGTAATCAGCGTGGGAGCGGCGGGAAAGGTTACGGCAATGGCCGCCGATGAATTAATATTGCTTCTTGAAGATAGCAAAAGGTTGCTGCCTAGAGAAACTACCAGTGCAATACATACAGCCCAGGCCAGCCCGCCATGCCAACGTGACCAGATTGATTCGCTGCGCTGTGTGCTGCGTAGTTGTGCAGTGCCCTTGCTGACAAATTCGCTCGAAGCGTTGCTTAGTTTAAGCAGGCCTAATTTCTGTTCTAAATCATTCTCTAATTCAGACGTGTTCATCGAGTTTCTCCTGTAACTGCTTTAGCCCGCGCCGATACCATGAGGTAACTGTGTTAAGCGGACTGTCCATAATCTCTGCAATTTCTCTGAAGCTTAAATCAGCAAATATTTTCATAATCAACACTTGCTGGTGATGTAGCTCAAGCGTTTCTAACTGCTTTAAGGCCTGAGTGATAAAAACTGTTTGCTCACTATCAAGCTTATCCAGTGAGTCCCTGGCTATAAATTCCAGATCTGTTTGATTGGCACTCGCCATGCGTCCCTGTTTAAGGAACAAAAGCGCCTTGTTCCGAATTACTCGAAACACATAGGCTTTTAGATCGTCCGGTTCTGTTGCTACAGAGGCCACGGCCAGCAAGGCGTCGTGTACGGCGTCTTCTGCTGCGGCTCGACTTCGAGTAATAGACAAGGCGGCAACAAAAAAAGCTCTCTGATGTGTGACAAACAACCGTTCTAGTTGGCTAGAACTAAAACGCATAAACTCCTCCCTTTAAGGTATAGAGTGATTAGCCCCATGATTTTGTGCAGCGGGTTGAACATATTTATGTAAAGCCTGAATTGAATGTAACTTTAGGGTATTTGTAGCGTCTATATTAGGAGTACAAATAAACTTGAGGGTTCCCTATGAAAATCTCACATTCGCTTACATTTCCTGCTTCGTTACTAATAGCAGCGTCTTTATTCAGCACAGCAGCAGTGGCTGCCTCCAGCAAAACGATTTCTCGTGTCATCGATGCCAGCTCTCTTGAGTCGGTTGAGTTCGAGATATCGGTGGGGGACGTAGAAATTGAGGTTTACGACGGCGATGAGATTCAGCTGGAAATCAGGATAGAGTCGCAGCGCAGCTGGCTTTCATTTCGCAAGGGTGATGTCAGCGATGTAGAGCTGGAAGTAAGAGGCAGTGGCTCTTATGTGTTCTTGGGTATTGATGAACGCCGGATTCAGCAGCATTGGCGTATTATGCTACCCGCCAGTTTAGCCGTACAACTCGACCTGGGTGTTGGCGATGTTCGAATCAGGGATTTTACTAATAGCCTTGAGATGAATGTTGGGGTTGGTGCCGCCAGAGTAGGTATTAATGATACCGACTATGCTGAAATTCATCTTTCGGCGGGTGTAGGTGACGCGTCTATTCGAGGTTATAACACCGGCACGGACAACGAACGCAGCTTCATAAGTGCCGAGTCCTACTACCACGGTAGTGGTGACCTACAGATCGACATAGAAGTTGGCGTAGGCGATGTGAGTGTTAGAAATAGATAAATTCAGCTAATACCAACTAACGCGGCTTAACGTTCTGATAGCAGGCGAGCCATTCATCCACGGTTCGCCTGGCCGCAAGCTCGGCTATGAGCTCAAATGGTATTTGATCGGGCTTCTTAAAGCGCACACAGCTTTTGCCCATATCCAGCTTTGTCTTCATGTGCTTTGGGTATTCTGCAACAAACCAATCTTTCAATTCTTGGTCGGCGTACATACCGAAATGGTAGAGAGCCACGAAGTTCTTTTGTGATGCAAAGCTTATGAATGGCAAGGGAGTATTGGGTGTGCAGTGATACCCAGCAGGGAATAGAGAAAGAGGGACTACATAGCTGGGCATATTCTCCATAATTTCCTCAAAACCACTGGGCAAATTATTGACTATGGCGCTTCGAAGCTTAGTCATTGCCGGCTGGCGATCATCAGCTAAGGACGCCAGATATGATTCAATGGTGGGTTTCATTTTTGTGAATGCCTTGGTGAACCGTTCTTAGTCGATTTTGCATAGAATGATCTGCGATAGCAATTCTATAACGACCGTACGCCTTTAAATCCTAGGCTGTGAATACCGGCATTGCTCTATGTGAATTAATTTCCCCCATCTTCTTTGATTCTCTATACTGCTAGCACACTCAGTTTTGGGCTCTATCAAGGAATCCCTCATCGATGTACGAAGCTAGCTGGTTATCCGTTGTTCCTCCCTTGTTGGCTATTGCCCTGGCCATTATCACTCGCCAGGTTATTTTGTCGCTTAGTGTCGGTATCTGGATTGGTTTCTGTATTTTTGAATCGGTAAACCCCGTTGCAGGAATCGGCCTGGCGCTGGATGGCATAGTGAATGTTTTCTCTGATGCCGGTGATACGCGAGTATTGATGTTCACGCTAATAATAGGCGGGCTAATTGCCACCATCGAGAAGGTGGGTGGTGTTAGAGGCTTTATTCGCATGGTAGAGCAGCGTAACTGGGTTACCAACGGCACCAGGGCAAAATGGCTGGCTTATTTTACTGGTGTAGTGGTGTTCATTGAATCCAATATTACCTTGTTAATAGCCGGCGCTATTTCGCGGCCTCTGTTCGATCGCTACAAAATATCACGGGAGAAGCTGGCCTACATAATCGATGCTACCTCGGCGCCCATCTGCGTCATGATTCCTTTAAATGCCTGGGGAGCGGTGATAATCAGCTTGCTTGGATCGTCGGCTATCGAAAACCCAATTGATGTATTCATCATGGCGATACCCTTCAATTTTTACCCTATAACTGTAATTCTGTTTAGCGCCTTTGTGATATGGCGCGATGTCGATATTGGTCCCATGAAAAAGGCTGAAGCCAGAACACAATCTGGTGAGGTGCTGTGGCCTAACGCCACGCCAATGGTTGACCCAGCAATACTGTCCACTAATACCACTACTACCGATGCAGACAAAGCCCGGTTCATGCTTCTACCCATTGCTGTTCTAGTTATCAGTATGCCTTTGGGTTTATTTGTTACCGGTGATGGCGAYCTTAGTGCRGGTTCTGGTTCTAAGTCYGTTCTTTGGGCRGTGTTGGCTGCACTGGTTACGGCGTGGATATTAGTGCTAACCCATAAGCGCYTKAACCTTGAAGAACTAATGCAGACGTTTTTACGAGGWGCAGGGGGCTTGYTRCCGGTAACYATAATATTGCTATTTGCCYTGGCRCTTGGTGATGTTGCCAACCTTCTTGGYACCGGTGCWTATGTGGCGCAGCTAACGCAGGAAACAATTCCCTTGTCGCTGYTRTTACCCATTCTATTTCTTATATCCGGTTTTATAGCSTTTTCTATAGGCTCAAGCTGGGGCACTTTTGCGATTATGATTCCGCTGGCCATGCAAATTGCAGTATCGCTRRATCTCGATCCGTCTTTGTTTTTGGCGGCCGTGCTATCTGGCGCTGTGTTTGGTGATCATGCTTCACCTATAAGCGATACCACAGTGGTCGCGTCAATGGCTTCTGCGACTGATCATATTGACCATGTTAGAACTCAGCTGCCTTACGCGCTGATTAGCGCCGGCATTGCCAGCGTAGGGTTTTTGATTGTGGGGGTGGTGTTTCTATAAAGGGGAATACAGCCCTGATTTAATTCCCATTTCTTTTGGAACAGCTCTTTTAGTAAAACAGGGCAAGTACAGCATGAAAGTACTATCTATTTAGTCTCTATCCTTAATAGCCCGAATTTCTGTGATCGGGATCATTTCAATATCTTTAAATTTCTCAATGCTGCGATTCTCACTTTCCAGTAGTCCACCAATACCCGCGTAGGTATCGGTTACAAAAACCGATTCGTTGTTGTGAGTTTTACGCGTAATTCCAAAGTTGATTTTCTTTCTGTGTAACTGTGGTATCTGGTTTAACATATTCTTGGTTGCCCAGATGGAACCATTTCTTGCGAAGTCACTTATTCTTGACGCGTAGTTGATAGTCTCGCCAAGCACAGTAAATTCAACATGGTCGCCAGCATGATAGCTACCAAACCATTCCTGACCTTCGTTAAGGCCAATGTTAAGGAAAATATCACTGAACCAGCCTTTGCGTGACTGCCACTGCTGAGTAATGCGTTTCATCATGTCCTGCAGCTCTAAAGAACATTGAATAGCATTTAGTTTGTAATCACAGTCTGGTTGAGGAAAGAAGTAATACACCATGCCATCGCCAGCGTGTTTGCCATAGGTGCCATAGTATTTTCTGAATATAGGCGCACTCTCTTGCCAGATATTATTAATAAGCTCAAAGTATTCTTCGGCAGGTAACTCTGAGCATATCTTTACTGAGTTCTGTACGTCGGCAACCATTACCGTTACGTCTGTTAAATAGGGCTTACGTTTCTTAAGTAGTTCGTGAATAACCTGGTTTCGCTTGCTGAGGAATTCCAGCAGGAAATCATTGTCCAGGACGACAGGGCTGTAAGCGAAGAAAATCCCTTCGCGGTAAAAACAAATGTATAAGTCGTAAGGTTTAAGTTTTCCTTCTTTTTCATCAGCCATCATAATCGGGAAATGAATCATTGGCTCTTTGCCAACAGGTTCTACGTCGTCGTACAGATCTTCCAGGACCGAAAGCTGTCGAGCGTCCATTGCGGAATAAATTTTGATAAGGGCTTGCTGATTTAATCGTTTCTTGCCAGCTGCCAGATGTGGCTTAAGTAGCTCGCGTATTTTGTCGATGTCTTTACCGGCGGCTGTATCGAAAAGCAGCTTTAACAAATTACGCGAATTCAGGTCACTCGGTAAGCCATTATTGAAAAACGAGTCCTGTGCCCTGTTATTCCACCAGATCAATTCGAAATTATTATTCACCATGTAGGCGGGGCCGGGCAGGGCATCAATTGTTCCATCAAACGACAGGCTAGACGCTATCGCTTTTCTCATGGAAGAATTGGTGGACGATCCTTGTCCACCTTCCGAGGAAATCGTTGAATGTAGTTTTGTACTTGCTAGCGCGCTGTAAGTACTTGATGGGCTATCTGTAATGTTGCGGACAGGGGCTTTAGGTTTGTCGCCTATCTCCCCAGCTATTTGGGCCATGGTAAGGCCGGTCTTTTTCATCTGCTGTACTTGCTTAATGCGCTCTACAGCATTGTCTTCAAAGTAACCCAGGCGAGTAGCACGACCTTCATCAAGTCCTGGGGTTTTTACTACCGGGCTAGGGAGTAGGCCCAGAGCCACATAGTTGTTAAGTGTTGCGCGGGAAATCCCCGTTAGTTCTATCAACTTCTTACTGTTTAGCATTTTTATTCTCAGATCAGTGCTGCTTGTATTTATACAGTATAATTAGACAGTCTATCTCTTGTCAATTATATGACCATATTGCCTAATAATATTTGGATAGTCTAGGGAAAAGTGCCTGTACATCACGCCTTTAGAGGGAGAATTTGGAGATAAATGAAAATAGCCGTCATGTTGGTGGAGAAAAGAAAGCGTTTGTTAGGCGTCCAAATACTAGACACCACAAAACTGACAAGTGATTGTATAGATTGTTTGTCCAAAAGACAAAAAACGGAAGGGATTTACACTATAGCCGTAGACAGCTAACCAACTAACTAACCAACGTTAAGACGCGTTCTCGGCATCTTTTTTCTCGAACATACGCTTGGCAGTCATCATAGTGACCATATAAATCATAGTTATCATGGCCCAAGTGAATATTTCAAAGGGCCAAAGCTGATGAGAATCCGGAGATACACTGCGTGATAGTAGAATCACCGCCGTCCAAATCACCACTACAAGCAGTGGCAGCAAGGCCACCAGGCGCCATTTTCCCGCCCAATGTCTTAAAGCTGACAGTGGCAACACGGCACTTCCGGCGGCAGCAGCAAAGACGATTACTATGATGGCTATATTCATTAGGCTGGAGTCCGTATCCGTGTGCTACTGGCGATAGTAGCGTTAATGGTAACTAATACTGACACCGAGTTAAACACAGCAAGGATAGCAAAAAGTTGCAGCCTGGTACGTTTGGGGATAAGTGACATCATTGTATTCATATGTGAAATCTATGGTTTGGCTGTAAGTAACTGTAATTGACTATAATTTACTATCAGATAGCCAGATGTCGGCGTAGGTAGTGGCTTCATAAAGGTCTCTATCGATTAGCGAATCGGACTCGCCTTTCAACAACAATGCCTGCTGTACGCCAAAGAGTGACCAGATATTGTGCGGGTGGTCTAGCATATCTATGCGGTATTCAGTTACCGCGTTGTCGTAAGCACCCAGTTTAATGTACGCCGCGCCTAGCCAGTGGCGAGGAGAAAAGGGCAGAGGTTCTGGCTCGTCGTAACTAAGGTTGTCGTAATAGTCAGTGGCCAGGCGGAAGGCTTGTGCTGCTGCTTCCATATTTCCATCCATCCAGGCAATCTCGCCTTCAAGTATTCCAGCCAGCGTGCCTACTATGTCTTTGCCATCGTGAAAGCGAAAGCGCGCCGTTGTGGTTTCCGTCAGCTCTTTGAGTTCATGCATTATTTGAGTGGCTTTGTCTGTATCGCCGGTCTTCAGCGCTGCATAAGCTCGAGAGAAATCATACATACTTACATTGATCTCGCCGTTGGGCTTGTCAGTGATATCCAATACTTCATCAAAACGGCCAAAGCGTATCAGGGCCATCATGTGCATAGCCGTGTTGCTATTTAGCTTGGCTAAATCCTTTGCCGCCTGAATAGCGGTAGCACTTTCGCCGCCCATGCTGGCAGCGTAGTAAAGCATTGTTAAATTGTGTGTCGGATAAATAGCAAAACCTTCACCAATAGCCGCTTTTTGGTCTGAGTGCCAGGCTAGGGTATTTGCGCGTACGGCGTCATGCCATAGACCCATTTCATTCCAGGTGTGGCTAGGCATGTGGTTTATATGGCTGGCGCCAGGTATTGATGCGCCAAGATAGATTGCGCAGGGAGCGGCTAATTCAGGTGTTGGCGTCGACTCAGTCGCATGAATAAGTAGATGGCAGGCACCAATGTGGCGAATGTCTTTGTCTAATACACGCTGAAGTGCAGCATGCAGACGAATAACGTTGGGGTCATCAAGGTCACGATACCCTCGGCGTTCTTCCATTAGAAATAAGGAATCGGCATATAAAGTGCCTATGTCCAAATCATCCGGGTATTTCAGCGCGAGTTCGGCCATTTCGTCGGAATAGGCTTTATCCTGTGTAAGTCTGGTCGCTGGATCGAAATCCTCTATGTATCGATGTGCCAGGGCGCGAATCATATCGGCCTCTTTTTCGGTAGCGGTATCTAACAAAGCCAGCGCTTGTTGCATTGCCAGATAAGCTCTAGGTGCTTCGGCCGTACTCATTGCGCCATTGAGATAAGAACCCCAGGCCCATGCTTCACCCCAAAAACAAATACCACACTCAGGATCAGCGAAATGTGCGGCCTGAAAGGAGCGGGCCGCATCGTTTTTTGCAAAGGCGTACATCAACTGAAAGCCCTGATCAAAGTAAGCCTGTGCTTGCTCATTGGTAGACG
>NVVJ01000085.1 GCA_002402175.1 SAR86 cluster bacterium
GTGCGCATGCTCGATAACGTCATTGATATTAATTACTACTCGGTTCCTCAGGCTAAAACTTCAAATCTGAGACACCGTCCTATTGGCATGGGCATCATGGGTTTTCAGGATGCCTTGTACGCTCAACGCATTCCTTACTCTTCCGACAAAGCCGTTGAGTTCGCCGATGTTTCCATGGAAATTATCAGCTACTACGCTATTCAGGCATCAACCAATTTAGCCGAAGAACGTGGCCGCTATGAATCTTATGATGGCTCACTTTGGGATCAGGGCATTTTGCCAATTGACTCCTTAAAAATGTTGCGCGAAGAACGCGGCGCCGATTATATAGAAATTAACCTGGAGCAACGCCTGGACTGGGACAGCCTGCGCGATCGCATTAAACAAACTGGCATGCGCAACTCTAACGTACTGGCAATTGCACCAACTGCAACTATTGCCAATATCAGCGGTGTTTCGCAGTCTATCGAACCTACTTATCAGAACCTCTACGTTAAATCGAATCTGTCAGGTGAATTTACCGTGGTAAACCCCTTCCTTGTTCGCGACCTTAAGAAGCTGGACCTATGGGACAGCGTCATGGTTAATGACCTGAAATACTACGAAGGCAGTGTACAAAAGATCGACCGGGTGCCTGATGACATCAAACACATTTATGCCACCGCTTTTGAAGTAGAGCCGCGCTGGTTAGTAGATGCCGCAAGTCGCCGACAGAAATGGATCGATCAGGCACAGTCATTGAACCTGTATGTAGCAGGAGCCAACGGCAAGAAACTCGACATTATGTACCGCATGGCCTGGTTACGGGGTTTGAAGACTACTTATTACCTCCGCGCACTCGCGGCTACAACAACAGAGAAGTCGACTGTGTCTGACAACAGCCTTAATAAGGTGTCGAGTGAAGCGGCACCAGTGCCCATGGCTTGTTCCCTGGACGACCCTGATTGCGAAGCATGTCAGTAAATCTTTGCAGGGTATAAACAGACAAAAAATGAAATTAAATCAGAAGAAAGCAGAAAAGGTGTTGAGGAATAACTATGTTGTCATGGGATGAATTTGACCAGGAAGAAGGCGTAATGCCTGCGGTCAAAATGGCCGAACAAGAGCCAGTAGTTGCAGAACCTGTAGTTGAGAAAATAATAGCTGAGAAAAAAACGGTTACCGAACCAATGGCTCAGGTAACGGCTAGTATTTCGGCAACAACTGGCGCTTCAATTATAGGTTCTCAGTCCGAAACAGCCGTCAAAAATGAGCAGCAAAATGCTACGGCATTGCAACAGGCTATTAGCGAACTAGGAACTCTGGATTCTTCAGCAGGTAAAGAAGAACTAGAAGGTGCGGCAACGCGAGTCAAGGTCGACGATAARCGCATGATCAACTGCCGCGCTGACTTGAATCAGTTGGTACCCTTTAAATATGACTGGGCCTGGCAGAAATACCTGGACGGSTGCGCYAATCACTGGATGCCACAGGAAATWAACATGAATGCGGATATCGCATTRTGGAAAGATCCAAATGGYCTGACAGACGACGARCGCTTAATTGTTAAACGYAATCTTGGYTTYTTTGCCACCGCWGACTCTCTGGTAGCAAATAATCTKGTACTGGCGGTTTATCGYTTAGTTACCAACCCWGAATGYCGCCAGTATATTTTACGYCAGGCATTTGAAGARGCYATTCACACTCATGCTTATCAATAYTGCATTGAGTCACTKTCAATGGACGAAGGYGARATTTTCAATATGTAYCAYGAAGTGCCTTCRGTCGCCAAAAARGCWTCCTGGGGRCTTAAATATACYCAGSAACTTAGCGATCCRAAATTTGATACTGGCACCATTGAAAACGATCAGGCCCTACTTAAAAACCTTATTGCTTTTTATTGCTGCCTGGAAGGTATTTTCTTCTACTGCGGTTTTACACAAATTCTGTCCATGGGCAGACGCAACAAGATGACAGGAACATCCGAACAGTTTCAATATATTTTGCGCGATGAATCCATGCATTTGAATTTCGGCATCGACATGATTAATCAGATCAAACTGGAAAACCCCCTGCTTTGGAATGATGACATGCGAGAACAAGCCACTCAGATGATCCTACAGGCAACTCAACTGGAAATTGAATACGCACGCGACACTATGCCGCGCGGTGTATTGGGCATGAACGCCGCCATGATGGAAGAGTATTTGCAGTTCATTGCGAATCGACGCCTGGTTCAAATTGGTTTGCCAGAGCAATTCCAAAATGTGCAAAACCCATTCCCATGGATGTCGGAAATAATGGATTTGCGCAAGGAAAAGAATTTCTTCGAAACTCGAGTAATCGAATATCAAACTGGTGGCGCGTTAACCTGGGATTAAATGCTAGCAGCAATATTGCTAACAGGAGTAGTAGTGAGCGACGATAAATTTACAGAAGAAGACCCAGAACGCACTTTAGTGACGCTAGATCAACTTAGCCAAACAATTGAAGTAATGACAAGCGTGGTCAATCGACTGCGCCGGCATTTGAGCGAGCAGATAAAAGCACAGCTGGAAAATCAGACTGCTCAATCGGAGGCGCAGCAATTAGCCGAAAAAAGGGAATTAATAGCTGCAAAAAATTTACTTAACCCAGACAAAAGCAATAAACGGGAGAGTTTTGTTGTTGAGATTAATCAACAAGGAGCAATGCCTCGCTCCAAGACTACAAAAATTCTGCATTAAGCTTTATTTGAATCTTAGGTTGCGGCACCATGCCGCAATTTTTTTACCTTCTGATTATGTCTAAAGAAATCGGCGCGGTCATACTCGCCGCTGGCTATAGCACGCGTTTCGGCAGCAGCAAACTACTTGCAAAGCTCGACAACGGTCACACCGTTTTTCAGCAAACTCTAAAAAACATTAGCGCAGTAATTCCTGAAATACTCATTGTTAGCCGCGCGGACATTGCCCCCTCATTGTCAAAATACTCAAATGATATAATCGTATTTGAACAGGCAGAACTAGGCATGGGCGCCTCTCTTTCTTTTGCTGTAAAGCAAATAGAAAACTGGGCCGGCTGTCTGGTATGCCTTGGCGATATGCCGTTTATACAACCCGAAACCTATCGCCAGATAGCAAGCCAGCTCAACAACAACAAAATCATAATTCCTACCTACGATTCCAAAGCTGGCAACCCGGTTGCATTTGGAAACAATTACTTTAGTCAACTCAAGAGCCTGCAAGGCGACACCGGCGGTAAATCCATTATCAACAACAATGCTGAATCCGTGTCGAGAATTACAATTGATGACCCGGGGATATTACAGGACATAGACACACCCGACGACCTGTCCCGCCTTTCAAAATAGAAGCCCGTACATCTAGCAGATTTGAATAAAAGCACGTAGTCTTGATGCACTATAAGAATTCTAGGAGATGTAACATGTTTGCTATTCGACTATTAATTTCAATGCTGATTGCCAGCATTAGCGTAAATGCAATAGCTCAATCATCCGCCGTAAACCGGTTTACCGGCCTTAAGGCTGAACTGTCGGAGATTATAGAATCGAAATCAAAACTCACTCAGGAGATCGTTGATACACTGTTCTCCTTTTCTGAACTGGGTTTTCAGGAATTCGAAACCCAGGCCTACCTGACTGACATTCTTGCTGAAAACGATTTTGATGTTGAGCTCGGTGTATCTGGCATTCCTTCGGCATGGTGGGCAAGCTGGGGAAGCGGCGAACCTGTTATCGCTCTTGGCTCCGATGTCGATGGCATACCACGCGCCTCTCAAATGCCGGGAGTAGCCTATCGCCAACCAATGATCGAAGGTGCGCCCGGGCACGGCGAAGGTCATAACTCAGGCCAGGCAGTAAACATTGTTGCGGCTCTGGCGGTTAAAGAAATCATGGAACGGGAAAATTTACCCGGCACCATCGTACTGTGGCCAGGTATAGCTGAGGAGTTACTAGCAACCAAGGCATGGTACGCGCGAGACGGTTTGTTCGACGATGTCGACGCGGTTCTGTTCACCCATGTATCCAATAATATGAATGTAAGCTGGGGCGATGCCCGAGGCACTGGCCTGGTGTCTGTGGAATACATATTCCACGGCGTTGCCGCACACGGCGCCGGTGACCCATGGAAAGGACGCAGCGCACTCGACGCTGTCGAGTTAATGAATGTCGGCTGGAACTATCGCCGCGAACATCTACATCCGTTGCAACGCTCCCATTACGTAATTAGCAATGGCGGAGACCAACCCAATGTGGTGCCCTCCTATGCCAGCGTGTGGTATTTCATTCGAGAAATTACCGCCGAAAAAATACAGGAAAATTTCGCTACTCTGCAGCGCGTTGCCGAAGGCGCCGCCATGATGACCGACACAACGGTCGAGCGCCGCATAGTTGGCGCTGCCTGGCCACGGCATTTTAATCGCCCTATCGCCCTGGCCATGAATGAAAACATTAAGGCCGTTGGTTTACCTACATGGTCCGAAGACGACCAACGTTTTGCCAAAGCACTTCAGGCTTTAATGGGCTCCGAAAGCCCACAAGGTCTGTCTACAGAATTGTCAGGCATTAGCGTGCCATTAGAAAACCCGGTGTCCGGTGGGTCAGACGATATCGGCGACATATCCTGGAATGTCCCCACCGTCACTCTGCGTTACCCCGCCAACGTGCGAGGCCTACAAGGTCACCATTGGTCCAGTGCCATGGCCATGGCAACACCGATTGCACACAAAGGCGCAACAGCCGGGGCCAAAGTTGTAGCTGCCACCATGTTAGATTTATTTCAGGATGAGTCATTAATAGCTGATGCCGTTACCTACTTCGAAGACATACAGACGAAAGATGTTCAGTATGAGCCGTTTATCGGCTCAGATGACGCTCCCGCCATCGAGAAAAATGCAGAGATAATGGCGCTGTTTAAACCTCAGCTAGAAAAGCTTTATTATGACCCTGCGCGTTTCGATACTTATCTGGAACAATTAGGAATTGAGTATCCGCAGATAGAGCGAGACTTTATTGGAGGTAATCAGTAACTCACTAATTCGTTAAGACTCTTTTTACCGCGTAATGCTAATAACTTATTAGTGGCCCGCCAACACGGAAGCTATTCGGCTCTTATACACGCTATGGCAAGATACGCATGCGCTTAATATTTCTTGTACGCGGCGAATAAGTTCAGGCTCAGAATTTAAAAGCCCTCTTTCCTCTAGCTCTAAGGAAAGTGAATGCACCACCTGATCAAACTGTGCGAATTGAGCCATCTCGTCACCCAGCTCTTCTGCAATGAGCATCCGTTGAGAAACAGGTATTGGTGGGTGTTGTGCAATCTCTTTCGCCGCCAGGACCAATTGCTCTCGATCATCTACGAGTAAAGACTCAATGATTATGAGCAGATTAGTTTCCAGCTCCCGCATGATATTCTTCAAATTAACTTCAGCTGCATTAAGCGGCGCTAAAAACGCAACCAGCACCAAAAAAACTACTGTTCTTCCCATGAGCTAACCCCTCTTAAATCGATAGTAGTGTAAGTTATAAGTCTACAGATATAGAAGACTAAGTAATCAAGGTTTTCTGACCTCTGTTTATTTCGTCAAACCTGCTCTTAAACATCGTGCTTCAATTTTCATAGGCATCGGCAAAGATTTTTAATGCCTGATCTGGGTAATTTGTATAAACCCTGTCTACTCCCATATTCACCAAGCGGCGCATACTATCAAGGTCATTAACAGTCCAAACCCCGAACTCCAGGCCAGCAGCGTGAACATCATCAATCGCTTCCGAAGTTATTGAGTTTTCGTTATATACCAAAGATTCGAAACCATTCTCAAGTGAAATACGGATATCATCGGCAACATCATTCAAAGATGGCCTGTCCCAAAATACGGGAATAGTCGGAGCCAGTTGTTTTACCAGCTTCATCTTATCCAGGCTGCCATCGTTAAAACCCACCCATTTTTCAGCACCCATGGTCTGGATTAGCGCAATGGCCGCCGCAGTAGAACCATCTTTCGGCTGAATTGATAAGCGGCTAGTTGATTGTCCAATAACAAGCTCAAGCACCTCTGCCAATAAAGGCATTCGTTGAGGAGGTAGTTCTTCAATAGTAAGATTGTGCTGTTTACGAAAGTCGACTGCCGTATCCAATTGTAAAATTTGTTGGTAGTTCAAATCAGTAATAACGGCATCGATGCCAGTTAGACGAATAGTAGAAATGTCATGTGTGACAACAATCTGATTATCTTCCGTGAGAAAAATATCGCACTCTAGCCAGTCAACCCCTGCTTCCAGTGCCGCCTGAAAAGCTGGATACGTATTTTCGACATGCTTTCCGCTGAACCCCCTATGGGCAGTCACTCCATTCCAGCTTATAGGTCTGTCGGGGCTGTTCTGCTGGGCTAGCGAAAAGGAATTTGTCATTAGTAGCACTGTGCCACATAACAAAATGCGGAAATATTTGCGCAACAAGCGGCCAGGCGACAATAACAAGTTCTTAGTTCTTCTATTCATTGAGGTTTCTCTGGGGGTTTTAGGAGATAGAAATATTTTTCCATTCTAAAGTATAAACCTACCCTCGTTGATTCTTATTCAACCCTCAAATTACTCCAGCCTATTGGAGAATCATTTTATTATCAAAGCTCTCTGATCTTTTAATAGTTCCACTGATAGCTCCACTGATAGTTTCACTGATTGTTTGGCTGATTGTTTGGCTCTAACTTCATTTTAAATTCTTGTTCGGTTTCTGCAATCACACAAAAACCCAGACGGGTGTACAAACCCTTTGCTGGGTTGGATTTAAGCACTGACAATATAACCGGTTTGTCAGCTTTCCGTGCTTCCTTTAGTACAACTTCTATCAATTTTGCACCATAACCGCGGTTCTGCCATTGTGGTGAAATTTGCATTTGGATCAATTCATAATTTTCTTCATTCGCGAAATATTTAAGTAAACCAATCCGTTGAGAATCTACAACTATAATTCTCGCACTCTCAAACTTGTACCTTATTCTATCGAGATGAAATTCTTGATCTATTGGAATTCCCATCTCAGCCAGATAGACCTCCATGGTCGAAATTCGCAATGAAAGGAGAAAGTCTATATCAGTCTCTGTTGCACTTTTTATATAGTAGTCCATGTTCAAAATTAGAGTTAACCTAACGCCTTGTTAGAATGCACGAATGCAGTGAATGTTCATATCCCATTGAGTTGGAGCCTGACTAACTCACCGGATACTAGTCTATCTCTAACTATCCCTCTCCCCCATACCTATTGCAACGCCCAGTACTTAGCCCTGCAATCTTCATACATACATCAGATTTACCGCTTCTGAAAAAAATCAAAAATGAAAGCGAACTACTCAAAGAAGCCCTTCACCCAGAACAACCCGCAAACCAAAGTTCTCCCCCTTTGATTTATTTTTAAAGTACCTATAAAAAAGCCCCTCTCAAGGGGCTTCTCTAACAACGTAGGTATTAACTATTGAATTTTTTCCTTCTTCTGAATCCGAGACCCGCAATGCCTATACCCAACAGAGTTATTATTCCAGGCTCTGGGACTGCCGCAACCGCGGATGCCGCAGAGAAGTGAGCCTGCACCTGAGACTCCGATAGGGCTGAATCGTAAATAGCAATATCATCAATTCGACCACTCAGATATCGCCCGCCTGCATATCCACTACCAAAACGAATCACCCCGGTGGGGTTTATACTGGTAAATGTTACAGAGGAACTCCCTATCTGCACTCCGTCACGATACAGTCGAGTGTCCCCTGACGAGATACTCATGACAAGGTGATGCCACTCATTGAGGGGTATTGGTGACGCTATGGGTAATACAATTACCCCTCCATTTGTGTAGGCCACATTGTTGCCGGCCGTATAGACTTGAAGGTGGGCAAAATCTGCGGTTAAAGCACTTACAACTGATTGAAAGGTCGAGCCGGCGGAGTTCAAATTATACCAAGCTTCGACAGTGAGGCTGGATCCGCCTCCCCAAGTTCCCGTTGAAATTTCAACATAATCGCCATTACCATCAAAGGAATATGAGCTGCTTCCAGAAAATGCTCCGCTGCTACCTACGCTTGTATCCCCTGATATAGTTCCATTGAATCCACCAACCGAGTCAATCGCAGTGCTACCGGTGAGCTCATCCAATTTCCAGTAAGCAAGGGGGTTATCGCCCAATACAGCGGCTTCATAGGAGATCGCATTAGCCTGGACTGCTTGAGAAAAACTAACTAACGACAACGCCATTGTTGTACTCGCTAAGAGTTTCCGTATCATTTCAATTTCACCAAATTTATTTTGAAAAACATGAATGTAATTAAAGCCATAAATAAAAACATCAAACTTAATGCAGCAATTATGATGCCATAATATATTAGTTGTTATAATTCAGTTACCTATAGTTAGGCCAGTTGAAATCGCGCATCTAATCAGAACAGGAGTGTAAAATATCCTGACATTGAGAATAGGCTAACTCTGAGTCAGGGGGCTTTGAATTCTAATGATGAGAAGATTAAATTGAAGACCGGACGGAGAAAATAAACCTGTCCTCCATTTACCACTACCTATAAAAGAAGTAAGAGGGTGTCCTCTTAAGCATTCTTGAGCTTTAACCATCAAGGTCTGACATTTCAAGATTGTTTATTTTGACAGGCACATGTGTGTACCCAACAAGATGGCTCAACTAGTAGCGGTGGTACCCATCTTTAACTTTGTAATTATGGGTACCATTTAAGTTTCGATTAGTTACTTCTATCGGCTCCATATCGGACTGCCGCCTAAAACCGTTTATTATATCTTTGGCCGTACCTTCATTTCTAAATAGCTTAACTCCCTGATTACGAACAGGGGTTTCGATTTCGTCAAGCCGTAAAATTAGCGTGTGCTTCGTCGAGTTGAAATGGCTATCTAGGTTCGGTTCCAGGCTTTGAGCCAATCTAAAAACATCATCATCAATCTCAGTTTCTTGATTGTTTGGACAAAGTATTTTCATAGCATTTAACAACATATTTTTTTGAAGGCATATATCTCATAATAATTATTAAAGGCTCTCGCCTTAATCACAAGGAATGTTTTTTATTCATTAAAAACATTGAATAACACAGCGCCTATGTATAAACAGGGACGGAATCGGGTCATTCTTACCTAGAGCCACGTTAGTACACTCCATGCTCGGATCTATTTAAATAAGAGCTTAATCCAGCTAATTCTTGGGTAGCTAGCTACCCTAACTATCCCTCTCCCCCATACCTATTGCAACACCCAATACTTAGCCCTACAATCTTCATATACACTTCAAATGTGCCACTTATGAAAAAAATCAAAAACGAAACAG
>NVVJ01000086.1 GCA_002402175.1 SAR86 cluster bacterium
TGAATATCCGGGAATCGGTAAATCACTCCCGCTTTGGCAGGCATCATCAATGGGGCTAGATCGATTCCCGCTTCTACAAATGCCGGGTCGTATTCAAAGCGAGCGAAGGTCTCGTCATGGTCCATGGATACATAACCTATTGTCGTTCCCCATAGCCGAACCGTGGCCATGGTCATGACTTGCCATCGCCCCAGGTGCTTGTACCTTTTGATGAAACCCTGGTTTGCCTGCGTTGTTTTTTAACCTCGGCCATTGGAGAAAGAATTTCCTCTGGAAGCAGAACGTCTAGTTGGGAGGTGATGCCAAGAACCTTAAACAGCTTGAGCCAGGAGCTGAACTGGGCATCTTGTCCGGCTTCGATTCGGTTCACGGTTGCGACACCTAGCCCGGCCTCATTGGCTATGTTGGCCTGGGTGAAGCCCTGCTGTTTTCTCAGTAATGCCAGGCGTCGGCCCAACTCATGTAGGGCGGTATTGTGTGGTGTTGTTTCTGCGATTTTCATGTTATCAAATATGATTGATTATGCTTAAAAAGACTAAATATCTATCATGAATGATAACAAAATCTCATTAAATAGCCAAATATTAAAAACATCAAATATGATAATAAATCTACGCTATTAAGCTATTAAGCTATTATCTATCATAAATGATAGATAATAGCTTGGCGATATGTGTTGCTTCAACATACTGCCGAAGGCACGGGCCAGGCACTCGACTAGTTCGAAGATAAGAGGTAACGTGATTTACCATTAAGTGGGTGAGTAAATCGTGGCCAGGGCTGATGATAAAACGTCTGGTGGTGAAGCGTGGCGCTTTCGCTTAAGAACGGAAATTCAACAAATTCTACCTATGAAAAGCTACAAAACAGAATCGCAATCCACTCCTAAGACTGAGGTGAAACCCGACACTCTGGTTCTTGATACACACACCTTAAAAGATCTTGAAATCTTCACCTCGGAAACGGGCGGCAAGTCTCTTCTTCAGTTTTGTAATCTTTCACGCACCGAGGGCGCAACAAAAGTTTTGCGTCGACGCATGGAGCATCCCTGGTCGAGTGGCGAACGCATACTTGCCACGCAGAAGTCCCTTTTGTTCATAACGCAGCAGCGGGAGGTTTTTACCAGGCTGCCTGAATATGTCACTAACCGTGTGCATTATTATACTAACGATATTCTGCCAATCGTGACTCAGAATAACGTAGTGGAATTTAGCCTTGGCGCTCTTTCACTTCGCTCTACCCACAATAGGCACTACTTCAGAATCAGGTTAGGTGTGCAGGTAACTTGCACATTGATTCGTGTACTACGAGAGTTTGTAGACCAGACTGAGCTGGAATCACCGGTGGGTGAGTTAGGGCCTCTCATTGAAGAAATGAAAGACCTGTTAAAGCGACCGAGATTGGCCGCAATTCCAGATTATGAAATAGGCAGTTGGGCCTGGAAAATTTTGCGACTGGATCAAGTTTTTCGGTTGCACGAAAAGGTAGCAACAGTTCGCTTGTTGCAACTAATCTACGAGATCGACGCGCTAGTTTCCATGGCGGATGTTACCGAAAAGTATAATTTTGTCTTGCCATGCATCGAGGAAGGCCCGCTACAGGTGCATGCCGAAGGCCTTGTACATCCCTTCGTGCAGAACGCCGTAGCAAACCCTGTTGAGCTCGACGAGGAGCACAGAGTTTTGTTTTTAACTGGCCCAAACATGGCCGGCAAGACAACTTATATTCGCGCCTTCGCCACGGCGCTGTATATGGCGCATCTGGGAATGGGTGTGCCAGCACGCAGCTTTCACTTTGTGCCTGCGCAAAGACTTTTTAGTTCTATCTCTCTCAGCGATGATTTACGCAGCGGAGTCAGTTATTTCCGCGCCGAGGCGTTACGGGTAAAGGCAGTTGCCCAGGCAGTAGCGGAAGGCTATCGAGTAGTTGCACTTATGGACGAACCGTTTAAGGGAACCAATGTTAAGGACGCACTAGATGCGTCGTTGGCCATACTCACGCGCTTTGCCGCTCAGAAAGATTGCTTGTTTATGTTCTCTTCACACCTGATTGAATTACGTGAAGAGCTCACTGCTATGAATCGTGTCGATTGCTGCTGTTTCTCGGCGGAAGAAGGCGAAGGACGACTGCGCTTTGATTACCTGTTGCGCCCCGGTGTTTCCAGTCAGCGACTCGGCATGCGTGTGCTGCGTGAGGAGGGGGTGTTTGATTTGTTAGACAAAGCTCAAAAGAAGAATGAGGTCAGCCTTGAAAGTTCTGAAACGATCGATTCGCCTGCTGTTTAAGTCGGCGCAGAAATCGTATAAATCAAACTTCAATATTAGCGCAAATAGGCAATAGTTACGGCGCGGATTGACCTGCGAATTCCACTAGCCATTGCTCTGCTGGAAATGGTGGCTCTGGATATACCGTCGATATCTTTGCCCACAATGAAACGATCTTCAGCACGCTTGCCGATGTACTGCTCCTGCACACCAGGAAATTCCAGAAAATCTCCCCAGGTGTAACGCAGCGATTCTTTGTAGTAGATGGCTCTTAGCCCGACGATATTTCCATCAAGGTCCATGCCTATCAAGCTGTCTATAGGGCCGCTAAAGCCAGAGGGTTCTGGGTGCGTGTCCGCAGTTACAAAGGCATAGCCAATTAGTGTTTTCTCGCCAGTTGCCGGGTCTGTGCTGTAGGCTTTGTATACCGGTACTTCGCCTTCTTTGTCGGAGAAGCTGTCCGCGCCGGGCACGACTTCCTTGAGTAATCTCAATGAGGTGTGGTCTTTGTTTGCAGCCTGAATACCGGAGTGTAAGCCTGGGCTGTTGAAAATGAGGCCCATTAGGTTGCTGCCGCCATCAAACATGATGACTGTTATTAGCAACGACATGGCTAAAAAAAACATGTGTCTGGATTTAGGTGATTGTTGATAACTCATTGTTATATTCGCGCCTTAAAACTATCGATCTACTTTACAAATTAACAGATACGTATTTGACCATTAGTTGAGCGTTAGATCAAAGCGATATGGTGAATGTGGCCTACTTATAACCGTGTTTGTTGATATAACACAAAAACTGAAACTAAAATGTCGCCCTTACTTTAAAGGTAACCCTGACGCCATTATTAGTGCAAAATCGCTCGATCTCAGTAAGCTTCCCATCACGCAGATAGCCACTAAACCGTCTTCGTTCTCGACAGCTATCATGGTCAAGGACATTGTCAGCCTCAAGTCGATAGGTAAACCCTCCAAAGCCTACTTTTTCCGCAAACAGGTTTAAATTACTGCGAGATCCAATGAAGATAACGTTGTTAATGTCGTAGAAGGGGCGATTGCCATCGAAGCCGTCACGGTAATTAAAGCCGTAATTGAGACCTTTCGACGGTACATCGTGTCGAAAACCAACACTAAAATTCCCTCTGTCGAAAGGAACTACTCTTCGCTCCATGGCAATCAGAGGGTCATCGATATAGGAATCCTGCACCAACAATCCGGCGGTAATGACAGCTTGCGGAAGATTTACAAAACCTAATCTAATACTGGCGTTAAGATTAAGGCCGAATACTGTGCCGTCACCAACATTGCCGTTTGTGGTGGCAAGGTTAGTGGGGCTTGTCGAAACATCGATTCTGTCGATTGAATCTCCAACATTGTAATAAAATATTCTGGAGTTCAGAACGCCGCCATCGTTAGGTAGTCGGTAGTCGAGATTAACGTTGTAGCGCCACACCTGCTCCTGTTCCAGTTCAGGATTACCGGCAAACGTATCCTGCTCTTCATCTCTGTCGTTGATGGCTGCTGAAAAATCCCTGAAGCTTAATTGCGAAACATCTTTTTCAGCAGACATGCGTAGTTGAAAACTGTTACTAAGGTTGAAGCGGAAATCAATTTTAGGTTTCAAAAAATCGAAATTTCGCTTCTTGTTAATATCACCAGATTGTTTTATCTGGGAATCTTCGTAGAGCAAGCTGCTTTCGAGCGACATTCGCTGATTAATCTGCCAGTTATGAACTGCAAACCCTTCGTAACGAATTTCTTCTACAGTAGAAAAAGCATTTGGCACGGCAATAGGAGTAAGGCCGCCGTGATCGGCTGATAAAACTCCGGGTACGTTGCTGCCAAGTCTCAGTGATGAATTTTGTATGGTCTGTGCTCTTTCTATTCCGAGCTCAAGGTTCTGGTTGTCTGCGAGATTCCACGCATACGATGTTCTAACAATGCGTTCACGTTCGCGACTGCTTGTATGCAGAAAAAGATTTTTAATTTCGGGGCTGCCTATGGCGTCGGCAACATATCGCTGGCGAGTCGCAGTATTATTTTTTTCATTCACAATGAATAGAATTTTATATTTGCCGCCATTACTAAAACTGTGCTCATAGTCGCCGCCCAGTTCCCAGCTGTCAGCCGTTGCTGGAATATCTTCGCGTTCAATTGACGAAGACACAGGACTGCTTTGAAAATCAGTAATAGTTCTGAGTAAACTTGAGGGTGGGTCGCTTTCACTGTAAAGACCGTTGAATGCAATTCTGTCGGATGGGCTGGGCTGATAAGAAATATTTGAATTTAATGTGTAGGTGGTTTTCTCTCGAACGCGTTCAAAAACACGGGTATCGTTCAGAGAAAGATCAGGCAGCACGCTAAGCTCAAAGCTATCCAGCGCTTCGTAGCCTGTTTTAATGTCGGCACTAAGTAGGTAATCGAACTGCCCTGACTGGCCGCTAATGGAAAAAGTCCCAACCGGCTCAACGGTACCGTCGTGAAAGTGTGTCATGCCGAATTCGGTCGACAGATTGGAATTTGATCGTGATTCAAGCAGCACAATATTTACCAGCTGACCGCTATTGCGCACATCAAGGTCTCCTGAGGTGCCTCTTATGATTTCGATATATTGAACCTGATCCGCTGGAATTCTATCCAGCTGGCTGCTGGCTTCATTGGCCTTGCCCGCCATACGTTTGCCGTTGATTAATATCTGCTCGCTGCCACCCAGTCCACGATTAGCTCCGTTGAAACTTTGTACTTCGTTGCTCTCGAGTGCTAATCCTATGCCAGGAATAACGTTTAACATGTCATTGACTGAAACTGGCCCATATTGAGAAAAAAATGAAGCAGGGTAGGTAATCGTTGAGTCATCTTCACTAGAATTCTGAGCGCCCGCAAAAGAGCTAAAAACTGTTATTAGAACAATGAGGGTTAATGAATACTGCTTTTTTACTTTCATTTAAAATAGTGCCTGCGAATATTCGAGCTAAGAAATAAGATAACTCGGTTAAGGTTTAGTATCAGTAGTAATATAACTTGGGTAATGCAACTAGCCCCCAAGCCCTTTAGGGTAACCAGAGGCTGTAGGGTGATAGAAATAAATAATTTCTACTCTAATTTATTGGCTTCGCGCCGCTTCTTCCATTTCGAGTCTGCGTGCACCGGCTAGTATGCCAGGCAGGGAGTAGTTCCCTTCATGGCAGGCGTACTCGTACAAGCCTTCTCCATTTGTGCCATGAAAGCTTAACTCCGCAGTCCAGGGTTGACTGTAGATGTTGCTGTCGTTGACGGTAAACTGATAGAACATTTCATCATCGGAGTAGCGACTGAATCGCTCGGTGATGAAGCCTTGCTTGGTTATGGGAACAGAGCTCTGACTCAACTGCAAAGGGTGCAAGTTGACGGTTTCTACCACTAGCTCATCGCCTTCATACCAACCAACAGAATCACCAAACCATTGCTCCAGCACCGATGGCCGCCGATTGGCTCGGGCTTCTTCAGGCGTATCAAAAATAGGAATGATGCGTGCATCGTGCACCATCTCTACAAGAATCATCACGTAGTTATCTGTTTGCACGAACTGATAGGTATTGTTGTACAAAGCGCCCATCATTCCAGGGCCTGCCTTGTTGCCAAAGCCCAGCAGGCAGCGTTCCGCATTGGGAACAGCTTCTGGGCCCCGCGCATCGCCAAAGCCAGTGGCGTAACGAGCGCCGAAGTTGCGGCGTTCAAAATCGTACTGCGGGTTATCCAGACGGGGCACCAGCCCATTTTCCGGATTAACAACATAAGAAGTACGGTACTCACCTTTAATCAACGCTAAGTTAGAACCGGGATCGACCCAGAAACTATTGTAGGCTCTGGTGCCAAAGTCTTCGGCTGCTCCAACTGGTGCGTCGGTGCTGATGCTGTCACTTTCATCCAGGCCGCCCTCGAGACCCGCGATAGGTACGCTGGCTGCAAGAACAAGGGCTTCCTCTGGCGACACCACCAGAGTGCTCACCCCGCGGCGACGGTTGAGGCTGGTTAATGAGGCGTTGGTCCACAGGCCTTCAAGGTCGGGCCGTTCGGTAGTCTGATCAGTAGTCTGAGCCAGGGCTGGTATGGAAACTGCGGTGGCGCAGGCCAGCAAGCATGTGATGCGGGCGATAGGGCGAAGTAGGAATGTCATCTGGTGCCTCATGGGGAATATCCAGCTATTAGTTTTATAGCGATACAATTTATAGCGATACAATTGCGCCTACATTAGGCGTTTTAGCGGCCTGAGTAAATGTAAATTAGGGTAAAGCTTTAGAGAGAACCTCTAATGCTAGCGTGGCAATAAGCTCGGTTTGCTGCCGGTGAACGAAGTGGCTTTGCCCCGGAATTCTCACAACTTTGGTGTTTTTTGCAGGCAGGAATTCTTCGGCGAAATCCAGGTTGCGCGGGTGCACTAATTCGTCTTCTTCACCCTGCATATAAACCATCGGAATCGTAACGCTTTGCCACCAGGGTTCCAGTTGTTTTAAGGCATCCTGCACACCCCATATTTCAACATTGGCTTTAACCAGACGATCGTCAATTAGTGCGGAGACGGGCCACACCGCCGCTGCGCGGTTATACCAACGCGGTTTGCCCAGCTTTGGATCAATAGCCCCGGCGGCCATGAGCAGCCCATCAACCAGTTCAGGGTGCATGTAGGCAATGTATGGCGAGATAGACGCACCATAAGAATGCCCTACCAGAATGAGCGGCTGGCCATTGGATTCTGCTTTGAGCTTTCGAAGCAGAGGCTCGATCAATGCCACCTGAGCAGCAAAGCTACCCTCGGCTTCTTTTTCGAGCAGCGGCGAGCCACCCCAGCCAGGGCGATCGATAGAAATCAGCCGTGCTCGCTGCTTAAGCTCTGGATGCACCAGCAGGCTGCCGAGCGAGCGCCAACTCCCGGGGGTGCCATGAATAAACACGATAGTTGGCTTGCCGATGTCGCCAGATTCAGCGTAGTGCAGGTTGAATTCACCAATGGCCATGTTTTGCGACATGATGCTCGGGTTGCTGGCGAGGTTTGCTCTTAGCAGTTGATTAGGAGTGGATGTGGTCTGTGGAGGTGCTGAGATGCAAGCACTCAGCATTAGGAATAATACCGCCGGTAATATTGTTCTCATTGGACTTGAGCCAGGACAGTTATCTTTAGAGCTTATCCTACAAAATATACGGTGGTTTCACCATAAATTCGATACTGAAACCAATTTTGATTCAAAATGAAAAAGCCCGTCAGCGCCGGACTTTCATTGCCTACAAATTCATGTATTCTATTTTTTCCAATAACAATAATTCATAGAGTGGCTGTCATGCATATACCCAACTCTCGAATTGTCTGTCTCGATAACATTGAAACGTTCTTAGACAGCGCGCATACGCAAGCAGGTGCTTATGATTAATTCTGCGAATTTATTCACGCTCACACTACTCGCCACGGGCGGGCTCTACGCCTGCATGCTTGTTTACTTTAACGGCCTTGTAGGCAGCAAGCGTTCGAATACTCAAATCATGTGGAACTCAGAGCCCGTACTTTGGATCATCACATTGGCATTAATAATGTCGGTGGTATTTCGACTAGTCGAACCAGCAGGAGGAACACAAGGGCCAGGCATTTGGTATCTCATTGGCACCGGCAACCTGATGGTAGTTTACATCTACCTCATCATGGAGCTTGCCCGCCACGACCTACCAAAAGGCGGATATTGGTTAATGGCAGCACTGACCACAGCCGCCATCATTTACATGGTTGCAAACATCGCAATGGCGCTGTTTTCGCAATCACTCGACCTGGCCTTGTACAGAAAAGAGTTAGCATTTTTGATGGCAGCAATGACCCACATACTCTTGCTCGTACTTGTGTTTAATTTTTTACGTTCCATTAGAAGCTCGCTAATGAAAATTTGGTTAGCAAACCCAAACTCTCCAGAGCGACTTACTGCCGGAGGAATCGCTGTTACGTATGAAGGTGAAGTAAGTAATGCTAATGGTGCGCTCTGGGACATCAGCCTGGAGCCAGGTGCAAAACCCGAATCTGAATCAGCAATCTTACAGCCAAAAAGTTGCATCGTTGTCGACTTTGGCATTCGCCGCATTGAGGACCATGGTTTTAGATCAGACTTGCGTATTATGAGCAGCAATACCGATCAAATCATTGGCGTTGAAGTAAGCAACGACAAACAAAACTGGGTAGCGTGTGAGCGCGAAGACAAGATTCTTACTGATTGGGACGTACCCTATTTCGATAGCCCGTGGCGGTATGTGCGGGTGTGTAATTTGAGTGATGAACCTGTTCGGATTGGGGAGGTTTATGATTTGGATTGAGGGTGTACTTGAGGGGCTAGTTGAGGATTTAGGTGAGGGTTTTAGGTAAGCAGGCCAGGCCTGCAAATGAGCGGTGCTAGTTCAAGATTGGAAAGCAGTGCCCAACCAGTTTATTATCTTCTACCGAGGCTGCGTTTCTGTTGAATTTAGCAGCCATTTACCTGCTACTTCTGGACTCACTCAGCTATGACATTGCTATACACCCCTCCTCATTCTCTTGAAGCTG
>NVVJ01000087.1 GCA_002402175.1 SAR86 cluster bacterium
AGTTTGGCAGCTATCGTGGCCATGACCGGGTGATCAATTGGCAGGAAATCTACATAGGAGCAGGCCTATAGCCTAGCGCACCCAAAATGGCATCATAGAAGTTGTCTTCTGCTTGTATTGGCAGTTTTCCTAAGCTGCATATCGTGACATTGGGCATACTACCCAAAACTACCAGCCTGACTCAAAGCAGGCGGCAAAGTATTACTATCAATCCTTATCTTTGGAAAAATTGTCTAATCGCAACTTCACTTTGGCCATCGCTTCTCCAATGCTATGGAGATTAATGTCAGTACGATAGAACTCCTCCACTTTCTTCTGCAATATTTCGAAATCTTCCATGGTGTCATGACGTATATCTTTACGGCTTAATAGCGTAGTTGCAAAAAATGTATAACCAGAAAGATCAAACAAAAATTCAGACGCGTTGTTTCCTCGAGCATCCATAAAAAATTCCGGTTCGCAGACTCTTGTTTTTATATGAGTTCCAGTTGGCAAAAATTTGTAGCACCGAACATCGTAATCATCATCTATGTTTAGTTCGTTGAATTTATCAAAGAAATCGTCTTCTATTTGAACCAGCAATTTCCTTAATCTACTTATCGTTACATTGGGAGTGACAACAACTTCATAGGGCAATCTGCCCTGCTGGCCTGAAGCCTCGGGCGGAGATGTGTCTTGCGCCAATATTACCGGCGCGACAAAAAACAGAATAATCAATGAGAGCAATTTCGCCTGTACTAAATTCACGGTAACGCCTCCTAGTCTTATATCTTAATTAATTAGGACTTAAGAGAACTTTATCGCTCATGATTCACGGTGTCAACTAAGGAATTAAGAGATAATCAAAATAGACTGGGAATTATCTGTCAAAATAGCTGCGCTCATTAGTGGATTAGCAAAGCTGAAGGAGGGAATCTATTTTAAACCATCTCCCCTAACCGGCCCCTTAATCCTGCCAAGACCTGATAGAGCTCTAGCAAATATTGACTCTCCTTCATTTCTTTCAGAATTTCTGCAGCCAACTCAGCGAACTCAACACTCATACCATTCCTCAGGTTGTAATCGCTCATTGTGTGCCCGATGTTTTCACTTCGGGCAGTGCGTAAAAATTCCGGCTCACAAATAGTTTGATCTATATATGAACCTAGAATTTTCTCTGACTTACAATACATTTTGAGGTCTTTTCTTTGCGTAACTGAGTTAAAAACACGGTATAGCTCGACTTCAATCTTCAGAATTTCGTCCTTTAACTCAGCTCTGGAAAGACTATCCACAATTATCAGATCATTTTTCTCCGATTGGRTATTAYCCATTGYGAATGCAGCGCTAAGAAAAYCTGCCTGCTGAYCGACAAATTCGCCAACTGAAACAGGCATAATCTTATTCAGGRTTGGYTTGATAGTTTCCATAGMCAAAGTGTTAGCATRYTTTATTTCRRCAGCTTTCGAGGTAAACAMAGACCTGATYYTCTCAGSCCGAGAAAGACCTRCRCTAGTTTCATTGYCTTYYARSYCCTGATTGTATTCCGGGATGGGCAATGGAATATCATAATCCACTAATTGCCGAA
Organism: SAR86 cluster bacterium; assembly: GCA_002402175.1. Taxonomy (GTDB): domain Bacteria; phylum Pseudomonadota; class Gammaproteobacteria; order Pseudomonadales; family Pseudohongiellaceae; genus UBA9145. Next base: position 1,568 of record NVVJ01000087.1, read on the forward strand.
CGATYGGGGCAGTAGTAATARCTATAGGTTSGCKATCAAGGRTCGARTCYTCCRRCTCYAYTGAAATYGYATAAGGTGTTACTGGTAATRCTGAAAGGCCTGCARCGTCAATCTCACTRTTTTTCRGGAATAGACTASTYGGTAATTTGGGCAGTAAAGCRRATGAAAAAAACATGAACCCAAGCGCCATAGAAACTACCCATACGTTAGGCATGAGATTCACCGARGTCGAATGATCTACCCGYCGGTCCAGTAATATTCGAATGCGCTCTTGAAGCCCTAAGGAGYTATTAACACAGGCWACTGAATGRRNNNCTGGCGTAGTATGCGTGGYCAGCGATTCTGCGATGCTTACAATGCTATAGGCRTACGCTTTAACGCCTGYRTTGTCATRRTGCGCGCTATTACTRACCACCCAGTCATCACAAGCAATTTCACGTTCATAGCGTATTTTTTTATTCACGTAGTTAACCGCTGGGTGCCAAAAAAKAAATATAGACACTACTGCCTGTAARCCCGCAACTAGCGGATCACGACGTTTTATATGSGCTAACTCGTGTTGCAGTACCTGCGCACGGGATTGTACTAAGCAGTCATCTCTTACTATCGTGCTTGGCAAAATAATGCATGGATTCAATACTCCACAAGTTGAGGGTGTGCTTACCTTGTCACTGTGTCGCAACTCAATGGATCTATTCATGCGCATTAATTTGGAGCTAAGCTCTAATACATCCGCCCACTCTCCTTCAACCACCTTCGAAGAATAGATTAATAATCTCAGCGCACAAAGTGAGCGAATGTATAAGAAGAGTTTGGATGCGACCCCTAAAACAAGTAGAAATACCAGTAAGAAAGACAGCTCTGAGGATAGCGGCATTTTTACAAACGCATGACTCAATGCTTCAAGGGAGAGGGGCCCGGCATTTTGAATTGCGGCCTGAACTGAAAGAATGCCCTGGCTCACCGTGCCGAGGTTTGACTTCGCAGGTATTACAGATTGAGACTCTGCTGTTCTTAGTAAAGGCTCTCTCGTGATTGTGCTGGATAAAACAGGTCTTTCACTTGCATGGATACTTTGGGATTTATCTAACGCTGCATCAGGCAACAGACTGAAAATTGGCGCGAGTACAAGAACTAACAATGCCGTCAGCCATATTTTGTGCCTTGCCGCTGCGTTGAGAGAAAAGAAACGAAGCGACAGCGATATCATGCTCGCCAGCAAACAGCCAAGCAGCAAATAGGCTATTAGGAACTGAGTAAAAAATGTGAATATCTCATTCATCAGTAGCCCCTATCTACGATTTAGCTATTAATTCCTTCAATTTCTTTATGTCTGATGCATTCAGCTCTTCGTCTTCTATTAAATTTATCATTAAGGATTGTGGTGAATCATCAAAGAAATTGGATAGCAATTGTTTCAGAGCAGCGCTGCGTGCATTGTGGCGCTGAACAATCGGTATATAAACGAATGATCTTCCAGTTTTTGTATGCGTTAGGTAGCCTTTTTCTTCGAGAATGCGCAGCATAGTCTGCACAGTGTTATACGCAACCTTACCTTTCTTCTGCAATTCAACTACGACATCGCGAACTGTTGCAGTCTCCAAGGTCCAGATCACTTTCATGAGACGCAGCTCGCCTTCTGTTAGTGTCTGCGATACTTTTCTAGCCATAATATTCCCAACTACCTAGTTCTTTAAGACTTTGAATGACTCTAGTACTACAGGGGAGACAAGTCAAACCGGTAACGGCAACCAATTTGGAATGAACTCGTAAATGCTTGCTTACGCCCCAAGGGTGGGGCGTTCGGTCTTTTTCCTGCAGATTCCCAATTCCACTCACCCTGACTGAACTTGTTCAATTCAACTGCAAATCAATCTGTTCCGATTTGTCGATAGCGCTCTATCTCTTAATTATTTAGTTGACATCTTGGGGGAGAGAAATTAGATTGAACAATCTCTTAAAAAATTAAGAGATGGGAATATACTTCGGCCTGATAGGGCGCTCCAAGTACAGTCCCAGGACAATTCGCTGAATGGCGAAGATGTTAACTATGCTCGACCGGGAGAACCACAGATGAAACTACATCAAATACAAATAGCCGGCATACTGTCTCTATTGGCACCGACTTTGGTGATGGCGCAGAATTCCTCAACAGAAACTGATAGCACGGCAAGCTCTCTGCCTTATCAAATTACTATCAGGCCAGAGTTCACGTGGAGCGATCTCAGAAAGCTGATCGTTGATGTCGAAGATGACTTCTATGGCAAGTTCAATGAATTAAATATCGACGATGCTTACGATATTTACTGCTACAAGTACGTACCTACGATGTCACATATAACTCAAAGAGTTTGTGAACCCCTGTTTATGATCGATGCGCGTGGTCTAAACGCTTCTGAAGCTGCGTTTAACCTAGTTTCCCCAGCGGGCGACGGAGGTCATAGCGGGCCTGGGTCAACCCCATTGTATTCTCCCTCCGAAATGCGTAATCACGAGGGTCTAAATTACGAGGTTTTGCAGGAGAAAATGGAAGAGTTTATGCACACTGATAAGGAATTCAGCGAAATAGGCTCTGTACTGGGAAAACTAAAATATAGACTGCAAAATCGGAAAAAGGAAAGTAACTAATCCGCTTTTCGGCAGAACACGGAGGTAGCCAGCCACCGCACATCCGCCCGGTCAATCGTCCGGTCTAGCCCGAAGAATATGACTCCAGATATTCTTGCCGGTCGTCTCTATAGGTGCCATTACATCAGCGATGTATTTAGTTGTCTGTGCACCTATATATCATCGTCGTATTGGTCTCAGAATCGAAGGATTTATTCAGATGGGGTAATTCGCTCATATTGATAACCGAAAAGTCACTAGCCATGGACATTCTTGGCGAGCCAACTTAGTATCTGGAGCTTGTTGACTACAAGCTCTTATAAGGAAACATTCATGCGTAGAACACTATTCAATCTAATAACACTAGTCGGACTAACGCTCAGCCTGAGTTACAGCAGCCTCGTGCTTGCAGCTGACGCGCCGCCACCTTGCGGTCCGGCATCACACTTGTCTGACGAACTCTCTGGGAATGTCGATTCAGCTTCTCGTTGCTTCGAGATTCGTATGTACACAGCAGAGCCTATAAAGGATGGTGTTGGTGGCATCGATAATCTACATCAGCGTTTCCGCGAGAAGGAAGTCTCAATATTTGAGAAGCATGGCGCAGAGGTAATCGCGGTATGGCAGAAGTTGGACGATCCGAATACCTTGGTTTGGATGCTAGCTTATAAAGATCGAGCTCATCGCACGGAAGTCTGGGCTGCGTTTCTTGCTGATCCGGAGTGGATAGAACTAAGACAGAAGTACGAAGTGCCTATTTCTGCGAACACCTTCATGATGAGTGCCACAGACTATTCCAATCTGAAGTGAGATGAGGTGGGGTATTTCGTTAAATGCTGGATGCCGCCGCATCCAGCACGCGCAGAAAATTCCCACTCCAAATCTTGGCAATTTCAGACTTCGAATAGCCTCGGTTTAGCAATCCAATGGTAATGTTTTCGGCTTCACTGGCATCATCGTAGCCTTCTATACCACTTCCATGATTGAAGTCATTTCCAATTCCAACGTGGTCGATGCCAATTCGGCCCACAATATAGTCTACATGGTCAAGCATGTGCTCCACGGTGGCTGGCCCCATTAAATCGCTTGCGGCGGCTATATAGGCAGCGGCGTCTGCTGGATCTTCAATTTCCCAGTAGAGGTCGTAGGGGTAGTTATATTCTTCGGATATGCCTGCTTCTCGGCGCAGCCTTTTCAACTCTACAATGAACTCTGGTTCCGAGATATTAAGCAGATAGCCTTTGAAGGCGGCTACGTGAATTACTCCTCCTGTCTCTCCTATGAGATCGATTTCTTCATCGCTGAGATTGCGAGTTACATCTGAAATGGTTTTTGCGTTGGAGTGACTTGCAATAACAGGAGACGTAGAAAGCCTCATTACCTGAAGAGCCGCGGCCTTTGAGAGTTGCGAAATATCAACAACAGCTCCAAGCGCATTGATGCGTGCAATGGCGGCGATGCCGAGAGCTGATAAGCCTTTGTGCTCTTCTGCTACTTGATATTCACCGGTTTCGCCATTGAACTCGGGACGAGATGAATCAGAAAAATCATTGTGCCCCAGGTGATTAAGACCAAAAATGCGAACACCGGCCTGATAGAATTCGTTGATGGCGGAGACATTGCCTTCTAGCGATCTGGCGTTTTGAAACCCAAGTATTAAAGCTGATTGATTGCGCTCATGGGCGGATTCAATTTCTGCGACTGTAGTTGCTATAACCACACTGCCCTGGCTTTCCTCAACTAGTGCCAGAACCGCTGCAAGCTTTTCATCAGCTTCCGCTCTTGCGGCGGCGTCGGCCTGGGCTGTGCGAGGCCCTGGGCCAACGGCGATAGACATCACTACAGCATCGACTCCCCCTGCCTGCATCTTGTCTGGAGAGACTTTAGACGTGCCGTCGTCGCTGACGTAGCTCAGGGATGTAGAAGGTATGACTATGTCTGCATGGGCATCGAGAACTAGAGTAGTTGCATGTATGGAGGCAGCAGTTTCAACCGTGGCGGCGTTAGACACGGCTTCCTCGTTTTCACTATCGGTAGTGCTTTCCGAGCAAGATACCAGCCCTAGAAGAGCCAGTGAAATTATCCAGTTTGGTTTACTTGTTTTAAGTGATGCGAATACAGACATAAAACTTTCTCCGATCGGGAGTCTTGTTGAGAAGTGAGATAAGAAGCGGCTTAGATAAATAAGAATACAGGATTCAAAGCCAGAAAAGAGATTCAGAGTAAAAATATCGTAGTTTTGTGATTCTTGACGCCCAAATTTTGGTGTTACGGAGTGCGATAAAGCAACTTGAGGAGGATCTGGCAGCCTTTAAACCAGCAGTATTCACATTATATCTTTCTTAAGCTCTGGTCGAAGCCAACGCCGGTTTTTCGATCTACCACGACGGTGGATTCTACTAGTTGCCCAATTTCGGCCAACAACTTAAGCAAATCAGCTCTGGAGCCACCGGTCTCAGTACCGTCGCTGTTCTCAGCGTTTTGCAGTAGCAGGCGCTGCCAAAGCCTTAATTCTTTCGTTTCATTAAAACCATCTGTTGCCAGTACTAATGAAAACCGCCCGGAAAAGCGAGCAATACTCTGCCTTAGCATGCCTACCCAGGGGGCAAACTCGGCACCGGCAAACACGATGCAGTGGACTCCAGATTGGCCAGCCGCCTGTGTGAGAAATTTATCCAGACCGTAGCTGTAGCTGCCTTCAATGGCTCTGGATTTGGCAATAGCATTTAATGCCGATTCAACGTTCTCGCAAGGTGTCTCAGAACCATCAGCGCCGAAGGCCCAGTCATCTCCCAATGCACCAGATTCCAGTGCGACTCGCGCAATAGCAGCGGCGGCTTCGTCATTGTTACTACTAAGCAAGTAGGCGACAGTGCGGCTGCTGTGAAAAACACTTTTTTCAGGCAGACGTACATTCAGCTGGCGGTTGCGTGCATACACCTTCCACATAATATTGCGCACTGAGTCGCCGGGCACATAGGGACGGATTTCCATGCGGTCACCATCGGGGTCGCCAGATGGATTAGGTATACCATCTTCGGCGGTTAGTGAGCGCAGCAATGGCAGTGATTTAATAGTATTGGTTTTCGGTAGGGCGGTGCAGGAAACTTCCTGAACCTGTTGCCATGAATAACGGCAGAAACCGAGCACGTCGGATACTACAAAGCGGCGGGTCACTTGCGAGGTTTTGCAACGCTTAATGGGCACGACTTCTTCTATTAATTGATTGTCATGCGAAATTTTTACACGCGTTTCTATAAAGTCGGGAAAAACAATCTGCCAGGATAATTTAACCAGAGGCAGGTAATTAATTGCCGGCAGTGAAAACCCGGTTTCGTTAGGAAATCCGGCTTCGAGTTTAATTGGCTTCGATGAAAGCTTTTTAAGGCGTTGTTGAATTTTACGCTGAATCAAAATGCCGCAAATAACCGCACTGAACAAACTAAAAATCAGAATAGTCAGTGCACAAACAGCCAGTGAAAAAACAACCAGGTCCATAGCGCCATAGCCGTACACACTTAGCACATAGGCAGAGAGCGAAAGGGTGATAACGCCTTGTAGGGTTAGGGGGAATAACGCGAGTAGCTTTTTACCGCCAGACAGTAAAAAAGAGTGCTTGGGATCGATGTGAAGTTTTAGTCTGGGTAGCATGAGTGCCGAGTAAAATTGAACTTTGAATATACTTAATAGAGCATAGTCTAAGGCCTGGCCCAAATTCTAGCAATGAGCGTAAGTCGAGGGGAAGTGTCAGGAAATTTTACATACTTAGCTCGGGCGTTGTTTGAAAATTAAATAAATCCTTTAATATCAATTGGATAAACATATGGCGCGAGTTTTGCTTATTGTATTGATCATTGGATAGATAGGCAACGGCGGCTAGAAATGTCCGCCTTCGTGGAGATTGAAAGTATGAAGAATCACATTTTTAGAGGGTTACCAGTTAAGTCATTACTAGCATTAAGTTTTTGGGGCTTATTTGCGACCTCTAGTCAGGCTACTGTTATCGACTTCGAAGACCCGAATATTGCTGCCAATAATTACTTTACATCATCTAGTTACAATGGTTTTGATTTTACTTCGGCTCATGCCCATACCATTGCAGATCCCACTGAGGGAACGTGTAATAACTGTGCGGCGAACGGCACGCAATACATCTTGTCGGAAATTGCAACGGTGGTGACGATGACTCAAACTGGCGGGGGGGCTTTTTCCCTGCAACAGTTCGACGTATCGGAGCCCAGGACCTATGCTACTATTTTAAACACCAGTGTTATTCAGGTCATTGCTACCTTCGTAGGTGGTGGAACTTCAACGGAATCTTTCATGCTGGACGGCATACTACCCGATGGGCCATCTGGAGACCTGGCTGATTTTGAAACCTTTTTCCTGTCATCGGCATTCACCAATCTTGCATCTGTGACGTTTCGCGGCCTGGACATTTACGGTGATATTGGCGGGTGGGCGTTAGACAATATCGTGGTCAACACAAGTGCTGTTCCTGAGCCGGGTATGCTCGGACTGTTTGGACTCTCGCTTGTACTGCTTGGATTTCGTAAAAGACGAATAGCGTAGGTCGTTAAATAGCGTTAAAAAAGGGTCAGAGTAAAAACACAGTACTGTGTTTTTACTCTGAC
>NVVJ01000088.1 GCA_002402175.1 SAR86 cluster bacterium
TGGGGTCGAGGCTTGATTGCCCTTTCCCGGCCTCATAAGTCAGACTATGCAGACGCTGCCTATCTACATCAGACAAAGCGCGAGAGTTACGCGATATCCGCTCGATATTATGAAAGCTTCTTAACAAGCCGAGGGTGAGAATTAGAAAACCAGTTATCCAGATACAGGCCAAAATAAGATAAAGAGGTAAGCTACTCAGCAATTGCCACCAAGTCGCTAGTTTCTCAGCAAACCCTTGCCCGATTGCCACTGGCGACAGATCAGGTGCGACCGCCAATAGAGAGTTAATATCAATTTCCGCAAGCAATGCCTCGTCAAACACAAAGCTAGTGTCCAATGCTGCCGACTGAGGCTGTTCTAACTCGAGCTCTAAATGGAACAGTGAAGAATTCGTCGACTGGAGGAATAATGAGCCTACCGCCAATATCAGCAAGGACAGGAATGCCGGAAAGAGAATACCGTAGCGAGTAGCTGCACTATTTCGAAATCGACAGGCGAGAATAATAACTAGGCCGGAAAGTAAACTTAATTGTAGAAGCAGGTTCAGAATGACCACGTCTCCTTCATTCTGGAACAATTCGTTAATGCTCATGATGGGAGTACCCCTTTAATTTGTTGTTTTAATGTTTTTTTATAACACTATAAACTACATTTGTAGCCCATGATGGTTACAATTGTAGTTCTTGTCAAGGGGAAATCGATGAAAATTAAAGGGGACGTAACGAATATTTTTTAACTTATACCTTGCGGGTCGTTGATAGGAGGCTGAGAGATTGATTCATCATTTGGTGCGGCTAAATTCATCACCCCTGAGGGAGCAGCCTTTGGCCGTCTGCGGAGCTTCGCTTTTTTCGAACTAGGGGGCTCTCACCGATCTAAGAATATTAAATAAAAAGCGCGATGAATCAAAGAGCAGTCCCCAGATATGAGGAAACTCCATATATGGCATACTGAGCTCCCTATATCTAGGATTCACGGGACCCTCGATATCTCAACCGGCCTTATATCTGGTATTAAAACTTATGGTTTGTAATAAGAGGCTTGGAAGGTACACTCAGTGCAAAGCGGAGATAAATGCCGCGCGAGGCGCATATACAAATGTTATGTGTTTCGTAGCGTCAGGCTCTGGATAGAAACTTCGAGCCAAAATAGGAAAGTAACGTTATATGAATTCAGAGAAACTTAACAACTGGCTAACCCTCGGTGCAAATATCGGGGTATTGGCTGGGATTGTTTTTCTTGTATACGAGTTACAGCAAAATACACTTGCAACACAACTTGACGTCGCAAGTAACTTTCAAAATAGCTTTACCGAAATAGAAATGTTGATCGCAGGAGATCCAGAGTTTTCTGAATTGCTGATAAAGGGCCGGGAGAGCCAAGATATATCGCCTGCAGATCAACTTAGATTATCGGTCTTCTACAGCAATGTTCTGCGGCAGTGGCAGTTCGTCCATTTCCAGTATCTATCTAACGCTCTAGATGAGGAAATTTGGGATGGACAGCGAGCCTATTTTGACCAGGTACTTGATGACGACCTAGGCCTCTTCGAGCACTGGAAAATGAGTAAAGATCACTATAGCTTACGATTCAATGATCTATTACAGTCAATGACTACCGAGCATTAGTAAGCACGAGGAAAAATAGGGGGCACTCTAAACCTACCCCAGTTTGACGCACACTTTCTAATAGGGACAATAGTCCCAGAGGAGAGTGAGTATGTCGATCAGAAAAAGGCAAGTGTTCAGTCCGGAGTTTAAGCGCGAAGCCGTTGCCCTATTGGGGAAAGGTGATAAAAATGTAGCTCAGCTGGCCAGAGAGCTAGGCGTTAAACGCAGCCACCTCTACAGATGGAAAGAGGAACTTGATGTCCATGGCCGCCAAGCCTTTCCTGGGCAGGGCAAACGCAATCCACAGACTTCTATTAATGAAACAGTTAGATTGCGAGCTGAGAATCGCCGGCTCCAGGAGGAGAACGAGATCCTAAAAAAGGCAGCCATTTACTTCGCGAAAGAATTGGAGTGAGGTTCGCTTTTGTTGCTGAACATAGCAATCAGCACTCTACAACTCGCCTTTGTTTGGTGATGAAAGTCTCTCGACGAGGGTATTACGGCTGGTTGAATCGACCTGACTCACAACGAACTCTAGCAAACCGAGAGTTATTGATTAAAATCAAGCATCTGTTCTATCAACACCGGGAAGTGTATGGCGCTCCACGCATCTGTCGGGCTTTGCTAAAACAGGAAATCGAGTGCGGTCTGAATCGCGTAGCGCAGCTTATGCGAGATAATGAGATTGTTCCAAAGACGGTCAAAAAGTTTCGTGTAACAACAGATTCAAGGAAGAGCCGTCACCCAGCCAAGAACATTTTGGATCGTAAGTTTTCTGCTGATAGGCCGAATGAAAAATGGGTAGCGGATGTGACCTACATTCCTACTCGTGAAGGCTGGCTTTTTCTAGCGACCGTATTGGACTTATACTCAAGGAAAATAGTCGGTTGGTCCATGAGTGATCGGTTATTGAGTGAACTGGCTCAGAAAGCGCTACAGAGTGCCATTGATGCAAGACGCCCGGCCGCTGGATTGATTGTGCATTCAGACAGAGGGAAAGAGTATTATGCTGGCGAGTATCAACAGCTGTTAAAAAAGTATAGTTTTGTCTGTAGCATGAGTCGCCGAGGGGATTGCTGGGATAATGCAGTGATGGAAAGTTTCTTTCATAGTATGAAGGTAGAAGAAATTCATCACCATGACTTCAAGACCAGAGCAGAGGCGCGAACAACTTTGTTCGATTACATAGAAATATTTTATAACCGGCAACGATTACATTCTTCGATAGGATATCAATCACCCATCGAGTTTGAACAAGTTGCTTAACTAGAGTGTGCGAAGAAACGGGGTAAGACCACTCACAACTTAACAACTTAAGACCTGAATCGTCACGAGAGATTGATTCAGGATTTATCGCAGATAAATCCTTCACCCCTGCGGGGCAGCCTTCGGCTGTCTGCGGAGCTACGCTCCTTTCGAACTGGGGAGCTCTCACCGATCTAGGAATGCCAAATAAAAAAGGGAGCCATAAGGCTCCCTTTTTTATTTGGTGCGCCCAGAGAGATTCGAACTCCCGACCAACTGGTTCGAAGATAGATTTTTATAATACAATATCTTTATAAATCAATGGCTTACGGCCTTGGTCAGCCCCTGATTTTAGTCTAATTGAGTCTTAATTAGCCTGAATGAGTGCATTTTTTACTACATACGGATCATCGAGATAGCCTGATTTACAAGTGCGAAGCTGTAACTACTAACGGCCTGAAACTGACCTAAAATCTCCTTCTTATCCTTTGAATCTAGAAATAGAATATTTTCAGTGAGATACTACCCAGCCTCGAAAACAACCATTTCTGCCTGTCTACTAGCTTGAAGTTATGGCTCCAGAATAGCGGGTATATATTAGAAATGACTCCAAGAATGGCAAACTTAGTTTTGAATAGGAAATAGACCAGATGTCCGCACTAGTAATGGAAGGAAAATCACTTGCTCAAGAAACTGAGAATGAGCTTGCGCTTAGAGTTGCAGCACTGATAAAGGCAAGTGGTACTACCCCAATACTGGCAACTATATTAGTTGGCGATGATCCAGCATCTGCTACATATGTCAAAATGAAAGGCAATGCGTGCGCACGAATCGGGATGGAATCGCTTAGAGTGGATTTACCTGCCAGCACATCTACAGAGCAGCTATACATAAAGAATCGAAGAACTGAACGACAATCCTAATGTGCACGGAATATTACTTCAACATCCAGTACCGAAGCACATTGATGAAAGATTATGCTTTGATGCAATCGATGTAGAGAAGGACGTAGACGGAGTTACTTGCTTTGGCTACGGAAGAATGGCGATGGGGGTGGATGCATACGGATGCGCTACTCCTAAGGGCATAATGCGGCTTCTAGAAGCCTATGAGATTTCCGTTGAAGGCAAAGAAGCAGTTGTAATTGGTCGTAGTCCGATACTTGGAAAGCCGATGGCTGCGATGCTGCTTAATGCTAATGCCACAGTTACTATCTGTCATTCTAGAACAGTTGACCTACCGAGCATTGTAAAGCGAGCGGACGTTGTAGTTGCCACCATTGGGCAGCCTGAATTTATAAAGGCGGAATGGATTAAGGACGGGGCCATTGTCATAGACGCAGGCTACCACCCAGGTAGCAAAGGAGACATTGAGCTAGGACCGTTAGTTGATCGAGTTGCTGCGTATACTCCTGTACCAGGGGGAGTGGGTCCAATGACGATCAATGCGCTTATTTCCCAGACTGTTGAAGCTGGAGAGAGGAAAATTCTTCCTTAATACCCAAAACGTAAGAGTCTGCCTTAGGATCGTAACGGGCGTTCAAATATTCACTGTCTGCTCTACCCCACTACCGCACATTTTTTACTACACACCTATCCTGCTATATTTTCAGAGTTACCCTACCTGTTGATACTCTTTAATTTCTGCACTAAAGTTCGTCTTAACACAGCAGGTACGCAGATATAGGTGCTTTTATAAATCAATAGCTTCCGGCCTTGGGCGGCTACTTAGATTAGTCTATTGACCTCAATTAGCATTAATGAGTGTTTTTCTTACTACAATAAGGTCTCTTGAAGAACCTACATATTATTTAACGTATTTAGTGACATTTCAGGCGATAGATAGTTCTGTTAATGAAAACACAAAACCGAACCCACCCAGCAATTACCTTTGTTATCAGACTTAAGCTGACATTGTGCTTCGCTTCATTGTTCTCGACTCCTACGGTGGTAAATGACAATATAAACTATCTACCTAAGTCGAGATTTTTATGGGGAGAGGTTTAAAATCTTATAGTGGGAATATTATTTTATTGACAATCCCGTCATATTTGGTATAACAAATGTGACGGGAAACAGTAGTTAATAAATATTTCCTATTTATGAACTGATACACATATTTAAAGGAGATCCAACTATGAGTAAAAAGATAGCTCAATTCCTTTGCTTTATTGTGGCCGTGATTACGATGCAAACCAGCGTGAACGCCCAAACCACAGAGATTGCTAACTTCAGAACCTCTCTTTCCAGCAAAACAGATTTTGAGTCGATACCAACAGGCAGGAAGCTTTCTTATGCTTTTAGAGCCCTAAGTATATCGATTTATGATCTTGGGCTGACTGATGTCGAATACGACTTAATCAATCTAGCCGCCAACGGCACACCGCCTAGAGATAGGAGCTTTGCTGAATACACACAAGCTTGCGAATTTCACGAATCGCAAACTAGTCAGGAATTGCCTGTCAATATTAACTATATTGCGCAGGTAATTGCGAATGCTGACCAATATGAAATAGAGGACAAATATAGTTTCCTTGAAGAAGTCTTTAACAAAATGTCGCTAAGAGGAAAAGAACTTGTATTGGAACACATAGAGTCTCTACGAGACACTAACCACTTAGGTACCTCGAGGTTCAACTGGATAGCGGTAGCACAAATAGATCCAGATGGTTTGAGGTCGTCCTTTGTACGATCCTGTGACAACTTAAGTAGCAACATTGAATCCTATGAATATGAAAAAACGAATCCAGTAGGCACCTTAATGCCTATACGCGGAGAGGAGGTTATCTATGAAGATCAGTAAATTTTTGGCTCACCTTTCATTGACATTTATTTCAACACTCTCTGTCAGCGCCCACGCATTTGACTTTGATTGCATCTATGGAACATATCCTACTATGGAGAAAACATGGGGAACATGGACTGAATGGACAGATGCAGAAGAGGCGTATTATGACAAATTGGAGATGTACCACTCGTTTGCTAGATTCACACTCCCCTTAATAACGAAAGCTGATACTAGGACACACTACAATTATGAAAGTTTTAACGAGCCGCTAAAATCTTGGTTTGTTGCACCAAATGCTCCAAATGAGTTTTGGTACATCTGGCCTATTGCTTTAGCCAACCTAGGGGGCGAAGTTCCAATTCCGCTGTTTGAATCTTGTGGCCCAACAGGTGACGAAATAATTATTGAATAAGAACTAGTTTAAGTTAAAAAGGTCGTATCGATTAATTTTAACCAGATGGGCTCTCTCCATTTTGAGCATGCACAAACGGCTAGGGCATGATTGATTCAAGAATTAGCTAAGCTAATTCCCTCACCCCTTCGGGGCCGCGTAAACGCGGCCTACTACGGAGCTTCGCTCCTTTCGAACGGATACATTCTCTCGACAGGATACAACGTCCAATAAAAAAGGGGTCCTAAAGGACCTCTTTTTTATTGAATAGTGCACCCGGGATGATTCGAACGTACGACCCCCTAGTTCGCCCCTATGACGACGCCATTCCTGACCGACCGGTTCGAAGATTTTTAGGCAAATATCGCACCCTTTATAAATCAATGACTTACGGCCTTGGTCAGCCCTTAAAAGTAGTCTATTCGAGTCTAATGTAGCCTGAATTAGTGCATTTCTTACTACATACGGACCCGTCCATCCTATGTCAGCTAGCGACCCAGAGCGGTCCTTAACGTCCTTCTAATTCCATGGAATACAAACTATGCTGAGCGGTAGAGCCGCGAATATGCTGTTCTTAGCCAAAATCAGCTTATTTTGCATACAAAAGTCGTAATACTGACGTAGAGGTACATTAAGTCTTCACCGAAAATAAGGCTCTCCTTCATTGCATTCGGTGGTACTTAATAATGGATATGAACATTAACAGTGATCTACTTAAAAAATTGCGTCTAAGCAAGTCTTGGTCTCAGGAGCAGCTAGCTGAGGAAGCGGGGCTAAGCCTGCGCACTGTTCAGCGAATAGAATCTGAGGGAATTGCCTCACTTCAGTCCCGTAAAGCGATTTCGCAGGCTTTGGGCGTTGATCCTTCAATGCTGGACGTAGAATCGGATTCTGAAAACAGTCAGAACACAGAGTCACTGCCAAAGCCTGTGAATCAACACGTTTTCACTCCGAGATCTCAGGCAGGATATTATTTGCTAGTGCTGTTCCGATCCGTCTCTGTAGGAGCTCTATGGTTAATACTTGCTTCAAATGCATTCTTCGGAGTTGTATTACTTCTAGGCAGTATATTCTATTGGGAGTTGACACCATTCACAGCATTGCAGAGTGCGGGTGCAGGTATCATTTCGACATTGTTGATAGTAGTGCCCGGGCATTTAGTTTTCGTTTGGCTGTACAAGCATGCAAAAAGAATAGAGATTGTTCAGCCGATTGAAAAAGATTCTATGGAATCAAGGGGTCAGGTACTTTGATTTTCAGGTTATTGTCAGATTCAATAATAGTGATCGTCGCGACTTTTTAACCACTACTTTTTAGATTGATAATGACTGATCAAGAGATTGATTCACTATTTGGCGCAGCCAAATTCCTCACCCCTGCGGGGCAGCCTTCGGCTGTCTGCGGAGCTACGCCCCTTTCGAACTGGGGAGCTCTCACCGATCTAGGAGTGCCAATCCTGAAGCTCAGGTTGAGATTAATGAGACTAGAAAGCGTGAACGCTAAACCATTCACTCGAAACTTCGATAATAGCTATAAAATTTCTCGCAGGGCCTTAACATGGGCATTGAAAGTCTCTCGCCCTTCGTCGGAAAAAGCTAACCAAGTTTTTTGACGTGTGTTGACTATGACCTTCCTACTATTCACGTACCCGCTCTGTTCCAACAACTTAATTTGTTTAGATAAATCAGAATCCTTAAGAATCAGCGCTTCTGCGAGCACTTTAAATTCCACTTCCTTAACCGCTGCGAGAAAAGCACATATTCTAAGTCGCTTGGGTGCGTGAATGAGTTCATTGAATTGTGGTTTACTCATCGTGATGAGTTATCAGAATTTTCAGAATGCTTTTTAGCACGAGTGGCTTCCGCTCTAATAACATAAATCGTAGCGGCAACAGTTCCTCCAACCAAAGGCGCCCAGCTTAGCTGTTGAACCCTATAGAGATATACGATTATCAAATAGAAACCGACCATCAAAAATAGGTACCAATTGGCGATCCATTGGCCTTTATCTGACAGCAAGGGTACAAGGCCTTGAGTTCGTTCCATATATAATCGAACAAATACTAAAATAATGAGAGGAGCGAGTCCATTTGGGCCTTTCAATTCAATACCCACAAGCACAATAAATATGACAACTGTGCTCAACGTGATAAACCACCGTGGTTGTGTGGAATAACGTTGAATGGAATCCTTCACGCCATCAATAGCCCGTAAGGCCGATTTTGCCTTTTCGCTGGATGTTTTTTTATCAAGGTTCACCATATTTCTCCTCTCCTGATCAAAGTCGGATGAAGTATAATCCTTTACTTTCCATTGTTGCAAGTTATAATTTTCCGTTTTGGAAAGTGATTAAAAATCATACACCTTTTGAGAATAAGAGCTACTGGATGAAAAACGCAATTGGAGACATATTACGT
>NVVJ01000089.1 GCA_002402175.1 SAR86 cluster bacterium
TCAGATCAAGAGATACTAGAGAATAGTGAGCCTGCGAACTGATTTTCTGCCATAATTCACTATCGATTATTTTGCACTGGCACGATAACATCACAGGCTTTGTCAAATTCACCTGTTCGAAAAGAGATATAATAATTAAATGAATACCGAGAATCACAAATTTGTTCCACAAAGCTCTTACTCTTTGGAAGAGCTGGTAGATTGTGGCTACGGAAGGTTATTTGGGCCAGGCAACGCTAAGCTGCCCATTAACAACATGCTTATGATGGATCGCATTGTCGAAATTAATAACGACGGTGGCGAATACGGGCGTGGAAAGATAGTAGCCGAATTGGACATACATCCTGATCTATGGTTTTTCGATTGTCACTTCCCAGGCGACCCAGTTATGCCTGGTTGTCTTGGTCTTGATGCACTGTGGCAACTGGTAGGGTTTTTCCTTGGCTGGAGCGAACATCCCGGCAGAGGCCGTGCTCTGGGCTCAGGAGAAGTTAAATTTACAGGCGAAATCTTGCCAACTGCAAAAAAAGTCACTTACGAACTATCCATAAGCAGACTGATTGCACGCTCATTAGTACTAGGCATAGCCGATGGTACGGTAGCAGTAGATGGCAAAGTCATTTATACCGCCAAGGCACTGAAGGTAGGCCTGTTCACTGCAGATATGTCATTCTAGGGTCAACTGTTAGAGTGTTCCTGAAATTGCGTTAGGGGGGTCTATGAAACGCGTTGTTATAACTGGTATTGGTATTGTTTCCTGCTTGGGAAATGACAAAGAATCTGTTTTGGATTCGCTAAAGAGTGGTCGAAGCGGAATCAGCTTTAACCCCTCCTATGCGGAAATCGGCATGCGTAGCCATGTCAGTGGCTCCGTTAAAATAGATACGGCAGAGCTTATTGATCGCAAAGTCTTACGTTTTATGGGTGATGCGGCCGCTTATGCTTACCTGTCAATGAAACAGGCGATTGCCGACGCCGATCTATCTGAAGATAATGTTTCCAATGTACGCTCCGGCCTAGTTGTGGGCTCAGGTGGCGGATCATCTGAAGATCAACTTGAATCCACCGGCATCATGCTGGAAAAAGGCATTCGCAGAGTTGGCCCCTACCGTGTAACTCGCACTATGAGCAGCACGACATCAGCCTGCCTGGCAACCCCTTTCAAAATCAAAGGCGTTAACTACACTATCTCTTCTGCCTGCGCCACAAGTGCACATTGCATTGGCCATGCAGCTGAACTTATTCAACTGGGCAAACAGGATATTGTGTTTGCTGGCGGCGGCGAAGCTGAGCACTGGACAATGACCCATATGTTCGATGCTATGGGTGCGCTTTCCACAAAATATAATGACACTCCCGATAAAGCATCTCGCGCCTTTGATACAGACCGAGACGGTTTTGTGATCGCCGGCGGTGGCGCGATTTTGGTGGTAGAAGAACTCGAACACGCTCTCGCACGCGGTGCAAAAATTTATGCAGAGCTAACTGGATACGCGGCAACCTCTGATGGTTACGACATGGTAGCTCCTGCTGGCGAAGGCGGAGAACGCGCCATGAAACTCGCAATGTCCGATTTACAAGGGTCTGTCGATTATATTAATACTCATGGCACTAGTACTCCTGCTGGAGATGTTTCTGAACTTCGAGCCATTAAGAATGTTTTTGGCGACAGTGTCCCCATAATTAATTCAACCAAGTCTCTAACCGGACATTCATTGGGTGCGGCTGGCGCGCAGGAAGCTATATACAGCCTGCTAATGATGGAGAACGACTTCATTGCAGCATCAGCAAACATTGAAAACCTGGACGAAGAAGCAAAGGGAATGCCTATTGCGATTAAGCGCCATGATGATGTGCAACTGAATCGCATTATGTCTAACAGCTTCGGGTTTGGTGGAACCAATGCCTGCCTGGTATTTGATCGCTATCAGGATTAATCAGCTGCAAGGAAACTATTTCCCTGCTCGACAGGTCAAATTAGTATGAGTATCAAACGTCTGGTTCTGGTTTTTCTAAGCTTCGCCATGCTAAGCACCTTCAGCTTTAGCTATGCACAGCTGAGTTCCCGTACCTTTTCCGGATTCAGCAATCAGGCCAAACCTCTTTTGCTGGATCAGGCTTTCCCATTTTTTGTCAGCGTAGTGAGCCCAGGCCAATATAAGGTGGTCTGGAACCCAGCCGAAGGGCATTACCTCTATCGTCATGCCTTCGATTTCTCTATGCAGCAAGCAGGCAACGATGAAGAGCTTAAAGTTGATTATGTTTTACCCGATGGGCTGAAGAAAACAGATCAATTCTTCGGCGATATAGAAGCCTATTACAACAACGTTAGCGCCGAGCTCAGCCTTAGTGAATTACCTGATACTGGCGCCACCTTGTTCATTCAATATCAGGGGTGCGCAGATTGGGGATTTTGTTATCCGCCCCAACGCTATGAGTTCGCGCTCTCTCCCTAGCTTAAATCCCTTGTTCATTGCCTGATTTATTGCCCTATTAATTACGATAAAGGATGAATTGTCCGCTAAAATCTGCGAAGATGCCGCCAAAATAGCTAATCTGCTATAAAATAGTCATTTTATATTGTTATTCGAGCCAAATCGGGAAATTGTCATCATGGCAGCTATATTAGTTCTACATGGCCCAAATCTGAATCTTCTTGGCAGTCGCGAACCTCATATTTATGGTAGCGACACACTTGATGACATTAATCAGCGCCTGAGTAAGCAGTGCCAAGATGCCGGCCATGATTTCGACAATTTACAAAGCAATTCTGAAGCACAGCTTATTGACCGCCTGCACGCAGCACGCAAAGACGGCACTGGCTTTATGTTGGTTAACTTTGGTGGCTTTACCCATACCAGCATCGCATTGCGAGATGCCGTTCTGGCAACTGAAATCCCTTTTATTGAAGTACATCTTTCCAACCTTTTCAGCCGGGAGGAGTTTCGACACAAATCCTATTTCTCAGATATCGCCGTTGGATGTGTAATCGGCCTGGGCGCCCAGGGTTATGAACTCGCTTTGCAAGCAGCATGTAGAAAACTGGCAAACTAACAAACGCAGCAGGAATAATTTATGGATATTAGAAAAGTAAAAAAACTCATTGAGCTATTAGAGTCTTCGGACATAGCCGAAATCGAAATCAAGGAAGGCGAGGAGTCTGTGCGCATTAGCCGTGCACGTGCCGTCGCTCCTGCACCAGTTGCCTATCCGAGCGCGCCAGTAGCACCTGCGCCTATGGCCGCTCCTGTAGCAGCGGCTCCAGCGCCCGCAGTAAAGGAAAGCCCAGCCGCACCGGCAACTAAAGGTAAGGTCGTTCAATCGCCAATGGTTGGCACCTTTTATCGCTCCCCTTCTCCTTCTACTCCAGCCTTTGTTGAAGTTGGTAAACACGTCAAGGTAGGTGATGTTGTCTGCATAGTAGAAGCCATGAAAATGATGAATCAGATAGAGGCCGATCACGCCGGTGTAGTTGAAGCAATTTTAGTTGAAGACGGCGAGCCAGTTGAATTCGACCAGCCACTTATTACTATCGTATAAATAATTTTTTTAATACTCTTCAGGATCACGCTACATGCTTGAAAAAGTCCTCATAGCTAACCGCGGTGAAATCGCACTTCGAGTCTTGCGCGCGTGCAAAGAGCTCGGCATCAAAACAGTTGCCGTACACTCAACTGCCGACAAAGATCTTATGCATGTGCGCCTTTCAGATGAATCTGTTTGCATCGGCCCGCCAAGCCCTACCGACAGTTATCTAAATACACCTGCAATTATTTCAGCCATGGAAGTCACAGACGCCGATGCGGTTCACCCCGGTTATGGCTTTCTGTCAGAAAACGCGGACTTTGCCGAACAGGTTGAGAACAGCGGCTTTGTATTCATTGGCCCCACATCAGAGACAATCAGACTGATGGGAGACAAAGTGTCTGCCATTTCTGTTATGCGCAAAGCGGGTGTACCTACCGTTCCTGGCTCTAATGGCCCCATAAATGATGACAAAGAACGCACGCTGTCTCTGGCAAGAGAAATCGGCTACCCGGTAATTATCAAGGCATCTGCTGGTGGTGGCGGACGCGGAATGCGAGTCGTGCACAATGAGGCGGCACTACTAAAAGCAATTTACGTTACCCAGTCCGAAGCCAAAGCTTTTTTTGGCAGCGGCGTCGTTTATCTCGAAAAGTTTCTTGAGAATCCACGACACGTTGAAATCCAGGTAATTGGCGACGGTCATGGCAATGCAATTCACCTGGGTGATCGTGATTGCTCATTGCAAAGACGTCATCAAAAAGTTTTAGAAGAAGCACCCGCCCCAGGCATTCCCGATGCTATCCGAGAAGAGGTCGCACAAACTTGTGTGCAAGCCTGTAAAAATATGAATTATCGCGGAGCCGGCACACTGGAATTTTTATATGAAGATGAAGGATTCTATTTCATCGAAATGAATACACGCGTGCAGGTAGAACACCCTGTAACAGAAATGGTTACCGGCGTGGATATTGTAAAAGAACAACTGCTTATTGCTGGCGGAGAAAAACTGTCTATTTCGCAGTCCGACGTTAAAATTCGAGGGCACGCCTTCGAATGTCGTATCAATGCTGAAGACCCTGTTACTTTTTTACCAAGCCCAGGCAAGGTAAATCTGTTTCACGCACCCGGCGGAAATGGCGTTCGTGTAGATTCCCATCTTTATAGCGGCTATTCAGTACCGCCCTATTACGACTCTCTTATTGCAAAGTTAATTTGCCACGCTGATACTCGTGATCAAGCGCTTGTTCGCATGCAGATAGCCCTGGATGAAATGCTTATTGATGGAATTCGGAGCAATATCCCGTTACAGCGCGACCTGGTTCGTGACGCCGAATTCCAGAAGGGCTGTGTCAACATTCATTACCTGGAGAAGAAACTAGGGAGCCTCTAACGGGGATAATTCAAACACTCCCTGGATTCATATCCACGCTCGAGTTTCATCATCATGGCATGGCAACAATTGAGAGTGCTGCTACCTAAGCAGCAACTTGAATCCATAGAACAATATTTACTGGAGCAAGGCGCTCTATCAACTACCTATCTGGACGCAGAAGACCAAGCCGTTTTTCAAAAAGAGCCAGGTAGCATTCCTTTATGGGACAATGTCTGCCTTGTTTGCTTGTTTCGAGCCGAGTTCAACCTGGATATTATTCTGCTGGGGCTGCAGATGCATACTTCGATTCCAAGCAGCAATATTACCGTTGAGTTTCTCGAAGAACAGGAGTGGGAGCGAAGCTGGATGGCCGATTTTCAGGCCATGCAATTTGGTAAAAATCTGTGGATCTGTCCAAGCTGGCAAACCCCTCCCGACCCCGACGCTACCACTATAATGTTGGACCCAGGCCTTGCCTTCGGCAGTGGCAGTCATTCCACAACCTCTTTGTGTTTGCAATGGCTCGAACAAACCCCCTTGAATCAGCTAACCGTTATCGACTATGGCTGCGGTTCTGGTGTACTCGCAATTGCTGCCGCCTTGTTGGGAGCTAAATGCGTAGTTGGAATAGACAATGATCCACAGGCGATTACGGCAACGAAAGAAAATGCGAAGCGAAACAACATCGCAAAAGATCTTATTACAGCTTATCTGCCCGATGAGTTGCCCAGCGCTTTAGAGGAAAGTAAATGCGACATTCTATTGGCGAATATTCTAGCCGAGCCACTACTGCAGCTAGCTGAGAAATTTGCTGGACTGGTCATGCCCAAAGGGAAGATAGTACTGTCAGGCCTACTTGAGGAGCAAGCCGAGCAAATGCTAGAGAAATATCAACGCTGGTTTGAAATGGATAAAGCCGCTGTTGAAAACGATTGGGTTCGGTTAACCGGAACTAGAAAAGCCGAGACATAGCAATATAAGTAGATAGCAACACAGGTAGGCAAGCCCCTTCTATTCCCCTACAATCTAGACTTGCTTAACAGCACCCCAATAACAATCCGGCCGAAGCATTTGTGAATGGCATTCAACGTAACCCAATGTCCTGCATGTGAATCCACTTTCAACACCAATGCCAGCATACTTGAGTCAGCTGCTGGCAGGGTAAGATGTGGAGCCTGCCTTACTGTTTTTGAAGCAGCAAGCAACTACGTTGATGAATCGGAAAACGACGCGCAATATAACGCTCACGAGTCAGTTTTTGTAGGCAACAATCCGCAAGAGTATTTCGATCCGTCTCAATTCCTTACTCGAAGCTCATTAACTGAAGATGATGAGCCTGCTACCCTGGAATCCAGCGATCTCGAAGCCGCTAAACAAGAAGATCTTATTGAAGAACTTGAGAACGCCAGCACTATCGGTAAAGATTTCTTTTCCGCTGTAGTCGATGAGATACATAATACTGACAAACCTGCAGGCCTCGAAGAATCGCAACTAAGCAATTCAGTTGACGAATCACCTGAAAACGAACCGTTTTTAGATTCTGAGCCAGACTCCAAAACCCTCGATGAAGAATCACCAGACGAACAGAGTTCGGAAGATCAACCCACACAGGAAGTCATGTCCGAGGATGAGGACGCTGACTCTAGTATTAATGAAGCACCTGAAAACACACTCCAGCCTCCTACATTTGATCTATATAAACCTCTCCCTACAACGCAGTCTCCAGTGGGTATTCGTCTTTCTGCTTCATTTACCATGCGCACTCCTGCTCAACTTGAAGAACCAGAACCAGAACCAGAGAAAGACAACCCTGATGAGGAAGCAGGCGAATCACAGGACGAGAATACGGATGAGAATCCAGATAATAGGCAAACACTCGCCCACGAGGAAAATGAGCCTAGCCAACTTACTGATGAACCCTCTAATAGCAATGTTACGTCGCCAGACGCAACGCACGATGACCCGGAAACTGATTTCTTGCAAAGCGCTGAAGAAAGCCTGATTGATGAACCTTTAGAGGTCACAGATCACGCATGGACAGTAGTTGATAGCTCTACTGAAGAAGATGCTGATGAGGAAACTGAAACAGAACGCTCTCTTGAAAATGAAAGCACCATTGATGAAAGTGCTGTTGATAAAGAAACAGGTGCATTTGATTCAGTAACTGAAGATGATGCTACTGCCCCTCAGGACTCCTTCGAACTCGCCGACAGTGAATCAGATACCGAAGAACATCAAAGTATAGATACTCCTGAGCCGGAAGAGGAAGAGGAAGAGGAAGAATCAACAGAAACAATTCGTGCACGGGCATTAAGGTCGGAGTTTAAAGATGAAGAAGCCTTAGAGGCCATTCCCAAAGCAAACCTCGCCGCACTGGGAACTATGTCTACTCCTCTTGAATTATTACAAAAACGAGAACGCCACTGGGGCCGGCGTATCTTTCTCTCAGTATCAATACTCGGCCTGGGCGCTCTGCTAACGGCGCAATACTTATGGCAACGTATAGAGGTTTATAGCCAAATAGAGCAGACACGCCCTTTTTATGAAACTGCCTGCAATTGGCTAAGCTGTAACTTGCCTGTCTATTCAGATATTAGCGCCATTCGCAGTGACAATCTGATTGTACGCAGTCATCCAGATTTTCCTAATGGCTTGATGGTGAATATCACAATTAGAAATACCGCCAAATACCCACAGGCTTTTCCAATCATGGTGTTGAGTTTTAACAGTGCAAACAACAACATTGTCGCTTTAAGAGAATTTGACCCTACTGAGTATCTTGACCCAGGATTAAGGTCCATTTCCAACATGCCAGCAATGACACCTGTACAAATAGATCTGGCGATTATTGATCCAGGACCCGACGCAACGAACTATACCCTGGCATTTCGCCGGCCCTAATTCTCAAATATTTTTTCAGCGCATTTCTCCAAACCCCCTTCAATAAGAAGCATAAAACCTAATAAAGCGCTTTCACAATAAAAAAGTCCCAGCTATCATGGCCAGCCCTGAAAAACACAGAAACGACAATGTTTGAATTTGGCTCTTTCCAATTAAGAAATGCTTTGTTTTTGGCCCCAATGGTTGGGGTCAGTGACACACCGTTTCGGGAAATATGCAGCGAACACGGCGCAGGGTTAACTTGTGCAGAAATGCTGACCTCAAACAGCTCACTATGGCACAACGAAAGAAATCGTTTCAAGCGAATAAAACCTAAGAATATTGGCCCCCATGTAGTTCAAATAGCGGGCTCTGACCCAGACTTGATGGCACAAGCTGCGGAGCTTAATGTTCTGCGCGGAGCCGATGCAATCGACATCAATATGGGATGCCCGGCTAAAAAAGTACTTAAAAAAGCAGCGGGCTCTGCACTGTTAAAAGACAGTGATTTAGTCAGACGAATTCTGAGTGAAGTAGTGAGCCGTGTTGATGTACCTGTTAGCCTTAAAATCAGAACAGGGTGGTGCCCGAAAACTCG
>NVVJ01000090.1 GCA_002402175.1 SAR86 cluster bacterium
TTTGGTATTGAAACTTTATGGATACGTTTAGCATGGGTTTTACTATTCTTATTAGGAGGAACAGGGTTATTCATATATATATTACTTTGGATATTAATGCCATCAGCTGGAACAACAGCTGAAAAACTGGCAATGTCGGGAAAGCCTGTTAACATTACTAATATAGAGCAAAAAGTAAAAGAAGGGTTTAGTAGTGTTAAAGATAGTGCCAAAGATAGCCTCGATTATGCTAAAGACAGTCTTAGTGAGGCTGCCAACAAAATAAAAAACGGGAATTATGATAGAGTTGGTAACAAAATACAATCTACTTCCCGCTCTTTCTTTGATGCACTTGGTAGTGTCATTATGTTTTGTTTTACCATATTTGCTAAATTTTTTGGTATCATACTAATAATAACTGGTGCCGCAACTTTAATTGGATTAGTCATAGGGCTTTTATCTTTAGGTGTCGCAGACATATTTCATTTCCCAGGTATAGATATGGCTGATGTAATTAACTCTAGCAACTTACCTATTTGGATCGTTTCATTACTGACTTTATTTGCTGTTGGAATACCTTTTTTCTTCATTTTTGTTTTAGGTTTAAAAATTCTTGTGCCAAATACAAAATCACCTGGAAAAGTGGCAAATTTTACTCTATTCGGAGTTTGGTTAGCAGCAATTGTAACTCTATCAATCTTTGCAGCAAGAGAAGTTACCGAATTTGCTCGTGAAGCAAGTGTAACCAATAACATTGAATTGAATATAACAGCCAATGACACGCTATATGTGAAGATGGTGGGGAATGATTTGTACTCTAATTATTTACACAGAGGCTACGATTTTGATATTTTATATGATGATAATGATGAAAAGAAAATCTATTCATCAAACTTGAGATTAATATTTAAATCAACCAAAGATTCATTAGCATCTATAAGTATCGAAAAAAGCGCACGTGGAAACACGTATCAAAATGCAAAAAAACGAGCTGTTAATGTAAATTACAATTACACTTTTGATAATAATGAGCTGGTATTAGACGCTTACTTTTTAACTGATGCAATTAATAAATTTAGAGACCAAGAGGTAGAGGTAACTATATATTTACCTGAAGGAAGTGTGATATATGCTGATGATAATACATACACCTTTCATAGAAACTCTTCTTATTATGGAGATATTTTAAACAATGGGTCTGAAGGACATTATATGAAAGTAATGCATAGAGATTTACTTTGTATGGACTGTGGGGATAACTCGTATATAGAAAACACTAAAAATAGTGTAGACAAAAGCTCTCCTAGTACAGATAACGAAAAGGTTGAAGCAGTTATAGACTCTTCAGGAATAAATATTAATTAATCGTTTAACAGTTTAGCTACTAGTATCAACAACTCAGTACTAAAAATTATAAACCAACAAGTATTACAAATACATTTATAAAAAAATTCAATCAAAAACACACTATTATGACAACAATCATCAAAATTATCGTAGGCTTTATTATAAGTCTTACCATTATGTCATGCCAGTTTAGCTCAAACTTCGGGTTTGCTGGTATCAAAGGAAACGGAAATGTAAAAACCATAGAGCGCAATATTAGCGACGATTTTACAGAAATTAAAGTAAGCCGAGGGTTAGATGTATATATTACACAAAGTGATGCCGTAAGCTTAAAAGTACAAGCAGAACAGAAAACCAACCAACCAACCCAAAGAAAGTATCAACTATCTGCCAGGGTTCACAATATTGAGCATTTGGTACGGGGGAGTGTTTCGTAGAAGTGTGTGAGGCAGGGATGCCGAGCCCAAGCCCCCATGGATGGGATTTCGGCGGCTTCGGAGAAACACTCCCCCGTACCGAAGGCGGAAAAAGACACTAGATAACTAGTAAGAGAGTGCGGAGAAAAAGCCAAGCTTGTCAGTCAGTAGTGACTAGAGCACTAAAGTGAGGTGGCACTACGCATTGGTCATCAAAAAATGACAGCAATGTACTTAAGGAATTTGGTAGTCGTCTCCAAGATCAAAGGACTCGGGTTCGATCTCTGAGAGTGGGCCGGACCAGTTTTCCGGCACTATGGTCTGATCGGAGTAGACTTTATCCTCGGTGTCTAACTCAAATGGGCTACGCCAGTCTTCAGGCGCTTCGGCTAAGCCAATATAGAGCTGTTCCCAGGTTGATTTGTCGTATTCTCCAACTTCGCCATCGAGTAGTTGGTACTCGATAGTTTCACTTGCTTCATCAATGGCTACTACTTCGAAAAGGTTTCCGCTGACTACATCCTGATACCAGACGGAAACTTCGGGAATGAGTTTATTCATTGCCTTGCCTCCAGGGTAAATGGAATTAACTGCTTAATAACTCCTGGTTAATGATTGTGCTAACAAAGTGTTGAATGCAACTTAACTGCTTGCATGTAAGTACTATAGTGACTTTTAATCACCAAATGGAAGCGTTTTTCGACGGCATCTAGCCACGTCTTTATGATTTAAGTTAACACTGATTGCTAAATAACTGAGTCAGTTGAGAAACTGAGTTTTGCCAGCTCAAAATATATTTGGGATAATCCACAAGTTAGTAACTAAGAAAGGATTTAATTGAGCACAATGCAGAATAAAGTGAGTTCCATTGGTGTGTTGATGCTGGATGTTTCAGGTTTGATTCTCACGCCAAATGAGAAAGAGCTGTTGCAACGGCCCTGTGTAGGCGGTGTTATTTTGTTTAGTCGCAACTATGCAAACCCCGGACAATTGCGGGAGTTAGTCGCTGCAATTAAGGACTGCAATGGTAATTTGCTGGTTGCAGTGGATCAGGAGGGGGGAAGGGTGCAGAGGTTCCGCGAGCCCTTTCTCAAGTTGCCAGCACTGCATGATATAGGCGATATTTATGAACAGGACAAAGAGCGCGGTATCGAGGTGGCAAAGCAGTGTGCATGGGCTATGGCGGCTGAGGTATTGCACTATGGAATAGATTTTAGCTTTGCGCCGGTGCTGGACGTGTATAGCAACAACAGCCGTGTAATTAAAGAGCGCGCTTTCGCCGCTAGCGCTGAGCAAACCGGTATTTTAGGCAGAGCCTACATTGAGGGCATGCATGAAGCCGGTATGGCAGCTACCGGAAAGCATTTTCCCGGTCATGGCACCGTTGTAGCGGACTCCCATGAAGAGCTTCCTGTTGATGGTCGCCCCATTGAACAGATAAGAGAGTTGGATATTAAGGCCTTCGCTGCCTGTATTGATAGCCTGGATGCCATTATGCCTGCTCATGTTATATATCCGGCAGTCGACAGTGTTTGTGCGGGGTTTTCACGGGTCTGGTTGCAAACAATACTAAGAGAAGAACTGGGCTTTGACGGCGTTGTGTTCAGCGACGATTTGAGTATGAATGCGGCTCACGCTGCGGGCAGTGTAACGCAGCGAGCCAATTTGGCATTGTCAGCAGGGTGCGACATGGTGCTGGTATGCAATGACCCGGATAGCGCCGTTATTGTGGCGGACTGGCTTGAGGCGCGGAATTATCCGGCAAGTAGCAAATTAAGCCGAATGCTGGCAAATCCCTGCGCGGAAATATCGAATTTATACAGTGAAAGTAAATGGCTTGAACTAAGCCATACGGTTAGTGGTATATCAGCCTGAACGGCGTGCACAACTAAACATGCCGTGAACAACGGCATAAATGAAATTTTTTAAGAGGATCTAATGGAAATTACGGACTATCTGGACATAATTCGCGACTTGAACTGGGGAGCAAAACTATTTGTCGGTGTGACTATTACACTGCTGGTTCGTTTTGTAGCCATGCGAATTTTAAATACTCTTGCCAAGCATTTAACAAAAACAAAGAACGCCTGGGATGATGCTCTATTCGAGGCGGCAAAGTCACCATTGAGCTGGTTTATATTGATTATCGGCCTGCTGTTGTCAATAGAGGCAAGCGGTGGCTCTGTTGAAGGCGGAATTTTTTCACCAACGAATTTAGCCCTGGTACGGCAGCTTACGCTTATAGTTTTAATCGTGATGTTCTTGGTTCGCTTCGTTAACCTTGCAGAAGTGCGTTTACTTGAAAACCTTAAGGCAGGGGACAATTCAACCCAGACCAAGCTTGATCCAACTACCTTGCAAGCATTGGCAAAGCTCATTCGTTTATCTGTTTTTATCTCGGCGGTGTTAATAACTTTACCTACTATCGGTATCGAAATAACAGCACTGCTCGCATTCGGCGGCGTTGGTGGTATTGCAGTAGGTTTTGCGGCTCAGGATTTACTCTCGAATTTTTTCGGCGGGCTGATGATTTATCTGGATCGCCCCTTTGATATTGGTGACTGGATTAGGTCTCCAGACAGGGAAATAGAAGGTACTGTAGAGTCTATTGGTTGGCGGCTTACAGTGGTGCGAACATTTGATAAGCGGCCATTGTATGTGCCGAATTCCGTATTCAACACCCTGGCTCTGGAAAACCCTTCGCGTATGACGAATAGACGCATCAAGGAAACTATAGGCATTCGCTATCAGGACTCTGCGAAAATGGGTGCCATAGTAAATGACGTTAAATCGATGTTAAAAAACCATGAAGAAATCGACAGCACTCAAACATTGATTGTTAACTTCAATAGTTATGCAGCATCTTCACTTGATTTTTTCATCTACACTTTTACCAAAACAACTAACTGGATTCGCTTTCATGAAATTAAACAGGATGTCATGTTAAAGATAATCGAAATTGTACATTCTCATGATGCAGATTTTGCTTTTCCAACCACAACGCTGGACGGTATAGATGGTTTGTTAGGTCGTGCAGAAGCCGTTTCTCCGGAGTAATGTGCCTCGTGAATCCTGAGTCAATCACACTAGTACAATCTCGCGCGCGATGCGTGTATACGGAGCAAGAAGTCGAAAAAGCCCTCGATTTAATGTCTGAGCAGATAACGGCTGAGTTAAGTGACTCAAACCCGATAGTTATGTGCATCATGAATGGAGGGCTAGTAATTTCAGGTAAACTTGCTACAAGGCTGGCCTTTCCATTACAGATCGATTATCTCCACGCCACCCGCTATAGAGAGCAAACTAGTGGCAGTGATTTGCAATGGAAAACTTATCCGTCGCAGTCATTAAAAGGGCGCGTGGTGTTGCTGGTTGACGATATTCTGGACGAAGGGGTAACACTGGATAAAATCCACCACTATTGTCAGCAGCAAGGCGCAGAGAAAGTGTTATCAGCTGTTCTGTTGGACAAGCAGCACGACCGCAAAGTATCGGACATAGCAGCTGATTTTGTAGGTTTTAAGGTTGAAGATTTTTACCTGTATGGCTACGGCATGGATTACAAAGGATACTTACGCAACGCGGCGGGGATATACGCCGTAGCCGATGAGGATTTATAATTCTGTGCTTTGTGCCAGTACAGGTAAGCTGGTAAATAGCAATGCCGTTTTTATCCCCTTGTTAGATTCATTAGCAAATAAAGAGCGATAACGATTCAATTGGTCGCTGTATTGATTCAACTGCTGCTCAACAAACACTTCCTGTGGTTGATTATTAGGTTTTTGACTCGACTTGTAATCAATAATCCAGCGATAACCCTCATCGTCAATAAACGTCCTGTCCAATATGTGAGTTCTTAAGTACCCGTGATAAAGAGTTTGCATTGCAAGTTCTGCTGCACTTTGTTGTAGTTCCTGGCTAAAAATCCAGTTAATTTTCTCGTCACTAACAGTGCCCAGCAAAGAGCGTTCGATAATTTCGCTTGCATGGCTGATCTGTTTATCACTAAACCCAAAAGCGGACAGGTGATGCTGCCATTGGCGCTGTATGTTGGCCAGGTTTTCTTCTGAAAAAAGTTGTTTATTGCCTATGTAATTCTGTAGTGCCAGATGCACTAGAATGCCAATTTGTTTTTGTAGCTGGCTTTCTAAAATTAAATTTTCTTGTGGGGTCTCTTCGTCATTAGTCGCTAGTGCAATTTTTTCCTGACCGCTAAAATAACTTAAGGGCAGGCGAGAAATTAATGGCGGAATCTCAAGTGGGTTTTGTCGTGCTGCCAAGGTTGATGTTTCAGTTTTAACGCTTACAAAACTCAGGCCGTATTCTGGTTGGCTGACTGAATTCAAACTATCCCATATTGTTTTGAGTAAGGATCTAGATGGAGGGGCTTGCGTCTCGTCATCTTTCGTTTGTAATGTGGCAGAAAGAAACGCAGACTTTTTAGCCCTGGTAACACCTATGTATAAAAGCCTTGTGGTTTCGTATTGTGCTTTCTCTGATTTTTCATACTTTAATAGATCGTAGACGGAGCTATCTTTGCTGCCGGTAGGCGACAGCGTCGCCAGGAATAATTTTGGCTCGCCACTTTGATTAAGGCGCTGGTGCCAAAGCATCAATGCTTTGTCGTCAATTCTACCTGGGCGAGATAATCCGGGCAGAAATACATGATCAAATTCGAGGCCCTTTGACTTGTGAATTGTCATTATCTGCACCGGGTTTATGTCACGGTGGTTTGCTGAGTTGCTCACAAAGGAGCTTTGTACATTGCGCTCAAACTCGGCAAGGTTTTCAATGCTTCCGGAAATTTCAGACAGGCGAATAAGCTCGAAGTATTTTTCAACGCTATCAAGCTCTACTTGTGATGAAGCTATGGAACGCCCACCGAGCTGTAGAAAAAGAATGCGTAAGATTCTATTTAGCGGTAGTTGTTCTTTGTTGGCTATGGCTAAAGTTAGCAAGGGCGTTATATGCCCAATACGAGTTAAACCTTCAGCGCTCAATCCTTCTATGTTTATGCCGCTGCTTACTTCCTGAAGCCTGGCTARCATACTTAGCTGATTGTCMGCTGTGGCWATRYAGTGAAGATCATTCAGYTCAAGTCCRCACCAGGGAGCACGAAGAATCGCCAGCCATGCCAACTTGTCAGCCTGATTRCAAACGGCTTTTGTGAGGCTYAGTAAATCGGTTATTACYGAGAGAGTATCTAGTTTGTCAATTTCGGTGGCCTGCCAGCTAATTTCRGCATCACGCAGTGCAGGYAGAATATGCARTAGATGRGGTCTG
Source organism: SAR86 cluster bacterium (assembly GCA_002402175.1). Taxonomy (GTDB): domain Bacteria; phylum Pseudomonadota; class Gammaproteobacteria; order Pseudomonadales; family Pseudohongiellaceae; genus UBA9145. The sequence continues at coordinate 7,026 of NVVJ01000090.1, forward strand.
TTGCGTACAAGTATTGCGATGCTTTGATTGGGGTCTGATGYGTGCAGRCGGCTTATTTCCTGCGCMATGCCAATAGCTTCTTCGACATAGGCTCGGGTTTTSTCGCCTTCTTCATACAAATAGCAYCGTGTTGTAACAGGTGCTGCAATYTTTGCRGGGTGTACRGCTTCTGAATGAGAGTAAAGCACAGCGCCACGGGAAATATTGTTAGAAGARGGRAATGCGTTCGARAAAATTTGATTYACCCAAYYAACAATACCGGCATCAGACCTGAAATTGGCAATCAAGTCGACCGGAAGTAAAGGTATATCTCGTATGCCCGATTCTCTTACTGAAATAAACAAACCAACATCAGCATTGCGAAAGCTGTAACAAGACTGCATTGCATCACCGACGACAAAAAGGGTTCGACCATCATCCGCTTCCCACCCAGCAGTGAGCTTAACCAACAGATTTAGTTGAGTTGATGACGTGTCCTGAAATTCGTCGACCAATATATGTTTGATTTGATAGTCCAGGCTTAGGGCTAAATCTGTAGGATTGTCATCAGTGCCAAGAGCGCGAAGTGCGGCGGAACTTACCTGCGGATAATCCACTTTATTGTTTCGTGCGAAGGCTATTTCCAGTTGCGCTAGTAACGTTGGCAAAATAGCGGTGAGAGTATTTAAAAACTGCCAGGTACGATCACCCTGATTAATGCCCGGAAGCCAGCGTAAGTAGTTGAGTGTTTCAAGTCCTTCATCTAGCTCCCCTAGAGCGCCCAGCAGGGCTTCCATCCCCTGCTTCTTGTCTGTGTATAACTGCTTAAACTCTTTTGAGCTAGATGGGGCAGGGAAGCCTTGCTCCTTGGTAATGCGCTTACGCCATGAAGGCTTTGCTACATCATTAGTCAGCAATAAACTCAGTAGACCACGCCACTGCGCCAGGTCTTCAGCCTGCATCCCTGGAAGTTCATCCAGGCCTTCACATCGGCTAATTATCGATGGCTTTTCTACGGTTTTCAGGTTTTTGGTGGCGTAGCGCAATAAATCGACTATGGAATTCTCATAGGGCAGTAAAAGGTTCTTTGCTTTTAGTAAAGACTCTTCAATAAGTTCATCGATATTTTTTATCAGATGATTCAATGCATCTTTAGGCGACCTTGCAATATCAATGATTGTTTCTATCCACTGGTCTCTGTTCT
>NVVJ01000091.1 GCA_002402175.1 SAR86 cluster bacterium
AGTGACGGTCTTCGTGTTGGAAGATGATGAGCTTGTACTGATAAACGTTGACGGCGATTTAGAACACCTGATCGAATTCGCACTGAGCCCCGCCGAGGATCGAAGAACAAGTGTTAGAACAGGTTAATAGATTGAGTGAGGCAAAATAAGATAGCTTTGTAGGAACTGGCCTAATAGTTACCTTTTATGGGACGTCTATCATGCAATTACTGGTTCGGAGCAGCGTCACTACCTCAACGAACCCGACTTATTTCTCTAATCTTTAACTCTTGTTCATATCTTTCAGAATACTCAAAACGGAGACAGCTTGTTCCTCATTGACACCATTCTGGATTAGACTCTTGAGGCCGTCTTCATAGGATATCTTTCTCTTGGACATCAGCATAAAGGCCTCACTACAAAGGTTGCTATGATGTAACACTAGAGAAAGCCCTTCTTCTGGCTTGAAGCGTTGCTGTTTGAGCGCGGTGATCATGCGTTCAGGCAAGTCCCATTCTATAGCAGCCTGGTAAGAGAGTTCTAAAGAGTATGTGGTCATCATCTCGCGGAATAATTTGCCACCTGGTTCTGAATCAGGATTTACTTCTATAAACGCATCAATGAGGCAGCTAAAAATAACGATCTTGCCAATATCGTGAACCAGGCCAAGAAAGTATGTCTCACTGGAATCATAACCGCTTCCGATTGTGCGGCAGGCAACGGCGCAATCAAGTGAATGTTGCCAAATTTGTTGTCCAAACATACGGAAATATATGGGTGAAACCTTCATCGCGTCTTTTGCCAATGCCTGAGACACAAGATCTGACAGCTCTCTTAGACCGATAACGCGGATCGCCGCTTCAGTCGAAGCAACAGCTTCTTCGGTCCGTCTGAATGCAGCGCTATTTGCCAGTCTCACTACATCTGTCGATAGGCTGATATCTTTCATTAGGATGTCGCCAAACTCATCAAAATTTGCCATTTCATCACCTAGCATTTCTGATAGTTCAACCAGGTGTTTCGATAATGGTGGAATGAGAGAGCTCAGTTTTTCGTTATTTCTAAGCAATAGAGAAATTCGCTTTGATATATGTGTTTCTATCTCATTAAGCCCTTCAGAATTGGTATCGACATTACCGAACATTTCATCATAAAAGGCGGTACGAAGGTCGAATTCTTTTTCTTGTGCGATTGCCTGATCCACTTTTAATTCCCTGTGCTTGGAAGTTCAATTAGTATCTACTACATGCAGCCCGTATTACGGCTAAGCAGGAAAAAACCTTTAGAGAAAATTGAGCAATCAACAAGCAGAGGTCCAAAACCAGATGCCTGTCCTTTAGTTTTCCTTGCTTTAATTTAGTCTGATGGACACAATTACGGTAATTGAAGAAAAGGATTACTAGTGAAGTGAATACTCTAGATATTGGCAATGGCGACATTATCCACAGAAAGGAAATTCTGCAGCTCCTGAAAATGGTGATTTCGCAGAAATGGTCATTCTCCTGTGTCATACAAGTTAAAAAACGTGTTGCTACTCATGCCTTGCAACTGGTCTCTTTGAACGACCTCGAAGGCACGCTTTGTGTCAGTCCAGACCCGGCGATTTCGAATATGAGTGTAGATGACTCGCTTATGTTCAGGGCTCAAAGCGGTGGCGTATCAATTATATTTCAGTCCCAAATGGTTGAGGCCTCAGGAGCTGAGTCGATGGCGGGTCGCTCATCTTTGCAATATTTTGGACTTCCATACAAGATTGTCTGTACGCAACTGCGAAAGACGCTTCGTGCCAACCTGGAATCTATAGCCGACGTAGCTGAAGTGCCAGTCACTCTATATCTAATGAATGGCGCCTTGAAAGAAGGCTCCGTCATGGATATTTCCACAGCTGGCGCTAAATTTCGATTTAAAGAGGACTTGAAGCAAGAGCTCAGAAATCCTGAAACCGTCGATGCATGCAAGATTAAATTGTCCAATGGAGTCGTGATACAGACCGATGTGCAGCTAATGGGCATGGTCAATGATCAGGAGGCTAATCTTACGTTCTTACGCTGCCAGTTTGTCCGGATGAAAAGCGCCGATGAAGACACGCTGGAGAGTTTTATCAAAGAGGTGTTGCAGTAGCAGGGTCTCTGCAAGGTGTTATGGTCGTCCCTGAGTTATTAACTTCCCAAGTGGCAATGGACTTCAAGGGAAATTGCTTTTATTCTTCCTGCTTTCCCACAAAGGAAAGTCCGTGAAAACGCCTATAAATGCGCCGCTTATCATTTTAAATAGTTGTCTTGAGTCGAATGGGCTAGCGTTGTTAGTAGTAGCGTGTCCCCATGACTAAGGCGTCTACTTCGCAAGTCGAAGTCGTTGCGGGCATTGTCCAAAAGCACAAGGATGTATCCGGTGCCTTATTGCCCATATTACATGCAGTGCAAAATGAACTGGGCTATGTTCCTTCAAGTGCTGTGCAGGTAATTGCAGACGGACTCAATCTTTCTCGCGCTGATGTTCATGGCGTAATTAGTTTTTATCATTATTTTCGTTCCAGCCCTCCTGGGCGCCACATCTTGCAGATCTGCCGCGCAGAATCGTGCCAGGCTATGGGCAGTCGTAAGCTCGAGGCGCACGCCAGACAATCCTTACAGGTAGATTTTAATCAGACAACTAAAGATGGGGAAATAACCCTGTTGCCGGTCTACTGCTTAGGCAATTGTGCCTGCTCTCCATCTGTGCGAGTGGGAGACAAAGTGTATGGGCATGTTGATTCAGAAAAACTGGATAAAATCGTTTCTCAACTAGTTTCGGGTGCTGTTGAAGTAAGGCAACACAAGTAATGAAAAATCATAATGAATAAAACTGTGCCGACCAGAATATTTATACCTCGCGATACAACGAGCTGTTCTTTAGGCGCAGATCGAGTCGCCGAGCTTGTTCAGCAAACAATCAGCGAGAATGAACTGCCTTTGCAAGTCGTTCGTAATGGTTCGCGCGGTTTGTATTGGCTAGAGCCAATGATTGAAGTAGAAACAGAAGCGGGTCGAATCGCCTATGGTCCGGTAACAGATGACTGCATTGAAGATTTTATTGCTTCTCAATTCTGGAAACCGAACGAGAATCACCCTCTTTATCTTGGCTTAACACAAGAGATTGGTTTTTTAAAAAACCAGCAGCGACTGACATTCGCTCGCGTTGGTGTTATTGACCCCCTGTCTATAGATGACTATCGCCAGCAGGGTGGATTTGTTGGCTTAGGAAGCGCATTAACTTTGAGCTCGGCCGAAATTGTTAGTGTTGTCACCAGGTCAGGACTACGTGGTAGAGGTGGCGCGGCATTTCCCACTGGTATCAAGTGGCAGACAGTGCTGGATACAGACTCCGAGCAGAAATATATCGTTTGCAATGCAGATGAAGGCGACTCCGGTACCTATTCCGATCGCATGCTAATGGAGAGCGACCCGTTTTCACTGATCGAAGGTATGGTTATTGCTGGCATAGCTGTGGGCGCGAATCAGGGGTTTATCTACCTGCGTGAAGAATACCCTCTGGCTGAGGAAATTCTTTGCAAAGCTATAGAAATCGCCAATGAGCATGGCTATCTAGGAAACAACATAGCCGGAAGTAACAGCAGTTTTTCTATTGACGTGCGCATAGGCGCTGGTGCCTATATTTGCGGTGAAGAAACCGCAATGCTGGAAAGCCTCGAAGGAAAACGGGGAGAAGTAAGACCTAAACCTCCGCTGCCGGCAATCAAGGGCCTGTTTGGTCAGCCCTCAGTTATCAATAATGTTATTTCTCTGGCGAGTGTGCCCATCATTCTAGCTGACGGGGCTGAAGCCTATGAGTGTTACGGAGCAGGGCGCTCACGAGGCACATTACCGTTCCAACTGGCGGGTAATATCAAATATGCCGGCCTGGTGGAATTGGCTTTTGGGGCCACTTTGCGAACTTTGCTTAATGATTTTGGCGGCGGTACACGAACAGGAAAATCAATGAAGGCAGTGCAGGTTGGCGGTCCTCTTGGTGCTTATCTGCCGGAGAGTCAATGGGATGTAGCTCTGGATTATGAGGCCTTTGTAGATATCGGCGCGATGCTTGGTCATGGTGGTATTGTCGCCTTCGATGACAGTGTCGACATGAGCGAACAGGCTCGATTTTCCATGGAGTTTTGTGCCATAGAGTCCTGTGGAAAATGTACACCTTGTCGAATTGGTTCGGTGCGCGGCGTCGAGGTAATTGACAACATATGTAATGGAGAATCGCCGTCACAAAATCTGCAATTGTTGAATGACCTTTGTGAAACCATGACTGATGCATCTTTATGTGCAATGGGTGGAATGACCCCTTTTCCGGTGCGCAGTGCATTGCAACATTTTGCGGAAGATTTTCCCGCTCTCGATAAATCATGAACAAGTCGACTGTGTTGCAATTTTTTGATCCCGCTTCAAGCGAAATTCCTGTACGTACTCTCGATGCCGAAAAAGACTACGGCACACCTTCTGTTGATGTTCATGGAGACACGTCACCCTCTTTAGTTACGTTGACGATTGACGGACAGCAGATAGCAGTGCCGGAAGGCACGTCGCTTATGCGTGCCGCCGCATTGCTCAAAATAAATATCCCAAAACTATGTGCAACTGATTCACTTGAAGCATTTGGGTCTTGTCGGCTGTGCCTGGTTGAAATTGAAGGTCGCAAGGGTTACCCCTCCTCATGTACAACGCCAGTAGCAGAGGGTTTGGTAGTTCACACAGTAACTGAAAAACTTGGCAGGCTGCGCCGAAATGTAATGGAGCTGTATATTTCTGATCATCCTCTGGATTGCCTGAGCTGTCCTGCGAATGGTGATTGTGAGCTGCAAGATACAGCTATTGAAGTTAATCTAAATGAAATGCGCTATGGGTTCGCCGGTGATAATCATCTTCATGTCGAAAAAGATAGCAGCCACCCCTATTTCACTTTTGACTCTAGTAAATGCATTGTTTGTTCTCGGTGTGTAAGAGCGTGCTCCGAAGTTCAGGGTACCTTTGCTTTGACTATTGATGGCCGAGGATTCGACTCCAAGGTAGCTGCCGGAACTGATCAAAGCTTTATGGATTCAGATTGTGTGGCTTGTGGTGCCTGCGTACAGGCATGTCCTACATCAAGCCTGATGGAAAACTCTGTCATTGACCTTGGCATGCCGGACCGCAGCGTACTCACAACATGCGCTTATTGCGGTGTCGGCTGCGCCTTTAAGGCAGAACTAAAAAACGACAAAGTGATTCGCATGGTGCCTTCTAAAGAAGGCCAGGCAAACCAGGGGCATTCCTGCGTTAAGGGGCGTTTTGCTTTTGGCTATGCTACCCACCCCGATCGAGTGACTACACCAATGATCCGAAATAGCATTGAAGAGCCCTGGACGCAGGTAAGTTGGGATGAAGCAGTCACCTTTGCTGCCGATCGAATTCGAGCTATTCAAAAGCAATATGGTAAGGATAGCGTTGGAGGAATTACATCTTCTCGCTGTTCTAATGAAGAAACTTATCTGGTGCAAAAACTGGTTCGCGCCGCTTTTGGCAATAATAATGTGGATACCTGTGCAAGAGTTTGTCACTCACCTACAGGCTATGGGCTAAAAACAACATTGGGTGAGTCGGCAGGAACGCAGACCTTTGAATCGGTGGGTAAAGCGGATGTGATTATGGTGATTGGTGCTAATCCAACCGATGCACATCCGGTGTTTGCATCGCGGTTAAAGAAACGACTTCGGCAAGGGGCAAAGCTTATTGTGGCGGACCCACGTCGAATCGATCTGATAAAAAGCCCTCACGTCATTGCTGACTACCATCTTGATTTGCTGCCGGGCACCAATGTTGCCTTAATCAACGCAATGGCCCACGTAATTCTGGCTGAAGGCCTTGAAGCGAAAGATTTCATCTCCACTCGCTGTGAACAACCCGCATTTGATCGCTGGAAAGGCTTTATTTCTCAGAGTCGCAATTCTCCTGAAAATATGGCGAGAGTTACCGGTATTTCCTCACAGACAATAATAGAGGCGGCAAGAACCTACGCGAATGCAAACAACGGTGCAATCTACTACGGTCTGGGTGTAACAGAGCATAGTCAGGGTTCTACAATGGTAATGGGCATAGCAAATTTGGCCATGCTAACTGGCAACATTGGTAGGGAAGGTGTTGGGGTGAACCCGCTACGTGGTCAGAATAATGTTCAGGGCTCTTGTGACATGGGGTCATTTCCTCATGAGTTACCCGGTTACAGGCATGTTTCCGACGACACAGTGCGCAATTTATTCGAGCAAACCTGGGGCGTTGAAATTGACAACGAACCTGGATTGCGGATACCAAACATGTTCGATGCGGCAATTAGTGGAAGCTTCAAAGGACTGTATTGCCAGGGTGAGGACATTGCACAATCTGATCCTAACATTCACCATGTGGAAAAAGCGCTACGCAGTCTGGAGTGTTTAATTGTTCAGGATATATTTCTCAATGAAACGGCTAAATTTGCACATGTGTTTTTACCAGGCGCGTCCTTTCTGGAAAAAGACGGCACTTTCACCAATGCCGAACGAAGAATCTCGCCTGTTCGAAAAGTAATGGAACCCTTGAGTGGCAAGGCCGACTGGGAAGCGACCATGGCYCTGTCAAATGCACTTGGTTATGAAATGAACTACCAGCAYCCATCTGAGATCATGGAYGAAATAGCAAAATTAACACCTACCTTTAGCGGMGTGAGTTACAARCGCCTGGAGGAGGCGGGTTCGCTGCARTGGCCGTGTAATGAGGAGTCTCCACAGGGAACTCCAATTATGCATATTGATGAATTTGTGCGTGGCAAAGGKTTTTTTGCTGTTACYGAATAYGTAGCCACSGACGAAAAAGTTAACAAACGGTTTCCAATGCTACTRACRACMGGRCGCATTCTGTCTCAATATAATGTTGGYGCGCAGACGCGYCGAACTGAYAAYACGCGATGGCATGGCGAGGATGTGCTGGAGATTCATCCCCATGAYGCGAGCGAACGAGGCATCAACGCGGGRGATCAAGTRAGAGTATCCAGTAGGGCCGGTGAAACCACATTGCGCGCCGACATTACAGATCGGGTTCAGCCAGGCGTTGTGTACACTACTTTTCATCACCCTGAAACTGGAGCCAATATTATTACCACTGACAATTCCGACTGGGCTACAAATTGCCCTGAGTATAAAGTGACTGCTGTGCAGATTCGCAAAATAATCGGAATTTCTGACTGGCAGATGCAGCGAGCTGAATTTTCTGAGCGGCAAATAGCTTTCAAAAACGAGGCCGATTCTTAAATTGGATGCCAAAGTGAACAAGAACTCCGAGCAATCATTAATCCGAGATAAGGTCGTTGCGAGAGACGATCAAAGTGCTGTTGTTGAAAGTGCTGTTGTTGAAAGTGCAGTCGAGCGACAGGTAGAAAGTGTAGTGGAGCATGTAGTTGAACGTGAAGTTGAGGTATGGCAGAACCAAAAAAGCAGTAGCTCAGTTGATAATATTATAAACGAAGTTGCTGTAGCTCTGGTGTATAACGGCGTTTCCCACGCGGTAATGATGGCTACGCCGTTGAATTTGGAGGCTTTTGCTTTGGGTTTTAGCTTAACCGAAGGCATTGTAGATTGCGCTGCAGACATCTATGAAATTCAGGTCGATTCCATAGAAGAAGGCATAGAGGTATCTGTCACAATATCCAGCCAGTGTTTTACAAGGCTGAAAGACAAGCGCCGTAATTTGTCAGGCCGAACAGGTTGCGGAATTTGCGGGGCGGAATCGTTACAGCAGGTGCATTTGAACTTATCTAAAGTTGTGGCTGATTTCAGTATTTCTCACGAGGCTATTGAGCGCGCAACCAGGGACTTGAATAATCACCAGCCCCTGCAAGAATTAACCGGGGCGACTCATGGTGCGGCGTGGTGCAACGTTGAAGGAAAGCAGCTTCTGGTATGTGAGGATGTAGGGCGACACAATGCGCTGGATAAACTTGTCGGTTTGCTGCATTCACAGAAACCGATTTCGGAGGAAGGTTTTTTATTAATCTCTAGTCGTGCAAGCTACGAAATTCTACAAAAATCAGCCATGGCCAATATAGGAATTGTTGTCGCAATGTCTGCTCCTACTTCGCTGGCTATAGATATAGCTGACCAAACAGGTATAACGTTGATTGGTTTTTCAAGAGAAAATCGCCATGTTGTATATTCAAATTCAGCGCGGCTTCTATCTT
>NVVJ01000092.1 GCA_002402175.1 SAR86 cluster bacterium
TGAATCAACAAGAACTCTGGTTGTGGGTGATACTCCAAAAGATATTAAATGTGCTTTGGTGGCAGGCGCCCTTTCAGTAGCCGTCGCAACAGGGGACTTCAGTCCCTCAGAGTTGTCAGAAGCGCACTTCACCCTCGACTCACTATCACAATTACCAGAATTACTCGGGTCAATACTATGAAGTTTTCCTTTGAGTCTGGATCAGATAGGCAAGTAGTCTCCCGATGGACCTAAAAACTGAATAGGACAGCAAAGGGGCAACCTTGAATCGAGAATGTCCTACCAGCAGCTTTGGCTCGATGGGAATCACATAAGAAAAAGAGTAATTACTGCCCTCTCTCCCTTCATGTGAAGAATTTAATTCATCGTTTCCCAAACTGGGCATTAAGCAGTGATACCCTTTACGAATGAAAAAGGCTTTATGAAAAATTGGTGCCGCCACCAAGAGTCGAACTCGGGACCTGCTGATTACAAGTCAGCTGCTCTACCACGGCTGAGCTATAGCGGCACAATCAAGAATTTTTATAGAGCTTCTCAGTGCTCTCTGCCTCGCTGACCAGGTCAGCTGCTACTCTCCAATTACGGCTGAGCTATAGCGGCACAATCAAGAGATATTTTCAGAGCTTCCTGTACTCCTGCCTTGCTGATCAGGTCAGCTGCTACTCTCATATTACAGCTGAGCTATAGCGGCACAATACTGATTGTAACTGCTTCAATCAGGTCGCGCATACTACATAATATGTGTCTGGGATTCAATAGCTGGGGCCCTCTATATACGCTGCCCAAGGGTAGCTGTGCACGGCAGATTAAATTTTGCTAAAGTAAGTCCGCCAGAAGGCGCATAGATGCTGCCTTTGACTACTATTCTTCACGAGAAAACAAGCTATGAGCAGCCTTGGCGACACTTCAGCCTGGAAAGCATTGCAGGAGCACAGCGAACAGTTCCAGAACAAGGATTTTCGCTTGGGCGAATTATTCGATAAATCTGACAATCGTTTCAATGGATTCTCTCTGCAACACGAGGGTTTGCTGTTAGATTTCTCTAAAAATTACCTGACTGAAGAAACTCTGGAGCTTTTACTCAATCTTGCTACTGAAATGAAGGTTCCCTCTGGAATCAACTCCATGTTTCAAGGCGAAGAAATCAATGCCACTGAAAAGCGAGCCGCATTACATATCGCGCTACGGCAACCAGCTGCGCTTAATACTCGTGCCGAGGTAGAAGAGTCGCTTACAAAAATGGAAGGTTTTGTGCGCCACGTCCACACAGGTGAATGGACCGGTTACAGCGGTAAAAAAATCACCAATGTGGTCAATATTGGTATCGGAGGTTCAGATCTTGGCCCAGCCATGGTGACAGCTGCCCTAGCTTCGTTTGCGAGTACGGGTATAGAGTTGCACTTCGTGTCCAATTTAGATCCGTCTCATTTGAATAGCACCCTGGAAAAACTCGACCCGGACACTACCTTGTTTGTAGTAGCATCAAAATCATTTAGCACACTGGAAACGCAGCAGAACGCGCAATCAGCACGACAGTGGTTTTTACAAAAAGCACAAGATGATGCAGCCATTGGCAAACACTTTGTCGCCATTACCAGCAACATCGAGGCCGCTACAAAATTCGGTATCGATGAGCAGAATATATTCCCTCTTTGGGATTGGGTAGGAGGTCGATTTTCGCTTTGGTCTGCCATCGGCTTACCAATAGCTCTGGCTATTGGCATGGACAACTTTCGAGCGCTGCTAGCTGGCGCTCATTCTATGGATCAACACTTTCAACACGCTGAGCTTTCTAAAAATATGCCTGTGATTATGGCTTTATTAACGATCTGGTATACCGGGTTGTTTAACTCTCACAGCAGCGCCGTTGTGCCCTATATCCAAAACTTGAATTTACTACCTTCTTTTCTACAACAGCTGTATATGGAGAGCCTTGGAAAAAGTGTCGATATACATGGCAAACCGGTGACCGCAAACACTGCTGAAGTGTTATGGGGCACGGCTGGCACCAATGGCCAGCATTCCTATTTTCAGCTACTACACCAGGGCACAGAATTTATTCCTGTGGATTTTATTGCACAGGCATCGGCTCGCTCTAARGACGACCGAGCGCATCAGCAATTGCTCGCYAACTGTTTTAGTCAAAGYCTYGCGCTAATGAAAGGCAGTACMAATGAAAGCGAGYCGCACAAATTTATAGCAGGAAACARGCCCAGCAATACGCTGCTRATTTCTRAATTAAACCCWTATAAYCTRGGCTGCCTAATYGCGCTGTATGAACACAAGGTCTATGTACAAAGYATCCTGTGGAATATTAATGCYTTTGATCAGTGGGGAGTTGAATTAGGWAAAAAACTGTCTRCRCAAGTRTTCGATGCYATGAACGAATCAAATTCYGAGAAGAARTTYGACGAYTCCACGTCCGGYCTCATAGACCAAGTGMRAGACTGGAGTAAWAAATCAGATTAATGTAGTGCTTCAAYCTWCSTGACTGGAATCAAGCACCTGGAAATGTTCCACMGTTGGAAATGGATCGTAGAAATGGTGCAACATAGTACGCCACTCCTGATATTCCTCTGACTCTCTAAACCCCACAGTGTGATCTTCRAGAGTTTGCCAATTGACCAGAAGCAAATAGCGACTGGAATTCTCAATACAACGTTTCAGCTCATGTGAAATATATCCCGGCATGGACGAAATAATTCTCTGGGCTTTGGTGAATGCTTCTTCGAACTCAACTTCCAAGCCGGGTTTAACGTCCAGTGTTGCAACTTCCAAAATCATATATTGCCCTCCAGGTTTTCATCTAGCAACCAGCAAACCCTGGCTTGCTAAATGCTATTCATATTTTGAGTAATCATTTTTTTCTGACCAGAAAAACTCTCATAGAAAAGTGTATGTGCCCGCTGTGAAAACACATCATTCCTGTCTTCATACTGAGCAATCCAGCCCACCAGCATATCAAGGTTCTCGTCTTGTGCTTCCTTTGATTCATACTTATGAGGTTCCCAGGGACGATTCTTAGCATTTTCGATACACAGCGTAACTGGCAAATTCATGAATATAATTTCGTCGGCGTGAACACCTGCAATTTCAAGCAGATATGAATAACAGCCCTCGATAATCCAGCTCTGGTTCTGCTCAATAAATTGCTGAATACTTTCCTGCGAAACTTCTAGCGGCGCTCGTTTAGGCGTATCCGAAACCTGCCATGCAAGAGTGTCCAAATCAAGATGAGGTAGTTTTTCAGCCTGGCAGATTTTTGCAGCTAATGTGGATTTTCCTGAACCTGAATTGCCGAATATAAGAATTTTTCTCAACTCAAACTCCCTGAGCAGCATTGCAAAACCTTGAAACAAACGAACTAGACCATCAAGGAAAGTAACTCATCTGTTTTTTCTAACATAAGGGCTTCATCCCCGCGCGATTCCACATTAAGCCTGACCACTGGCTCAGTGTTGGACATACGCAAGTTAAACCGCCAGTTATCAAAATTCATGCTAAGGCCGTCTGTGTGATCGACACTTTCAGCCAAATTGCTGTATTTTTCTTCTACTGTTTTAAGCAGCGCAGGCGGATCAGCAATTTCGCGATTTATTTCACCACTGACAGGATAGGCCTTCATTCGCGCATCAACCAGCTCTGACAATTTCTTGCCTGACTTAACCATTAGCTCAACGACCATTAGCCAGGGGATCATGCCGCTGTCGCAGTAAGAAAATTTCCGAAAGTAATGATGGGCGCTCATTTCGCCCCCATACACGGCATCTTCTTTACGCATTCTCTCTTTAATAAAAGCATGTCCGGTTTTACACTGAATGGCTTGTCCACCGCTGGCTTTTGCAATCTCAATAGTGTTCCAGGTCAGGCGTGGGTCATGTATTACTTTTGACCCTGATTCAGCTTCAAAAAAACTCTGCGCTAACAAACCTACTATGTAATAGCCTTCGATAAAGCGCGCGTTCTCGTCAAAGAAAAAGCAACGATCAAAATCGCCATCCCAGGCGATGGCCAGATCAGCATTGTGTTGCTTTATTGCGTCAATGGTAGGCTTGCGATTTTCTTCCAGCAAAGGATTGGGAACCCCATTGGGAAAAGTACCATCGGCTTTATGGTGTAGCTTAATAAACTCAAATGGTAGCGAAGCCTCTAAAGCATCAATGGTCGGCCCGGCACCACCGTTACCTGCATTGCAAACAATTTTAAGCGGCTTGAGCTTGTCCGTCTCTACATATTCCAACAGGTGTGCAATGTAGGCAGCCTGAGTATCAGCAAACTCAACTACACCCGCCTCAGTGGCATCAACAAACTCGTTTTTTTCCGCCAGCTTCTTAATTTCATTGAGGCCGGTGTCGCCACTTATGGGCTTTGATTCTTCACGAACAAACTTCATGCCATTGAAATCTGCCGGATTGTGACTGGCTGTAACCACAATGCCACCATCAGTTTTTAGATGGCTGGTTGCAAAATAAATTTCCTCAGTTCCACATAGGCCTATGTTAATTACGTCAACACCTGCGCTAGTGAGGCCTTTGCAAAGAAATGTACAAAGCTCCTCGCTGCTTAAGCGTATATCGAAACCAACGACCACCTGTTTCGGTTTAAGAAACTCAGCATATGCCTTGCCGATACGATAGGCGATGTCGCTATTTAGCTGATCGGGAACACGACCTCGAACGTCGTAGGCTTTAAAACAGGTAATCTCGTTGATCATAGTAGGTGTTATATATTCAGATACTAATTATTGAAAAGTCTAGCGCAGGATTACTTATCACCAACCTGCTCTGTCTGCTTGCCGAAAGTATAGTTTGTAGCGTCAATAAAACCCGCCACACTTCCGCAGTCAAACCGTCTTCCTTCAAACTTATAAGCAATAACCTTACCCTGCTTCGCTTGCGCTAATAGCGCGTCGGTGATTTGCATCTCACCATTTTTTCCAGGCGGGGTATTACGTATGATGTCAAAAATGTCGGGAGTAAGAATGTATCTGCCAATGATTGCCAGGTTGCTTGGTGCATCTTCAGGCGCAGGCTTCTCAACCATATTTTGAACACGGTAGATATTGTCTTCCTCTAGCTGACCATCAATTACGCCGTATCGATAGGTTTCACCCTGAGGAACTTCTTCAATGGCAACAATGCTGCATTGATATTTTTCGTAAAGCTTTACCATTTGCGTCAACACAGCATCACCTTCGGTTACACAGTAATCATCTGCCAATATCACTGCAAAAGGCTCGTGACCAACCAGTGCCTCACCGATCAAAATCGCATGACCCAGGCCTTTCATTTCAATCTGACGAGTGTAAGAAAAAGTGCACTTCTTCATTATCTCTCGTGTGCCGCTCAATAAACTTTCCTTATCCGAGCCCGCGATCTGATGTTCAAGCTCATAGCTGATATCAAAATGGTCTTCGATAGCCCGCTTACCTCGCCCGGTGACAATTGCCATGCCTGTGATACCTGCCGCTAGAGCTTCTTCCACTCCATATTGAATCAATGGTTTGGTAACGATGGGCAACATTTCCTTAGGCATTGCTTTGGTAGCAGGAAGAAACCGAGTTCCATAGCCAGCGGCTGGGAATAAGCATTTATTAATAGTAGGCATTGGTTAGAATTATTCCTTAGGACTTTTTATACTATTTATTGATGTAAGTCTTACTCAAGATATTACTATGCAATTTTTCCATGAAAATTTTTCTGCAATACCTATTCTCTATGGTAAATGTCTTCAAATCGGATAATATCATCTTCACCTAGATAGTCTCCGATTTGAACTTCAATAATTTCAACAGGTTCATTACTGGTATTTGTCAGCCGATGTCGGCTTCCCAATGGAATCAGGGTTGATTCATTTGGATACACTTCAAACTCTTTGTTATCACACGTGACCAAGGCTACACCTTTAATCACCGTCCAATGCTCTGTCCGCTTCTTATGCATTTGCAATGAAAGAGAAGCGCCGGGATTAACCACAATATGCTTAACTTTATAACCTGGCTTGGTCTCCAGTGTTTCATAGCTTCCCCAGGGGCGATATACAAAGCAATGATTGATACGCTCTTCTCTATTATGAATCTCGAGTTGATCGACTAACTGTTTGACCAATTGGGCTTTTGATTTGTCTACTACCAATACAGCGTCGGCTGTCTCTACAACAATCGCATTGTCGATTCCTGCTACAGCAACCAACCGAGACTGGGATTGAATATAGCTATTGGTCACATTATCAATTAGCACATCACCGGTAACTACGTTCCCCGCATTATCTTTTTCTTGTACATCCCAAAGAGCATCCCACGCACCTAGATCACTCCACCCGGCATCTAAAGGGATAACAGCTGCCAATTCAGTCTTTTCCATCACGGCATAATCTATGGAATCGCTGCGGCAACGTGAAAATATCGCCTGGGGGATAGTATAGAAGTCATCCCCTCTTTCTATCTCGGCATATGCCTCATGGCAAAGCTCGAAAATGTCTGGCGCGTGACGTTTTAGCTCCTGCAAGTAATTAGCCGCGGTAAACATAAAAATTCCGCTGTTCCAAAGATAATTGCCGCTATCCAGGTAAGACTTGGCTGTTTCTAAATTCGGTTTTTCTACAAATCTGTCTACTTTGAAACCGTTTGCGCAATCTAATTTTTCACCACGCTTAATATAGCCATATCCAGTTTCTGGTGCACCTGGCACTATTCCAAAAGTGACTAATTTATTCTGTTGAGCAAGTGTTGCGCCGATATCGATTGCAGCTAGTAGCGCGTTCTCATTCTGAATAATGTGATCTGCCGGCAACACTAATAACACGGGATCAGCATAGTCCTGTTGCGCACATAGTGCAGCCAATGCAACTGCCGGGGCGGTGCTTCGACCTACCGGCTCCAACAATATAGTACTGTGATTTTTTTGCAGCTGCCTGAGTTGTTCCGCAACCAGAAAACGGTGATCACCATTGCAAACCACGAGAGGCTCGCTAATATCATGAATGCCGTCGAGACGAGTCAGAGTATTCTGAAACAGAGAGTCCTGCTGCCCGGGAAAATCGATAAATTGCTTGGGCAACATCGATCGCGATACAGGCCATAATCGAGAACCAACACCACCTGCCAATAGAACGGGAACTAACATAAGAAATAGGACTCTATATCACCAGAAATCAGGGCCGCTATGGTAACAAGTTCTGATTGAATTTAGTAAAACTAAGAAGATGGCATGAAGTGTACCGTATGGCTCAGATCAAGAGATACTAGAGAATAATGAGCCTGCGAGCCGGTTTTCTGCCATAATTCACTATCGATTATTTTGCCCCGGCACGATAACATCGCAGGCTTTGCTAAATTCACCTGTTCGAAAAGAGATATAATAATTAAATGACTACTGAGAATCACATATTTATTCCACAAAGCTCTTATTCTCTGGAAGAGCTGACAGATTGTGGCCACGGCAAGTTATTTGGGCCAGGTAATGCAAAACTGCCCATAAACAACATGCTTATGATGGATCGTATTGTTGAAATTAATAGCGATGGTGGCGAATATGGGCGCGGTAAAATAGTAGCCGAATTGGACATTCATCCTGATCTATGGTTTTTCGATTGCCATTTTCCAGGTGATCCAGTTATGCCTGGTTGTCTAGGTCTTGATGCACTGTGGCAACTGGTAGGATTTTTCCTTGGCTGGAGCGAACATCCCGGCAGAGGCCGTGCTCTGGGCTCAGGAGAGGTTAAATTTACAGGCGAAATTTTGCCAACTGCAAAAAAAGTCACTTACGAACTATCCATAAGCAGACTGATTGCACGCTCATTAGTACTAGGCATAGCCGATGGTACGGTAGCAG
>NVVJ01000017.1 GCA_002402175.1 SAR86 cluster bacterium
CTCCAATTTAGTGACGTATATAAGAACGGTATGTCACGGTAAAAATTACACATGTGGTATGTAATATTAAAATTCGCTTGAGTGAATAATATCAGCGTTMTACGGGTCATAGTAAGTCTATGTGTCAGTAGATAAACGACGAAATATTAAGGAATCTAAAAATGACAGGTTTAACACTACCRGCTACTCTCGCCGAGGCGATTCTTACCGAACCCTGGTGGYTACAGTTTTGGCTTTTGCTGCTGGTGTCGGCCAACATAGGCGGRATTSYCTTTGTKGCATCYMGRCAGRGTRGYGYYTGGAAAATYCGCAAGGAGCCGATTTTTATYATTGTCGSTTTTGCGTGYTCGGCCATGTTGATGGACTGGATGTATGTGACTTATGGYTATGTYMGGCTKYTAGGGYTRGCTCATATTGTAGGTTGGGCTCCGGCATATTTGTATGTGTTGTCTCAACGAAAAAAGATYGGGYTTAGCAGTGGGTATGGAAAATATATYCACGTCTATTTGCTAATMGCTGGAYTATCTCTATTAGTGGATGGCTTSGATGTYATTCGATACTTTCTTGGTGATGGCGAATTGTATATGCGTTGGGCCTGATTAGGTTTGAGCAACAAACTCTGACTCTATTTCATCGACAATTCGATAGGGCAGTTGCTCTGAGTCGTGGCCGGCATATTGATCGCTGAATGAGCGACATGCTTGCCCATAAGCAGGTTCTCCAAGTATGCCCTGAATCTGGCTTGTAATATCTTCCGTGCTAATAGCGCCAATAATCATCCGCCCCATGCCATTGCCGCATACCACACGTGCAAACATACTTTGTTCTATATGCGATGGAATCAATAGTTGTGGCGTCGCCTTAAGGGCTGCAGAAATTGAAAACCCTGCGTTGCCATTGCTAATGGCCAGGTCGCAACTAGGTAATAGCTTATCTAGTGTGATTACATTGTTGAACGTACGCAAACCCAGGCTGTTAAAGCGAGTGCAAGCTGTATCTGACAATGAAGGGCAGACCAAAACCACGTCGTGTGTTTGGGCAAGTTTAAACAATGCCTTAATACTTGAGTTGAATGAAGGCGTGATAGCACGTAAATAAGCAAGTATTTTTCGAGGCTTATTATTGTTCCAATAAACTTCCTCGCCTATTAACGGTGTCTTAAAAATACCGTAATAGGTTGTCAGGTGCCGAGGGCGTATTTCATTAGGGTAGTGATCCAGTTCGGCAAAAGTACAAAGGAATCTACGGTCTATAGCATATAAATCGCAAAAATTTTCAAGCGGTCGTCTCTGAAGCATTTTGAGTGCAGCGTTGATGCTCTCCATTATTATGAGCTCTGTTTTTTGTCTATGCTTACGAGGCGTAGGCTTCCAATGTCGAAGAGCTGGCATTGGTGTTGACAGAGCTGGAGTATCGTATCCTCTGCCTATAGAGAATCGCTTAAAACTGGCCTCAGTTGATGCCAATAATGCAGTAGGTGCAGATTGGGCTATTAGAATATCTGGTTTAATGTCGTCGAATATTTTTTGCCAGGCTCTTAATAATTCAAGAAGTTCGTCAGGGTTTGAGTATCCACAGGGACGCAGATCATCGGAAAATAGTAGAGGTGGCGATGTGGAGGGAGTAGATTCAATTTTTTTGTAGGGTGCCTGTAAGGCCGAATATTTAAAACCAATTGTAAAAGCATCTATGGCTGAAGGGTTTTTTAATGCAAAAAATATTTCCCAATTTCTCGACGCAAGTACTTTGGCCACGTCAAGCAATTGAGTGATGTGGCCATAACTTGCTCCTAATTCCCATACCAGTAATGCGCGCATAATGCGGTACACTATAGTCGCTAAACAAAAGATCGTTAAGTAAAATTTACACGAAAACATTTATCCTGCACAGTCAATGGAGCTACATTCATGTCAATTCAGCCGGACTTATCCGGGAAGGTATATATTGTTACGGGGGCGAATAGTGGCATCGGTTTTCAGGCGGCCAAAAATTTTGCTGAACGTGGAGCAACGGTTGCTTTGGTATGTAGAAGCAAAGAGCGTGGAGAGCAGGCAGTTAGCGAACTTGTTTTAGGTGCGAAAAACTCCAATATAAAACTCTATCTCGCAGATTTTAGTTTATTGTCCAGTGTTAGTCGAGTAGCTGATGAGTTGTTGCGCGATTATCCTAAAGTAGATGTATTGTGTAATAACGCTGGCGGTGCCAATGGTACAAGAAGTGAAACAGCAGATGGGCTTGAAACAACATTTGCAACAAATCACCTTGCCGGCTTTTTGCTTACTACTAAGCTCTTGCCTTCACTTACTGCAGCGGCGAATTCGGGTCTGGCCCGAGTTGTATTCACTAGCTCCTACGGTCATACCCACAGTGCGCTCGATTTTAATGATTTAAACCTGGCCCATGGCTACTCAATTTTGAAAGCCTATGGTCATTCAAAGCTAATGAATTTATTAACGGCCAGAGAGTTTCATCGGCGTTATAAGGACACAAATGTTGTGGCAAGCTCTTTTCACCCAGGCGCTGTTAGGACGCCGATTTGGGGAAAAGGCGGGTTATTAACGCGGATTGTCGGTATTTTTGCCTATCCATTTATGGTGAATGTAAAGCAGGGCACCGATACCTTTATTTGGTTGGCGAGTTCTGATGAAGAAGAAGCTATTAAAGCGAATGGTCGTTATTATTTTAAGAGAAAGCGAGCTCACACTGCTAAATTTGCAACAGATGAAGCTGCAGAAAAATTGTGGAATGCGAGTATGAAATTGATTGAGCCTTTTCTTTAGCGAATACCAACACAAAGTTACAACAGCAATTACTATTAATTATTTCTGGCTACCAACGAGAAATTAGATTACGTGTCGCTTTATACATTATTGAAAATATTTCATATCAGCTGCGTAGTTATTTCTATCGTGGGTTTTACCTGGCGGGGCGTGTTGAAACTTTCGGGGTCTAATCTATTACAGAAAAAAATATTCAAAATATTGCCACACGTCGTTGATACGCTGCTGCTCGCCAGTGCAATATCTCTAGTAGTAATGTCTGGAATGTACCCGTGGGTGGCCGGTTGGGTAGGGGCGAAATTGCTTGCGTTAATCGTGTACGTTGTTGCGGGTAGTATTTTTATGCGTTCTCAACAAAGTCAGTCGAGACAGTTTTTCTGGTTTGCCATATCGGTGCTGGCGGTGGGGTATATTGTTGCAGTTGCACTGACTAAATCACCACTGCCGGGCTTATAAGCTCTGAGTCTGAGGTGTCTCCACGAAATAAATAATTAACTAATGCAATGAATTAGACCTATTTAGAGTGTACACATAGCACGATGTTAGATGGGAACAGCAAGCGCTGGGTTAGGGCCCCCTGTTTTTGTAGCAATTAAAGCGTAGCATCGAGCGACCGAAGGAGACTGTCTTTTGGGCTCCTGACCGACCGAGAGAACCCGGGACGGGTGCAAGCTGCGGAGAAAATAGGGGGCCCTGACCCAGTGCGCTCTCTCAGCAATTGGATAAGCTGGCAGGGAATGACTTGTAGGTAGTTGATGCGTGTATCGGGGCTTGGGAAGGGGTACTGTTTTTCCGTTCCATTGGGCCATCCCTGGCCCTCCCACGCTCCATCCCTGGGCGCTAGTCACTACAAAACAGCACCCCTTTCCAAACCCCTGTCGAATTCAGCGCTCTTCTCAACTGTGCTTGTCTGTGTCATTAAAACTGTTTCCTGTTTGCCTCGTCTAATGAAATAATCACCGCTGCCCAAGTTTGGCATGTTGAATCTGGCCCATCACCATTTGAGTAGCAAACATGAATTTCAGCTGCATCACTGCTTCAACACAAATCACCCGATCATTGCTGTTTCTGACAGCAGTGACGTTACTGCTGGTTTCGTTCCAGGCTAGCGCGCAATCATTAAGTAATCAGGACATACCCAGAGTTAACACCAAGCCAAGAATCGATGGACAAATCGATGAGGGAGAATGGGCGCTGGCCCATCGAGTCCTTATAAATATCGAAACCGATCCTCGAGACAATGTAACCGCCGATGTGCAGGCTGAAGCACTATTAATGGAAGACGGCGAAGTTCTGTACGTTGCCTTTATTGCACACGATCACGACCCTGACCAGATTCGCGCATTTTATCGAGACAGAGACGATATCTGGAACGACGATTGGGTGGCAATTATATTGGACACCTTTAACGATGAACGCCGTGCCTTTGAATTTTTCGTCAATCCTTTGGGTATTCAAACAGACGCTATCTGGGATGACATAAACGAGCGGGAAGATTCTTCCTGGAATGCAATCTGGGACAGTGCTGGTCAAATTAACGATGATGGCTACGTAGTTGAAATGGCCCTGCCGCTAAAACAATTACGCTTTTCACCTTCTGACGGCCCGCAAACCTGGGGCATCGATCTGGTAAGAAATTATCCGCGCAATAGAGAAAATCGAATTGCCAGTAATCGTATAGAAAGAGATATCTCCTGTTACCTTTGCCAGATAGGTAAAACCAGTGGTTTTGCAGATTTAAAAGTCAGCAGAAACCTGGAAATAATTCCGACCCTGACAACTACCTCGGTGGAAAGTCGCGACCCTGCCCTGGGCAAATGGGATGGGGACGGAGTAGATCCCGATGGAAGTGTGGACATTCGCTGGGGAATTACTCAGGATCTGTATTTGAACGCGACGGTGAATCCGGATTTTTCGCAGGTGGAAGCTGATAGCGCACAACTGAATATTAATAATACCTTCAGTTTGTTCTTTCCTGAACGCCGAACTTTCTTTCTCGATGGCGCCGACTACTTTGATACCTTTGAAAACCTGGTTCACACAAGAAATATTTCAGACCCAGACTACGGTGTAAAACTTACTGGAAAAAATGGTGGGCACACCTATGGCGTACTTACTGCTAATGACACCAACACTACGTTTCTGATTCCGGGCAATCTGCGTTCTCGAGTTGCTTCTCTGGGTGAGGAGGAAAGTAGAATTGCCATTGGGCGGTATCGATTTGATGTTTTCGATAATTCCACAATAGGTGCGTTAGTTACTGATCGTCGAGCAGATGGCTATGACAATACTGTGACCAGTATCGATGCGGTGTTCAGGCCTAGTGAGCAGGACACAATATCTATTCAAACCATGCATTCCACCTCCAGCTATCCCACGTTAATTCAGACTCAGTTCGGCCAGGCAAGCAGCCTTAGCGGCAGTAGTCAGCGGCTTGAATACCGACACAACGATCGAAACTGGGATTGGCGCATAGGCTACTCCGATGTAGGCGAAGATTTTCGTGCCGATTTAGGCTTTGTTAGTCGGGTGGATTACAAATTTTTTGTAACTACGGTTGGTCGTACCTGGCGCGGTGATGGTGACGATTTTTTCAGTCGTATACGCTTCGCCGCCGACTACGACAGAACCGAAGATCAATCTGGCCTTAAACTGGAAGAAGAGCTGGAATTCTTCGTAAATATGAATGGCCCCAAGCAATCGTTTCTAAATGGTTTGTTCGGCGGTAGTAAGACCTATTGGAACGGTAAATATTTCGATGAGCAGTTTAATCAGGTCGTCATTGGTTTCTCGCCCACTGCTAGTCTGAGGATTAGTAGCCTCTTTCGCTATGAAGATGTTGTTGATTTCGCCAATACCCGCCTTGGAAAATCTAAACGCTATGGTCCATTTGTTCGCTATCAATTTGGCAAGCATTTGCAACTTGATTTAAGACATACCCTGCAACAATTTGATGTTAAGGGCGGAAGGTTATTCACAGCAAATCTGACCGACCTGAAAACTACTTACCAGTTTAGTGCCCGTAGCTTTCTCAGGTTCACTGTGCAATACACCAATAATGAACGTAATCAGGATCTGTATCTTTCGCCTGTGCAAGCACGCAACAAAGAGCTCACCATGCAGTTGCTGTACAGCTATAAAGTGAATGCCGCTACCCGCTTCTTCATCGGCTATTCTGACGAGGGCTTTCAGAACGATGTCTATGATTCTATAGAGCGAACCAACCGCACCATCTTCGCCAAGTTCAGCTACGCCTGGTTACCATAAATATTTTTGAAGCCCCTGGTAATTATTGATTTGTTAGCTATTAAACCGCACTCCATGCAGGTAAAATAACTCCTTTCTCGAAAGTGGTTATCAAGAGCTGTATCTCGTGGGTCAACACACTCCTCTGTTTCAAAAGCATATCGATGCTGGCGCCAAAATGGTGGATTTCGCCGGCTGGGACATGCCTATCAATTACGGATCGCAGATCGAAGAGCATAATCAGGTGCGAAATCACGCTGGAATGTTCGATGTCTCGCATATGACCGTGGTTGATATTTCAGGCAGGGATTCCGAAGCCTATCTCCAATATTTGCTAGCCAATGATGTAGCCAAGCTGGATGAAACTGGCCGCGCGCTTTATAGCGCTATGCTGAATGAAAATGGCGGAGTCATTGATGATCTTATCGTCTACCGAATGTCTACGGGCTATCGATTGGTCGTTAACTGCGCAACCCGTCAGAAAGACTTAGCCTGGATGAGCCAATGTATTTCAGGGTTCGCTGTTTCTCTGGCGGAGCGGCCCAACCTGGCAATTCTTGCGATACACGGCCCTGAGTCGATTGAAAAAGTAAGCGAAGCTCTAAACTCTGAGCAACGAGAAGCGGTTTCCCAGCTGAAGAACTTTAGGGGTGTAGAATTAGGAGATTGGTTCATCGCCCGCACTGGATACACTGGTGAGAAAGGGCTGGAGCTTATTCTGCCTAATGAGTCAGCCGCTGAGCTTTGGGATAAATTACTTGCTGTGGGTGTTAAACCTGTGGGGCTGGGTGCACGTGACACCCTGCGACTAGAAGCAGGCATGAATCTCTACGGGCATGACATGGATGAAAACGTGTCACCTTTGGAGGCAAATATGGAACAGACTA
Organism: SAR86 cluster bacterium; assembly: GCA_002402175.1. Classification (GTDB taxonomy): domain Bacteria; phylum Pseudomonadota; class Gammaproteobacteria; order Pseudomonadales; family Pseudohongiellaceae; genus UBA9145. Next base: position 6,914 of record NVVJ01000017.1, read on the forward strand.
TTGCCTGGCAGCCTGAAGATCGCGAATTTGTTGGCCGCGAGGCTCTCAACGAACACAAAATTGAACAGCAAGCTGGCAACTTACCGATATTGACTGGGTTGGTGCTGGAACAACGAGGCGTGCTAAGAGAAGGCCAGAAGGTAGTATGTGAAAATGGCGAAGGTGTTATTACCAGCGGTAGCTTTTCACCCACATTGAAGCATTCTATTGCATTGGCTAGAATCCCCGTGAACTGCAAGTCCTGTGAAGTAGATATTCGCGGCACTCTAGCACCGGTCAGGATTGTGGCGCCAAATTTTGTGCGCTTTGGCAAAAAAGTTTTCGACTAGGAGGAAATATAGATGAGTACATACCCGGATAATTTAAAATATGCCTCCTCCCATGAATGGGTTCGGCTTGACGACGATGGCATCGCAACCGTTGGCATTAGCGATCACGCACAAGACGCGCTGGGAGATATAGTTTTCGTTGAACTTCCTGATGTGGGTTCCACAATAATTGCTAAAGACGAAGTAGCAGTGGTGGAATCGGTTAAGGCGGCCTCTGATATATACAGCCCAGTGTCCGGAGAAGTTATAGCAATAAACGAAGAACTGGTAGACGCCCCGGAAACAGTTAATGCTGTGCCTTACGATGGCGGCTGGTTTTACAAAATCAAGATCAGCGATGAACGAGAGCTTGATGAACTAATGGATGCTGATGCCTATACCGAGCATTGCGAAGACGAATAAGGACTGTAATGCAAACCCAAAAATCTTCCGCGCCCTCTAGTAATTCAGCCCAGAACGATTCGGCGCCTACGCTTGAATCTCTGCAATATCAAAACGAATTTATCGACCGTCATATAGGCCCGGGAGAAACACAGATTCAGCAAATGCTGGAAGTATTGGGTGTTGAATCATTGGAGCAGTTGGTCGCCAACACCGTTCCTGATTCTATTGCGCTTAGTAGTCCTCTAGCACTTGCCAAACCGCTTACAGAAGACGCCGCACTAAGCAGATTAAAATCAATCGCTGTGCAGAACTTGCCTTCAAAATCTTATATTGGTTTAGGTTACTACGACACCTACACCCCCAATGTTATTTTACGAAATGTTTTAGAAAACCCAGGTTGGTATACCGCCTACACTCCCTATCAGCCAGAAATTTCTCAGGGAAGACTGGAATGTCTGTTGAATTTTCAGCAAATGATTCTGGACCTGACTTCTATGGATCTGGCCAATGCATCTTTACTCGATGAGGCCACGGCCGCAGCAGAAGCTATGGCGCTGGCAAAACGTGTCAGTAAAAATCGCAAGGCAAATAAATTTTTTGTTGATCAAAACTGTTTTCCTCAAACCATCGATGTAATTAAAACTCGTGCTGAATGTTTCGAGTTTGAACTGGTAATTGGCAATATTGACGATGTCGCCCATGAAGAGCTGTTTGGCGCAATTTTTCAGTACCCTTCGATGCTGGGAGATGCTCAAGACCTAACTCAACAGATTGAAAAACTACACCAACACAAGGCAATAGCCATTGTAGCTGCTGATATTATGAGCCTTACCTTGCTCAAGCCTCCCGGAGAAATGGGCGCCGATGTAGTTGTGGGCAGCACCCAAAGATTTGGAGTCCCCATGGGTTATGGTGGGCCTCATGCAGCTTACTTCGCTACAAAAGATGAATACAAACGCGCCGTACCTGGCCGCATCATTGGTGTTTCTGTAGACACGCGCGGCAAGCAAGCATTTCGCATGGCACTGCAAACTCGTGAACAACATATCCGCCGAGAGAAAGCCAATAGCAACATTTGTACAGCTCAAGTTTTACTTGCCAATATTTCCGCTTTGTATGCGATGTATCATGGTCCTAAAGGGCTTAGAACCATTGCCCAGAGAATACATCGTCTTACTTCCATTCTCGCAAGTGGACTACAAAATGCCGGGCTGAAAATCGTCAATAAGAATTATTTCGATACTCTGACGGTGGCATTAGATGCATCACAGGTGGGCGATGTGATCGCAAGAGCAGAATCTGCCAGTGTTAATTTTCGCCTGGACAGATTAAAAAGTAATAATCAGATTGGCATTAGTCTTGACGAATGCACATCTGCAGATGACGTTAAAAACCTATGGAAAATAATCGCTGGCAAATCTGCCGATAGCTTTTCTGTTGCTGACTTCGACCTGTCCATAAGCAGCGGCGAAGTAGCACCGGTTATCTCTGATGATTTGCAAAGACACAGTGAATTTTTGCAGCACCCAAATTTTAATCGCTACCATAGCGAAACTGAAATGATGCGTTATCTGAAACGCCTTGAAGACAAAGACATTTCTCTAACCCACGCGATGATACCTCTTGGCTCATGCACGATGAAACTCAATGCCGCCGCCGAGATGATTCCAATCAGTTGGCCTGAATTTACCAAGCCACATCCTTTTACTCCAGTTGAGCAAATGGCCGGCTATCAGCAAATGATTTCTGAACTGGAAGACATGTTGGCAGCCATTACCGGCTTTGATGCCGTTAGCATGCAACCCAACTCTGGTGCCCAGGGAGAATATGCAGGACTACTGGCCATTAAAAAATACCTGGCAAGCAAAGGCGAAGCACAGCGAAATGTTTGTTTGATCCCAAGCTCGGCTCACGGCACCAATCCTGCCAGCGCGCAAATGATAGGCATGAAAGTTGTACTGGTTGCCTGTGATGAAAACGGAAATATTGATGTAGAGGATTTACGCAGCAAGGCCGAAACCAATGGCGATCAATTGGCGGCCCTTATGATCACCTACCCTTCTACTCATGGCGTGTATGAAGAAGCTGTAAAGGAAGTGTGCCAAATCATTCACCAATATGGTGGTCAGGTTTATATGGACGGTGCCAATCTGAATGCTCAGGTCGGTGTAGCCAAACCAGCGGAAATTGGTGCCGATGTTTCTCACGTTAATCTACACAAAACCTTTTGTATTCCCCATGGCGGCGGTGGCCCAGGCATGGGCCCTATTGGCGTTAAAAAGCACCTGGCTCCGTATCTCGCCAACCACTCAATGGTAGAACTGTCCACTCCACAGTCTGGGAATAGTGCCGTATCGGCGGCTCCCTGGGGCAGCTCTAATATTCTGCCAATCTCCTGGATGTATATTGCCATGATGGGGGCGGAAGGCTTATTGAAAGCAACTCAAGTGGCCATACTCAGCGCCAATTATATCGCCGTAAGACTCTCCGAGCATTTCCCGGTTCTTTATACCGGTCGCAACAACATGGTGGCGCACGAATGTATTATAGATTTACGCCCATTGAAGCAGTCATCCGGAATAAGCGAAGAAGACGTTGCTAAACGCTTAATGGATTTTGGGTTTCATGCCCCCACTATGTCGTTTCCAGTGGCTGGCACCCTAATGATAGAACCAACCGAAAGTGAATCGAAGCAGGAGCTGGACAGATTTATCGATGCGATGATTCAAATTCGCATGGAGATTGCTCAAGTCGAGTCAGGGGAAATGGATGCCGAAAATAATCCTCTAAAAAATGCACCACATACATTAGCCGATATTCTGGACGAGTCATGGAAACGACCCTATAGCAAAATGCAGGGCGCCTATCCCGGTGTTGAGAACGTAGGTAATAAGTATTGGCCTAGTGTAAATCGTATTGATAATGTGTACGGGGATCGTAATTTGTTTTGCGCTTGCCCAAGCATGGACAGTTACGAATAGTAGATCGAGTTTCTGAAACTATTTCAAATTCGAATATTGTGGTTCTACAATAAGTAGAATCACTTTTCGCACTCAGTCTTTAACATCAATGTGAGAATTGCGCATTTCCTCAAGTTTGTCTAAATCGTTTTGAATACGATTTAGCTTTTTATGTAGTTCTTTCTTCTCTGCGATAATCACATCATCCTCATTGGAATCAAACTGCTTATAGCTGGAATAGGTTTCAATTTTTTCTTGTTTAAGTTGTTGAGATTTATATGTTTTGTAGTAGGCAACTTGTCTTCTTACTGCCAGGCCCGGAATCAGCACTATCGAAATGGCAACAATATATGGCATTGCTATCCACATAAGAAAGAGAAGCTGCACATACGCGCTAGAAGTATTCGTCCAGGAAACACCAAACATATGGATAGAAACAAGGATGCCTACCGCTGCTGCCAGACCTCCAAAAAACCAGAGTGAATCTCCTAACTTTTTTATACCACCAAATCCATCAGGATTATGAGGGTCGAGAGAGTATTGCAAATTAGGCACAAACTTCAAATATAGAATTATGACAGCAACGATTGAAAGCAAGCCCATTCCACTTGTAAACCCGGCAAGGAAAAGCCCCATGTACATAGCAAAAAGTGAATAGGGCGTTTCATAAAATTCAAGTGGAATCCCCAGAAAATGGCCTGTAGTAATGCTCGTGGTCGCAAACCCCAAGCCAGAAAGAAAATACCACTTGTTGTTCAACCAGTCAGCTACAACCTGATTACTGGCTGCATGCCTGCCTTCGAGTGTATTTATCATGGTCAAGCTACGTCGAAAAATATCAGTTGCGACATAAAGCGAGAATAAGGATGTTGAAATAATGGCAGCGAGAACCCAGCAATATTGAGTAAATAGCACCGTCTTATCGGCTAACGAGAAGTACTGCAGCAGTAAGTAAAATGTGCCAACAGACACGGAAATTGCAAGTTTTCCAGAATAACCAAGTAGTTCCCCTCCCCTATAGGGGTCATAGAAAGGATAAAAACCGGGATTATTTGTAGCTGTCATGGGGTTGATTTCTTCTATAGTTCAATTTACTTTTGTAAGGCAATTGACTACTTGCGGCTTGTTGATACAGAACCGTTATGCATTGTCCTAGTTATCGGTCAAAGCCCTGCATTATTCAGCAATATTTTTGTAGTTGAACATGCTGATTTCTTCGCGGAGTAATCAGGGATCTGCCTGTAAGAAGTCTATTTTCCAGAAAAAGGTAGTACGCTTCTTTGAACGGGTTCACAATAAAGTCTCTATACTGAGAATAATTATTTCTATGGCTTTGTCTTGAAAGCTTAAAAGATCGATGTGCTGTTAGATAACGAGCACTACGATTGAACGAGTTAGTGCAATAGCTTGACCAGAGATACTCTCCTGGATGCTTTACTAATTTTGCTCTTAATGGCTCCCGTTCTATAAATTTTTGGCAATCAAGTATTAGGTTATCTTTGGGAATAGAACAGGTGATTGGTGTTCCTGCCCATGCATTCACAGATCGGTCAAAACGAATATTGAAATAGTTGCTATAGGTTTTATTTAAGTATCCCAATAGTGCGTCAAACCCCTGCGGTGTTTTAGGCGTAAACAGCAACCAGATTTCTTTTGGTTTAAGTAAGTAGGCATGAAGTTGTATTTGGTAAATATTTAGACAATTCATCAGCCGTAAATGATAATACTCGTAACAGGCATCATCAATAAAGCCGGTATTAGCCATTCCTTCTTTGATAACAGCAAAATATGTTTCCCCTGCGCAGTACATTTTCGACTTCCCTGTCACAACAATAACCTCCTGGTAAAAATAGACTTAATTTAAATGCACACGATGTGTTGCCAACTCCAGAAGAACTGGATTATGAGTAACACTTATTATGGTAATGCCAATCAACTTTAACTCTGTCACTATTTTGTAAGCTAGATCATCACCTACATGTGAAAGTGCTTCATCCATTACTAGTATCTTGGGTAAGCGGAACAGGGCTCTTGCCAATAGAACACGTTGAGCTTCACCGGCAGATAGAATAGCGCCCATCTCTCCAATTCGCGTATTAAAACCCATTGGCAATGCACAAATGACTTCATAAATTCCCGCCCTAAGACAGGCCTTTTTTAGCCTCTCTTCGTTGTAAGCATCTACTTCCAAGTTGATGTTATAGGCCAGGGTTCCACAAAGCAGAACGTCGTTATGCAGAATTGCTGCGACTTGAGTACGAAATGTACAGCTACCAAAGTCCTGTAGTCGAAGCCCGTCCAGAAGCACATGTCCGCTTTGAGGAGTTTCGAGTCCCAACATCAGTTTTAGCAGAGTAGATTTTCCACAACCCGATTTTCCAGTGATAGCAATGCAGTCGCCAGACTCAATAGAAAAGCTCAGCTTGTGAATGATTGGTGGCTCCTCATCTGAATAACTAAAACTTAGTTCCTGGACTTCAAAATTCCCGTTAATTTTTCTTTCAAGCAAAGTATTCGATGCGGATTTAGTTTCTTCTTTAGCCAATACGATATCCGAAACTCTATCCAGTTCCAGTTTCATCAGTTTGATCTCGGCCAACTTCGGCAACATGGCCACGATAGAACTTGTAAAGTGCTGTTTCAGGAAAATGAAACTCAGCAACTGACCAATTGTTAGTTCTCCCGTGTATACCATGAGGGAACCCAGATAAATGGTGACAATATGATCAAGCCCAAATAACAGGCTCTGCACGGAGTGCACACTTAATTGGAAATGACTCAAATGATAGGCTGTATTTACATATTCAGCATAAAGATTTTGCCACTCACCAAGTCTTTGATGTTCGATTGCATAATTTTTTGTCACTGCAATACTTCGAATATTCTCCATGAATCTGGATTGATGCTTGGCGCCGGCGACCAATGATTCCTGTCGCCGTGCTTTTTCAACCGATATAGTTAACAGCCGGATCAAGACAAACACAGAAACAAACCCTATGGCTATCGCCGCCAATAGCGGACTATACATAAACAATAGAACAAGCGTGATCAGTGAGAATATTCCATCAACCACCGCGGTAACCATTTCCTGGGTCAATAGTTGTTTGATATTTTCAAGTGATGTAAACCTGGAAACAATGTCTCCCATTTCCCTTCTTTCAAAGAATGCCAAAGGCAACCTCAATAGATGACTAAAAGTGTTACTTATTAATTGAAAGCCCAGTTGATTAGAAAATTGCAATAACATGACTCCTCGAAAATAGGCGGTCATTGTTTTTGCCAGCATTACGAAAAAGAAAAGAACAGCAACCAGAAAAATTAGATCCATGTCTCCTTTCGCAAGCCCCTGGTCAATTACTAACTGAAAATACAAAGGAGAAAGAAGAGCTAGCATCTGAATCAGTAATGACAATAGAAAGACCTGACTGATAGATTTGTAAAAGTTTGGCGTGGCTTTGAATAACTGGCGCAATGAAAAACTCACTGCCACGTCTTCTTGTTCAAAGGTGCTGCGGGGATGTAGTTCTATCGCCACACCAGTGAAGCGTGCACTCAACTCTGCTTTTGTATACTTTCTAATGCCTACGGCAGGATCGTGAATTGTGATGTGATGTTGACTTATTTTTTTTAGCACAACAAAGTGATCAAAATCCCAATGCAAAATAACGGGTAAAGTGAGCTGGCCAATGTCTTGTAAATTGAGCTTTAGTGCTCTTGCCTGCATATCTATGGCTTCAGATGCTGCGATCAAATGCCTGACCGAAGCGCCAGTTGGGGGTAGCCTGAAAATGCCGCGCAGTGAACCAATATCAATTTTTTTGCCGCAATAGCTAGAAATCATTGCCAGACACGCTAGCCCGCATTCATTAACCTCCGATTGAAAAATCATGGGTAATGTATTTCTGCCATAGAATAAATTTATCACCAGATTTTACCCCGCAGACCTAACAGTGGTTTGAATATGAACATTAGTAACGGCATCTCTGATACGACGAAGTCAGCACTTAGCTGCATTCCAGACTGAAGCCTGTAAAGCTCGGGGCCGTCCACATATTCTTGCTCCAGCGATGCCTCGACTCTGAATACCGGCTCGTTGATTCCTGAAACCGGGAGCAGCTGCTCTCTTGGATCAAGGCTGGCCTGGCTCAAACTACTAATAATCGCGTTGTATCTGCCATATATCTGGTAATCAAACGCATCATAACTAAGCATTATTTGCTGACCCGGATAAAGCCTTCCGTGGACTCTCGCCGGCACATAAACAATCGCACGTAATCGATCATTTTCTGGATTTATATAGAACAAAGGCTGGCTGCTGCGAACTGATTCTCCCTGGCCCACTGCCACAGCCGCCACAATACCGTTGTCCTGGGCAAGTACAGTTATGCTGCCCTGGCTGAGGGCTCGCTGTATTTCATAATCGAGTCGATCTGTTTCTTTTTGAAAGACAAGACGATCTCTTTCATATTCAAATTCAATCACCTCCTCGACACTGGCCAGGCCTGTCAGTTTACTGCTGACTTCTTGCATGCGACCAAGTAACGCTTCTCGCTGTAAACGCAGACCCAGATGGGACGCGTGTCGCTGATCAAAATCGGCCTGAGAGATATTTGAGTTATCCAGCAAATATTGAAGTGCTTCCAGATTTGTATTGCTTAAGGTCAATTGCGTTGCAAGCAATGCCATCTCTGCAGTTAAATTTTGATTCCTGACTTGCAAGCCTTCAATTTCTTCATGGTTTCTGGACTTATTCTTGATATACAGTTTCTCCTGCACTGACATCTCTTGCGAAAGCAATTCTTGCGTTGATGTAAGTTGATCAACTTGCGCTTCTTGTATAGGCCTTCCGGACCGATCAAATACAGATGTAGACAACGATGCCAGAGGCTGGCCTTTACTGACGATGTCTCCGGCCTCCACATAAACACTCTTTAATACCGCAGCACTGGGAGAAACAATTTTCTGTACACCCTGGCCGGGCTCTAGAACACCTCTTGCTGGCAGTGTTTCCCGATAGTTAGTCCTTGTAAGTAGAATAAGTGCGGCGAGCAATAATATTCCGCAGAACCATATCGGTAATCTAGTCCGCTCATTCTGACAAATTACCGGAGTGGACCCTGCCTGTTTTGACTTATGCAAGACTGCATCGGACCTGAATAGACTGACTCTCTCATCCACCTGCTTCTACCTTTTCAATTTAGGCTTTTATTTTTTTAGCTGCATCAAACGCACTGACAAGATCATCGATCGTCGCAAGCGCCTGTAACTGAATTTCAGAAATGTTGTGACAGAAATACTCTTCTAGCTCGTACACAATTTCCATGATTTGAAGCGAATCCAGGTCAAGCTCTTCGAGTTTCCTGGATCGATCTGACAATATCTCTGCATCGATATTAGGTGAATGTACCGAAAGAACTGAAACAATTTTAGAAAAGGAATCTTCCTTCACAATGAACCTCCATGTTCATTTATACGAAAGTCTATTAGATAAACTTTGTTGACTATGGCTTTAAAAAATACAATGGCAGGTTTTGTAGGTATCTCCATTGCTCTGGGTATTGCAGGAAATAACGCTCGAAAAAATTCACTAACTCCTGTGTTATACGCTTAACACCTGCCTGCAAAGTTTCGTCTAGATTTAGGCGGGGTTCAATCTGAGTTGCAAATTCGATTTGATTATTCAGTCCGTCATTATAATTAATAACAGGCAATAGAGGTGTTCGGTTGCTAATGGCTAGCAAGGCTGGCCCTTTCGGAAATTTCGCTATCCTATTAAGAAAATGGACTTCAGTTAATTCTCCGAATCCAGCGGGTAAATCGCAGAATAAAACCAGGGTACTATTCCCGCCCCTAAGCAACTGAGACAGGTTGGAAGCGTTAGTTTGTGAACAGATTATTTCTGATGAATGATTAATTGCTCGATCGCCAAATCCAGCACGGAGATTTTTAAAATACGCTTCGTTAGCAGCGCTATGGCTAAGCACATACCTCCGTCGACCCGGCTTTTCCAGACATGCCAGGGTATTCATACCGTAAACATAATCGCCGAAATGATAAGTTGCTAGAATTCGAGAGCGTCGATCATCCTTTATTAAATCTAGATAATCCTGCCGCTGTTCAATTCGAAAAGTTTTGAAATAGTCTGTGATTTTTCTGCGGCCAATTACTGTATTGCGTCGTGCTTCCTGTATTCCAAGGAAAGCCGCATTCTTTTTAAGACTTGTTTCTACAATGCGGACAGGTTCATGCATGAAGGCCGAGATCAGTGTCAAGGCTTGCGTGTGTGACTGGTGTTTTTCCTGAGTATTTAACTGTGCAGCAGAAGTCGATTCTTCAAGTTCGCTGCGTAAACTTAAACAAGGTTTCATCGCTGGGTGTTATCCTTAACTTGACAGCATATTGATAGACAGACGTTACTGGTTTTTCATTTTCTCCAACAAGTGTAGATCAGGATTTCACATGCTGCCAATCTTATTGACAGCAGTTTGTACATTACTTAACTCGAACAGCAGTTCCACTAACGCTGACCATCATCATGGACCCTTTTGAACCAATCACTTCATAGTCCAGATCAATGCCTACAATTGCATTGGCACCTAATGCCTTTGCTTCATATTCAAGTTCCTGAAAAGCTATATCACGAGCGCGGCCCATTTCTTCTTCATAAGCACCGGCACGACCACCTACTATGTCTCTGATAGCACCAAAAATATCTTTAAATATATTGGCGCCGAGAATTGCTTCCCCAACTACCACTCCCAGGTAGTCAGTTATTTCTTTGCCCTGCAATGTTGGTGTTGTAGTTTTAATCACCACTAACTCCTCGCAGGTAAGGCGTGAATCATAGTTAGGCTTTTTAGAGTCGTCCCTGCACGGCGAAATTCCGATAGCGCCTGATATTCATCATCGTTGTACCACTGCTTTGCTGCTTTCTCAGATGGAAATTTGAAGATGATTACGCGGCCCTCAGTGGGCGAGGCCCCTTCAAAGGTTTCATGATTGTCATCAAAGGTAATGAACTCTCCGCCAAAGCGCTTCAATATCGAGAAAAAGCCTTTTTCATATTTCCTGTACTCATCAGCATTTTCAATGACTAAATTGGCAATCATATAAACGGCTACTTCAGACATAGTGTCTCCTTTTCCTCTTTAATGGATTTAATATGGTTTTGGTATCTGTCTTTTTGTCAATTCACAGTATAATTCCACACGATGACGTCAAACACCACACAATCAAACCATGGGATGGATTAACTTGCCTACTAGCAACTATGGCAAACATATTGCCAAATTGACTCAAGACTACACGTCAGCGCTGGATCAACTGAATTGCGTAAATGATGAAAAGCAGAGCAATGACAATCAGAAGAGTCGTATAGAAGCCGTACTCATTCATAGCGGCAGTGAGCAGCATTACTATGGAGATGACCGCGGCGTTTCCTTTCAAGCCTATGGCCATCTATTACACTGGCTACCGGTGAATCGGCCAGATCAATTTGTGTATTTTCGCCCAGGCGAAAAACCCACATACTTTCAAGTTGTGCCAAATGATTTTTGGTACGACCAATCGATAGAATTGCCCGACGATATAACACAGCAGTTCACTGTAATCAAAATGGCATCTGTGAGTGAATTGAACACTCATCTAGATTCGTCATCTATTGCCTATATTGGTGAATCAGCGAATATTGCAAAAGGTCTGGGCATTGAACAAACCTTTGTCAATTCTTCGACGTTGCTTGCTCATCTAGATTTTTGTCGGGCGATAAAAACTAGTTACGAGCTTGAGCAGTTACGTGCTGCTAACAGCCTTGCATTACAAGGACACGCCGCGGCAAAGGACTGTTTTTTGAATGGAGGCAGTGAGTATCAAATTCACATGGCCTATTTATCTGCTTGTAATATTCTTGAAGAAGAAAGCCCTTATACTAATATTATTGCGCTGGATGAAAAATCTGCAATTCTTCATTATCAATACAAACGCAAAGAAAAATCAGAAAAGCATAATGTATTGTTAATCGACGCAGGATGTCGAATTAACGGCTATGGTTCTGATATAACCCGCACATCAGTAAGCGATAACGTCCATACTATATTTCGATCTTTGGTAGAGTCTATGGAATTTTTGGAGAAGAGCCTGGTCACACAGATACGACCTGGCCGTGCCTATCAGGAACTGCATGATGCTGCGTTAAAAAATATTGGCTCCGTTTTGTCAGAGCATGATATTTGCACAGGCTCAGCTGACGAGCTGCTACAGCAAAACATTCCTCAGTTATTTATGCCCCATGGAGTCGGTCATCTACTGGGTATTCAGGTTCACGATGTCGGCGGTCATCAACTCGACATACGTGGTGGTATTTCTCCACCACCAGAATATGCACCAGCTTTGCGCAACACTCGTACTATGGAACAAGATATGGTATTTACTGTAGAGCCTGGCTTGTACTTTATTCCACTTCTTTTGGAGCCAGAACGAAACTCCGCTCGGGGAAAATCAATCAACTGGAAATTAGTGGACGAGTTATATGCTTGCGGCGGCATTCGAATAGAGGACAATGTCCGTGTGATTAATGAGGGCGCAGAAAACCTTACGCGGCAGTTTGAATAAGACTAGATGTTAATTATTCACGGATATAACGATTCAAGTAACCTTAACAGGCACGGCAAGGCATTCTGATTTTCCTGAACTAGCTGCCTGCCTTTTTCTCCCATTTCATGTTGTTTCACATTGTCAGCAAGCAAATGTTCTAAATAGGCTCCTAACTCTGCTTCGTCATTGACTGTTTTTAAAGCACCAGCCATTTCGAGCTGCTTACAAATCGTAGCGAAATTGAATTGCGAAGGCCCAACGACAATAGGAATGCCCAGAGCAGCGGGCTCAATTACATTCTGACAACCCGTATTCACAAGGCTTCCGCCTACAAACGCTATGGTAGCAAGACCATAGTAATGCAACATTTCACCCATGGAATCGCCCAGTAGAATCTGTGCATTTGAGTCAAACATCTGATCACGGCTGCGCCGAGCAAGAGTAAATCCTTTCTCCTGGCAAAGACGCGCCACTTTATCGAATCGTTCGGGATGTCGCGGAACCAGCAGCAGTATCAAGCTTGCATTAGATCTTAAGCAATGAGTGTAGGCCGCAAGTACTTTTTCCTCTTCGCCATCACGAGTACTTGCCGCAATTAGCACATCTCGCCCCGAATTTTTTACAGAAGTAAAAAGAGAGCCTGAAACAAGTTCTGGTTTCTTTATATCTACATTGAACTTTAGACTGCCACTAACACTAATTCTGGCTTCGTCGACACCCAACGCTATGAATCGCTCGACATCATCCTGGGCCTGGGCAGCAATGTAGTTGATACTATCCAGGATTTTTTTGATTGCCCCAGGAAAACGTGCGTAACCATTGGCTGATTTTTCTGACAACCGTGCGTTCGCCAGTACAATTTTGGCACCACTCTTCTGGCAATAATGTAACAGATTAGGCCACATCTCTGTTTCCATTAAGATAAGCAGGTTGGGTTGAATTTTTCGAACTATACGTTTACTTGCACCCGGCAGGTCATAAGGAATGTAACTGTGAAAAACGCTATTCCCAAATAGTTCTTTAACTCTGTCCGACCCTGTTGGGGTCATAGTGCTTATGAATATTTGAGTTTCAGGGTACTTCTGTTGTAGCTGATTTATTAGCGGTGCGGCGGCAACTGTTTCACCCACCGAGACTGAATGAATCCAGATAGTTTGTTTTGAATTATCAAAACCTGCCGGCATAGCATTAAAAGCAAAACGTTCCGCCACGCGATGCCGATAGTTAGGGGTCTTAATTGACCTAACTAGTAGTCGAAGCAAGACAACAGGCATAGCGAGATAGAAAATGACGCTATATAGAACTCTAAACATATTTCTGGCGGACCTATTCTTATTAACAGGTCTGAGTCTGCGGTATCCTCAGAAAATATCAACTTAAATCAGAATGTTGGTTGAACAGAATCAACTAGCGCTAGGCTACTAGCATGGCTCTCTTGCGGATAAGTCACTCCGCGTGAATGCTAGATACAGTACTCTCCATTGGGAAAAGCGCCCTGATGTCGATATACTTTCTTTAATATTAAGTATGGTGCATTACCAAGCATGCAAAATAAGCAATGACATCAAGCTATTCAACAGACATTGTCATTTTTGGCGGGGGTATCGCTGGCCTATGGCTATTGAATCGGCTGCGAGATAAAGGTTATAGAACCATCTTACTGGAAACCAATACCCTTGGCAGTGGTCAAACGCTTGCGTCTCAGGGAATCATTCATGGGGGGCTGAAATATGCACTTAATGGAACCCTCACCGGTGCGGCCAATGTTATAGCTGGCATGCCTGCCTATTGGCGCAGCTGTTTAAATGGTACCGGCGAAGTCGACTTAACTACATGCAAAGTTCTAAGTGATCACTACTATATGTGGTCGGAAGCAGGTATTCGTTCAAAGCTGAAAACTTTTCTGGGAAGCAAAAGCCTGCAAGGAAGAGTTGAGCCAGTTCCAAAGGGCGAATACCCTTCGTTTTTTAAAGCAGCGACCGTAGCGGGCACGTTATACAAATTACCCGATTTCGTAGTAGATACTAGTTCTTTGTTACAGGCGCTAACAAAAAAATATCACGACTACATTTTCAAAATTGATTCTCATGCGTATGCATTTGAGCGAAATAACGCAGGGCAGGTCAACGCGGTTACTGTCGCTAATAGCGAACAAACATTTCGAATCGAAATGCAGAATATTATTTTTAGTGCCGGGGAAGGCAATCAGGAGTTAATCAACAAGGCGGAATTAAAAGCGCCAAAATCTCAGGTGCGTCCACTGAAAATGGTTTTTTTAAAGCAGGAAAACCTACCAAGAATATTTGTTCATTGTATAGGTAGTGGATTTAGTTTAACGCCAAAGCTTACCGTTACCTCACATACAGATTCCGATGGCTGTACTGTGTGGTACTTAGGCGGCGAGCTTGCCGAATCGGGAGTTGGGCTGAACGATGCTGAACAAATTAACGCTGCCAAGATATTACTCGGCTCTGTTTTCCCATGGATAGATTTGTCTTCTGCTCAATGGCAATGCTTTACCATCAATCGCGCTGAAGCAAATATCAATAATGATTACCGCCCGGAAGATGCTTACATCAAAGAAGAAGATAATATCCTTGTAGCATGGCCTACCAAACTTACACTGACTCCTTCCTTGGCGGACAAGGTAATTCAGCATCTGGTTGAAAAATCATTGGTGCCAATGGCAGTAACAAACAACGAAGAGCTCAGTAGTGTTCTTGAAGCGGCCAATATTGGCAGCGCGAACTGGGATTAAATTAATGAGTTTAGCTAAAAGAGTTTTAGGGCAATGCGGCATCGAAGTTTCCTGCCTTGGGTTGGGCACGGTGAAATTCGGCCGCAACCAAGGCGTAAAATATCCAGCTGGTTTTTCCTTACCGGAAGACAAAGAAATATTGTCACTACTTAGTCAGGCCAAAGAGCTGGGTATTAACTTACTCGATACAGCCCCAGCCTACGGGATCAGTGAGCAACGATTGGGCCGTCTATTGCAGAACCGCCAGGATTGGGTAATTTGCACGAAGGTGGGAGAGGAGTTTACTGGTGGAAAATCATTCTATAATTTTTCTGCCGAACACACTCGCCAAAGTATTGAACGAAGCTTACGCGAACTCAAAACTGACTACCTTGATATTGTGCTTATTCATTCTGACGGCGCAGATTTACGGATTATCGAGTCAAGCGATTGCATTGAGACGCTTATGCAGATGCAGAAAGATGGATTAATAAAAGCGATTGGCATGTCCACTAAAACTGTAGACGGAGGCATCAAGGCTGTTGAACTTCTGGACATAGTTATGGTGACGTATAATCCGTCCAACGTAGATGATGAAAAAGTAATTGATAGTGCGCTGGCGTTAAACAAAGGAATACTTATTAAAAAAGCGCTAAATAGCGGTCACGATTGCATTGCATCTAATAATTCTGCTGAGAATAATCTACGCTTTGCATTGTCACGAGCCGGTGTGGGCAGCGTTATTGTTGGAACAATAAACCCTGCTCATCTGGAAGAAAATGTCAGGGCCGTTCAGCAGATAGACGGCTAGTGAGATAGTAACAAGTGACTATTCCCCAGCCTCTTTCATCTTTTCCACGATTGCAGACGTCGAGCAATTATCAAGAAAATCCAGGGCTTTAACTTCACCACCATAGGACTCCACATATTTTCCGCCAACCACTTGATCCAATGAATAGTCGCCGCCTTTCACTAGAATATCTGGCTGTAGCGCCTCCAATAATGGCTCAGGCGTATCTGAACCAAAGCTAACCACCCAATCAACTGCTTCCAGTCCGGCGAGAACAGCCATACGTCTTTCTACCGGGTTTATTGGGCGACCAGGCCCCTTTAATTTAGTGACCGAGTCGTCATCATTAATTGCAACCACTAGTCTGTCACCCAATTTTCTTGCCTCTGCAAGATAACCAACATGACCTGCATGAATAATATCAAAACAGCCATTGGTGAATACTATTTTTTCTCCGTGAACCTTGGCATCTTGCACGGCAATTTGTAGCTGTTCAGCGGTCATTACACCCCGACCTGAATTTTGTTCCGATAGAATTGCTCGACGTAATTCCGGGCCACTAATCGCCGCTGTTCCTAGTTTTCCAACGACCAAACCTGCTGCGAGATTTGCGATTGCAGTGGCATCCGCAAAGCCATCTCCTGCGGCCAAAGCGGCAGCCAGTACTGAAATAACGGTATCTCCGGCGCCGGTCACATCGAATACTTCTTGTGCCCTTGCTGGTAAATGTAATTCTGGAGAGTCTGGGCGGATAAGCGTCATTCCATGTTCGCCGCGGGTTATTAGCATGGCCTGTAGATTCAAATTACTTAGCAAGGCGTGACCTTTGCTAACCAGCTCATCTTCGTTTTTACAATGACCAACCACTGCCTCGAACTCACTAAAGTTCGGTGTGATAAGTGTAGCGCCACGGTATTTTTCAAAATCAGACCCCTTAGGGTCAACAATGACAGGTATATTCTGCTTTCTGCCAAGTTCAATAATCTCGGAAACGTTTTGTAGCGCACCTTTTGCATAATCGGATAATACCAATACCTGTGCGCTTGAAATTAGTGACGTTACTTTGCTGTGCAAATCAGCCACATCAGCACTATCAAAAATTTCTTCGAAGTCCAGGCGGATCAATTGTTGGTGCTGATGAATTACACGAAGCTTGGTAATCGTAGGTTTGTCTACGGATTGAAGAAATTCACAATATACTCCTGCCGCCGTGAGGCGCGACTCGAGATCTGCCGCATTATCGTCTTTACCAACCAGACCAACCAGCGTTGCTGCTGATCCCAGAGCGGCAATATTGAGCGCCACGTTGCCTGCGCCACCGGGACGGTCTTCCTGATTACCGACTTGAACTACCGGAACAGGAGCCTCTGGTGAAATGCGCGACGCGGCACCATGCCAATACCTATCCAGCATTACGTCGCCTACAACCAAGAGTTTTGCCTGCTGGAACTGCGGCATCTCCAATTTCATTTAGTTAGTCTCCATTGCATTCTTTATTCTATATCGGGGGTTATAACCCCAAAAAGTCGGCGGCTGATGATATCACACGGCTATAACCGCTCTATAACAACCAAATTAACGTAATTTCTCTATTGTGGGTAATTTAATTCAATATATAGACAATTATGATACAAATGTGGGGAGTTATTTGGATATTACTCAATTCGCGTGCCTCACAAGCCTAAACTGATGTTGGCGAGTGCTTCTGCTACAATTCGCGCCATAAGCACTCATTTTGTATTATTACTCCACGATTACACAAACTCTAACTGGCTGATTCTGTGCCCGAAGACTCCCAAAACAGCACTCCTTTGCGCCGATTTATGTCTCCACGTTACTGGCCTACCTGGCTGGGCCTGGGGCTCATGTGGAGCGTAGCCCAACTGCCGTTTGCCTTACAAATTCGTATGGGCCAATTACTGGGTGTAATGAGTTACTACCTCGCAAGAGAGCGACGTCATATATGCGAGGTAAACCTGCGACTGTGCTTTCCACATCTAAACGAGCTGGAACAGCGACAACTGGTAAAGAAGACATTCATCTCCAACGGAATCGGACTTATCGAGGTCGCTATATCATGGTTTCGCGACCCCGAGGATTATAGGTCCAGAACAACTGTTTCCGGATTACAAAACCTGGAAGCCGCGCTTGCTGAAGGACGTGGTGTATTGCTGCTATGCGCGCATTTTACTACTCTGGAGTTCGGTGGTTTCCTGTTTAATCTGTATCAAAAAATGGATGTCACTTACCGCCCCAACAAGAACCCCTTATTTCAGGCGGCAATGTTCAAAGGGCGGAAGCGGCATTTTGCTAATGTTTTCGATCGTAAAGATGTACGCGGCGCAATGCGTAGTCTGAAAGCAGGAAGGATTCTCTGGTATGCCCCCGACCAGGATTACGGTGCCAAACATTCCGTCTTTGTGCCATTCTTTGGCAACCAGGCAGCAACCATTACTGCAACTAGCCGATTTACCAAGGTGAATAATTCGGCGGTTGTGTTCTTCAGTCATTATCGCAATGAAGACAACTCAGGTTATCATCTGGACTTTAGTCCTGCGCTATCCGGCTACCCAACGGACAACGATAAGGAGGATGCCATTACCATCAATAAACTGATAGAAGCCGCGATAAGAAAACAACCAGATCAGTACTTGTGGTTACACAAGCGATTTAAAACACAGGCTGCAGGTAAAGCAGCTAGACCGTACTAGAATATTGGCATTCGAGTTCCAATCGTTTAACAAAAAATAGCGAATAGAGAAAAGTGAATTACAACTGGCGCAAACTTGATATACGAATCTATGCTGTTATGGCCAGCTTGCTTATCTCAGTCTATACCTTGGCTTTTCCAGATTCGCCAAACAACGATGCCTACATCTATATCAGAACTGCTGATCTATTTTTGAACGAAGGATTATCAGCCGCCTTTCAATACTATGAATGGGCAACCTATTCGATGCTATTAGGCCTGGTTAGTCTAATAGGACTAGACCTGTTTTCGGCTGGCCTTCTGGTCAATGCACTGTTCTATGCTGTGTTAGTTTTTGCCTTTGTTAGTCTTGTCAAAGAAATTGACGATTCAAAAAAACTTAGCGTATTTGCTGCAATTAGCATTCTTGTTTATCCACAGCTGAATGAGTATCGCTATTTCATTATTCGTGACCCGGGGTTTTGGGCATTCTCGGTTCTTGCGCTTTGGCAGTATCTACAGTATTCAAGCTCACGTTCAATAATTCATGCATTCGCATTTTGTGGATCACTACTCATTGCAGCGACATTTCGAGTGGAGGCAGTGGCTTACTTATTAGTTACGCCATTAGCTATATTGTTCGACAACCGACATGAGAGAAAAGTATGCATCCGGCTTTTCTTCACATTAACCGGAATCACAGTTTCTGCTATTGTGCTAGCGACTGTCTTTTTAAGCATCATCGGTCTTGATGTATCAGGATTGTTTCTAGGCTTTATTTCTGTTTATCAGCCCTTTATTGATAGCTTCTTCAACTCGGATCAAGCACAAATTACTGAACTCAGCCGTTTACTCTTCAATGAACACGCGGCCTCGCATTCTCAAGAATATATTACAATATTTCTAGGTGCAGGTTTTTTCGCAATTCTTTTGGCTACTCTGTTTAAGGCTATTGGGGGGTCATATCTTGCTGTGATTATATTTGGAGCTTTCAAGAAACACATTCAGCTTAGTAGATATTTTGTAACGCCATTGATCGCCTATTTGTTGGTGAATGCCCTTATTCTTTTTGCCTTTCTATTTATCACAAAATTCCTGACTACTCGCTATGCAATGCTGTTTTGTATTGTGCTTGCTGTTTTTGTGCCTGTAATATTATGGAGAGTAATTAGCAGCATTCGAGTAGAAAAACTGAAAGCTGCTTATATCGTACTAGCTTTGTTTTTTACTTACTGCGGCATCGATTCCTACTACAGTTTTGGGGGCAAAAAGGACTATGTACTCGATTCCATCAATTGGCTTTCTGAGAATACAACCAGCACAAGCGGGCTGGTTACTAACAACCGCGCCATTGCCTATTCCACTGGTAAAGTAGAGAACTATGATGTTGTGCTGAGGCTTCTTACAGAGCAACAAGTATTGTCCGGCGTTGCAGGTGACACAATAGCTATAGAAATGAATAGAGAAATGGAGGGGCTTCTTTCCAGCACTTCTATCGCGCCATATCTGAAACTACAAACTGCGTTTCCGGATATGCAAAAGCAACGACTAAGAATTTATCAAAGAATCAATCCATAAAAAATCTTACCAGGTTTCTGGTTCTTCTCGCCGCCTGACAAGAATATCCTCCATAATGAGATAGTCCAGATCAGTTCCCAGAAACATGCTTACTGCATCCTCCGGCGAACAAACCAATGCTTCACCAGGGCGATTCAACGTTGCATTAATTAGCATGCCATGGCCTGATTTCTTCTGGAAGCAACTCAATAATTTATGAAAATCTGGACTACTGTCTGAGTCAACTATTTGAGCGCGAGTGGTTCCATCAATATGAATAATTGAAGGATATTTTTTTCGCCAGGCATCGCTAACTGTAACGCTCAAACACATGTACTTATCTCGAGTTTGTGTTTCCGCAAATTCATCGGCAACTGATTCAAGTACACTGGCAGAATATGGACGCCAGGGCTCTCTGAATTTTACCTGATTGTTCAGCTTTCCTGTGACCTCTGCCTGAGTTGGATCAGCAAGAATACTTCGATTGCCCAAGGCTCTGGCACCAAATTCCATCCTGCCTCGAAACCATGCAAGAATATGACCTTCTGCCAGTAGTTCTGCGGCCTTCTCAAATGGGTTTTCCAGTACTTCCCAAAGTGGTTTGTCCCTGTTGGCTTTACACGCCTCGATACACTGGGCCGTTGTATAAGATGGCCCCAGATACATATTTTTTACGGCGCTGGTTTTAACACCCGATTCGCGAATGGCATAGGACGCCGCTCCGATTGCCGTTCCTGAATCACTGCAAGCCGGGTGAACTATTAATTCCTTAACCATCGGTAACGATTGCAGCCGCTGATTGAGTCGAATATTCATGGAGCCCGTACCTGCTATGGCGAGCCTTCCAGTCTCTTGTAAAATATCGGACAAGTAATGCACCACTAGCTGTGCGGCCAGGTCTTCATAGAGCTTTTGAACCGCTGCTGCATAGTGGACATAGGGATCGTCTACCAAATTGCCTACTCTTCGCGGTCCAAGTAAATCTACTAACTTCTGGCTAAAGTAGTGCCCCTTGGACTTCGCTTTATAACGACGCAGACCAACTGTGCCTATAAGCGTGTTATCAACTCTAAAGTTGTTGCCTTTGAGATGCGCAAGATAGGACAAGTCATACTTATTCGGATCGCCAAACGCGGCGATTCCCATTACCTTGAATTCACCATCTAATGTATCAAAGCCAAGATAATCGGTAAGAGCCGCATACATGCCGCAAAGTGAATCCGGGTTATAGAATTCCTTAACTCGAACAATTTTTCCGTTCTCTCCATAACCAAGGAATATATTTGAATACTCACCTTTTGAGTCATTACAAAATATTGCCGTCTTCTGTGATGACTCGTTCAGATGATAGCAACTACTAGCATGTGCGAGCTGATGCTCAACGGGAATGATTTTTACCTTATCGCTCCGGATTTGAAGCTTTTCCAATAGCTGGTTCAATTCCTTTCGGTATCTGCGATAGCGACGATTGCCATTAAGAACACTATCTACCGATCGGTCTGGCGCATACCAGTGTCGATACGCGTAGTGCCACCTGGCCTTGTTAAATAGTGAGACCGGTGCATAGGGGATAGCTATCTGATTGACGTCTGAAGGCTTTAACCCTGCAATTTGTAAACAATGCCGAGCTGAATGAAACGGCAATTCGCCTTTCGCGTGTTTACGGCGTATGAGGCGTTCTTCTTCGATGGCGGCTATTAATTCCCCATCGATAAAGACTGCCGCTGCCGGATCGTGGCCTACTGCACCTGATAGCCCTAGAGTTACTGTTGTCATAGCTTTAACCAGCTCGGTATTGTTCGATTTGTTCACACATATTTTTGACAGGCAATTCAAGAGAGCTGTTAATCCAGTTCTTCTGGAATCTAACCAAGTCAGCTTCAATACTTCGTTGAAACGTATTCAATGATTTATGTCGTTTCATCGAATCAAGATCAAGCACAACTAATTGCTTATCTCGGATTATAAAATTTGTCGCCTTCATATCACCATGACTAATTCGATAATCACTCATTCTCTCAAAAAGCTGCCGAAACAGATCAGCCACTTCTTTGAACTTATCTTGCACCAAATTTTCTTTCTGTTCGTTGATCAGATTCGCATTTTTCCATTGCGTTCCCAAATCCTCACCCAGAACACGTTCACAAAGAAAATAGGCTCTTCTTCTAAATATCCAGAATAAACGCTCCTCGATAAATAGATAGGGGTGTGCTGTTCCTATACCTAGCATTTCCAGTACCGAGGCATTTCGCCATGAATGATGTGCACGACTTGGCCGGCAACTTCTCGACAAGCCATGCCAGAAATTTTTAATATTATACCGTTTCAATACATAGTCGCGGTCATCAATCTTCACTAAGGCTACCGTAGAAGAATTTCCTTTTTTTAGCATGTTCTCTGGTTTGATATATGCGTCTGGATTTTCGATAAAGCGCTCAAGCTCTGGAGAATAAATGGAGCGATCATAGACACAAAACTTTCGAATACTGCGCTCACTACCGCTTGCCGAAGTTGAACGAAACAGTTTTCGCTCAAATTTACTAAGCCTTTGCCGCCGAGCCAACTTAACCTGTTCATGAAAACCGGCATTATCATTGTCGCTAATGACCGATGTATGATTCTGATATATCTGCAACAAAGAAGTAATTTTCTCATCACCGGCAATTGAGAATTGAGCAAAGAACAAGGCCAGATTTTGTAGGCGTGCTTTAGAATCCAGCCCGCCCTCTTCAGAGACTATACCGCCACCGTCGAGTAAATAAACACGCTCTCCCCAGCGCATGAAATTGTCCAGGTGAATATCGCTCTGACAAATCCCAGACTGATGACATTGCGCAATTAGCTTGATTGCAAGGCTCATCACTTCATCTTTTGTGGTTTCGCTATCGGCATTGTCGAATAACACCGCCAAAGGGGTGCCATGATGCAAGTACTCGGTAATCAGCACGCCACCTCGCTGATCTTCCATTAACCCCTGCATCAAAAGGGCAGGAGTGGGTATATCCGACTGTATGAGCTGATTAATTCCTTCTAGATCGCGCCGCATATTCCGCTTGAAATGACGAGCATGAAAAAATAGCTTCGCTATAACCTGTTTGCCATTCCATTGCGCCAAGGCTACCAGGCGCCGGCCCGGCACAAGACGAAGAATTGATTCAATTTTAAGAATGTCCTGCCCTTTTGGCACCTGAGACAGAGACAGGTAGAACGGAGTAGAGATATTTCGCCCCATTGAATTTAATTCCGCGCAGGAAAGTGGCGTCATTGTGTTCAATTTGAAGAGCCAAGCTTTTTGTACATTAACTCTGCGCGGTTCTTCACAGTAGTCCAGAACATGCCGTCGTCTTTCAATGCACTACGTAGGTCGAGTTTACTATAGCATCTGATAAAACGAAGTTGGTCTGCCTTTGTTAGTCCAATGTCCATTGCCGAAAAATACAGCCCGGCGACATCCTTTACAATCCAACGCTGACCCAGGTTTCTTTTTATCAGTGCCCGATGAAGATCTATTAACGAAAGCTTCGGGGTATTGTCTAAGTCGGAGTTAGGCTTATCCTGATGAAGTAAAAAATGGCAAAGATAGAAATCCCGATGGCAAACACCTCCATTGTGAAGTAACTGACTAATCTCAGCGACTTTTTCAATTAGCTGTTTTTTCTCTCGGAATTTTGGCTTCGATTGTTTCCAGCTTTTACAATAGTCTTCAAGGCTGATTGTTTCTATTAAATCTTCGGTAACAATAAATGATTGTCGCTTGGCCGGGTTCCATCCTCGACTGCCGTAGGCGACTGACTTCATCGTGTCTACGCCTAATGCCTTGAGCTTGGCGATAGCTTGCCACTCATTTTCGGCACCGAGTATTGGCATTTTAAGTTGAAACAGATTCTTAAACACTTCCCGCCAGCCAACTCCATGGTGAAGCTTGACGAAAAAACTATGGCCATTAAGATTGAATTGTAGTGTCTTACGCCCTTTTACTTCGCGAAATATTCTACCCTCTATGGCGCTAAGTTGATCGAATGGATCTCCTGAGCGCAACATGGACCTGAACTCATCGTTTAAAAAAAGCATTCGGTACTTTCGATCATTTCCCATTGTCTTGGCCTGAGAATTTACCAAGTTGCTCGATCATATCCACAGCCACTTTCGGCATGGAATACAATTCATCTTTTTTTCCATATTCCAGTCCTTTCTCAGACCAGCTTGCTGTATCCAGGTTTTCTAACATGCTCAGCAAGCGCTGATTCAGATTTAGCTGATCGAAAGGTTCAGCGCAAACTTCACCCGAGCCTGCCTGTTCTATATGGAAAGCATAGCCGCAGCTAGCCGTAGTCAATACCGGAAGCCCTGCGATTGTTGCTTCTAACAATACATAACCTGCGCTTTCAACATATGCCGGATGAAGTAATAGGTCAGCGCCAACCAGAAAACGAGGAATATCATCGCGCCCCTGTAAAATGGTGACCTTATTCTCTAGCCCTAATTTTTTTGCCAGCTTGAGAAATCGACCTGGTCTGTCCTGACCAACCAGCATGTAGTGACATTTGCTTCGCAATTCATCAGGCAAGGAGGCAATTGCCCGTAGCGAGCGATCAACTCCTTTGATTCGAAATCCAGACCCTATTTGTAAAATCAGCTTTTGATCATTGCTAATATTGAATTCATCGCGAAATTCCTTTCGCATTTTCAAATCACGATACTCCACCATTCTGTCACGTGCTATACCAGGCGGTACTTCATGCAGGCGCTCAGAGCAAAAAGGATAATATTTATTGAAGGCATTACGCTGTTGCGGAGAGAGGATCAATACTTCTGTTGTTGAATTCTTACTCAAAACAGATTCTTCATAGTGTCTGAAATGGCGAAACCTGGCCGTATATTTGTAGTAGAAGGCGCGCTGTGTTTCGGCCTTTTCGGCAAAGCAGGGGTCAGCCGCAAAATAAATATCCAGCAGTGGCATTTTGTTAAATCCAACAACTTTATGTTGCTCTTGTCTGGAAAGTGCCTGCTCCACCCACGCAGTGAAACGCTGATAGAGTTTGATTCTGCTGTGCGCTTTAACTGGAACAATCGTCAAATTTATATTGTCAGGAATATCGCCTTGCCAGCCAAGGGTATACACATCGATTTCATGCCCTCGGCTCAGGCATTCCTTAACAATTCGGAGAAAATCCCGCTGCTGTCCACCGAAAGGAAAGTAGGAATAAATGAGAAAACTCAGTTTCATATTGGCTTGTTATGCTTCTATTAGTTTTTCAAATTGCTGCCAAACCATTTCCGGTCTATAGGACGAAAAACACGGCGGCATTACTGCAAACGATGTGCCTTCATATTCATCTGTTACGCCTGGACCAGTATAGCTACAGACTTTCTTCACACAAGGGGCGCAATTTAAATTTGAATTCAAATGCAGCTGCCTGTTTCCAAATGTGCCTGAAAGACCTGGGTTCGTAGGGCCATAAAGAGATACCGTAGGTTTAGCCAGCGCAGCTGCAAGGTGCCCCAGCCCGGTGTCGACTGAAATAACACCTTCAGATTGCTGAATATGATTTGCCAGCCCCGAGAGCGACTGCTTACCGAGTACTGTAATTTTACTATTGCCCTCGGAAATAAATTCCGCTCTTTGCTTCTCTGTTTCATCTCCCCACGGGAGCAAAACTTCAAATCCTGAATTTGTTGCAATATGTGCGAGCTGACGCCAATAATATTCTGGCCAATGTTTGGTGTGCCAAGTAGTGCCATGTAAAAAAATTACTTTTTTCGAAGGGCTTTCTTCAGAATCACTATTTTCTGAATCATTCTTGCCAATTCGCTGAACATCAATTCCGTAGTCGATAATGTCTTTATCGTATTCGTATTGAAGCGCACGAGAAAAAAGCTGACGCACTCTATCAACGGCGTGTTCAGTCCAGGGCACCGAATACACTTTATTGTAGAACAGAGTTGCCATTGGTTCTCTTATAGTTCTATTACTCAAGCCAATGGTAAGCCCTTTGGACATACGGCTGATAACACCACTTTTAATCAAACCCTGGGCATCTATTACCAGGTCATAATGTTCGCCCTGCAATAATTTCTTAAAAGAACGGATTTCATGATTCAAATAGGTCTTAACTATATTTCGACGCCAGCGTCTCATGGCAATGGGAATAACCTTGTCCACGGCGGGGTGCCAACCAGGAACTTCAACAAAATTTTCTTCGACCACCCAGTCAAACACAATGTCTTTGCGCGCATTATGGGCATCTGTTACGGCGGGAAGCGTGTGAATTATATCTCCCAAGGATGAAACTTTAACTATTAATACTCGCAACAAACTATCCTTTTAATTCTTCTCGAGTGCAATTAGTTCACTTACTGCATCTGTGGCTCTGGCAGGCTCAAGTTCTGTTAAACATTTTAGATGACCAAAGGGGCAGTCGCGTTTGAAACATGGCCTGCAGTCAATATCGGTAGTGAGTAATCTCACCCGGTCGGCCAATGGTGGCGTAAAATCAGGCGATGTTGAACCATAAAGCGCAACCACCGGCTTATCAAGCGCTGCGGCTATATGCATTAAACCAGAATCATTAGAAATAACGGCACTGGCGACTGACATTAGATCAATTGCCTGGGCAAGGCTTGTTCGCCCTGCGAGGCTAACGCAGCTTTGCTGTTGCTTTGACTCAATATTGTCCACAATGGCAGCGGCGATCGTTTTATCGCTAGCCGAGCCAAATATCCACACCTTCCAACCATCGGCTATTAACGTTGAGCACGCGGATGCAAAATGCTTTGCTGGCCATTGCTTAGCCGCACCAAATTCGGCACCAGGGCAAATTGCCAATATTTTACTGCCGGCTTCAAGTTTAAAGTCAGATAAAGTTGCAGTAACACTTGCGGGATCTGTTTGCAGGTTCGGTTTCTGGGTCGCTGGCAATCCATTTTCAAAACTGGAATCTGCTAAAGCGGAAAAACGTTGGACCATTAAAGGGAGTTTATCCTTATTCAATTTCCTGCAATCGGTTAGCAGCATGTCACGCCACTCCCCGCGCCAGCCAATTCGGCGAGGAATTCCGGCATGAAAAGGTATAAGTGCTGATTTGAAAGAGTTTGGCAGGACTATGGCAGTAGTAAAATTATCACTGTTCAGCGACTTTCCGAGCGCTCGTCGCTCTAGCAGCTTCAATTCCCCAGACTTAAACGGAAAATCAATACTTCGATCTACTTCAGGCATCCGCTCCAGTAGTGGTCGCGTCCAGGCGGGTGCCATCACGGATATTCGACAATTCTGATGCTTTAATTTTAGTCGGATAAAAAGCGACTGGGCCATTACCATATCGCCAATCCACGAAGGCCCAACCACCAGAATATTTTCTAGGCTATCTTGCGTCATTTAATCCATCAGTTTCAGATCGCCTGATTTGTCAGGGTAGTAAATAGGGGGCGGTGTAAGTTATTTACTATCTATGTTATCTGGTGTAACTCGTAGAACTTCTTTAAGCGTCGTCAGGCCCGCAGCGACTTTTTGCGCACCACTCAAGCGTAAGCTTAGCATACCTTCTTTATAGGCCTGTCTGCGCAAGCCTGGGAGATCGGACTTACTGTCTGCAAACGATTGTAACGATTCGCCAAAAGGCATTACCTCATAAATACCTTCTCTGCCTTTAAATCCCGTTTCTCGACATTCCAGACAACCAACTGCTTCGGCCGCTTTTTTAGGTAGTTTCACTTTCCATGGCTGAGTCAGTGCAGTCCAAGCTTCGGGATCCATTTCCGTCTGCTGTTTACAATGAGGACATAGCACTCTCACCAAGCGCTGCGCCATAATTCCGATAACGGTGGCTTTGATAAGATAGGAAGGCACGCCAAGTTCTAACAACCGAGTTATCGCTGAGGGAGCATCGTTGGTATGTAATGTTGTGAATACCAGATGGCCTGTTAGGGCTGCCTGTATAGCCATTTCTGCCGTTGCCAGATCGCGTATTTCACCGATCATAATAATGTCGGGGTCTTGTCGTAGCAGCGCTTTGACGCCATCAGCAAAGTTCAGATCAATATTTTCCTGCACCTGCATCTGATTAAAACTATCTTCCACCATCTCGATTGGATCTTCGATGGTACAGACATTGACCTCTTCGGTTGCCAAAGTTTTTAGTGTTGAATATAGGGTTGTCGTTTTGCCACTTCCCGTTGGCCCGGTAATGATTACAATTCCATTATTGTTTTGAATTATTTCGTTCCAACGGTTTAGGTCTTCACTGATTAAACCTAATTCCTGAAATGGTTTTAACAATACCTCGGGGTCGAAAATTCGCATTACCAATTTTTCACCAAATGCTGTTGGTAATGTTGATAGTCGCAATTCAACTTCGCTGCCACCTGGACTTTTGGTTTTAATTCGCCCGTCCTGTGGTTTACGTTTTTCGGCGACATTCATACGACCGAGAATTTTAAGTCGACTGGTTACTGCGGCTAATACCTGCATTGGCAACGCGTAAACTGTATATAGAACTCCATCTATTCTAAATCTGATACTGCCTTTTTCTCGCCGTGGTTCAATATGAATATCACTGGCGCGTTGCTCAAAAGCATACTGCAAAATCCAGTCCACAACGTTCACAATATGTTGGTCGTTAGCTTCTGGGGATTTCATATTGCCCAGCTCTAACATTTGTTCCAGGTTACCAATGCCTTTCTTGTGGGGCCCGCCCTCAGCAGCTCGGCTTATTGAACTGGACAAACTATAAAGCTCGGTCGTTAATCGGTTTATTTCTACTGGGTTTGAAACAACTCGTTTAATCTTTTTCTGTAGCACATGTTCCAGATCTGCTTCCCATGAATCGATATAGGGTTCAGCACTGGTTATTGTTACCTGAGTTTTTGTTACTTCAACAGCCAATATATGGTGCCGTTGAGTAAACCCGAAAGACATCACTTGCGTGACTGTTGCCGCGTCTATTTTTAAAGGATCAATTCGATAGTAGTCCTGGCCGCTTTGCGTGCTCAGTGCCATGGCTAAATTTTCTATATCGAGTTTGTGTCCATCCGCCTTGCGATCGTCCAGCTTAAGATCTGCCACATAGTGAAGTATATGCTTATCTCGATCTTCTAAAGATCGGCGATTATTAAGCACAAAGTCGTGGTCTTCCTGATTGATGCGACCGTCGGCCAGCAAGCCACCCAGAAAATCTCTCAAATCAAGTAAGGAATTGTTTTTGCGAGGGCGTGTTGGTTGCTGCTTGGTTGTTGTCATCTGATTATTCTTGGCTCAGGTGTCGATTAGTCAATTTATCTGTTTTACAGGTTTCTCAGTTTAACCTTGTGTCGAGAAAAAACAAACTCCCACTAGTGGTTTCCGCTGCAAAAATGAGGCAACGCTCACCTTGTAATCTAAGAGTTGTGAGAAAACCCGATGTGATTTCGAGACATACTAAGCAGGAATAGGCTGTTCTTATTCAACCAGTTTAATCCACTCACCCTCTTTTGGTGTGCCAGTTGGATAATAGCCATTGAGTAGACGTAGCATTTCTTCAGGATAGTTAGCGATTTTACTAGAGCGCGCTACAACGCTGAAGTCGAAAAACTCACTGGCCTGTACATATTTTATCCTCGCCTCACTACCAGAAAAAGCTTCGCCACGCTGTATTGCGCGAAAGGTACGAATAGATGTTAGAAGCTGAGCATCAATTTCATCAACCGCGCTGGGGTCTAGAATTTCGGCGCGAAAAGTGTAAACCCTGGGACCAAAATAAATTGCGGCGATTCTTTCCGGATTGCTGGTTTCTGAAGATTGAGAGATTCCTGTGTGCCCTATCAGCCGGTACTGCTCCAGTGCTTCCGATTTCTGTAAACCGGCTATTCCCATTTTGTCTCGAATAAATAATCGCGGCTCTATATTTTCCTGTATTCGCTGAGCTTCAATCGTAATGGAACCTACTCCTGCCAGAGATGCCGTTACTGTAGTTGTGGTTTCTGATACTTCCCAGTCACTGGGAAATACCACTGTGTACCCTAACAGCCCTTGATAGTATCTATTTCGAGTCTCGGTAGATTGAGATCCCTGACTTTGGCCTACTATTAAACCATCGATGTTTTCTCGAAATTTTGTGTTGTCTACTTCAGTTATCTGGCTTTCAGCCAGGCTTCCAACGGCAGAAATTGCTTCTTGCAAACGCCTGTCGTTTCTTGGATGAGTCGCAAACAAGCCATGATAGCTACCGCTGTTATTTGAGATTTTCTTATTGAAGTCTTCCTGGTTCTTTAACACTGTGATGACTTCGATCACTGCCATGGGATCATATCCCGCATTCAATACGTACTGCGCACCCAGACTATCAGCTTCAAGTTCAGCGTCTCGTCCAAATCCGCTAAGTCCAGTCTGCGCCCATATAGACGCAACGTCGCTAATTTGCGATCCAACATAACCACTTCCTGTGGCAACTGCGGTCACAAAGCCACCAACTGTTGCGGCGGTTTGAGCCAGCTTTCCTCTTGCCTGTTGCTGCACCGCATGCCGTGCCGTTATATGGCCAATCTCGTGCGCGATAACAGCCGCCAACTCTGCTTCAGAATTCATGTAAGTGAGTAGCCCACGGTTGACATAAACATAACCACCGGGCAAGGCAAATGCGTTTATTTCAGGGCTATCTATAACGGTAAAGGTATATTCTAGATCGGGGCGATGACTTACACTCGCAACTTTATTACCTACCTCTGTCACATAGGCTAGTAATTCTTCGTCCTGAACAAGTGCCATGCTGGCTAATACTTTTTCATGCTCTTCCAGCCCAATAGCTCTTTCCTTAGCCTGGCTCATTAACACCAGATTTGGGCTTCCAGTAGCTGGATTGATAGAACAGGATGAAACTACAGACAGAACAGAAATTGAGAAGACTATTGCCGCTAACTTTTTTAGGTCAGAACTAGTAATTAGTGATCGTGCCCTGTTCATCGTTTTCTTTTCATTCATAGTGCCGCCTGTCTTTCTTTAATGCCAGCAATTAAGATCAGCAATAGCTACTAGCCACCATTCACAAAATCTTTAAGTTGATTCGCCAACTGCTCACAAGCATTCGCTTCAACACGAGCGATCAAAGGGATAGGTATAATCAGCGCAGGTAAGTAAGATTGCCCTGTTGCATCGGCGCTAATAGTTCCAACGTTTTGTAAAGATTCAACGTCCCACACTCGGGCATCGAAATTTGCATCGTCTTCCCAGGAACCAAAACCGAAGCATCCGGCGCCTCCCGGCCCAATGGTGCACGATATGGAACCGCTTCTATCGGTAGTTTCGGTAAAACCATCCAGCCATACCATATAGCGAACACCGAACTCAGCCATTCGTTCGGCTACGGCATCTTCCGCCATTAGTCGCTCTAAATCTTGTGTGCGCAGCGGCGCRGTTCTTGGCTCAAACCAGGGAAACATGGCATCTACAAATTCCTGTTCTGGAATAATAGAAATAGCGTTTGCGCCTCTGTTCATTCTGTTACCCACGCAACTTACAAACTCTGCTCGTGTTTCATAATCACTAGCCTGACGTCGACCCAGTATTACTACTGACTCACCGCTTTCAATTCCTGTCTCACCCTGACGAAATTCATCAATTGTAGTGCTCGTGCAAGAACCAAGGGCTACAAGTATCAGGAAAAGAATGCTTGTGGTGAACATTTTATTATTTTTTGATAGTTTCATGATCAGCCTCGTACGCAATTCACGTTTTATTAAATCGTTGTATTAAATATTATCCAGCCAGTCTCGAACTTCTGGAACTTGTGAGAAACTTAAGGAAAAACTAGATGCAAGGTCTCGTAAAGCCACTACGGCGGCGGCATTAATCGCTGATTCAGTTGACCGAAAGCTTTCAACTGGAGTCTTTCCGTAAGAAGTAAGTACCCAGTCAGCAATGTAATCACCTTCGGCGGTGAGTAGACGCATATTGTATTTAATCCAAACTTCAAACACATCCAGCTTGGTTTTTGCCGGCAGCGCTAATTGAAACTCTTCAATAAGAGGTGCAAAGACAGCGTCGGCACCACTTGCTGCGGCGTCATCCATCGATTCGATTCTTATAACGCGATCAAACATAGCGGGCAGTATCGTGTTAAAAAGCTGCACATGAGACAAACCGCTCTCGATATTAATTTCTTCCCGCCCAGTTTCTGAATACTCCATATAGGCAAATTCCATCAGCGCAGGGTCATAGTACACAGCTACAGTAAGAGGTAATTTGCTAATGTTCGGCGTTGGAAAATCTCCCACAATGACGACATTGCTAACACCACAGCTGCCCAGGATAAGGACCACAAGCAATAGCAGCGCTTTTTTATACAGCCCTGATGCTCCTAGAAGCTTCCTACTGCTTGTTGCTAACATATCAATCCTTGCCTTGCTCCCTGAAATCGACGGGAGTTCTACTGATAATCATTAAGACCTACGAATGTACCACCATTTCGCTGCGTCATCTCTCGCATTAGTGTCGAATATCGATAAACACTCTGTTGAAATCGAGCCGGGCCGGCAAATATCGTTGGGAAACCGATACCGTGAATACGCACCAGTCGATCTCCATTCTCGTCTTCGACGTTAATCCGGTCAATTGTGCGCAGTACTTGTTGAATAGACCCGCCAGGTTGAAAATCATCACCAAGAACATAGATACTTATTTTCTTATCAGGTGCATAGAAGGTATTAATCGCCCGTGTCACTCCTTCTACAGGGCTACTATTACTGTAAGGGTTCCAGGTACGCAATGTGGAAATAATCCGGTTACGTATTGTCGGTGAATCTATCATCCATTTTCCACGATAGGAATCAAACATATAGTCACCCATGTCGTTCATGACCTGAATGCCTTTAACATTAGGATACACATTAAGCGTGTCTTCGATTACTCCCAGCATCTTGTTCCAGCTGGGATTGTTATACATGCTGCCGGATGTATCGATGACAAAAATAATGTATTCGCTATCTACAGGAATACCCCCGATGGCATTATTTACAGGTGCCGAACTGCTAGCCATCAGCCTTTGCATTTCCTCGGTCATCGACTGTTGGGCAACAGAGAGCCGCCCCACTTCATCGGTGGTTTCATCTGAGAGCTGACTGGAGGTTTGAAATTGACCCTGTACGTCGTCCAGATCTCGACGTAGCCGCGCTATCCGATTTTTCATAGCAGAGAGTTGCTCATGCTTGGCATTAAGATCTCGATTAAGGATGGTAGTTTCACCGCGAACTGCAAACAATTGCTCTTGCAGCTCTATGATTGATCCTTGAGGCGTTACATCAGCAAATTCGATTGAAATCGGCTCGCCAGATTTGGTAATCATTAGCAAGATAACCATGGCGCCAAAGCCGCAGGCTGCAACGTCCAGAAAAGAGACTGAAAATGAATCGGTGTTTCGATTTCTATATTTCATGGCCAGTCCTTGGAAGGCGTTAAGAAAGACCCTTTCGTGTGCTGAGCTAACTGCCAAAACGCAGCGGATGCACTTGGGTCTCCTTCCAGAGGCAACAACACTATATTAATGGGAATACCCTGAGGTAATTCTGCTACGGCGTCTTCGTATAGTTCGAGCCGCTGCGCAGGCGTTACCAGGGCAGCACTTGAACCTCTATCACTTATGGTAGGTAATCCATCTGTTATCAGGAAAATATTGTCGGGTTTAAGTGCCATATTGGCGATGGCTCTAAACACCTGCTCCATATTTGTGCCATTTCCCGGAACAATACGTTTAACACTTTCAATCGAGGCATTGAGTTGGTCTCGATCGGCAACTTCGTGCCAGATATCCCTGCCACCAGGAATAACAGAGGCGAGCTCGTCACTAAAATTCCAGATCTGGTAACGGCTGGTTATTGGAAGCTGAGTACTTATCCAGTCAACTGTCTTCAAGACACGCTGCCACTTCGGTGCTGCTCGTTTGCGTTCATCCGACATATTACGGGTGCGAATTATATTAATCAGAGTGCTATCGAGCATGCTTGCCGAGCTATCTACTAAAATAAGAATACGTTGGCCGCCAAGAAACAAACCAGAAAGGTACTGGCGATTGCCGTCACCCAGAAACTGCCGCACACTATTTCCTTCGTCCTCGAATGCGCTAGCCTGCAAACGCATTAGTTCTTCTTCTAATGCTTTAACATCGGCTCTTAGTTTTTCAATACTTTCTATAGTAGCCACACTGGAATTTTCCATTGCCGCCAACTCTTCCAGGAAGGTATCAAGTTGTTGCTGGATTTGTCGCGCCAAGCCCTGAGCATCAACCATTTCAAAGCTAACTTCAGAAAAGGTATTGCGTAGCTGCACCAGACCAAGCTCTCCTTCTAGCACTTCCTCGCGCAACAAATCTAGCTCGGCAGTAATTTCAGTATTACTTTCAACGGCGGTAACTGTGCTGGAATGATCGAGAATAAGAAAAATAAGAATTACCGCACCGAAGCCGCAAAACATAACATCCAGAAATGCCAGACTAAGGGGGTTTAGTTCTCTCTTTTGGGATCTTTTACTGGCCATTGTGCACCTGTATTAATCGAATCTCTTCAGAGTTATTGCCAAATTGAATACTGTCTCCCAAACTTAATTTTTGCCTGCCGCGTACTCGCGCTTGGTTGAGTAAAAATTCCTGATCACCGGTATCAACATAGATTTCTTTGTTCTGTTTTTCAAATCGACCCAGGCTTGCAGGCAAGTCTGCTTGTGACAGGACAATAAGCTGAGCATTTGATTCCTCTGCATTTAACTGATCCGAGCCTGGTTTCTGGTTATTTCGTATTTCAATATTGTCGATTGCAATTGCACGATTTCGAAACAGTATATGAGTTGGTAACTCTTGCGCCTGTAAAATTGTAGGTTCTTTTGAATCAGTTTCGAGCGACTTGTCATCACCAATAAGAGCAAGTGATGTTACTAAATGAAGTTCACTGTCATTGCTGCTTATGTGCGCACGATAATCCAGACAAGTTGCGCTTATGGCATAGGGATCTAGAATCTGAATATTGTTATGCGAATGTAATGAAGTAATAAAACCTGGCAGTGCCGCCATATCGCCACTGACTAAAAGTTGGGTGTCTTTGTCTGCCGAGAGCGCCGTAATCTGTTGCCTGATATTTTTGTAATATCCGCTAAGGTTATCAATAAGGCTCGCGCGTGGCATTTTTGCCGTATGCACTGCATCTGGGGTTTTAAGCTCCAATAACAGGCTGCTTTCATTGGCATCATTCTGGCGTAACCAATGAGGTAATGCGTTGTAAAGCTGCTGCTCCGATTCGGCATCATGTTGTGGGTTAAATCGACACTGCTGAATAAATAGTCCGGTCGCCAGTCGCATCATCAAGTCCATAAAGTTCTGACTGCCAACTCCAGGCACTTGCACGACCGAATCAATTTCAAACTGTTTGTTTGACGTAGTCAGATTTGTTAGCACTTTTGTTAGAACTACCTGATGCAATTGAATATCGACATAGACTAATGCTGGCCCATCGTGGCCTATTGATAAGGCCGCTACGAGAGCAGAGTCCACTATTCCAACTGGGTTAAACGGGCTTTGTTTGGCAAGCCCCAAAAGAATAGCCAATTGCTGACGAGTAAAATTACCCGGAACAGCAAAAATTACATCGGCATCAACATCTGCCGTCTTCGATAAATACAAAAGATGAGCATAGGCGATATCAGCAAGATGACGAATACCATTGCCATGAGAAAGCGGCTCCATGCTGAGTTCATGCCAGTATTTATTGTAGCTGCTGGTAGGATGAATACGCGCTTTTTGCTGGGCGGACTCACCCAGCTCAAGCTCATCTCCCACGGCCAAAGCAAAGCCCGGGCTTTGTAAAATAATCCCGTTTTCATCGCCTACCCTAATGGCGTTATCGTTTAGTTCGATAACTTTCAAACTCATATTTAAGAGCCCTTTTCAGGTACTTGCAAATGTCGAAGCATTCGCTCATCGCAGTAATTTTGTGTGTCCAGAACTAACCGGTCCTGCATCAACTGTAACTGGCTCAACATAAACATTAGTAAAATGCTGATAATCAAAGCCACAAATGTTGAATTAAAGGCAACACCCAAACTAACGGTGACACCAACAATGTCTCCACTAACGGCCTGATACGCCTGCCCTAACGCCGTTCCGATTCCGCGAACGGTTCCGATAAATCCAATAGAAGGGATGGCCCAGGCTATATAGCGGACAATTGACATTTCTGTGTCCATTCGATCGGCCTCGGTATCGCATATATCTTTAATCGTTGTTGCTACATCCTGAATATTCCTAGTGGTTTGAAATCGATGTAGACCGCTTATCAAAGCGCGAGGTAATAAGTAAGCTTGCTCCTGTTCGGGAAGAGCCTGTGAAGGCCTGGCGTAGTTTCTCGCGTCTTCGGGTAATATGCTCATCCCCTTCGACACCTGTATCAGAGTCCTGTCTAACAGAGCGCGTTCCGTTAGTGTCTGCTGCATCTTCAAGCCAATAATGGCCATTGCCCAAAGCAGCAAAATAATGCAGGTTTCCTGCTCGAAATCTTTCATGATTATATAAACTGACCGTTCAGGAACAAAATCCGGATCAACGGCCTGTTGTACGTTCTGCTGCTCTAGAAGCAAGTCGGCGTTTGGTCTAATGACCGTTACATAGGCAATATGAACTATAATACCCGCAACTATTAGTGCGCCTACTTGATAGAGGGCCTCGGACAACAAACTTCGCTTCATAGAACTTCCTTCGTTTATCAACACATCATCGGAACAAATTCACACGAGCCTATATCCAGATTAAAGCTAGCAAAGGGTATGTGTGTATTCTTACTATTTTTAACTGCCTAGATATCAACTGGAAATGAAACGCCTAAATCTTGAGAGATTTGTTCCGTTGGAATAAACCTGTCCGGCTCATTTTCATCTTCGTTATCAATATCCTCATCTTCAGTAACTTCATCTTCAATAGTCTCGTCTTCTTCAGAAGGCGGATTGACGCCATCTTCAGTTTGCTCAACATTTACATCCTCGGTAGGTAGCGTATTTTCTGCCGACCAGGCTATTGAGTGAAAACATAGAGCTAATAGAGCCAAAGCGGCTAAAAGTTTCTTCACCTACTCCTCCAGATAGCGCGCTATTCTAAAACCAACGTCGTCCCTTACTTCTTCACCGAAGTCCCGAAAAGACAGGCGTAGTTCAGTAATAGATCCATGTGCCCAACTTGAGCCTCGTATGGTGTGAAACTGACCACCGGTCGGCCCTAGGGGATCAATTTCCACTCCTCCAATAGCTCCTACCGCACCGTAGAAATCATGAACCCACTCGGCAACATTTCCTGACATATCGTATACATCATGCTGATTGGGATTGAAGGTGCCAACTGCTGCAGTCCCAAGATAGCCATCGTCATAATCAAAAATTACCTGCCCTAAATAGGACTGGCTGGTGATGTCTGCAAAGTTCCCTGAATTTTCAGTGGGAGGAAGTTGATCTCCCCAGTCATATTTTAATTGACTGCCACTACCGTTAGTTCGCGCTACCCATGCCCATTCAGCTTCTGCAGGTAGTCGATAGCCAGTAGACTCCTCATCGAACCCAACAACCTCACCCTCTAGTACTTCATAGAAGTTAGGCAAAGACTCCTGGTCACTAAGCCAATTACAGAATAGCGCTGCCTGGTTCCAGCTAACTCGAACTACCGGTTGCGCCTCGTTGTCCAGAGTCAAACCTTGCACCGTACCGGAGCTATGTTCTGCATCGAACAGGCGAAAATCTGCATTACTGACTTCGTTCAAGCTTAAATAAAATGGTCGTTCTAGTTTAATATCACGCAAGCTTTCGTTCGGGCGCCTACCTGCCTCGCGGCGCGAAGCTCCCATGGTGAACGCGCCAGGATAAAATAGCTTTAGTGTCTGACCAGCAGCTGAAACGATCCTTGGTTTGATTTGATCAAGCCTGGCTTGTTCTAAAGATTTAAGTGTGACTCTAATTATCTGATCGAGCCCAGGGCGTGAAGTAAACTCAGTTGTATAAGGTACAAACCCCGCCTTTCGTATTTCTATCTGCTGACTGGCCGCCATAAGCTCAAATGTTTGATTGGCCGCTCCTCTGAATTCTCCATTTACATACAGCTGCGCATCCGCCGGCTGGGCCATAATACTGACGCTAGTTAGTACCGGGCTTAGATCAATATTTAATTCGCGTTCCTGATTAGGCTCTGTGCGTATTGAGATTTTGTTTGAGTGGTAGCCATTTTTGAAGAATGTGAGCTCATGATCGAGCGCCGGAGCCAATGCAACCTCAAGTGGTGTAAGACCCTTGTACTCGCCACCAATTGTAACGCTGGCAGCACTGGGATTTGAGCGAATAAACACCAGGCCATCTGCAGGTTCCAGCTCTATAAGTGGAACCGAAAAATCTTCGCCAGCCAAAATATCGAAATCTTCCTGCCAGGCCTTATGCCCTGCCAACTTAAGCAGAAAATTACGTTGGCCCTGGAGTATTTCCGCATTGATGGGCGTAACTCCCACAACTTCGCCGTCTACCAAAACATCGGCGCCGGATGGGGTTGTAGTTAAACTTATCGTGGCCCATGCAGGCTCCAGGTTTGCTTCATAACTTTGAGCAACTGATCGACCTTCAATAATAATGGTTTCTCCATAATCAAGGTAACGATCTTTAGAAATAGAGAGTTGATGTTCACCTGCCTCCACATCAATATCAGTTAAAGGAGTCAGGCCCATATCTACACCATCAATTCTTACTCTGGCATTGGTTATGTTGTCAGTAACAAAGGAAATAATTCCAGGCAGCTTGCGCATTGTGAACGTATGCGTTTGAGACTGCTCGTCGCTTACAAGTAAACGCGTGACAGTATCGTGATAGCCTTCATTACTTAGCGTTAATTCGTAGGAGCCGGTTCTTATAAGATAACGCTGACCAAGCTGAAAGCTTGTTCCTTCATTAATAGCTACAACTGCAGTAATCGGATCAACTTCAACAAGCACCGATCTGGCGGTTAACACAAACCACCCAGCGGTTCCTGACACCACGGCAAACACAGCAACAAAAACATGAACCCATTTGAACTTATAGCTGACCAGTGGCCCTTTATCATTATTGGGCGTGAAGTCGATTGGAATAATAGGGTCGGCTGCCCCATTTGCATTGCTGTTGTTTTTATTTTCGTTGTCGTCAATGCTGCTCATTATTAACGCCCGTTCGACGCACCAATGCGCTCGTCACATTGAACAATAACTGAGCTAGGAGTTAGGCCAAACCCAACTGTGAACTCTTCGCGAACTTCACGGTAGCCAGTCCGTTTTCCTACTGCAACATAGCGGCCTGGCTTAAGTGCAACTGCTGTTCTTTCAAAGTTACCTAGACTTCCTACTCTGAGCAATGTGACATCTGTTAGATTGTCGGATACTAACTGAATATCTATTGGGACCTGGGAGTTTTCGAGGAATACTTCTAGTTCATCCAGTTGGCCAGTCAAGTGCGGCCCAGGGTTTTCTATAGCACGCCCGGTGTAATACACATCGAGTGTTTGCTCAAATACAACCGTTTCGGAAAAGCGTTCCGGATTAGCAAGGGCTCCTACTAAAAGCTGGTCTAACTGTGCTCTTTTACCTGCATAGTCTCTGCCATTAATGGCGAATAAAAGATTGCTATCGATAGCCAGCACCTCATCGTATTCATCGACTGCTGTCTGCCATTTCTCATCGCTTTCTGAGATGGTAATAAGCGATCTGATCTGGTTTATCTCAGCATTGGCTATTTCATTTTCTGTTTGTGTAATAGCCGCAATCGCCTGATTCTGTTTAACCCCCAAATTGGCAGCTCGTTGAAAAACCTCAATGGCTTGCTCCGCTTCACCACTCTCTAACAGGGCATATCCACTGGACATGATGCGAGCAAATTCATTGTCGGTTATTTGCTGCGAAACTAATTGAATTTGTTCCTGAGCAACGTCGTTATAATTGTCCAGATCCAGAATTTGTAGATAAATAGTGCGCGCCTGCTCCAGCTCTCCATCGTCAGCCAGTTCTTCAGCTTCACTTAATAACCCACTAACCTCATCCAGTGACAAGGCTCGTTGTTGGCCTATCTGGGCTATTTCATTGTCAGGCTCAAACAACAAAGCCAGTGAAAATTTATCAAGAGCTGTTGCTGCATCGTTGCCAATCAATGCTTGTTGAGCATCAACCAATGTTTGGGCTAGTACTGTTGGCGAACTATCGATTAAGGCAATCAAATCGTCCCGCCCCGCTTCGTAGGACTCACGAGCAAGAATAAAATCCTGTGTTCGATAGTAATCATCCCCAATGCTTGCGCGCTCTAATGCAATATCATAGGCCGGCCCCGCCCAACTGGAGACTTCGAGGCTTTCCAATTCGGCCTGTTTTGCCAAAAGATCAGCCAACACATCCTGTGCCTCTTTACGTTGTATCGAACGCTGTGCCTCTTCAAAAGGAGAAATTGCAATGAGTGCCGCTTCTCGTGGTTGCACCACAGCGGTTTCGACACGTCTTTCTAATGGAAGTTCATATTCAGAAACAATTGAGGGCAAGACAAAAATAACCAGCAAGGCAACTATAGATAGACCGCCCAGAGCAGCCCATGCCCACACAGGAGGCTTGTTAGGTTTTAGTTGAGAATCCTGATCGGAGTACTGAATGCCATCATTGTGATCAAATTCAGTGGAGTCAACATTGTCGTTATTATTATCTGGCATAGCGTATTTTATTCAGCGGCAAAGCCACCTCTATGAGTTATTTGGGTAGGGGTTTCTCGGCCTGTGGTAGACAGCAGTAGCAGGCAATAGTAGTAAACAACTATAATTCGCCCACATCAGCGGCATAAATGTCTGCCAGAATCTCGCGCCATTGACTGTATTGCTCTTCAACAGTACCCGAGAGAGTTATGGTACGGTCGTCCAAATTAATTACCTGGGGAGCAACTTCATTTTCGAGTGACTGACCAAGTTCTTCCAGTACTTCCATATGGATTTTTACTTCAGTTTGTTTGTCAAAGCCGCTTTTAATCAAATAAGCCCCGGCACCAACTCCGATTGCCCCGCCTGTTTGAGTTGCATAATTACCACCATTGGTCGCCGCAGCAAGACCTCCAAGCACGGCAGCTGTACCGGCAACAAACCGACGCCTGGCCGAGGCCCGCAATTTTCTTAATTGAATTGTTTCGTCATAACTAAGTGCTCGCCAGGAATCATAAGGTAAACGCATTTGTCTGACATAGGTGGCGTAATAATCCTGAACGGTATCAATAAACATAAAATCTCGTTCACGGATATCGCGCACTCGTTGAAGTATCGGATCGTTCTCAGCTGGAAGAGATGATATTTCCAGCTTGCCACGGTTGTTTTCGTTGATGTAAGTGTCAAACACTTCCGGCGAAAAACGCTGGGCAAAAAGCAACTCCGATATTGTTCGAATCTCTATTATTTCCTGATCAGAAACATTGCGTTGTCGAAAGGCAAGTAGGTCATTGGCGATAGTATTGTAGATAACTTGAAAAGGATCGTTCTTCTGACGTTGACTTGGCTCATAGCTAAATTCGCTAATTACTTCGTCATAAACTTTTGTATACCACTGCTGCCCTGTGGAGTCGGTAACGACAATGCGCACTGCCATCGCCTCGCCATTGGACTGTAAAATAGTGCCGGTGATATACACATCCATCGGACTTGCCGCATTGGGCATTAGTCTGACTATTCCCCAATTGCCAGATCGCTGTAACGTCTCTGACAAAAGGTAAGGGGCATAGCGTGATTCTGCGATACGTATTTCGTGGTTAGTTGTTTCTTCCTCACCACGTCGAATCTCATCAATACCCGGATCAAAAACTGCGATACCCACATCCAGCAGCAAATCTTCGGGAACATTCTGACTACCTTGAACTATTGGTGTGTAGGTGGTGGATTTAACTGTATGTGTTGAACAGGCAGCCGCCACCGATGCGAGCAATACAAGTGCGAAAAGCTTTTTAAGTTTTACCATCATTGTCCATCACCCAAGCCTGTGTAATTTCTATATTCTTCCCAGAGCGCTTCGCGCAATTCTGGATCAGGTTCATTCGTTGCTGCTTCTCGCAATTGACGAGCGACAACATCATCGTCGCGCCCAGTCGGAATATCACCAGGGGGTGGAAAAATCTGACTCGGCTCTGCGGATGCTGACGAAGGCTGG
Source organism: SAR86 cluster bacterium (assembly GCA_002402175.1). Lineage (GTDB taxonomy): Bacteria > Pseudomonadota > Gammaproteobacteria > Pseudomonadales > Pseudohongiellaceae > UBA9145. The sequence goes on from NVVJ01000017.1 coordinate 49,116, forward strand.
CTTGCGACTAAAACTCCAGAAGAACCGCCTGCAGGCAAGGTCTGGGGCTGCGCCTCACTGGCACCTCCGCCGGTACCATCTGCCTGACTACCTATGGGAGAACTACCAGCCGCATTACTCTCAGCCTGAGCCCGCTCGCGTTCGCCAAGAATAAAACCATCAAACACCTCATAACCGCGACGCAAGCGTTCGTCTAATATACCCGCCTGCTCCTGGCCGGTTCTGGCTCCTGTGGTTTGACCCGACCCGTTCCCACTTAAAACGCCGTCTGGCAGTGTTTCTAGGCTATAATCCCCACCAGGGTTACCTAACCCGCCGCTGGATGAAGTTTGTCCCCCACTTTGTAAATCGCCTGTTGAACCGTCTCTATTTCCGCTTGAGCCAGCTTGTCCAGAGGGGAAACGTGACTGAGAACCTGCACTTTGCCCTGAACTGGTAGTGCCAACACTTCCTGCAGGGGTACCGGAATCACCACTCTGGCCTGAACTGGAGCTACTTGAAGGAAGACCAGGGCTGCTGCCCTGCCTGGAGCTTGAACTACTCGATGGAGCGCCAGCACTGCTGCTTTGGCTAGAACTGGAGCTAGAACTAGAACTAGAACTAGAACTACTGGATGGAATACTCGGTATGCTGCTCTGGCTAGAGCTGGAGCTACTCGAAGGAATACTGGGGCTTGAACTGGAACTTGAGCTAGACGATGAGGGCATAGACGGCATACTGCTGCTAGACGAGCTTTGGCTGCTCGACTGGCAAGCCAGCAAACCCAGACTTATTCCCCCTACAAAGATCAATCTAGGCAGTGTCGTAGATGTTTTATGCATGATATTCATAGTGTATTCCTGGTCTTAATTCTTCAGTGTCACTCGACCATATTCTTACGTTTCGCGATTTTTTGTAGATATTCGCGGCTTTAAGCCCGCATTTAGCGCCATTCCACAACGCCCGCATTTACTCAGCCTCAGCTATTAGTAACTTAACTCGCCTGAACCGTTGCTTAACAATCACCTTAGCTTAAGGTTCAATGACCTCTTTCGATGCTACATCCTGGCCAATATAATTAGTACCAATACTGATATCTGAATGTATTCCCGTTTGACCTCTTAGGCTCTCCATCAACAATCACTGGTCGATAAATCGAGCGACGAATCTCTGTACGCAATCGATTGTGATGACTGGAATTCTCTACAGTTTGTTCAGAAATCACCGTCACATTACGCACTAAGCCAGCTGCAGTAACGTCAAACATCAGGTCTGCGAAATCCCCATTCATCTCATCTGATTCGCTGTTTGTTCGATATATCGAAGCAGGATTATCAATACTTGCCACAAAGGTTGGAAGCGGTACAACCTGTCCAAATAAACGCTGCAATAACTCTTCACTATTTTCCTCAGTCTCTAATATCATCCAGGCGCCCATATAGTATTCTTCGGCAAGCCTGCGCTGCTTAAATATCAGATACCAGTCTCCTAAGTTAGTAAGCGCTTCGGCTAGATCGTACGGAGAGCTATTGCTATCACTATAAAAATCAACAATGTCCCGTAAAGCTTTCTCACCTGATTGAAACCCAAGAGGCAATACCGCCTCACGTTGGTTCAGTTTATCTATCAACATTGACTGGGCAGTTCTGTATTCCGGCCTGTCAATCTCCTGCATTAGCTCCTGATTTGCGGATAGCAGGTAGGACGAATTCGCAATGTTTCTTAAATAACCGACAAAGCGCTCATCATTCTTGCCAAAATGCACACCGACCATCTGTGCTGCTGCCGAAAACATGATCTGAGCATCTCTAAGCCGTATTCCTAACAGCTCGCCATAACCAATATTGAACGCCTGTATATTCCAGGTAGCGAGCTTACCAAGTACCGGTATAAGCCGTGGATCGTCTCGCCCATAGGCTTTTTGCTGAACATAAAACAGATAATTATTATAAATATCAGCGTCTTCCCAATTTCCCAGGACCATTTGGCTTTGAATCATTTTTTCGATAACTGGTATCTGCTCAAGAGTATGCAGGCCTGAGTTAATTCGACTGATGTGAATAGCGCGACTAAAGGAATCAATTGCCTGCGCATGATCTCCCTGTTGCTGCTGCAATCCTCCCAGTGACATCAACTCCTGGGCTAAACCCCGGTCCCAGACCCCTCCAACTGATTCGATATTTACAACTGTAGTGTTGTATTGCGAAATACTTTCATTGCGCTGAGTAAACAGGGCGTCTTCTTCGGGCTCAAGAGGTTCAAGAGGTTCAGGAGGTTCAGGAAACAAGTCTGATTCTGGCTCAATAGGCACTGGCACATCGATGTATAACAAACGCGATCGATCTACGACCGGTGCTACCGGCACTACCTCGGTCTCAGGTTCTTGGGCCAACGCCGACCCGCTTGCCAATAGAATCAACAAGACTGCGGGGGCTATATTAACTTTTAGTATTTTCAGGACCATATTATGTTCGGCCTCAGTTCTATCACACAGTTACAGATATCAGTGTCCACAAATATAAGGTTTTTCAATCGTCAGAGTAAAATCTACCAATCTCAACACTGTGTTATAACACCTGCGAAATTAGCCTGTAAATAGCTCTGATTTATTATTCAACTATGACGCGAACAGAACTCCTGGGGTGTTTTACGCCCGTTTAGTCCTAATCAGTCGCCATTCCAGAAATCGACAGCAAAAATACTTATCGAATTTAGCTATCAGGCTTTTCCAATAACAGATTACCGAGCAGATCCAGCTCCACTGTCCAGCCTGCTTCGATGAACGTTGTCGCTGAATATTCAGTAATAATGGCTGGGCCAGTAACTCTCTGCCCGACAGACATCTCTGTACGAGCCATCACTTTTGCTTTGTCATCATGACCATAGACCTTTGAGTAATGGATATTATTGCAATTTGATGAATCCGTTATTGTCGGCAAACTAAATTGCCGATTTGGAGCCATCACATTTACGCGAATATTGAGCAGTTCCATATTTGTGTTATGGGCATAGCCATAGCGCTTTTTATGCAGCTGCCGAAAAGCATCCGAAGCTTTTTCTGCTGATTTCCACTCAATGTTTAGCGTATAGGACTGTCCTTTATAGCGCATGTCAGCACTTCGTCTGGTTGATAACGAGGCAGGAGAAAGGCCTTCGTCACTAAGCTGGTGTATGCCATGTTGTTCAAGTTCTGCAAATTCTTTTTCTAGCTCCGATTTATTAATCTGATCGAATTCAAGCCCCAGGGTTTTTGAAAACTGTCGGCCGCGGCGAGCGACTACCATTCCAAGAGCTGAGAGTACTCCTCCATGAATTGGCACAATGGCACTGCGCATTTGCATGGCGTCCGCTATTGCACACACATGCAAACCTCCCGCACCACCAAAACTAGCGAGTACAAAATCCTGGGGATCGTTCCCTTGGTTAACCGAAATTAATCGTATTGCTCTGGCCATATGTTCATTTGCAATGGTGACAATGCCCAAAGCTGTTTCTTCAACGGAAAGACTAATTTTGTCTGCCAGCTTTTCTATACAAGCAATTGCCGCAGATTCATTTAGATATAACGCGCCAGCTAGAGCATGGTTTACCTGAAGGCGGCCTAACACCAGATTTGCATCGGTAACGGTGGCCTCACTCCCGCCCTTGTCATAGCAGGCGGGCCCCGGATCAGCGCCGGCAGAGAGCGGGCCAAGCTGTAACATCCCTCCACTATCAACAAATGCGATAGACCCACCGCCGGCGCCAATGGTTTGCATGTCCACCATTGGTACTGCAATCGGATAACGGGATATGGTGGCCTCGTTAGTGGTGGCAATTTGCCCGTCTAGCAGCGCGACATCGGTTGAGGTCCCGCCCATGTCAAAGCTGATGATTTTACTAATGCCCAATTGCTCGCCAAGAAAAGCTATAGCTGTTAGCCCTCCTGCTGGCCCAGACAACAACAGGTTTACTGCCGAGTCCGCGGCCTTGTGTGCGGCGATAGTTTCGCCACTTGATTGCATTAGCTGTAAGGAGTTATCTCCTAGCTCCTGCTGCAATCTTTGTAGATACCCACTTACCGCAGGGGCAAGAGATGCATTTAGCCAGGTGGCAATTCCTCGCTCGTACTCTTTGTACTCCGGCAATACCTGTGATGACCGGCTGACAAAAACAGGCAAGCCTGCTCGATGAATCGCGGCTTCAATTTCTCGCTCGAAGCCATCGTCTAAAAACGAAAACAGTAAATTTATTGCTACCGCCTCTGGCTTCAGGCTTTTGATTTTTTCCACCAGGTTGTCAATTTCTGGCTCTGAAAGAGGTTCGACAACGGAGCCGTCCGCTGCAATCCTACCGCCTGTTTCAAGGCATAGTTGAGCAGCCACCGGCGGCTCGATTTCAGGAAATTCCAGAGCATACAGTGCAGGACGAGTTTGCCTTGCCAGTAGCAACATATCGGCAAACCCATAATTGGTCACAAACACCGTACGAGCTAGCTTGCCCTCCAGCAGAAGGTTGGTAGCCACGGTACTGCCATGAATAATTTGCAGGCTGCCATCGCGCATATACGATTCCAGGCCCATTGCAGAAATGCCCTGCAAAATCGCCTGCTCAGGGGCAGCAGGGGTAGACAAAGTTTTATGCACACGAATTGAGATAGTCTGCCTAAGATCGACAAAAATAAAATCTGTGAAGGTACCGCCGGCATCGATACCTAATAACAATTGACTGGTCAAATTTCGCCTACTGCTTTCATTCAATTCAGGGAAAGATTATAAAGCAGTATAGCGACACTAATAGCATTCATACATGCAGGAGAATCTTTTGCCCGAGTTACCAGAGGTTGAAACTACAAAGCGTGGCATTTCACCTCATATCAAAAATCAAAAAGTGCGTGAAGTCATTCTTAGAAGAAAAACTTTACGCTGGCCCATACCCCCGGCCTTGAGCAAAGACCTACCCGGCCAGCGAATCGACTCTGTTTCAAGACGCGGGAAGTATCTTCTATTGTCCACTAGCAAAGGAACTCTGTTGATTCACCTGGGTATGTCTGGCAGCCTGCGACTAGTTAAACAAAGCCAGTCCATCGGCAAACATGATCACGTGGATATCGTTTTCGAGAATAAACAGATTCTCAGATACACAGACCCGCGTCGCTTTGGTTGCATGCTATGGCATACGACCGATATTGCTCTACACCCATTGCTGGTTACGCTTGGTCCAGAACCTTTAGACGACTGTTTCGATGCCAAATATTTGCATGGCAAAAGTCGTGGCAAAACAGCGCCCGTTAAGACTTTCATTATGGACAGCAAAATTGTTGTTGGGGTAGGAAATATCTACGCCAATGAATCGCTGTTTATGGCGGGCATAAACCCGAAGCGCAATGCTGGCAAGATCTCTTTACCGCGCTACGTGAAATTGGTCGAATGCATAAAACTGGTTCTGCAAAAAGCTATTGATGTCGGCGGCACTACGCTTCG
>NVVJ01000093.1 GCA_002402175.1 SAR86 cluster bacterium
TCTTCCCGCCATTCTTTTCTCTCATGTGAGATTAGCTGCTCTATTCTGACCCACTCCTGAATAGCACTTCGGGTTTCACCCAGAAGTCCAAACTCGGCCGCAAAGACAAACTGGCGAACAAAAATAACTGATATAAACAGTAAGGAACAAGCTAGCTGCTTCATATGGCGTCTTCCATTGTTATTGGAGTAGTTTCATGAAAAATAAATACAAGACTGTATGGCTAATCAAGCCTTTTAACTCTGCCGGAATAGTGCGAGAAATAGTAATAACCTCATCTGGCCTGCTCACTGAAGCATGACATGGGACAGACTCTAATCTAGGGTAGAAATTTCTAAGCGTGGCCTTCTTGAATTATCCATTTCAAATTAATGGTCAGACTGCCAATTCATTGAGCCGCGCCCTCAGAGCAATCAATACATTGTTAAGACCCTTCAAGTATAGGTCCGCATTTATCTGATCATCAATAGCAGCAATATCTTCGAAATCACTATTTCGACAACTGATCAATTTGGCGCGAGGCGGGGCTATTCCTATTTCTCCAAATCACTTGCATGAGGCGCAATTCACCATCTGTTAGTGTTTGCGATGCTTTCCTAGCCATAGTATTCCCATTTACCTATTTCTTTAAGACTTTAGTCCTACAAGACTTGTATGTCAATCCTGTGGGCATGGCCATCTAAGAATCTCTTCGTGAGTTTGTGCTATCGGCGTGACATTGCCAATCAGCTAAATGCCAATAACAGACACCCTGTGAGTAAGCCATTCATTGCATGCTCGGGTTGGAAATACACTTAACTACCCTCATGCCTCGGCTCTCTCATATTCAATTTAGTTGACAGAGCTATATTCTCTAGCTAATATCTTAATTAATTAAGACTTTGGTAAAAGTCCACTGCAGCAAGATTGCTGCCTACCTATTTACATAAGATTAGGAGAAAAGTGATGAATATACGCTTATTGTTTGTAGTAGTAGGTTTTGTTTACGGATCTCAAGTGCTAGCTGATAACCAAGATCCCGACAAAGCTAACAGTAGCGCATCAAACAATACCAAGCCGTACGAAATTGTCATTACACCTACTGTGACGAAAAGCGATCTTAGAGGTCTTATCCAAGAAGTAGAATCGGACTTTTTTGATAGATTCAACGAGCTGAATATCGATGATTCATTCGACATAGTCTGCTACAAAATGACACCACCGATGACTCATATTAGTCAAAGGGTTTGTGAACCATTGTTCTTAATACAACTAAGAAGTCAAAATGCATCCGATTCTACTTACACACTGGGAACTCAATATGCGACTGGTCCGTTTGGAGCCGCTGTCGGATCAGGCATGCCTCCGGTAATAATGAACCCAGAAGCTTTACGCAGAGAGACAAGCGAAAGTTTTAAACTCCTTCAGGAGAACATGGAAGAGTTAAATCGCACTGACAACGAGCTACGCAGCATAGGCTCGGCCCTCGCTCAATTGAAAGCGCGCTTGGAAAAATTTGGCAAGGAAGACTAAATCTGATATTGACAAGTTAACTACCTAAATCGAGAAAAACTCCAATAACAACTTTTACATTGCGGCGACACATTCCCAAGTCGCAAAGGCACGCAGGCGGAAATATCGATAATTTTCAGCTGATACTAAGTGCCGACCCAGGTTGAACAAATTGTAAACTGCAGCATGAGCACCCAAAAACCGCTGTGCTTGTTTCATTGATTTAAACTTACGCATGCCCCGTTCTCTAACTCGTGTAGGTTCGTGCGAAAGCTCAGCTCAATTGTTCGCTTACTGACTCGTATCGTGAATTGATTCTGGAATGAGTTCTCTATGAGCTACGCCGTAACTCCCCAATTTATCTGTGACAATTCGTCTCGGTTCTCCTCGATGTTTCTTCAAGAGCCACTTAAAGAATCGCTTTGCAGCCTTTCCATCTCGCCGCTTTTGGAGGAATACATCGACCACCTCGCCGTCCTGGTCAACGGCCCTCCACAGATAATGCTGCCTTCCTTGGATCTTAACGAAGACCTCATCAATGAAGAAAGTGTCGCCGTAGCCTTGATGGTTTCTCCTCAATCGTTGAGCATATTTCGCTCCAAACTTATTACACCACAGACGAATTGCTTCGTAGCTCACTTCAATGCCACGTTGTGACATCAAATCTTCGATACCGCGATGACTGAGATTGAATCGGTGATAGAGCCAGACGGCATATTGAATAATTTCGGGCGGAAATCGGTGTCTTTTGTACATTTTTGTAGAATTCATTGCCAAATTCTGACAGATTGGGAGTTAAGTTGTCAGTACCCCAATCCACTCGCAAAACAAGGCGAGCTCAATGATAATATTGCGATTTGCGAGATTGATTCCACTCTGGCTGATATTGCAGGGGCAGATGGCTGTAGCTGCCGATTCTCTTGAATCCACAGATGAGCCTGAAGAGTCCGCTCTGCAATTAAGTACGAGACTGATACAGCAGCGGGATCTGTTCGATCTACAGTTAGAGGCGCTGGAATCAGAATACGGCCCATTTGACCGCAGCTTGTTAGAGCCCTTGCAGGGACTCACCAAGCTATTAGTTGAGGCGGGTGACTTAGATGAAGCGGACCGCGTTCTAAGTAGACGATTACAACTGCTGCGTATTGATGAGGGTCTAAATACCTTAAACCAGATTCCAGTACTCGTCGAGCAGATCAGCAATGATCTAGAGCGTGGACAATGGAAAGCTATTACCGGCCACTTCGAGCATATCGTATTATTGCATACACAAAATCCTGATGCCGGCGTCGAGCCTGTGCTCAATGCCATGAACGATCTTTTGAGCTGGCATTACAGTGCTATCTATATAGATGAGCCGCTAGAACGTATCGATCATTTCTTTGATGCAAGAGAAATTCAACAGGGCATTATTTCCTTGGCTGAGAGGGAATTCGAAACAGATAGAGAGATGCTTATTCCTTGGCTCTATGAGTTGGCCCTCGAGCAGCTTCATATAGCGGCTATTCTCACATCTCAAGATGAACTGGGTCACGAAGCCAGGGGCATAATTAAATCAACAGAAGCTGGGGCATTACGCTTCTTGCGACGAGGATTAAGTATCGTAAAGATCATCCAGGGCATTGTTGAGACAATGGATGATCCGGAGGCCGAAGCCATGGCGATGCTTTACGTTGCTGACTTTCAAATGAACCTCAGGGATCACACTCCATCTGTATTCGGCGCTATTAGCCGAATAACTATTGGGCGCAGGGGCGTTGCCGACGGAACCTACCGGCAGGCTATGAAAATGCTTGAAACGGCTGGAGTCACAGAACAGCGCATTGAAGCTTTTTTTGCACGACCTGTGCTGTTACCCGTACCTCAATACCATTTTTCACTTGACGCAGCATTAACACAACAAGTGACTGATGGTTACAAGATACAACAGAGCGCAGAGGATACTACTGCTATCAACAATGGAATAAACATGGGGGATTTTGTTGCTTGGAACAAATCATTGCCATCCGTGCGCCGTCCAGTCATGCACTTACTGACAGTGCCGTTTGGGATGGAACTAAATACGGTGCAGGTGCGCTTTAGCATCAATTCCATTGGCAAAGCGAGATCTGCTCGTGCCGTGCAAACTGATCCGAACACTCCCAGAATCAATAACGATGGAAAAAACGCTATCAAAGGTATGCAGTTTCGTCCTGTCTTTATCAGGGGCAAGTTCCGTAAAATTCGAAATGTGACGATGCAATACTCATCCCCACCGTATTAATAGCGCCAGAATTGGTTTCAGCAAGTTGCAATACCAATTCGATGTCCGCTGTTGGCCGTAAGCGGCCACCTGCCCTTCCCCCAGAATTTCAGTTCCGCAGAATTTCACCCCACCCCACTTCGGTCGGGAAAGCTGCCCTCGAATCAGTTTCGGTTTTGGTTCGGTGTTCGGTCAGTGAAACCCGTTTAGATTCTTCCACTTGCCAAGTTCGGTGAACAATCTGACCCCAAGCAAGTTCAGAAGAGGTTCGGTTTCGGTCAGGCTCAGAAGTTCAGTAAAAGAAAACTCGTTACGACTCTTCGGCTTACTCAGAGAAACCACGACCGGTTGCATTGCCTCATAATCCGTTTGTCCGGGGTTCGAGTCCCTGTGGGCCCGCCATTTTTCCTTGAAAATCATCGAGTTATGATTTGGAGCGACGGACTATGAGTTTTCGGAGTCCGTTGGCCATAGTGAGTAGCAGATCTCTTCATACTGCAAGAATAGCATCAACAAAAAAGCCCACCCCTTTCGGAAGTAGGCTTTTTCGATAAGGCAGTAGTTAGGCCTAACTGTATTCTATACGAGTGCGAAGCGAGCGAACAAGGAACAGAATACCTAATCCCAACATGAAAGGTGTTGATGGTTCAGGCACTGATGCTGTATCAGGATGTGCTGATTCCAGGCCTTGATTCAACCAGAGACTATCTACTATAAAATCTGCAGCTCCCCCAAAAGAATATAGTAAAGGCTCATCGTTGATTATGCCGCCACCCCCTGATTTGCTCACTGAAACAAATTCCCAGCCGCCGGTACTAGTTGTCAGACTTGAATCAAAGCCCGTGCTATTACTTCCTACAAACACGCCCATTTGACCGCTCAACACATATACCCAGGCTCCAAAAGTAACATCACCTGTAGTATCCCAGCCCGGATGGGAATACGTGTTAAAAGTAAATCCACCATCTCCTGCTCCGCCTGTTGTTATCCTTAAAGCGGCATCGCCTTCCTTGGTACCCACTCCTGTGATACCGAACATTTCGGCGTCAGTGATCAGTTCCGTTGTTAATGAGATGCCTGAATTAGTCCATTGTGACCAGTTATTTGCAGCTGAAGAGATAGCAGTCCCGGAGATCGGATCGAAACTCCCGATATTCAGGCCTCCATTGGCGAGTAGATTTCCGGTTTGATCCAGAATAGGAGCTGAAAACGCATTAACAGATAAGCACGAAAAACCCAACAAAAGCACTGGCTTCAACAAAGCTCGTTTGATGGAAGGGCAATTTCGATTTTTCATTATATGCGCTCAGAAAGATTATTTAAGTTGTGAGCGTACCCTATGGTTCTTCTAGACTTCTGTTTTCTTAACCCAAGAAAAATCATTGACGATAACAAAAGCAGTAGTGCAGATGGCTCACTAACAGACGAAGGCTGGTACAGCCACAATCCGGTATGGGATCGGGCAGTATTGAACCCATGCGGATTACCCACCACAGCCGAACTATGGCCTCCAGATGATCTGATATAGGACCTGTCAGTATCGCCATTAATAATTGTTCGGGTTAACCCAGCTATCCAGTAATCATTGCTACTAAAAATGCCAGATGCAGCAAACAAGCCAGCATCTGGACCGCCACTATCTATATCTATGACATCTGCCCCCCAGGAATCACCAGCAGCCCCAGGGTAGTTGGTCGCGTTAACATCGAAAGTCCCAGCCGGTGCGCCCGTCAAGTATTCGAACAAGTCTGCCACATCAGACGAACTGGCCCAAACCCATCCGGTTAAATCAATTGAGGTGGCCAGATGATTGCTTGCTACCCCTGAGCAGGCACCGGTCACTACATCACAAGGACCAGTTGCAAGGTTGTTGTAAGTGAAGTTTACGGTATCACTGACTTGCATCCAGTTCCGACCATCAATCGGAACCGCGAATGCAGACTGAATGAGGCTTAGCAACAACACAGAACTGAAACAAAAAGAACAGGTGAGTTTTAACATGACTATCCTTCCCTGAAGAATTTTAATTGGGTCCAGCCCTCATCACACAAAGGCCTATGTACTAATAATGAGCAATTATCACGCCACAAATCAATGCTTAACAATTACAAGGGGTTAGCTGGCTTCCAACTTAAAATAGTACGCCAATTGTAAAAGTATTCTGACTATTTGGACGTATCAAGCGCTCAGGTGTAAAGAAAATGGACAAGGCAGATCAAAAAAAACCGCTCAACAGACGAATAACTCATAATCCGGTATTGACAAGTTAACTACTCAAATCACGAAAAACTCCGATTTGAAAGATCTACACCACGGCTGCCTTTTCCCAAGTCGCAAAGGCACGCAGGCGGAAATATCTATAGTTTTTTGCGGATACCAAATGCCGACCCAAGTTAAACAAATTGTATACAGCGGCATGTGCACTTAGAAAGCGTTGTGCCTGCTTTACTGATTTAAACTTACGCATGCCCCGCTCCCTCACTCGCGTCGGCTCGTGCGAAAGCTCCGCACGATTGTTCGCGTGCTGCGATGTATCGTGAATTGATTCCGGAATCAATTCTCTATGGGCTACACCATAACTACGCAATTTGTCCGTGACAATTCTTCTCGGTTCTCCTCGATGCTTCTTCAAGAGCCGCTTAAAGAAGCGCTTTGCGGACTTCGCATCACGCCTTTTCTGGAGAAATACATCAACCACTTCACCGTCTTGATCAACAGCTCGCCATAAATAATGCTGCCTTCTCTGGACATTAACGAAAACCTCATCAATGAAGAATGTATCACCATACCCTTGATGTTTTCTTCTCAATCGTTGAGCATATTTCGCTCCAAACTTATTACACCAGAGACGAATTGCTTCATAGCTGACCGAGATACCTCTTTGAGCCAGCAAATCTTCTATGTCTCGATGACTGAGGTTGAATCTATGATAGAGCCATACGGCATATTGAATGATTTCAGGTGGAAATCGATGGCGCTTATACATCATTGTTGTAGATTTCATGTTCGGATTCTGGCAGATAGAGAGTTAACTTGTCAGTACCCACTTCAATGCCTCGTTGTGACATCAAATCTTCAATATCACGATGACTGAGGTTGAATCGGCGGTAGAGCCAGACGGCGTATTGAATTACTTCAGGTGAAATCGGTGACACTTGTACATTTTTGCTTTAATCATGGAGCGAATTGTCGCAAAATGGCCTTTAACTTGTCAGTACCCAAATGTCCACAAAGGTGGCACAAGGTCTGTCCTATTATCCAGGGCGTTAATTTTACAAGGAGTATCTTATAGTGCAGGAGAAAACCACCTCAGTAGTTGATTACCTAAACGAAGTAAAAACGCGTTGTACGTTCAATGCGGCGGCTGAAGCGATAGGTATTACACCGCAAGCGCTTAAAAAACAGCTAGGTGAGGCGCGCCCAGAAGTCTCTTGGTTTGTTAGTTCAACGTCAGGCGAGCCTTTACGCTACACGGACAGTGAAAAACATCCTGAGCTTTATCGCACTACGCGAATTATTACATCAGCGAAGGTTTTAAAACGTAATCTTGGGCTGTAAAAGGTATTGACAAGCTAATCAATAAAGATAGTCCATGCCCCCTAATTCCGCAAACATTCATCAAAAACGTGGTCTGTCCCTGAAAACCCAGCTATATCCACTATCAGCATGACTGATCAATTTCTCGCATTACGCTGCAAAAAGTAGAGCTGCGTGCCGTAACCCTAACCCTGGTTTATAAGACCCGCTATCTCCGATGGTGTCGCACGCAGGGCTAGTGCAACCTTGTCAAAAAAATCTAGCTCGAAACCACGGATTTGTTGATCGCTGCGAA
>NVVJ01000018.1 GCA_002402175.1 SAR86 cluster bacterium
GAATAGACCGTAATGAGGCAGGGATGCCGAATCGAGCCCCCAGGGATGGGTTTACGGCGTGTCTATGGAGGCAATACTGCATTCGCGTCAGTCACAAGAGTTGCCAATAAAATCTGGCAATTATCCTCGCGACTACTAGTCGGTTAGCAACTGATAAATCCGCCTGATAGCTCGAGGATCAACACCCGCCCCTCTGATCTGCGCAAAGTTATCGCTATGATTAGTCATATCAATTTGTTCAGCTGCTTGCTCAGCGCTAACTCCAGAACGATACATCTGACCAGTCTTAGTCCATAGATCGCGTAGATAGGACTGGAAGTTATCGATCGGGTCTTTGTTACGCATAACTGGACCATGGCCTGGTAACCATGCATCGAAATTCAGTGATTTTAATCCGTCTAAAGTGTCAGGCCATTCATCAACGTGAGCGTCCCCCATGTAGGCAAGTCCTGGCAGCATCATGTCTCCGGTAAAGACAATTTTTTCCTGCGGCAGGTAGATAACGACATCGCCGCCGGTGTGAGCTCTACCAAAATGAAGTAACTGTATCTCTCTACTTCCTTCAGCCACAACTTGAAACAAAGTCATTTTGGTTTCTAGAGTAATATTCGGCGGCGTTGGGTTTACTTCTGCAATTGCGTTTAAGTAGTCACGCTGCACTCTCAGTCTTTCCTCTAGAGTTGCTTTGCGAGCAGGGTCGGATTCTGCTGCTACCTGTCTTTCTAGATTTGCTACTGTCGCCGGAACCGGATCAGAGAAGCTCTTGAATGTTGATTCTTCTAGTACATTGCCATTTGCGCCACTAAGTTTCATACGGGTAAACTCATGTCCAATTATCTCTATCCCCTCGGGAAAAGATTGATTGCCGTGGGCGTGATCAAAATGATAGTGGCTATTTACAAGGTATCGTATTGGTTTGTCGGTAATGACAGAAATCGAATCTAGTAAAGCCCTTGACGCTGCCGGAGTCACATGTGAATCAACTACTAGCGTATCGAATTCACCTACCAGCACCATGGCGTTACTCATGGTAAAAACCGAACCGGTACCAGTTACGAACCATACCCCTTGTGCTACCTCTTCAAAGCGATGACTGTCGGACTCTACAACATTGGCTTGAGCTATAGCTAACCCAGGCACAAAGAATAAAATTGTCAGAAATGCATAAGACAGTTTTGAATTGAATTGATTTTTCATGGTGAACGCCTTTAGTAAATTGTGATCGCCGCTGTTTGTGAAGAAAGTTAGTAACCGAATCATAGTTTGGCTCGTCTAAACGGGTATAAATGGGAAAGTACTGAAATTATTTGCTGCCAGCACAGTAGCTTATAGCCAGAAGACTGTAAAGAAATGAGAAAAGTAGCAATATTAGTCACTCTTTATTGGTCAAATGCACTAACAATGGTTGTGGAATTATTTGACTCTTCGGCTAACCCATTGTAATTAATGAATAAATAAACTTGGCAAGCTTATTGCTATTTAGAATATTAGAAACAAACTACTGTTAAAATTACGAGGACATAGTAATGAACCATACATTCAGATTAGGTGCCGCCACTATGTTAGCTATGTTGCTAGGCAGCTATTTATATACAACTTCTGCCAGTGCCGCTGAAGTTCGCGATATATCCAAAGTAAATGGAGGTATTCGAATTTCTGCTAATGAGCAAGTAGGTAATATTTCATCGGTTAATGGTGGTATTGACTTGGGCCGGGGTTCAAGCGCCTACAATATTGACACAGTCAACGGTGGAATTGACCTTGATGAAGGCGTGGTTATTTCTGATGCTGAAACCGTCAATGGCGGAATACGAGTTGGCGATGATGTCACTGTTAATGGCTCATTAATAACAGTAAATGGCGGCATCCGAATGGGCTCAGGAACAGTAGTCCGTAATCGTGTACGCACAGTAAATGGAAAAATTCAGCTACGTAACACATTGGTAAGAGAAGACGTGCAAACTACCAATGGAGACATTCTGCTGAGAGATGGTAGCAGTGTTGAAGGCGACATTATCATTCGAGGAAAGCTATCATGGTTAAGCCGCATATTTCGCTTCAACCACAAACCACCCACAATTTATATTGATTCAGACTCAAGCGTTAGAGGTGACATTCATCTTTATCGGAAAGCGAACCTGGAGATCGACGATGGCGCTGAAGTAGGCGAGATTGTTTATCACTACTAGTTTGCTATTAACCGATTGCTACTGACACCACACCTTAGAATTAAAAAAGGCGGGCCATATGACCTGCCTTTTTTAATACATTTTTGGCAACAATGTATTACTGATCAGATGCAACAACGCGTATCTCCTTCCGTAAGCTCCTCAGTACCAGCCAATAACATGATGTAAAGTGCGCCAGCACATTTGCATATTATGTTTATGGACCCTCTGTAGTTAATTTCATTTTTGAAGAGTAGAATCCGATTACCTCCTTGATCTATTAGTAAGGATTTAATCACGCCCACTAATTGAGCCAGGCCTTGAATGCGCAGCCAAGAAAATTGAATCTGCGCAATAATAAACTGAAATGCCTGCCACTTATTACTCTGTGAAGAAAAATTATGTTCTATGAACCTCACAAGAAAAACCACGGCCTCGCTAAAAGTCCATTTAACAGCCTGATCATACCGAGGCCGATTGGCTGGATCAGTTCTATAGATAATCAGGGTGTGTTTAATCTTGCCCCATATAGTTTTTTCAATGCAGTGTGTTATCAGCCTCCTACGGTAATGTTTTCCGCGGGCGTAGGATCGGGCTCCGACGGCATGAAAGACACTCTCAGAAACATTGAAGCCAATGGCGAGTTCGTCTGCAACCTCGCCACCTGGGAAAACCGCGAACAAATGAACAAAACTTCTGCCAATGTTCCTGCGGATGCTGACGAAATTGAGCTAGCCGGATTAACGGCCATTGCTTCAAAACTAATCAGTGTTCCCCGCATCGCCGAAGCACCGGTTCATCTTGAATGCCGCTATATTAAAAGTGTCGACATACCAACCGGAGAAAAAGCAGGGAAATTCGTAATGGTTTTAGGAGAAGTGATTGGAGTACATATTCGTGATGAATTGATTACCGCAGACGGACTGATCGATGTCGCCAAAATGCGACCGATCGGCCGACTTGGCTATGACGACTATACTTGCGTGAATGGTGATTCTATTTTTAGCATGGAGCGCCCTACATAGAGGGCTCAAGCTTACATTCTACAGCCTTAATCAAAACCGACGAAACTAACAAAGTCATTGAGCTCTGCACGGCGAGACTTTACGCTGTTTGCCGAGAACTCATCGTTAGGATAGCCCATTGCAATACAGGTAAGGATCGCCTGGTCATCTGGAATACCCGCGTGCTCTCTAACAACCGGCGTTTGCATAACCCCCTGCCCGTTGATGACCGTACCAAGGCCTCTTTCCCATGCAGCCAGACAGATTGCATAAGATATGGCACCAAGATCAAACTGAGCGATGGCCGCTGGCTCAAGAATTTTATCGTAGGTTAAAACAATCGACACAGGCGCATCGAACTGGCGAAAGCCGCGCATAACCCAATCAGTGCGCCTTTCTTTGTCATCTCGCTCAATACCCATTGCTTCGAATAGTTGCACGGCGATTTCAATCTGGCGTTTTCGATGAATTCCTTCGTAGGCTTCCTTTGTAGGGAAGTCACGTTGAGGTTTCACACCAGCCATCATCCTCTCGGTATTACCCTTACGAATTTTATCAAGCGGCTCGCCAGTCACCACATACAAATTCCACGGCTGCGTGTTCATGGAAGACGGCGCGCCCTTGGCGACCTGAATTATTTCTTCAATTACTGCGCGGGGCACTAGGTCTGTTTTGTAACCGCGAACGCTACGTCGAGTACTAACAAGTGTCTCGAAATCCATACTACAATTCCTTGTTTCAGATACTACCGCGCAGAAAAACAACGCTCTGGATTTACTGACTTGGGTAACACCAACGGTGCTGGGCTTACTCTGCCATCCTCTTCAAGTTGGTCAAAGGCAGCTTGCTGAAGCGCCTTAACCTGAGGCCTGGACATTCCCAGTTCGTATGCTGAACATTCGTTGTCGCCAAGTGATCGAGGATCCATGCCGGTGAGGTTGCCAAAGACAACCAGTGCCTCAAGGTAGTAGCCGAAAATACTGGCGTGATAGTGATCATAGGTCCAAAGATCGATTTTACCCTGTTCAATGCCATCATAAGGATTCGTGTCTGCTAAGCCCATTTCCATCGCTCGGGTCCATGCCTCGCCTACCGCATTCACCGATTTTACGCCACGCGCACTAGCAGCCGCTTTGTCATAGCCAGCGCGTACATCAAGCGCCATTTGCGCAATCGGTTTTCCAGTCCATGGTCGATCTGGCTGATAAGTTAGATCAGCGCGCGACCAGGTGGAAGTAAGATAAACTTCAACGTCTGGATTGATACTCTGCAAAAATTCGCCCATTTGGTCAGCGGTAGTAACTAGTGTGTTGGGGTTACCGGGCTTATCACGGTCCAGTGTGCTGTAACCGTGCATCACAACTTTATCCCAGGGCTGGCGACCAATTACACCCAGTTTATTCTCCAGATGAAAATCCAGTCCACTGCCCCCTCGCGTTTCAAGAGATACGTCGTAGTCGAGACCAGCCTGATCTGTAAAAGATTTGAATAGAGCTGGCACACCGCCGATGCCTTCATTATTAAGATCGGTCACAGTGTCTGCTCGATAGAACCTGGTGGCAGAACCATAGCCAAAAGTGAAGCTATTACCAATGAACAATACGTCTGTGTCAGCCGCGGCGGTAGTAGCGCCCGATATGAGTGTAAAGATAGCGAGCAATGCAGATACTAACTTCATGTGATGACCCTGCTTTTAGTTTTAATTATCTGAACGCCCGAAGAATAGAAGTTATTTCTAATCAAGTCCATGTTTAGAAGATGAATAACGGTTATCGATTTGGACCCTGGCGACCAACTGAACGAATTGCCTCATCTCCGGCCGCGACAGAGGTATTTAGGACAAGACAAAGCAAACATTATTAAGAGTTTTGTGGGGGTATCTCAGTCTCTGAGCCTTCCGGCTCAAATCACCATGATAATATTAATGATAATGATTTGTATTTAAATAACTCTTACTATAAGCTCACCAGCAATTAAATTTACACCTGCATAAGCAACATATTTGGAGAACAAAACGGGCATGATAAGGACTATTTCAACAGTTATAGGGTCATTTTATATAATCGCTAGCGCAACCAGTTTTGCGGCTGAAAATGTCCCATCAATAGAAGAGCTCTGGTCGATCGTGCAAAGCCAGCAGGCAGAGTTGGAACAATTAAAACAGGAGCTGGAACGCAGCCGCTCACAAACACAAACTGTTGAAGTTCGGATGCTGGAAAACAGCCAACGCATCGAAGCAGTAGGCGAAGTTATAGATCAACCAGGCAGGCTTCGGGGCAACAGTTGGGCTGACCGTACAACCATCGGTGGATATGGTGAGATGCTTTACAACAATGAGACCAGTAGTTCGTCTACTAAAGAATTAGACGTGCAACGATTCGTTTTATTTGCCAGTCATAGATTTAGTGAAAATCTGCGGTTTTTCTCAGAACTTGAAATTGAGCACTCATTCATTAATGACGATGCGCGCTCACCAGGAGCTGTTGAACTGGAACAAGCTTACATAGAATGGGACTACGCACCTAATCATAGCGTTCTCGCTGGAATGCATTTAGTTCCAATGGGCATTATTAATGAAACTCACGAACCTAACACTTTTTACGGGGTTGAAAGAAATCGTGTTGAATCCAGAATTATACCGTCTACATACCGAGTAAATGGAATTAAGTTTGCAGGACAATTAGGATCTGGATTTAGCTATGACCTGGACATTCATGAGGGCCTGTTTTTTGAGAGTGGCAATGGCGGCGAATTAAGCATACGTGATTCACGCCAGAGTGGTGCGCGAGCCGAAATGGACAGCCCTGCTTATACCGGACGTCTTCGTTACACCGGAATCCCCGGTCTAGAGCTAGGCATCTCCATGCAATACCAGGGGGATATGACTCAAGATGGCAGCACTCGCGGGAATATCGGCAGAGATGGCGTTATTGACATGCAGGGCAATCCAGTGAGCGACATAAGCGGCTTGCTAAGTGAGGCACATGTCACCTACAGAACTGGCCCATGGGGTTTTACCGCCCTGTATGCTGGATGGGACATAGATAACAAGATTGAAAACGTTGCTAACAACGATCTGTCAAATAACGGCTTGGGTCGTAACAAACAATACGGCTACTACCTACAACCTTCATATCAGATCAACTCCAAACTTGGCTCTTTCCTGAGGTTAGAGCGCACCAATGAGCGCGCCGGTAGTAATAGTGGCGCGGCAAAGAACTCAGCCACTAACCGCACAGTAGTTGGACTGAATTATTGGCTAGCAGACAATGTTGTATTGAAGTTTGACTATCAATTTGAAGACGACGATAAAGACCGCGATATTGATGGCTTTAATTTGGGTTTAGGATGGCAATTCTAGAGTTTCTTAAGGCTAGGTTGGGTGGAGACTCAGAAGAATGTATATTTGTTGGAGACTAGGCTGCCAGTGAAGCATGTAATAAACAAGATTACCGTTCCCCTGAAGCTCGTTCTACTCTCACTGACAGTAGGCTTGTCCGCTATTGTATTGGCGAGTGATGACCATATAGCCCCGGAAGAATTTTTGGCAAAAGTTTTTACCACCAGCCTTCCTCCTAGCAACACTGTCTGGATTACCGGAGAAAAAAAAGAAGCCACTGAAAACATTCTAGGACACAAGCCTGGCTTTCTGCGTATACGCTACTGGGGTGACTCAGCAAGATCAGCCTGGATAGTTGATGAAATTGGCAAAACAGAACCTATAACAATTGGAGTTGTTCTAAATGATTCCGAGATAGAAGAAGTTAAGGTGCTGGCATTTCGTGAGTCGCGTGGCTGGGAAATCAAACATGAATTCTTCACCAGACAATTCAAGGGCGCTTCAATAGAGAAAAACCACAGACTTAATCGGTCTATTGATGGTATAAGTGGCGCCACGCTCTCTGTCAAAGCTGTGACTAATGTGTCGCGATTGGTTCTTTATCTAGCACAATTCGTCTCTAGCTAAGACAAGCACCTGTTACCTGTATTATTGGCTAAATGGATTGTGAACAACGAAGTGCGAGCAATATCAATCAAACTTCGATCTCTTTTGAGTCTTCATCGACGCATGGGGATAGTAAGCGCGTTGTTCATAATTCTTCTTTCTACGTCTGGATTTGTAATCCACCACAGCGCATTCTTCAATCTTGATCAGCGATACACTGATTCGCCAACCCTGCTCTCCTGGTATGGTATTGAGGCGCCTGATGTTTCCATTGCGTTCACCGCCCAACAACATTCGGTAGCTCTGCTTGCTGACGCTATTTATTTTGATACTCAGAGGCTTCAAGGGAGTTTTTCCAGCCTGATTGGATTAGTTGCCGTGGATTTTGGCTATGTTGTAGCGCTTACTGATCGTTTGTTGTTGCTGACGACCTCTGGCGAGCTTATTGAAGTATTGGGTAGCGTGAATAATGTACCGCAAAATATTCAGGCGATCGGTAGCGATAACGGCGACGTATATTTAAAATTAGAAGAGGCAGAAAACAGAATAGTCAAAGCAGATCTGAATTCTATGAGTTGGGCGTATACTTCGACAGAATCCATTCAGTGGAGTGAAGCGCTTGAATTGTCTCAACAACAATCGCAGAAAAATCAGGCGCACTATGCCAGCACGCTACTAAATTGGGATCGAGTTATGCTGGATATTCATAGCGGACGTTTTCTGGGTAATTGGGGAGTCATATTGGTAGATATTATGGCGTTCCTATTTGTACTCATGGGAGTAACTGGTGTATGGATTTGGTCACGAAGACGTCCATAGACAAATTGCTTACCTTTCAAAGCAAAAAAACCCACTCAAATAAGCAGGGTTTCTTGAAGGATATCTTGAAAGCCTTTTTTACAAAGCCTTAATATGAATCATTTGCTGAAGATTAAGCAACTACAAATCATTGATCAGTGCGCTGATAATGCCCCATTAGCAATCCAGTTGCCAGCACATGCCCGTCTATAGCCTCAAGTAACTGCTCTTTGTTCAAGCCAGCTTCTAATGCCAAGTTCGCATCCAACGCGTAGAGTTTGAAGTGATAGGCATGTAGCTTTCCATCTACAGGAGGCCTAGGCCCAAAATAACCTGCCTGGCGAATACCGTTTAGTCCATTGATCATTCCTTCAAGATCAGCAATACCCGATACTTCGGCGTCACGCGCCAGGCTCTGGGGCAAACCTGAGGCATCGGTGGGTATATTGTATGCAACCCAGTGCACGAACGGCTGGGGCATTTCCACTATAGGGTCGTCGCAAATCAATGCCAGTTGAACTGTTCCTGCTGGCAGATTCGACCAACTAAGATCGATGGACTTGTTATCACCATAGGCTGTGTACTCCAGTGGTATAGTGCCATGGTGGTCGAATGCAGAACTGGTGACCGAGATGGTTTCTGGCGCATCGGCGGCATGCACTTGCACAGATAACAGTAATGCTCCTAGCGTTCCAAAAATCCATCTTGCATTTTCTATTTTAATTAGACTATTCATTATTCCTCCGTTTGTATTACATCTGCCAACCTGAAATTGGCCTCTATTTTAATCTTATTGAACTACTTTTTCGGTGTCTTATTTTTTTAACCTTCTGTTTCTTAGCTTTCTGCTTTTTACTCTTTATTTCTTAACCCTTTATTTCTTAGCAATGTATTCAGCTTCATTGGCTATTTCGCGCAACAAGTATTTCTGTACCTTCCCTGTCGAAGTTTTAGTAATATCTCCAAATACAACTTTTTTCGGTATTTTGAATCCAGCCAGCTCTTCCCGGCAATATATTATCAAATCCTCGACAGACAATTCCTGGCCTTTTTTAAGACAGACAAACGCACACGGTACCTCGCCCCATTTTTCGTCGGTACTCGCCACAACTGCCGCTTCCATAATTTTAGGGTGTTTAAACAGCACTGATTCAATTTCCAGAGATGAAATATTTTCACCTCCTGAAATAATAATATCCTTTGAGCGATCTTTGATCTGTGTGTAGCCGTCTTCATGCCAAACTGCAAGGTCGCCTGAATGGAACCAACCGCCTTTGAATGACGCTTCGGTGGTTTTAGGATTCTTCAGATAGCCTTTCATCACAAGATTTCCACGCATGAAAATCTCACCCATGGTTTTACCGTCTTTAGGCACGGGCTCCAGGGTTTCTGGGTCAGCTACCATTAACTCGTCTTGAAGAGGAGCTCGCACACCTTGCCGCGCATGTAGCTCAGCTCGGTCGTCGATACTCAAATCAGACCACCCATCTTGAGGTGCACATACAACGCAAGGTCCGTAGGTTTCAGTGAGGCCGTAAACATGACTCACACCAAACCCCATTCTTTCCATGCCGGCAATCACGGCAGCAGGTGGTGCCGCTCCGGCTGTCATCGCGCTCACTTTCTGCTTAATGCCCTGTTTCATACTTTCATCGGCATTGAGCATTGTGTTTAATACAACTGGGGCGCCACAAAAATGCGTGACTTCGTGCTTGCGTATTGCATCGAAAATAGCCTGATCTCTCACATGCCGAAGGCACACGCTAGTGCCGGCAACAGCCGCCAGGCTCCATGGAAAACACCAGCCGTTGCAATGAAACATCGGCAAGGTCCACAGATAAATTGGATGTGCTGCCATATTCCAACACATAACATTTGATATGGCATTTAGGTATGCGCCGCGATGATGGAAAACAACACCTTTAGGGTCACCAGTTGTGCCAGAAGTATAGTTAAGGGATATTGCCTGCCATTCGTCCTCAATTTGAAAGCACCGATAGTCATCATCACCACGAGCGATGAAGTCTTCGTAGTTTTGCTCTCCAATTAATTCCCCTCCATTAAAATAAGGGTCATCGATATCGATTACTACAAGTTTATTTGGCACTATTTCCAGCGCCGCTTTAACTGTTTTAGAATATTCCCTGTCAGTAAACAACACCTTCGTTTCGGCGTGCTCTAACATAAATGCAATAGCTTTGGCATCGAGCCTCACGTTCAATGCGTTCAACACCGCACCGGTCATCGGCACGCCAAAGTGGGCCTCGAATGTCTCCGGGGTGTTCGCACCCATGAACGCGACAGTATCTCCTTTTCCAATTCCCATTTTTATTAAAGCCGATGCGAGCAGACAGCAACGTTTATAAGTTTGCGACCATGTGTATTCAGTATCTCCATGAATTATTGAAACTCGGTTGGGATATACACTTGCTGAACGCTCAATAAAATTAAGTGGTGTCAGGGGCGCAAAGTTTGCCTGATTCTGGTCAAGGGACTGCTCATAGATATTGTCAGTGCTCATAGACTTAATAAATTCCTGTTATTTGTATTTTTAGATTCATGTCTCGCATCAGATGTCAGAAGGCGGGCACTTAATAATCGATTTCTTACCATACTATACAAAGTCCATATCACCTGCGGTAAGCCACCACGCACCACGTAGTGTTTCTACGCTGGGCCCTGGGTTCCAGCTATTACAGGGTATCTCAATACCCAAGCCATTCACAACCGCACCCTCCAGCTTCACGGTATCGATCCACGCGCCTGTTATCCAGATTTTCAATTGCTGCGATTCTTCACTAAGGAATTGATTTAGTTCGTCAATTACCGTTTTTATTGATGCCCTTGCACAAATGATATCCATCAGCAGCAACTGTTCACCATGCTCTTTTAGCACGACAATCGCTAACGCCTCCCCAGAGTCAGCCTGACTAATAAGCAAGCAGCGATATTGTCCAGATTCTGCAAATGGATGATCGAAAAAACGGTATTTAATGTACTGCCAGTCACGTTCGCCGATAATAGCTGAATCAAAATCGGCACACATTTTCTGCCAAAGCCCATTCAGAGCCAACTGGTGCTCGTTGCCATTCTTATCAAAAGGGATGATTTTGGTATTTCTACTTGCCTCTTGCTGATCGGGTCGCATGTAAACAATTTCGACAAATTCATCAGTTTTTTCATACAAGCTCAAACGAACAGAAATGTTCATTGCTTTCTGATTTGGAAATCCGAATCCCAGCAAATGGTTTACGGAATTACCAATCTCACGCTCAAGAAATGTAGAGGCTATTTTAAAGAAAAGACTCCCCTTCCCGTATTGCTTGCGTATATCTGGCCGCACCATAACGTCGCAAGGCTGAATAGCCATTGAGGGCGAACCGAAGTAGCTAATCTTTCGTGGCGCTCCACCGTAGTGAGCTACAATTTTTCCATCTTTTTCTATCCGTGCAACTACACAGGTACCTTTACCTAGCTTATATTTCCAATCCCATAACCTGGAATCGAATGGAACGCCAAAGCTTTCCTCAAATAATGCAGAAACTTCACTTGCCTGAAAAGAGTCTATGTCACCAAATTCTGCATTAGAATATTCATCAACCTGTTCCAGGGTTCTATTTAAGCTGAAAACACAAAAACGGCGCCTACCAATTTCAAATTCCTGAATCAAGGATTCAATGTCTTTGTGTAATTCTTGAATAGTTGACTCATTACTTTCAGTCAATTCACCCTGTTGTTTTTGCAATCCAGAATAAAGCAGTTGTAGCGTCTTGAGTGCGTCCGCCGAGTAATCTAAATCTTTCAAGAGCTGGTAACCCAGGCGTTCAGAAAGTTGCCTGAATGAGCTTAAACTTGGTAACGCCGAATATTCAATGGCCGAATCATCAGCGAGAAACTCACCAACGATCACAACTTCTCCATTCTCCTTTATTAGCTGGCGGCACGTGCTTAACATTTTCATTTGATCCAGGTATAAATCTGACCCCAGCGTCAAAACAAGGTCGAATTCATCGGAGTCATCGTACTCAGAAAATGCGCCATAGATATACTGTAGGTTTTTCTGATCAGAAAATTTGCGTGCAGAAGATTCACTATCATTTAAGCAAACCGTATTGAGGCCCTGAGCTGCGCAATCGCTAGCCAACTGGTTGAAATTAGTACCCACAACAAGAACACGTGCATCTGCGTCTACAGTACTTACTATTCTATTCAGCAAAAACTGATGAAACCTTTTCTGCCCATTTACAACCCGGTTGAAATTTGAAAGTCGCCCGGAAGATAGCTCAGAAAAGGAGTCGGTTTCGTCGCCGTCGAACAATCCATAATGAAGACAGTTAGTCTCGCCAAATTCCAATGTGAGAACTTGACTTAGAAGGTCAGGAGTTGCTGGCGAAACAGTAGTTGTCATCTAATAATCTTGGGATGTAAAAGCGCCATTATGCGCCTTTCAAGGTTTGCTAACAGGCGAAGCAATATAACCCTTCATTGGGGCTTTGCAAAGCCTGTTTGCGCCGCTTGGTGTTATCTGCGGCATATTGTCTCGCCCAGTACCGATAAGGTTTAGTCCTTGCTACTTTGAGGTAGAATGGTGAAATGAGTCAGCAATCTAAACTATCGAAATTGGTTAGCTATTTGGTCCCTGTATCGGCATTAGGGTCCAGTCTTGCCCGACAAGGGCTGCAGACACTATTGCTATTGAGAACCTTTATAACCCTGGCCAGTGTCATTGGCTTGCTTATATTCCAGTCTTTCTCTTCCTTAGAAGTACCTGTCGAATTCATCATTTATCTCATATCGATAGTGCTAATCTCGGTACTGATTGGCTATTGGCGTCTAAAAAGCTCATGGGTTGTCAGTAATATTGAATTGTTTCTGCATATATTAGTTGATGTCGTTTTCCTGATTGTGTTGCTGTTGAATACTGGCGGCGCCAGCAACCCATTAATTTCCTATTTGTTAGTATTGCTTGCCATTACTGCCACCTTGCTACCAAGAGCTTTTGTAAATACTTTTGCGATAGGCAGCATTCTTATATACACCTCTTTTTTACTACTGGACCTGACCGCAGATCATGATATGGGCACAGGTGCAGAAGCGGAGCAAATCACCTTTCAATTACACTTAGTAGGTATGTGGGTGATTTTTCTGGTAAGCGCCATTCTAATTTCTGTTTTAATCACATTAATGGCAAGCGCAATCCAGGAACGAGAGCTCAATCTCGCCGAAGCCAGAGAAACAGAACTAAGGAACGAGCAATTAGTTGCAATTGGCACGCTGTCGGCAGGAACGGCTCATGCGCTCGGCACCCCTCTTTCGACCATGGCAATTTTGCTTACTGAGCTTGATAAACTAAGTTCTCGTCAGTTAAAACAGAGCGACATTAAAGCGGATATCTCGCTGCTTAAACAACAAGTAACACGGTGCAAACATTCTTTAACTCAGCTGACACTTTACTACAATAAGGATAATCCTGAGCAAGCCGAGGAAATGGCTCTGGGTGTTTTTGTCTCTGATATTCAAGACTATATTATTAATATTCATCCCACAGCTCCAATCAACTTCCATGTCGAGACAGACAGCACTGTTACTGTAATGTCCGACCTTAGCATCAAGCATGCTGTTATCAATATAATCGAAAATGCCATAAAGGCTGCAAATAATAAGATCGATGTGATTTTTAAGATAAGCATGTCGGAGCCCGCTCTGTTTGAAATTAGCATTACCGACGATGGACCTGGAATTCCTCCCCAGGTTATGGAAAACATGGGCGAGCCATTCATTTCTATGCGCAAGGAAAGCATGGGGCTTGGTATTTTCCTGGCAAACGCGTCTGTTCAGCGAGTAGGAGGGTCTATTGAAATGGTTAACTTAGTCGCGGGCGGCGCACATACAACAATTAAACTACCGCTTCCAAATAAAACTTAAGGCATAGACGTGAGCAAAAAACATATTCTGGTAGTCGAAGACGACGAAGTGTTTGCGCGTGTAATGACCCGTGCCCTGAATCAAAGGGGCTACACTGTATCTCATGCAGCCACCAGTAAGCAGGCTTTAGCCTTGCTAAGTAATGTCGATTTCCAATATGCCATTTTGGATCTTAATCTTGGCGGCGAAACATCTTTAAACCTTATTCCAGCAATAAAGAAAAAAGACATTACTATTCGGATATTAATTCTGACTGGTTACGCAAGTATTACTACGGCCGTAGAAGCAATCAAAATGGGAGCCGATAACTACCTTGCCAAGCCAGCAGATGCCGACGAAATCCTTAGTGCCTTACTGGATAAAAATTCAGACAAATCTACTTCTCAATCTGAGCAGCCATTAGTAATGGAACCCATGTCGGTTCGACGCCTTGAATGGGAACATATTCAAAAAGTTCTTAAGGAAAATGACGGCAATATTTCGGCAACAGCGCGTCACCTAAAAATGCACCGCCGTACATTACAACGAAAACTTCAGAAACGCCCTGTTGCAAAATAGCCGCACCAGGACGCAATACTCATACTAAAGCCAAACCGCTAGCGACGAGTTAGCGGCGTTTGGGTAAGGTGACGACCGCCATCTACTATTAAGGTTTCCCCTGTCACGATCTGTGAACCAATAATAAAATGAAGAATTGCATCGGCTACTGTTTCGGCTGTCGCTGTAACGCCCAGAGGAGAATTCCGACGATGAAAATCCATTAATTCCTCATACTTTTCATCACCCAAACCTTTCCTCAACCAGTCCCCTTCAATAAACCCAGGACATACTGCATTGATTCGCATTTTAGGGGCCAGG
Source organism: SAR86 cluster bacterium (assembly GCA_002402175.1). Classification (GTDB taxonomy): domain Bacteria; phylum Pseudomonadota; class Gammaproteobacteria; order Pseudomonadales; family Pseudohongiellaceae; genus UBA9145. The sequence goes on from NVVJ01000018.1 coordinate 14,700, forward strand.
GAGCGAGCCAGCGACAGTGTCATGGTAACCATTGCGCCTTTCGATGCAGCGTAAGCTACAGAGCTCCCTATGCCGGTTATTGCCGCCGTTGACGCAATATTTACTACTGCACCGCCATCGTCCTGTACTTGCATATGTTTACTTACGGCACGAATCATTTGATAGCAACCAATCACATTAACAGCATAAATCCGCTGAAAGTCGTCGCTATCAAGACCATCCAGATCCGCATGATCCATAAATTTGGTAGTTCCTGCATTGTTCACCAGAATATCTACACGGCCCCATTTTTCAATTGCCGAAGCAACCATTGACTGACAGACACTGTCATCTGCGATACTACCGCCGACAACCAGACATTCCACTCCTAGTGCCCTGCACTGGTCAGCGACCTTGTTGCCACCCTCAGCATTTGAGTTGTAATTTACAACCACATTGCACCCCTGAGAGGCCAAAAGCCGGGCTGTAGCCGCACCCACTCCACTGCTAGAGCCCGTCACAATCGCGACACTTTTTGTTAAGTCTTTCACCCGTACCTTCCTCTGATTAGCTAATTTTTATGTATCCAAAACTAGCATAAATTTTAGTAAATTCCTGTAATTCAGCTTATTGAGGTGAAGTGCACTAAATGAGCGGCCTACAGCACAAAATTAGTTGTAATTAGAAGGTCTTGGGTTACAATACGTAACACTTTTCTTCAGATAGTTTACTGAAGGTAATGTTGCACTTTCAAAGCTCGCTAAATCGGAGCTTTTCTAAGCACAAGGACGAACAATTCAAGCACCTAACTTTCCAATATCGATTAGCTGGCTTACTCATCGCCACTAAGGTCTTGGGTATTGTTATGTGCCGAAATAGCAATTCATGAAAAATAACTGGCGGAGGCCGGAGTGAAAAAACAACAATTAGTAGCAGTGGTGATTATGGTCGTTGTAGCTCTGTGGATGTTTATCCCCCGAGGCGAGGATACTTCTGGCGAGAACACTTCATCGGCAGCAATGGTTGTTGCCATACCTGAGGGGCAATCTAATTCTGAGAATCCTGAAATTCTTACTGTTAGAGCGGCTAAAATCAGCTCACAGCAATACACAAAACAGGTGCGCGTTCGAGGGCGAACCCAGGCTAGCCGCCATGTGCAGGTTCGTGCTGAGGAAGCCGGGCGTATTGTCGGCAATCCAGTGCAACGAGGCGTAAGAGTTCAACAAGGCGACACCCTGTGTGAAATAGCCGTAGACAACCGACAATCCAATTTGCGAGAAGCATTAGCCCGGCGCGAGCAGGCCCAGTTTGAATACGATGCATCGATTGATCTACAACAACGTGGACTACAGTCTGATGTAGCGGTATCTCAATTGAAAGCCGCTCTCGAGTCATCCAAAGCTGGCGTAAGTCGCGCCGAATTATCGCTAAGTAAAACAAAAATTGTAGCTCCATTCGACGGCCTCGTTGAAACTCGTACCGTCGAAATCGGCGACCTTCTCAATGTCGGTGCAGTTTGTGCATCCGTACTTGATGACAGCCCTATGCTTTTAATTGGACTGGTTCCTGAACAGAACATTGGCAGTATCAAAGTTGGCGCAGAGGTTGCCGCCAAATTGTTAGACGATGAAATCATAACTGGAACCGTGACCTACCTGTCTCGTGCGGCAGACTCAACATCCAGAAGCTATCGTATAGAAGTAGAAGTTAATGCCCGCTTTCAAAACCTGAGAGAAGGCATTACGGCTGAGCTTATGGTGAATGCCTCCGAGATAACGGCGCATTTGATCCCATCGTCGGCCCTTACGCTCGATGACAATGGTGCCATAGGCGTTAAATTAATTGGCCCGAATAACATTATTCAATTTATCAATATAGACATTGTTGGCGATAACACAAGCCAGCTTAACCCTGGAATTTGGGTTACAGGATTAAGCGGCACTGTAAGTTTGGTAACTCTAGGTCAGGAAATTGTCTTTCCTGGCCAACGTATTGAAAGCAACTATGACTGGTCTGAGAACTAAACGTCTTGAACTAAAAGGCCTTGAACTAATCGAGTCATACTAAGAGCACTAAATCCTATGAAAAGTTATATCGACGCTGCTATTTCACGATCGCGAGCCACGCTCAGTATTTTTGTCGCCGTCATGCTGGTCGGTTTTGTCAGCTACCTTTCCATACCTGTGGAGTTGAATCCCGATGTGGAAGTTCCCATTATTATTACTACCATCATTCATGAAGGTATTTCTCCTGAAGATGCAGAACGACTTCTGTCAAAGCCAGCTGAACTTGAGCTGAAATCTCTTGATGGCATATCCCAAATCAGCTCTTTCTCCAGCGAAAATGCGGCAACAATTATTACCGAATTCGATGTTAGTTTTGATTCTCAGTTTGCTTTAAGCGAGGTTCGCGAAGCGATTAATCGGGCAAAGGCTCGATTCCCGCAAGACACTGAAGAACCGCTAATTCAGGAAGTGTCTGCAGCCACATTGCCGGTTGTGCAAATAGCCATAGGAGGCGAAGGCGTGCCAGAGCGGGTCTTGTTGCGGATTGCTGAAGACCTGCAAAGAGAGATCGAAATACTGCCATCAATTCTGGAAGCGATCATGGTGGGTCATCGTGAGCAGCTACTGGAAGTTGTCATTGACCCGGCAAAACTTGAAACCTACGGCATTCCCAATAATGTGATTGTGCAGTCCATTATGGGAAACAATCGACTAATTGCCGCAGGGCAGGTAGATACAGGACGAGGCAGCTTCTCAGTAAAAGTGCCTGGCCTTATAGAAAGTGCTGAAGATTTATTTAATTTGCCTCTTGCTTCAACTGAACTTGGCGTATTGACAGTCTCCGATATCGCCGATGTAAGACGTACATTCAAAGATGCTACACGTTATTCATACGCAAATGGCTCAGCTGCAATATCACTGAATGTAATGAAGCGTAAAGGATCGAATCTTGTGCAGGCCATGGAACAGATAGACGCCGTTGTAGAAGAAATGCGCCCTAGCCTGCCCCCATCTGTAAGCGTCTCCTATATCAATAATACCGCTCCTTTGGTTATCGAACAGAACATGGGCCTACAGGGCAACATGGCAACCGCCATGGTTTTGGTGCTTATTGTGGTAATCGCGTCTGTGGGTATTAGATCAGGCTTATTAGTAACTCTAGCCGTACCATTTTCGTTTTTCTTTGCATTCATAATCATCAGCCTGCTTGGTTTTACCTACAATTTCATGGTGATGTTTGGCTTATTACTGGGCCTTGGCATGCTGATTGATGGTGCAATTGTTATGGTGGAGTATGCTGACAGAAAAATGGCCGAAGGCTTAAATAGCCACGACGCCTACAGGGAATCAGTACAGCGCATGTTTTGGCCTATTCTCGCATCCACAGCAACCACCTTAGCGGCCTTCCTACCTATTATGTTCTGGCCGGGCGTGGCCGGGCAATTCATGAGCTATCTACCTATAACAGTATTTGCTGTTCTCGTTGGCTCGCTGTTCTATGCCCTGCTGTTTGCACCAACCATAGGAGCATTGATAGGGAAATCAAAAACCTCAGATGCAGACCTTGCTTACCTGCGCAGTCTAGAAGAAGGCGACCCTAGAAAAACAGGCGGCATTACGGCAGYTTATGCAGGCATTCTCGATTTTGCTGTACGCTCTCCCATCACCGTATTCTTCACCAGCATTTTCACGCTGGTTGCGATTGTGATGGCTTATGGAGAATACGGAAAAGGGATGGAATTTTTTACCAATGTTGAGCCAGCCCAAACACAGGTACAAGTATTCGCACGCGGTAATTTTTCACCCGCTGAGCTCAGAGATATCGTGCTTGATGTTGAAGAACGCATTCGAGAAGTAGGACATATCAAAGGTATAGTCACTCAATCAGGTTCTGGTCAGCAGATGAGCGGAACCGGACAAACTGCGCCGGATATCGTGGGCTCTATTTTTATTGAAATGACAGATCGTAGAGACCGGGACATCGATGGATTCGAAATAGAAAACCTTTACAGACAAGCCATCTCCAATTTACCTGGGGCCAGAGCAGAAGTAGTAGCCATTGAACAAGGCCCTCCTGTGGGCAAAGTAGTACAGTTAGAATTAGCCGGAGAAGATCTCGATTTATTATTCTCTGAAGCCAAACGCATCCACAATTATATGGAAACGGAAATGACTGGCTTTATCGATATTGATGACACCGCGCCAGTTCCAGGCATTCAGTGGGAAATCAATGTCGACCGGGCAAGAGCTGCCATGTTTGGAGCCAATATAGCCGAAATTGGAACCGCCATTCAGCTAATGACTACCGGCGTGTTTATGGGAGATTATCGACCCTCGGACAGCGAGGATGAAGTTGATATCCGAGTTCGATATCCTGCTGAGTATCGCGGACTTGAGCAAATGGACACGCTTCGAATCAATACCGCAAATGGCCTTGTACCACTAAGCAGCTTCGTAACTCGCGTGGCCAAGCCTGCTGTTAGCTCAATCCAGCGTGTAGACGGAGACAGGGTTGTCTACGTGCGCGCCAACGCCGCCCAAGGTATTGTGGCTGACAACAAGGTGCGGGAACTAGAACTGTACCTGGAAGAAAACCCTCCTGCGGCCGGCGTGCATTATCAATTCCGCGGCGCTAATGAAGAACAGGAAAACTCGGCCGCATTCCTTGGCCAGGCATTTTCTATGGCTATGGCCTTAATGGCGATTCTTCTGGTAACTCAATTTAATAGCTATTACCAGGCATTGCTGATTCTGTCCGCTGTGTTGTTATCAACTGCAGGCGTGTTACTCGGCTTGTTAATCACTGGACAAACCTTCAGCGTTATCTTGACCGGCATCGGCATTGTTGCTCTGGCTGGGATTATTGTGAACAACAATATTGTGTTAATCGACACCTTTAATCACTTAAAGGTTCAGCATCCGAAATGGTCGTTGCATGACATCATCGTGCACACCGGTGTGCAGAGATTACGGCCTGTATTTTTGACTACCTTCACTACTGGTTTTGGATTGCTACCTCTTGCCATGCACGTATCAATCGATTTGATTGGTGCAGAGATAGAAGTTGGCGGACCAATCACATCACAGTGGGTAAGCCTAGCATCAGCCATCGTATTCGGACTTACATTCGCTACAATACTTACACTAATTGTGACACCTTCCATGCTTGCTCTGCCAGAGCGACTTCGCTCCTTAATCAAAAAAACGCCCAAGCCCGTTGCTGATGTCGAGGCAGCTTGAGTTACAGCGACCCTGTTCCTGTGACTTACAATTTAAAGCCATTATCTGCTTAGAATTTTTTCTCGCATTTAGTATTACTAAATGCGAGAAAAGATTTTTAAACTCTCTAAAAAAGTAAATGTAGCCGCTAGGAATTTAAATTTCCGCAATCAAAAAATACTATCAAGCGTTCGCTCGATTTTTCTAATACTTCACAAAAGCTTTTAAATATAAGTGCTTAAAAGAATCGGCGAGGAGTATTTTTTTACTGAAGCAGAATGTACCCAGTAAGGATTGTAATTAATTGTAACGACTTTTCTATCGGGGAATTTACTATGCTAATATTTTTCGACTTTATAAACGAAGAGCATTAAGAAAGTGTAATTTGTTTGTGAAGAGCTAAAGCAAGGAGCTTGGAAGTTTTTCTTTGTTCCCCCCTTTTCTAAAGCATCGAGTTATTTTCAAGCTTCCTCTTTAGCGCCCTTATCTCTTCGCAATCTGTGTTACAAAACCACCTTATTATATCAATCTCTATCGGCAACCAACGCACTTCGCCGGTCATAGTTGTACACTCTTCCTCGAGGCCGACGTTCGTTTATTTCCTTACTTAAGTCCGATGCGAGATAAAGTTGACGCTCACAAATTTCGATATTTTGAATCAAAAAATCAAATTTAGGATCACCGAAAGCTAGTGTCCTTTCGGCAATTAGTAACCTTAATTTAAAAACTTTATTGGCTTGCCGTAAATGCTGTACTCGTTTTCCATCGATATTCACATTCAGTGCGTTGACATGCCAGGAACTGACTTCTCGTAGCCCTTGCTCAAGCCGCGGATCATCAAGTGAATACAATCGACGATACAGATGCTCCATATAACTGTAGCGGTCATCCACCGCCTCCCAGTTTTTCAAAGCTGTCTCGCTTTCAATTATATCGCTTAGAATGGGAAGCTGAGCTTCGTGATAAAGGCCGTTGTTAATTCGAACAACATGCAAAGCTTGCTTGAAAAAAGCCAGGGCCTGCAAGTGCTCGCCTATTCTTTGTTGTTGCCGCCCAATATCACCAAGGGGTTCTATCTGACGCTGATCATAGGCACCAAAGTCTGATTCGGGTAATGAACTAGATAGAAACGGGCGATTTATCGAAATCTGATTTTTATTGACTATACTTGAGGAGAGGTTTTGACTAGATGCCGCACTAGGCAAAAGAACAAAAGAAACCGCTGCGATAAAACTCACAAAGTTGAAGGGTAGAACCGCATTAAAGCATGGCTTCGTTTCTTCTAGTACATTCATACTATGACGCCTGTATTGAAAAATACTATGGCGCAAAAAATTCCACTATTCAATGATTATCGACACAATTTCAATTGCATCATTAGGTGCAACGTTTCAAGGAATTCTATTTTCTTGTAAATCAGAGGCTTAGATCAGGAAAAAGGCTCAGAGTAAAAATTCATTTCCAGCAAAGGCAGAAAGGCTTGCAGTTGAGAAGAATACTGAATTCAACAGGGGCTTGGGAAGGGGTGCTGTTTTGTAGTGACTAGCGCCCAAGGATGGAGCGCGGGAGGGCCAGGGATGGCCCAATGGAACGGAAAAACAGTACCCCTTCCCAAACCCCGATACACGTATCAACTACCTACAAGTCATTCCCTGCAAACTTATCTGATTGCTAAGAGAGCGCGCTGGGTCAGGGCCCCCTATTTTCTCCGCAGCTTGCACCCGTCCCGGGTTCTCTCACTCAGTCGCGAGCCCAAAAAGACGGTCTCCCTCAGTCACTCGATGCTACGCTCTAATTGCTCCAAAAACAGGGGACCCTAACCCCGCGCTCGCAGTTTCCATCTAACATCGTGCAATGTATGACTTAGGTAGATCTAATTCACTGAATTAATTATTTCGTGGGGGTATCTCAGGCTCTGACCTGTTTTTTCTACCGATATGTCCTGTTAGCTATCAGGGCTTCTGCAAACAACATCAGCATTACCAGACATAGTACCCACCACCACACTCGCTGTGGGCGCTCCAGTTCAGCTATTAACTGTTCGGTACGCACTTCTCGCGTTTGATTGGGTTCTGTATCGGGGTTAATGATTAAGTCATACAAGCTTGCCACTGCCACGCGACTAAAGTTTGATTCTTCCGGCAGAATATTCACCGCGTAGTCCAGCTCCACGCCATCGACAATTGCATGAATCAAACCTGGTGTATTAGCCGTTACAACAAAGTTTTCATTATTGAAAATCAGCACATCACCGTTCGGGCCTGTCGCTGAAACCACTGAGGCATCTCCTCCAGGATTGAGGGAGAAGCTATCTCCAACTTGGTAAGCACGTTGTTTGTAAGCAGGTTGCACTAGATGCCTTAAGGTTTCATGAACAAACGGTAGAAACAACCCTTGCAGAGCTAGATTATTCCATTCCAAATCCAAAGCGGAGGCGAATAGAATAACTTTTCCATCGCCCACTGCTCGCTCAACCAATGCTGGTTCGGTGTTGTCGAACTGCATTAAAACATCTGCATCTTCATCAGCAGCGAGAGACCAGTGCGCCTGAAATCTGGCTGACCAGTCGCCGTTCAAGGGGCTGAGTATTGGATGACGGCGATCAAAATCAGCAATTACCAGGTAATCGTCAATGCCGAGTTCACCCCGCCCTAAAATAGTAGCTGGAGAAATATCAGCAAACTGCCTATTGAATAGCTCTGGATTAACTTTGTCGCCAGGGGCTAAAAGTAAGCTGCCACCTGACAAAACATAATCTACGATGGAGGCTGCCTGCCCGGTACTTAAATCGCCTACGTTTAGCAAAACTGCAACATCATTTTGGCCCAGTACAGCCGCATTCAACGCCCGCGGTGTAATTGTTTCCACAATGAATGGAGATTGGGCCGCACTGCTAACTGCTAAATTGAACCAGTGGCCCTCGTCATCAAACCAGTTATCTGATGCCTCTCCGTTGACTAATAGAACTCTAATCTTTGGCAAAACATCTACGGTGAAATGATAGGAATTATCGATGTTAAAGCTATCGCCGCTAACTTTGACCTCACCGACATGGCTGCCCTGGGAGTCAAAATTAACTGCAAAAGTAACCACCTCTTCGGACCTGTCTGCCAGGTCGATCTGTACTGTATCGACCAGCTCACCATCAATACTCAAGCTCACCTCGCCCTGTTGCAGGTAAAGTGTTCCGGTTGACCTTACTCTTGCCAATATTTGCTGTTCGGCGGCGTCTTCCAGCAACTGTACAGGTGAGCGAACATCAGTAAGCACCAAATTACTGCTTTCCAGGGAACCTACGTCGATTCCTGTGAATGCCACACCAGGCGCGAGCTTCCACCCATCTTCGGTAGAATTCATACCAACATCCTGAAAATCAGAGATCATGTAAATTGCTCTATTTTCATAACGCGAAGTTTCCAGCAACTGATCGGCAAGCCTCAAGCTTGGCATATAGCGAGTAGTGCCAAATCCAGCTTCTGAAATATCGCTAACGGTACTACGTACAGCATCCAGATCTGTACTGAGCTCTCTAACAATGTCCGCAGAACTGGAAAAGCCGATAAGCGCCACTTCATCTCCCGATGTCAGGTCATCAATAACATCGAGAGCTGCCTGCTTAGCCTCTTCAAACCCATCGCCATAGCGCATGCTCATAGAGATATCGAGCATTATCACTACGGACATTGGATCGGCATCAAGCAACCTCGCCACTGTTTGATCAAACAGTGGTCTGGCAAAGGCAAATACCAGTAGAGCGATTAACGCGGAACGCAGCAACAGCAACAACCATTGCTGTATATGCTGAAACAAAATTAGTTTCTTTGATGTTTTCTTAAGGAATCTAATCGTACTGAACATCAACTTGGGCGGCTTTTCCTTACGAATCAAATGAATCGCTATCGGAATCAGAGCCGCCAGTAAACCAAGTAAAAAAAATGGAGTGAGAAAAACCATTAAAAACTCTTTGCTCGTTTACTCATATAAGAAGAAAGTGCCGCGTCCAGCGGTTGAGAAGTATTCATCAGACAATAATCAACACCGCTGCTTTGACACTGCTTTTTACAAAACCCCAGAAACTCATTCAAATTTTCCAGATAGGCTTTTCGAATTGCAGCCGGAGTAGTGATATAGGATTCGTTACTCTCCATGTCGATAAATTCTGACGATTCGTTAAATGGAAAATTCAATTCAGCATCATCCATAACATGAAAAGTAATTACATCATTCCCCATTGCTCTTAAGTTTTGTAATGTGCGAATTACTCGTTCTTCATCATCAAGCATGTCGGTGATTAGAATAACCATGCTCTTCTTATTCAATGATGCTGCAAGATCAGTCAGCGGCTTTACAGCATCGGTTTTCATGCCTGGCTTCACCTGAGCTAGCGTTCTTAATATTTGCATCAAATGGGGTTGTCTGCATTTGGCAGGAATATAGTCTTTTATCTTGTCATCAAAAGTTATCAGCCCTACTGCATCCCGCTGCTTATTAATGAAATAGGCCAAGGCTGACGCCAGTGTAATACCATAATCAAGCTTACTTATACCGCCTGAGGAATAGGTCATGGAAGCACTGGTGTCTAAAACTATAACGCAGCGTACATTGGTTTCGTCCTCATACTGCTTGATATAGAATTTTCCACTTCTTGCATACAACTTCCAGTCAACATGGCGCATGTCATCGCCACGGTAATAGTGTCGATAGTCATTGAACTCTACGCTAAAACCCCGGTGTGGGCTCTTATGCAAACCCGATAAAAAACCCTCCACAGCAACACGTGCACGCAGCTCCAGATTGTCGAGGCCTGCAAGCACAGTTGGATCAAGAAAGTTTAAAGAATCAGACATTTTGGCCTATGTAGAATAGTCATCATTATTGAACGGCTGCCCTTTAAATATCCGAAGTCGGTGCAGGCACTTCGTCCAACAGGCGTTTAACAATATCATCTGTCGTCACACGTTCTGCTTCAGCGTGAAAGTTAAGTATGATTCTGTGGCGCAGCACGGAGGGAGCCAAAGCACGTATATCACCATAAGATACGTTATACCGACCAAGCAGCAACGCCCTTACTTTACCTGCAAGTATCAGGTTTTGAGATGCACGAATACCAGCTCCCCAACTTACCCAGTCTTTAATAAACTGCGGAGACGTATCAGATTGAGGCCTTGATGCATGCACCAATCGAACTGCGTATCGAATGACGGCTTCCGCTGCTGGCACTTGCCTGGCGATGCGTTGAAATTCAAGTATATCCTCGCCACTTAGTGGATGAGATAAAACGGTGTCATTAGTTTGAGTTGTACTGCCTACTACCTTTATTTCATCTTCTTCGGACAGATAGCCCAGTTCAATCTTGAACATAAAGCGATCAAGCTGTGCTTCCGGCAAAGGATAAGTGCCCTCTAACTCAATTGGATTCTGCGTAGCCAGCACAAAGAAAGGCGCTGTCATCGGATAAGTCACACCGGCAACGGTAACCTGCCGCTCTTCCATCGCCTCAAGCAGGGATGATTGGGTTTTTGGCGGTGTTCGATTAATTTCATCGGCTAGTAATATGTTAGTGAAAATAGGCCCTTTCACAAATTTCAAACTGCGCTTTCCGTTTTCCTCTTCGACAATTTCAGACCCAACCACATCGGCCGGCATCAAGTCTGGAGTAAATTGAATTCGACTGAATTCAACTTGCAGAATATCCGCAACCGTTTTAATAAGAAGTGTTTTAGCCAGTCCGGGAACACCCGTTACCAAACAGTGACCGCCAGCAAACAGGGCAATAAGTAACTCATCAATAATGTCTTCCTGACCAATGATTACTTTTTTGATCTCGGTAGTAATTTGATCTCTACCTTCCTGCATTCTTTTAACTAGAGCAAGATCATCCTGAGTTTCAATTTCTGTTACATCTTCAGTTTCTGCCATGGGTAATTCCTGTCCTTCAGTGTTTCAATGACTAAATGCATAAATTAAAAAGTTAATGCCAATTTTATAGGCATCGTTAGTAGATTTAGTTGGATAGTCCTTATAGAACGTATGCTCCCAACCGTCTCCCAAGTCTGTGTTGTAATTCGCCACCATCATAATCCGGCCATCATCATCGAGTACGGCATAAATTTCAGGAGGATAACTGGGGTCGTCAAGACGCATGAAGCCGCCAAAATCCCAGGTAACCATGCGTCCGGGAACTTGCGCAACTTCATCGATGTCGAAAAATACATGAAATACTTCATGACTGGTGTCCAACTTCACAACTTCTCTGTCTGGAAATATTTTACCCATTTCCATAAACATATCATCCAGATGCGGCTTCCCCCAAAAATCATCCACCATGACAAAACCGCCACGAAACATAAACTCTCGCAAAGCTTCTATTTCTTCAGGTGAAAAATTAGGACCACTATAGGAAGAGCCTATAGGAACTCTTTTCCAGTTCATGTAGAGGAATATATTCTCAAACAGGCGCGGGTCGGTTATTTCGATGTATTCGTAGTTTCGAGGATTTGTATCCACATTGGTATAACGTTGAACACCACGCAAAAAGTTTTGGTCAGAATCTGGGTAGTCGGTATCCCACCAGCCACTGTTTCCGTTCCCGCGCCGACGCATACCAAAACCACCCCGGCGCCCACCTGCATGATTGGTGTATTGACCTCTCATCCAGGTAAAGTCCGTAATCTCGTTACCATAAACTGATAAATCTTCATTATCTCCAAATTGAAACACCTGCGCGAATGCCGCTGAACTTACCAGAAGCCAGCCACTGATCGACGCTATTAATACGCTAATCGCGTAATACTTTTTAATTGGTTTCTCCATCTATGGATTCTAATAAAATTCTTTGCGCTCGCTGATAGCTAGGAGCCGTTTCCAATGCACTTAAAATATTCTGTTTCGCTTGAAGTGCTTGTCCGTTGTTTAAATAGGCTTCTGCAAGATTGGTTTGCGCTTCCACAGGATCACTTATTTCTAGCTTCAACAGTACTTCATATTCTGTGACCGCCAGGCTGCTGTCTCCAATGCCATCAGCCAACCCTGCCTTTAATTCATGTACCCCACTTCTATAGGGGTCAACCTGCATAGCTCTATCTATGTAGTATTCCGCCTGGTCAAAGTCGTCACGCTCCAGCGCCGCTTCTGCGAGAACCATCGCTGAGGCATAATCATGTTGTAAATTTTGTAACAGGATTTCCAGTTGCTGCAACTGCGCGTCTCGGTTTCCTTCTTTTTCATAAATTTGCGACAGCACAAGCGGAGGGCTTGGATAGCCGGTATAGGAAGGCAGCATATTATAGGCTTGATGCAAATACTCTTTAGCTTCCAGGTAGTTTTCTTCTTTAAAAAGCACAATGCCAAGTTGCAGATAGGCCTGAAAATCTCGGGCATTATCATCGATGCGTGATCGCATGTGCTGTTTCAAAGATACATTGTTGTATAGCTCGGCCAGAATCGCACTAGAGTTTTCACGTATACCGTGACCGTGACCTTCTCCTTCATCGGGTAAATCTTCGGTGTGCACATAGACATTTATTTCAGCGACTCGGCGATCAATCCAGGAATCGAAGCCCGCGTCGAACTGAGCAAGAGACATATTGAAAACTTCTGCGAACCGCTCCGTGTCTTCCTTGATTAAGCCATATTGACCTACCAACTCTACCAATTTTTCAAAACCAAATTCCCCGGCGATGTAGTCAACTACTAGATAGGATTGAAAATAAGCGAAGCCAAGATCGGCATTGTTTCTGGCGCCAGAAAAACCAGAATTAAGATCAGCAATGCCAAGCAACTTATCCTGCTCTGCGGCTCGAACCAAATCCAGCCCCTGGTTCCGTCCCCAGTATGGGCGTCCTTCTCCTTCTTCCCACACCGAAATACCTTCAGAGAGCCAGCGCGGCATCCGATTGCCGGTCATTTGCAGAGTAATGACATGCATAAATTCATGCCAGACAATTTCCTGCCAGTTAGCAGACAAAGTATCAGGAGAGATGAGTGTGATGACTTTTCCAAAGCAGATGCCTACCAGTGGACCAATGTCTGGTAGTCCAACAGAGCGCACCGCAAAATCTTCTGAATTTTCGAACACTTCAATCAGTATTGGGCCCTCTGGTTCGAAATTGTATTTGGCAGTTAATGTAGTCCAGCCTTCTTCTAGCAAAGGCTCAAGGTATGGCCATAGAACGTCTGCATCGTGCTCGCTCATATGCACTTTAAAGTGTTCGCTTTCAAGCGTTGCATAGGTATCAAGCGTATCAAACACTTTTAACATGTTTGATGTCATGACATTAAACGGGTCATTTTCGTAGCCAATTTCCAGATTGCTTTTGCCTTCTTCTTCCTCACCGAGTCGGATCAAATTACTGCCCAGCAATGTGTAGCCTTGCCAGTATTGCGGATCGGCATCTATAGCGGCGCGGGCAAACTCCACCGCTTCGACAAACAGATAGTTATTACCAAGGTATTCCGCAATATCACCTAAAAATTCTGGGTTTCCAGGACTAAACGATTCTACTTGAGCCAGGTAATCCGCATAGTCAGTGGTTCTCTCTTCCAGTGCGGCATGCGACGCAAGCACACTTAAGGTTTTAAGTGATTCTTTATTCAAGGCGAGCACTTGAGAAAAATACTCTTGTGCTTCGTCCTCTCGGCCATTAACCATAAGCAACTGACCATAGGTCTCCAAAGCCGGAATCGAATTAGGATTAATAGCCAAAGCACGCTGCAATGATCTCTCATCACCTACTACCTGTGCGATGCCCACCAATGCAGGTGTGTAACGACTGTTAATATCAAGCGCCTCCTGATAAGAACGCTCGGCATCGGAGACATTGAATTTTTCCAGAAATAAATCAGCCCAAAGAACATGAGCCTCCAGATTGTTAGGGTTCGATCTTGTTGCCTCATTAAATAAGCTATTGGCGTCATGAAAATTACCCAACAGCCAACTAGCCAGGGCCACCATTGCCACATCTTCAGAGCTGAACACCAGCCCGTTATTGTATCGCTGTACTGATTGATCCAGTATTGGAGTGGCTGCCGCTTTGTCACCAACAAATTTAAGCAGACTGCCGTATTGCACAAGCGTGCGAACTGGCGGGTCACTTAAGTCGCTAACAACCGCCCGTAAAATTGCCAATGCTTCCTGAGATTCTCCTACGACTCTTTTGACCTCAGCTAATTGTGTACTTAGCAGGGGGAAACGAGAGTAGTCATTGCCTTCTATAGCACTCTCAACCACAGCCATTGCTTGCTGATAATTTCCCATCATGGCAAACGCTTTGCTGGCACCCACCAGGCCTTCGTTTCTATCGAGCCCATCTGCCATTTGAAAAACATCGCTAGCGGCCGCGTAGGAACCGCCCATCATCAGCTGTTCTCCGCGAAACAATGGAGCATCGCCAGTACTGGTTTGGGCACCCTGAGCGAAGGAGGTGCTCGTAATCGGCACCAAGGCGACCCAGACCATGCCTGATAAAATCAGCACACGTGTCAGGAAAAATGATTTTGCCAATAATCTATTGTATTTCTGGTTCATCGACTTGCTCATGAAATTGTCCCGTAGTTCTAGCCAGCTCCACTAACAACTCTTCCATCTGCTGCCAGTAATCTATTTCTAAAAAATCTGCCTTTCGCCCACGAAGAATAAACACCAGGCGTTCTAATTCCTGCATCCTGCCTTTTAAAAGCAGTGCTGAATCTGACAACCCTGCGCTACTGTCGACAAGCGTATCGATGTAAGCAATCTCTGCTAACCTGCCATCAATATCTGCAACTGTTGGGTCAAGACTAAATAATGCGTCACCATTGTCATCAAGCCCGGCATGTTCGGAAGCGAGGCGACCCTGTCCTTCGTAATATTCTTCAACATTATTCTTCGCGTAAATAAATGCTTCTAACATTGATACACGATTATTCTTATCTCTATCGCCATTGCGACTGTCCAATGCCTCTATGAAATAACGGGAAAAAATTGGATCGTATTTTTCAGTTGAAGAACGAGTCGAAGATATAATTACCCGACCTTCCCCAGACAAGGAAGAAGAAAACCCAAAACTGGCAGATGTAGTATTGACGATAACAAGGTCTTGCTGATCAAAATCATCCAGTATTTCTGAAAACTGTGTACCGGTAATATCAGGCCCAACAATATTGAATTTTGCTTCTTCTTCCGCGCCTGATCCGTGACCTATCAGAATAATTGTAATTTGATCACCGACATTAACAACAGAACTTAAACTTGAAAATTGTTGGTGTATGCCTTCTATGTCGCAGGCTGCATCGATGCGCTGGGAACCCAGACCTTGATCTTTGCCGTTATCGTATAGAAGGTAGATTGATTCTGAGCTGTATCCGTAATCCCTGGCCAATATATCGTGCAATGAAAACGCCCATTGCCTAAATGTCGACTTATTAGCTTCTCCTACCGTAGGGCCAACCATTATCACTGCGTATTTGCTAGAGTCAGGTTTGTCCAGAAAGTAATCATTGCCTTCATCAAGGCTCACATCCTGAGCAGCAATAGCCGTACTCACTAGCAGAATGATGCTACTGAAAATAAGGCGGAATGTGTTTGGTTTAATTAACATATAAATATTTAAAACTCAGGATAATCCTTTTATTCTTCGGGTGATCCAGTCGATGCACAGTAACAAAATCAACAAAGCTAACAACCAGGGGCGATCCCAAAGATCAATTTGCACTTCTCTTGAATAAGCGTTCGGAGTAAATTCAATAGCATCGCTAAGGGCACTGGCAGATTCAAGATCAAAATAACTTCCACCACTAGCCTCGGAAATTCGGCCTAACAAACCTTTATCCAGGCCTGCATTAGTATATTCCCGCAACGATGGTGTAACCACAAAGGCGGCACGCTTTTCGGAGGCGGAACTACTTGCCTCCCCAGCACTGCTTGCCACGTCCACCAACAGGTTGTATACGCCTTCGTCGACAACTTCAAAACTAGATCGATATACTCCGTCTTCCTCTATATCCCATTCCATAGGCGTATCAGTAAATTGCGCCAAAGGATCTTCTGTCTGCATCCACAATGTGGCGTCATTATCTGCTTCGTATTCATCATTCAATACAGTAGCTTTAACATTGACCACATCACCAACGTTATAAAACTCACGATCGAATTCAATGCTAATGCGTTCAGGTGCTGACACTGTTAACCATCTTAATAATTGGCGCCATAAAATTTCATGGGATTCATCAACTGAAGGCAGCATCATTTGCCAGCGCCAGGAGCTGGCAGTAGTGATCGCCATACTACGACCCGATCCATAACGTTGTGACACCAATATTGGTAAGGCCTGGTTCTGATATTGCAGAAGTGGATGTTCAATTAACACCGTGGCACCAGGCTTAACACGCCCCGTAACAAAAACTCCCTGCAGTTCCGGCAATTGACGCCACAGTGCAAGGTTCTCAGAGTCATCTGCCGACAGGCGAAGTAAAGGCGAGAACTCACCGCTGTTGGTTAATCTTGGATAATATAATTCACCCGTTGGATGATCACCACGGCGAATACCTCCTCGCAGATGAGCCGGAAGGAAACCTTCCTCTACCAGAGTTATCGGAAGAATATCGGCAACTGGCGTGCCAATAAATTCCTCATCAACCATGCCGCTCATTAAAAGCCCGCCACCACGTTCGGCAACAAAGTCTTCGATCATTTGCAGTTGATCGGCGTCGAAAAAACCGGACTCAATGTCGCCTAGCACTATAGCTTCGTATTGGTACAAAGCTTCGCGATCCTCAGGAAAACCACCGCTTAACTCTGTTGCTGATTCTATTCCCTGCCGGTAGAACTTTTCTGGCCCAGTTTGCAGATAAGTCGCCATTCTTAACGAGCTATCTCCTTCTACGGCTCGTCTAATAAATTTGTACTCGTTACGAGGATGGCCTTCAATGTACAACACATCGAGAGCTTCCTTTTCAGTATTATCCACCAGAAAGCTATAGCTGTTGTTCTCGTGGATGATCTCTCCTTGTTGTAACTCTACATTTAAATCATAAACTATCAGCTCTGGACGCTGCGGCGTAATTTCCAAGTCATACCGCCGCGCCACACCTTCCGGGCCAAGCGTTACGATATCGGATACGACTTCGTTGTCGCCATCCATAACAGAAATCTCTATTTCCTGCCCTTCATAGCCCTTATGATTTATCGCAACTTGAATACTAAAAACCGAGCCCGCCAATACTGTCTTTGCAGCACTCACGTCGACAATGCCTACATCCTGAGGTATATCTTCCTGTCCTACCCCAATAGTAAACACCGGCACTTGCCGCGCTCCAAACTCCTGCGCTTTTACTAGCGGATCAGTGTCGCTATTATCTGCACCATCGCTAATTAGAACCAGCCCTCCCAGAGGAAGGCCGCTAAGTTGGTCGTCGACATATTCCAAAGCTTGCAATAGCGACGACGAAGTCCCTTCTTCGTTTAACTCTTCGCTACCCGCTATACGTTGAGCCTCTTTATCGAATCGGAAAATTCTCACTTGAAAAGATTCAGACAATTCTTCCAACAGGCCGTTTTCAAATAGAGCTCTCTGCACAGCACTTTGCCTGGATTCACCATTTTCTAAATCCTCAATCGACATGCTTTGAGAGTCGTCTATCAAAACTCCCAGATAAGTTTCTTGTGGTGAAATTTGCAGAGTAGTGATGACTGGTCGTAGCAGGCAAAATAAAATTAGAATAAGCACGCTTGAACGCACACCAATAAAAAATGTTTTCCAGGGAGTGCTTAGTGGGCGTGTAGTTTTATAATAGGTAAACCACACGCAGGCAGTTATCAGAATAACCAGCAACACAAAAATATACGGACTAATGCCGTAGGCAAAACTGAATGTGCCGTCTTCGAGTGCGGTAATAAAATTTGGTTGAGTGTATTGCATTGCTACTGAGCTGTATTAGCTGATCCCTGATTTTCGGACAATACCCGATAATACTCTTCAACCAGGTCTCGATACTCGTCGGGGATATCTTCATCAGCGGTGGCGTAAAGCTTGTTGTTGATGTTATCCAGCTCCGCTTGTGCGCGCAGTGCTCCTTCGAGTTCGGTTATAGGCTGTAGTAATTGTCTAAACAATTCTGGCTGGTTGAGGAAATCTTCAATATCTTGCCTGGAAAGTTGCTGCCTTATAGACCTGGCATTAGCAATAGGCGAATTATTTCCTGAGGTGTCACCAACTTGCCCACCTCTGCCTGGCTGTTGATTATTCCCGCCACGAGAGCCACTGAGTTGCTGGCGACCACCGCCACCTTGCCCCGACTGTCCTTGCTGTCCTGCCTGACCCTGCTGACCTTGTTGTCCTGCCTCGCCTTGCGGAAGCGGTTGTCCTGAGGCACCGGGGCTACCACCGGCCTGTGCCTGTTGCTGAACTTGTTGGGACAGTTCCTGAGCGAGCTGCTGTGTTCGCTCCAATTGATCACGCATCTCTCTTATGGATGGAGCACCATCACCAGCCTGCTGACCAGCCTCATTAAATGCCAGAGCTTGTTGTTCCAGTTCTTCGATCTGTTCTCGTAATTGTGCCGCATTACGTGCCGCCTGCTGAATTTGATCGGACGCTGAACCGCCACGAGATGGATTAAGTGCAGCAAGACTTTGAGCAAACTCTTCAATTGAATCTTCAAGCTCCTGCTCAATATCCACCGACAAATTAACCATGCCATTTCTTAACACACGACTACTGGTTTGCATCTCTTCTCGGATTGGTCGTAACTCTCTCGTAGCCGCCTGAGCCTGAGACATAAGTCGCTGATCTTCGTTGTCACCCCGAGCAATAATTGCCCGCAGCATGTCTTCGATTTCTTCGAGGTTTTTCTGTTGCTGCTGCTGGGCTTCGATAAGGCCCTGCATGTCTGCATTGTCTCGCACTGATTGGCGAGTCTGCCCCAGACCTTGTTCTCGAGTGGTATCGCGCATAGCTTCTTGTAATTGTCGTTGCTGCTGCAGAAGCTGCTGACCCCGTTGCCCTAAGTTTTGAGCTAGCTGATTGACAGAACGCTCTGACTGCTGGTTTAACTGACGCTGCTGCTCCCGTAGGTTTTCCAGTGCTTTCTGTGATCTTGCCGCGGCAATTGATGCGGTTTCACTTTGCGATGCTTCCTGCATTTGTTGAGCGGCTCTTTGTAGCGGGCTCTGTTGCTGTTGCTGCCCACCGCTGGAGCTGCTACTTGACGACGAGCTACTGCTTGACTGGGACTGTGATTGAGATGCCTGTTGGTTTTGTGATTGAGACTGTGAGCTTTGCTGACCACGAGACATTTGCTGGGCTAATTGCTCCACTTCGCGACTAAGTTGTTCCTGTTGCCGCATTAAGCGTTCCAGCTCTCGACGTTTTTGCTCTTCGCTCATTTGGTCTTCGCGTCGCGCCAGATTCCTTTGCGCGCGAGTCAAGCCTTCCTGTCGGCGAGCAAGTTCTTCAAGCTTGTTGGCTTCTTCCGCTTGCTGAGGGGTCTGTCCATTACTTCTGCTAGCGGGGCTTTCGTAACGATTTTCCAGTTGGCCCATTTCCATTTCAAACAGTTCACGTAAATCTTCACGCTCCTGTTGAGCCGAACCACCTCCGCCTCCACCGCCTTGCTGCATGCTCACGGTAGTGCGATTAATACTCGCTTCTGCTTTCAAAACAAATTGCAACGCGAGTTGCTCTGGTCGCAGGGCGCTGTTGATTTGCTCTTTCCCTAGCTCATCTGCGGCCAGGTTCATTTGATCAATTGCCAGCGATAAATTTTCAACCGCTGAGTCATAGCTGTCATCTGAAAAGCTCAATCTTTCAGCCAGTCGATCTATTGATCTTCTGGTTCTTTCAGTGGCTTCCAGCTGAGATTCTGAAATTATTTCAGCGTCAGAGGCAAATTCAGCAGCTGACACCTTGCTCTGCCTATTTTTAAGTTTCCAGGTTGCCGCAATAATATCTTTTTGAATCTGCACCAATGCGCTGCTGTCAGCGCCATCTCCCTGCCCGCCTCCGGCTCCCTGCCCTCCACCTCCGGCAGACCTTCTAAACTCCTGATCAGTAGGGATTACCTGTAAAAAATAAATATCAGAAATAACTTCCACGGGGCCTTGCAGTCCATTGTTATCCGCCAGGGTAAGGAAATAACTAACGAAATCCCCTGGTTCAACATTCAAATCTTCCAAATAAATTAGTTCGTTGCCTGATACTTCGAGCACGTTTCGTTCTGGCAGAAAGTCTACCTGAACTTCATTCGCACCAACCACACTATAGCTCAGAGTAAACTTACTTAAGCCGTAGTCATCACTGGCATCTATTTCCAGCACCACTTCTTCCAGAGGCATAACTTCCTGATCTCGGCCAGGCCTCTTAAGCGCTAATTCTGGTGGAGTGTCTTCGATAGCGCGAATGAAATAATCAAGCGGGTTTTTGCTTTCCAGATTGCCTAAGTCTGTCGCTAAAATTCGATAAGTACCATTTTGGGTAACTGTGAAATGACCGCGGCCTATATTGCCTTCAATTTCCAGTTGTATATCGTCGTAAGGAGCATGAGGGTTGATCTCGTCACTGTCTGAGTCAAAGCTCTCTTCAAATTCAATGCTGGCGCTGGCGATGCCCTTGTTAAAAGTGATTTGAAAATCAACTTCTGTGCCTTCAGGTACTACCATATCGCCGCTGTCTTCTTCGGTGATGTCTTCAATGCGGGTGTACTGCGGATAATCGAGAACTAGGTCAATTTGCTCGACCTGAGGCAGATCAAACAGACTAATGCGGTATTGAGGAGAGCTTTGCTCACCTCGTTCATCAAAACTCACATAATAAGTCGTATCTTCCTGCAGCGAAGGAATGTAATAACTGTAGATTGCACTTTCGTTGCCACTACCATCACGGCTCATGGAGGCATCACGCCAGTTAACATTGTCGTCCTGCAAACGAAGATTTATTGAACCCGGTACGGCGTTAACAATTCTGGCAATAATGGTGACACTATCACCTCGCTGCAACTCCATATTTCCTGGCTCAATATAGATTTCAATATCTGGCAGTACGATGGCTACCGGTGCAACCTCGTTAATAGCAAATGGCCATGCCAAGCGACTGCCAGCCGTAAGCAGGACATCAGAACTGAGGAATATAGCAAGCACGATGGCAACTACCGCACTAGCCGAGCCAAATGAAATCCAGGACGCTCGTGCCGGAGCAACTGTTTCGACTTGCACTTGCTGCTGTTGCACATGTTCCTGCGCGTCTTGCCATAGCTGTCGAATAAATTGCTGAGAAACTCCACGCCGACCATTGATTAAATCAGCTTCACTAAACTCAAGAGAGGTAAGCAGCCGCTGCTCCAGATCCGGAATATGATCTTCGACATAATGGGCCAATCGGCGGTCGTCGGTATGCCTTTTTCCAAGTACGTTAAACAATCGCCACAACAGTAAAGCAAGTGCCGAAGCAGAAATTACGAATAATAAAATGGTGGAGGTTTTATTCAGATCCATCCAGGCCGCTATAGCGCTGAAAGACAGGATCAAAACGGAAAAAGCGATAACAAAAAAACTCACCTGTTTTAGAATAAACAGGTTGTTGCGACGACGACGAAGATTCTTCAGGGTTTCGCGAAGACTATCGAATGTGGGAGACGACATAGAGGCTCTTTTGGCTACTTTTGGTTAGTGAATTTCTAGCGTTTATTATTCCTCAAATTCAAGCCTTGAACGCGGTGTGTGGGCCATCGTTCATCTAAACTGGACGCTGTCTCGACAGCTACCGATATCACCAATGTGACCGTAGACAGGTGCAGATTGTTTCAGTCATGCGAGCCCAACTATCCCATTAAGTAGGCCAGAATTGCAAGGGGTTATACGGGGGAAAGCAGACAAAAACCCAGCTGAATCAGTTAGTCGGAATAATGCCCGAATCTGACAGCAAAAAGCCTGATTTTTGTCTATGCCCTGACAAGGAGTAATTCAATTTATAGGCCTTGCGTATGGGGCTTAGATTGAGCCCAACTCAGGGACAGCCCATTTGCTGAGGCCGGTAGTAATCAGAGTTTTCTGGAAACACATGTATTGCAGATTTCTTCGCCGCGGCTACCAAGTCTTCCATTTTGCGATGCTTTTCAATGCCTCGCAAAGTAGTGGTTGTTGGGCGCGGTATAATGAGAGTCTCTGCCTTCGCCTGGGCTAATGCATCACGCGGGGTAATCCATCGATGCTCGAGAATCTCATCATTATCCACGACTACTGATACCGGCTCGGACAATGGGTAGATAAAAAACCATGTGCAGAATCTTCTAGGCAAGCGAGGTGGAGTGGTCCAATGCGCGGTGTGAATTAGCTGTTTCTCATCAATATCGATGCCGGCCTCTTCCTTTGTTTCTCGAACCGCTGCTTTTAATGCCGCGGGATATTCCAGGGCTCCCGTAGCCTGATCGAAGTCATCTGCATCAATTCGACCTCCAGGAAAGACCCAGTGACCACCGTGAAACACCAGGCTAGAATTTCGCCGTAGCAATAGAACTTCGAGATCGGATTTATTTTCAGTCGCTCTTAACACCACAACCGTAGCCGCTGGTACTGGCTCTATATCACTCATACTGTGTCTCAGATTCAGTTATTTTCATTTTGATTATTGATTGTATGTAATTTCGGCCATCATCCCATTATATCCATGCCCGGCGCATACAATAGTATAAGAAATCTCACCTCAATAGTGCCTGTAGCGTTGCAGCAAGCCGGCCATCAGCATAAAATCCTGCCTGTTTTTAAATTTGACCACGCCAAAGACTTAAATAGTCTAATAGAGGATTTAGCATGAATATTAGCTTTGAAGATAAAGTTGCAATTGTTACTGGAGCAGGCGGAGGCCTTGGAAAGCAGCATGCGCTTGAATTAGGCCGGCGTGGAGCCAAAGTGGTAGTGAATGATCTGGGCGGCTCCGTCGATGGCAGCGGAGGTTCAGCATCAGCTGCCGAACTTGTTGCTCAGGAAATTTGTGAAAACGGTGGTGAGGCCATTGCTAATAATGCATCGGTTACAGACCTTGAAGCCGTTCAGTCCATGGTTGATGAAACGATGGCAAAATGGGGCCGCATCGACATACTGGTTAACAATGCCGGCATTCTGCGCGACAAGACGTTTTCCAAAATGGAGCTTTCGAACTGGCATGCCGTACTCGACGTGCATCTAACAGGTAGTCTCAATACCACAAAGTGTATTTGGCCAATTATGGTAGAACAGAAATATGGTCGAATAGTCATGACTACATCGACTTCAGGGCTTTTCGGAAATTTTGGGCAAAGCAATTACGGTGCCGCAAAATTAGGCTTAGTAGGCTTTATGAATACGCTTCGCTTTGAAGGCGCTAAGTACAATATTTTTACCAATTCCATTGCTCCAATAGCCGCGACTCGAATGACCGAAGAACTGCCTGGCTTTGAAGACAGCGCCGAACGCCTTGCGCCGGAACTAGTAACTCCTGCCGTAGTATTTCTTTGCTCAGAAGATGCACCTAATGGTCGTATTATTCAGGCCTCAGGAGGCAGATATTATTCCGCAGATGTCCGAGAAAATACCGGTGTCGACCTTGGCCTTGAAGCCAGCGTTGAAGATATAGCTAAGAATATCGACACAATTCTCGACATGAGCAGCAATGCAGGAATTCTCGAAAGAATCCCACATCGCTAACCATAAGAACGGCGGGTCAGGCTGATTTAGCCTGATCTGCCAGCACCTGTTTAATAGAGGCCCGCTCGTCTATAAGATTCAATAATGCCTTTATATTAGGGATTTCATTAATAGCATCCCAATCTAGCGCCTTCTTGCAAACTATGGTGGCGAGGGCAACGCTAAAACGAAAATAGAAATCAGCATAAGTCAGATCTGCTCCCGCAAGATAAGGATCAAATTTCCCCAGACTCGCCAATGAGGAAAAGCCTCGCTCTAACAGCCCTCTAACTACCACTTTTTCTTCGTCTGATGCAGGCCTGCCGAAAAACACTTCACCGTACAGCCGTCGCGCAGGCAGCTCGATATAAAGTTCTATATGGCGTATTAATTCCTGAACTTTAGCCTTAGCAAATGGATCGCAGGGATAAAACGATGGCCCGTCTCCAAGGGAATCAATGTAATCGATCATCACACCGGTTTCAGTTAAGAAACCGTGCTCTGTTTCCATGCATGGCACCTTTCCCATCGGGCTTTTACTTAACAGTTCTGATTCCTGATTAGGCAATACATGCACTTCCTCGAAGCTCATCCCCTTCTCTATCATCACTGTCTTTATCATGTTGTAATAGTTGCTATAAGTCATACCGTGCAATTTAATCGTCATTGTCTAACCCCTTTTTAGATTGCTTTCGATTAATGTGTTGCTGTATAGCCAGGTCGTCCTGCCCAGCTATTAAGATGGAAACAGGAAGCTACCTTGTTGCGAGTTGATTTGCAAAAATACCCAAAAGCCGAAACGACGAACAATAAAAGTCACCGCCGATGAACCTCAAAATCTTACTACTGTCCGCCTATGACGCCAGTAGCCATAAGCTTTGGCGCCACCGTCTTGTCTGTATGTTCCCACAGCATGACTGGACCCAACTAGCCTTGCCTCCGCGAAATTTTAACTGGCGTATTCGCGGTAATAGCTTGCAATGGGGCTTCGGTTCGGCCGAGGAACTAGGCAGGAATTACGATTTACTCATAGCCACTTCGATGACCGATCTTTCCAGCCTGCGCGGCTTCATTCCCTCGCTAGCGAAAATTCCAAGTATTGTTTATTTTCATGAGAATCAGTTTGTATACCCACCCGGCACACAACAGCGGACAGGGAATGTAGAGCCACAACTTGTGCCAATCTATTCAGCGCTGTGCGCTGATACAATTGTTTTTAATAGCGCATACAACCGCGACACGTTTTTAGAAGGTGCCAGGAATCTTTTTAATAAATTACCTGACGACCTGCCCCCAGGTTTAATGCCTCGATTGGAAAAAAGCGAAGTAATTCCTGTATCACTACCCAACATCAAACTTGTAAAACACTCAGCAAAAAATCAAGGCCCACTGGAAGTCATCTGGAATCACCGCTGGGAATATGACAAAGGACCAAAGTTACTTCTGAAGTTAGTTCAAATAATCAATGAGAAAAAATACCCTGTTCGCTTACATGTTGTTGGCGAGCAGTTTCGAGAACAACCAGAAGAGTTTGAGAAAATACACACCCTGCTAATGCAGCATGCTCACGCTCTTAAATTTGAGTTCGGCGAATTTGGATTTATCGCAAACCAGGAACATTATTATGCCCTGCTTCAACAAGGTGATGTGGTGCTTTCTACGGCCTTACACGACTTTCAGGGACTAGCAATACAGGAAGCCTGTATTGCCGGCTGCACCCCACTTACTCCAGATAATCTGGTGTATCCAGAGTATTTAGATACACAGTTTTTATATCCCATAAATTCAGACATTGAAAGTACTGCACGACTCATTGCTTCAAAGTTATCTGAATGGCAAGAAATAAAACGCGAAGGAAAGCAACTGCCTAAAGCTCGACTTGAAATGTACAGCAATGAAACACTAATAAAGAAATACACCACTGTCTTTTCACGTTTAGGAGCTGACGACTAGCGGTTATAAGCTTAGTATCCCAGCCTAGCCAGAACTCAAGCGCTTGGTTAATCTGGCTGATGCTCTGCTATGAAATTAATAGCGTAAGAAACGGCATCGTCAACTTCAGCGTCGACCTTATGATGCTCAATAACTGGCATGTAAAAATAAGTATCCACATTGTGACGCACATAGTAAGCCGGGAGCCTGTTCAGCGCCACGCAGGCAATATCACAAAGCGCACCATCAGAACTCCCCTCTAGTTCAGTTGAGCTTAGTTCTACGACTTTTTCCAGCACCAGCCGTTCATAAAAATTATGTACAGTTTCGAAATCCATGAAATCATCCTATGCTGCCGTATTACTCATGGCATTGCACCCAGACGATGCAAATAGCAGTTTTAGGAGAAGGCTCGAAATTGATCTACAAATAATGAGTATTTGTATGCGCTATCTCCATTTTCGCTTAAGAAATACCACTTATTTCGTGGGTGGTCAAGAAAACTTTGAAAAGGCTTATAATCTGCTGCCTCCTCACACCCTTATACCTGAGCCAGGTAGCTGCAACCCGCACATTAAATACACGTACTCAGCACTCCTTCTTAGCGTCAGTAGACTTGTTAGATTGATTCCAATCTAACGCGTAAGCCGATAAACTTAGGCCACGGAAACAATGGGATCACAACGCAAATAGGTAAATGGTCATGAGGTCTAGTTTTAGATTATTACAATATATTTTCCATGCAGCGTTTTCTGTAACTATCATACTATTTGCAAATTATTCATTTTCGCAAACAGACGCTTTTGTTCGGCATCACACATCCAAGTCTTTTGTTTTTCAGGGCGAGAGGCTTCCGTTTTATATTGATATTAGCAATCCCACAAATTCAGAACTTACCTTGGTTAACATTAATATTCAGTTCTCTGCATTAGTCGATGTACGAGGGTTAGATGACAGATGTTCTAAGTGGACGCCAGAAGGAAAAACTGCGATCGTTTGTATTTTACCGCGAATCAAGGCTAATTCTTTCTATCAAATAGACTACTATATAGTCGGTAACATCGACATTCGCCCCGAATTCTCATCATCCATCACAGTTTCGAGCCGAGAAGATAACATTGCTGTTAACTCTCAATCGACAGAAACAATTGGCTTTTCTGATGGCGATTTTTCCATTGAAGGACAAACCCTGACAATCTCCGTAGCAAGAGATATTTTATTTGATACAGATAGAGATGGTGTATCAGATATCAATGAAAATATTCTTGGAACAGATCCAGAAGACCCAAATTCCAGTTCTCATCAAAACGCTCTCATAGACGTTACTGTTTTATATTCTGACACTGCCAGAGAATATCATCGGGACAAATTGGAAAGTGAAATTCAGTACCTTATCACCGCAACCAATCAATTCTATCAACGTAACAATGTGAATATTACTTTAAGGTTGGCCGCGCTCGGCCAGGTTGAATACTCAGCTGACAAGTCATCTATTAGCTCAGTTTTCGAAGATTTAACATCAGAAACCCATGCGTCTTTTCAAGAACTGTCGGATATCAGACTCGGCACAGGAGCCGACATGATTTTGTTGGTACATCCGTTCACAGAATTATCAGATACAGATCTTTGCGGAGTGAGTGCTTCAGGTGTCAATGCCGTTATGGGTGATTTTTTCAGAGAAGGGTTCGCAGGCCGTCTTCTGTCCGTCATTGATACTGGCCCCGCATGTAGGGGCAGGCGAGATATTGCCGCCTTATTGGGTGGGAATATGGGGCTAGCGGTAAGCAGAGAAGACAGCCCAGACGGCGGCACTTTTCCCTTTTCAGCGGGATACAAAATTGACGATGTTTTTGCCACAAAGATGCCAAGCTCTTTTGTATCAACAACTCCGCTATCGGAATTCACATCAAGATTAAACAGGCTGTCTACGCCCAACAGTTTGTGCCTTGGGCGTCCATGTGGAATTGACAGAAATGATCTTGCAAAAGGCGCCAATGCCGTATTCTCACTCAATGCCACAGCCTACGTGATTAGTGATCTGACTCCAGAAGTCTTGCCCAGGCAGCCTTCAATATTCGAGACCACTACAACTATTGATCTTGAGTCATCTTCATCTCTTTCAATCATACAAACCAGCAATAGGACAGGCGCATTTGTTGAGGACTGGATAAACTACAGCGTCGAAGTGAGCAACACCTCTACAAGCTCATTAAACGATTTAGCGATTGTATTCTCGAACGCTCACAATTCAAATCTTTATAGAACAGACGATAGTCAATGTACTGTGTTAACGCAGGCAAATGAAACCCTACTAATATCCGGTGACTCTACTCTCGAGGGACACGGGGAATTAACTTGTTATGTAAAAAACTTGCAACCAGGGCAAGCAGCAGGATTTACATATGCACTTAAAATTAGTGACAGCGGGATTATTTCTGGTGAAGGTTACTTTGCTCAACTGGTTTCTGTTAATCGAATACCTTATTTGGAGTCTATCGCTTGCCTACCTGTCTTTCAGGATATTTTGAGCGCAAAATCAGGCAGCGATGTTTGCAGTATATTTGATCCTTTCATTAGTCTGGAACAGGAAATTCAAAGTGAACAGATTATTAAGACAGAACCGAAAATCGATCTTAAACTTCTACCCTCGATAACTGGCCCCTTACTTACCGTGCCATTCATAAGGACTTCGGATGGACTTCTACTTAGCGCTCAATTCAGAGTAGGGCTTCTTGAGCAACTTGAACTTGAGCTTATAACTGTAGAATTTCTTGAATCAACCCTTCAGCCTCAAATCGAATCAATCATCACTATTAATAATAGGCTAATAGTTAAAAACTTGGAGATTCAAGGTTCGCTCTATGATTTGGAAGCGCAAATTGAAGAAAACTCAGACCCAGTTACATTCTTCAATGTAGTACTGCTAAAAAAATAACCGGACACATGATCAACAGGCAGATTGAAAACAGATGAGCAATTATTACTGCACTCTTTCAACTAGAGGAAACACTATCTCCTGGCCAATTTGAATTCGATTGAAATCCAAACCAGGATTGTATTGGCGCAGCAGCCAGATGGGAGTGGAGTAACGATTTCGCGCAATATTGCCCACATTATCGTTGCGCCTGACCTTATACTGTTCTACGTTTTGAATACGAAAATTACTAAAAAATTCTTGCTGCAACGTTGAATGAAAGTTACGTCTTTTTAATTCAAATTCCGCAATATTGACTTGGGAAAAATCCAGCTTAAGCCGTTTGCCGATGATGACCTGATCTCGATACGCCAAATTATTTAATCGACGAACATCCCAGGCTCTGATGCCCAACCAGTCTGCATAATGTCCTAATGTTTCTGAGGCCTGAATTTCGACCGTGTTATTACTAGCCACCGTGTAGTCCGATGGATCAGCCGACAAAACTTCCGTCAACTGCTCATTGCTTTCTGTAACATCCAGTTCTGGATCGAGCGCAATCGCCTCTCCCACTTCATCACTCACAGGAGTATCCAGCAGTTCTTGATTGTCAGGCAGAACTGCAGCTGGTGGCAACTGTACCTCGTTAAAAGCTAGTTGCGGCGTGATCGTAGAAACTTCGTTCGCAAAAGGTAGAGGTTCAGGTTCCGGCAACGTAGCGGCTGCCTGGATATTGTCGACAACCGAAGACCCAGTAGCCTCATCAGCAAACTGAACTTGAACAGGAGGAACCGGTGTCAGATCCGCCACAATGGCAACTTCAACCTCTTCGTTTGATTCAAAGCCGGGCAGCCTGATCCGCTGCCCTGGGTATATGCGATGTGGGTCGGTGATACCACTTGAACGCAGCAGGTCCTGCTCAGTGACACCATAGCGGGCCGCAATCAGTGATACGGTATCGCCACGGCGAACAGTATAGGCTCCGGTATTCGAAGCTACCTGACTCGCCATAGCCGCTTGCGTAGCATTGCTATTGTCCTGAGGCAGCAACAAACGCTGTCCAATCTGTATTCTGTTTCGGCTGGCTAGTTGATTCAACGATGTAAGACGAGTGACGGTAGTATTAAAGCGCCGAGCGATAACTGAAAGGCTGTCTCCTCGCTCCACTACATAGGCAATATCCGGGGTCTGTACACCAAATTTAAAATCACTGGGTATCATGGCAAGCAAGTTGCCAGCAGGCACAGCCTCTGCACGCACCTTGATTACAAACCCTTTTGGAATCCGCTTATTTCCTTCCCAAACCACCGGTCGTAAAGCGCGATTGTCATCTTTGAGTTGCTCTAGGCTAATACCAATAGAGCTAGCAAAAACTTCGGCATCAATATAAGCATCAGTTTCAACTTCGCGGAAGTCCGGTGCCGGATTGAAACGTATGTCACCAAAATAACGTCTGGCGTCATTCTCAACCTGAACCACGGCAAGAAATTGAGGATAAAAATTTCTGGAAGCAAAACCAAAAGCTCGCCCTTTGTAATTGGCGATGATGTCTTCAATGTTAGTGGTTTTTGTCTCGCGTACAGCTCGGGCTATACCTCCAGCGCCATGGTTGTAGGCCGTAAGAGCCAAAGGCCAGGAGCCTAATACGCTATAGTTATACTCCAACAGGCTCATGGCGGCGCTGGTTGCGGAATATGGGTCCATCCTCTCATCTACTATATGGTCGATACGCATAAATCGCTGACCAGTCGCGCGAGTAAATTGCCACATACCAGCAGCCGATGCACTTGAGTAGGCGCCTGGATTAAACGAAGATTCAACGTGGGGAAGCACGCCAAGCTCCAGGGGTAGGCCTTTTTCTCTTAGCACTTCATTAATGTGCTTCCTATAAGCGCCTGAACGCTGCAGGCCTCTCAGAAAACGATCAGATTGACCCAGCTGCCAGCGTATATTTGATGCAGCTGCCCGCAAGGTCTGATTACTCACATCAACCGGCCAGGATGCCAGAACTTCAACCTGACTTGGAGTCAGTTGATCTCGCTTACCGCTCGCGAGAGTGCGTAAATCTTTTTGAATAGAAGTACGCCGAACTTCTATTGCACGCCTGTCCAAATCCATTGCGGTGTATATCACACCCAGATTCTGTGAGTCATGCAGGAAACCACTTTGAGTATTAACTTCGGTATACACTCGCACCCAGAAATTTATGGCGAGTTCCAGTTCAGGAGGACGCGGAAAAAGCTGCTCATCCTGAGCAGCTGATTGAGTAGATAAAGAAAAGAGGAAAAAGGCTAGAACTAATACACGCATGAAGAGCTTATCGGCACACAAGTGTATTCGCTGTACATGTGTATCTTTAAACCGCTGCGCAGGAATCAAGGCTAGAACCAGCTCCATAATTAAAGTTCAGGATTGACCGGCTAGAACATAGCAATAATGTAGACCCGGAGTCACTAGGGTATATCGTCCAGGTCTGAACCTTCCTTGACAGGCAACATCAAATCTTCACGAGTAACATTCATGTAAAGAATTACATTAGAAGCGATATAAATAGAAGAGTACGTACCAATCACCACACCTATAATAAGTGCAATAGCAAAACCCTGCGTAGACTCACCACCGATAAACAGGATTGAACAAAGAACCAGTAAGGTTGTAAATGATGTGATCACAGTACGACTAAGAGTCTGGTTAAGAGAAATATTCACCATCTCGAGCGGGGTTCCTTTGCGCAGACGTCGAAAGTTCTCTCGAATGCGGTCGGACACTACAATCGTATCATTTAAGGAATAACCAATTATCGCAAGCAATGCAGCCAGTGTGTTTAGGTTGAACTCCATACGCGTTAAAGAAAAAATACCAAGCGTAATGATAATGTCGTGGGCTAGAGCTACAACAGCCCCAACTGCGAATTTGAACTGGAATCGCACGGAAATATACACCATGATAATTCCCAGAGCGACCAACATGCCTAAGCCGCCAGTCTCAACCAGTTCGCCACCAACTTTTGCACTGACATAATCAGAACCTAGTAAAGTAACTTCACCGGCGCTACTACGACCTAAAAGCTCAGCGATGGTGTCACCAACTACCGCCGCTTGAGCAGCCTGCTCTCCAATGGCGACAGTTTCATCAACAGCCAATATGACTCTGATCTCTCTATCCGAACCAAAGCTTACTACGACGGCTTCTTCATAACCGTTTTCATCCAGAGTCTGGTTGACGTCAGCTAACACTACCGATTCTGAATATCCCAGGCGCACTGATGTACCACTGGTGAAATCCAGGCCGAATTCCAAGGAATTAATGGCTAGTGAAACAATTGAAATAACCACAAGTACAGCCGACAACCCACCAGCTAGCTTGCGCACTCCCATGAAATCAATTTGGCTTACATTCTGCATAAATTCAATCTATTAAGTTATGTAAAAAATTAGTAAACAGTCAGGAACCAACGTGGTCAAGACTTAGCCTCAACAGGTTTTATTACCCCACCTATGGCCAATGTTTTTACAGACTTCCCACCGTAAATAAAATTAATAATTGCTCTGGTTCCAATTATTGCCGTAAACATCGAAGTAATAATTCCAATCATCAAGGTTATAGCAAACCCCCTAACCGGCCCGGTACCAATGGTATACAACACGGCAGCTACCAGAAAGGTGGTCAAGTTTGCATCCAGAATTGTTGTGAAGGCACGGTTATACCCTGCATCAATAGCTTGCTGAGGAGAGAATCCATTATTTAGCTCTTCTCTAATACGAGTAAATATCAGCACATTCGCATCCACCGCCATACCCACCGTAAGAACGATGCCGACAATTCCCGGCAAAGTTAACGTGGCAGGAATGATCGAAGACATTACAGCCACAATCATCAATATATTCATAATCAATGCCGCGTTGGCCGCCATACCAAAAACCCGGTAATAAAACAGCATAAACATAACCACTAAAGCCGCAGCCACCTGCACACCTAAGATACCCTGTTCTTTGTTTTCCTGACCCATTGACGGGCCGATAACTGATTGCTCAACAATTGTCATAGGAGCAGCTAAGGACCCTGATCGTATCAATGGCGCCAGATCACTCGCTTCTCGAGGAGATAAACCGGTAACGCTAAACTGACGACCCAATGCCGAGCGGATTACCGCGTTCATTATTAGTTTTTTCTCTTCGTAAAATTCTGTTTCCTCTACCTCTTCGCCATCTTCATTAATTGACAATACCGTTCTTGATTTTGTTTCAATTAAAAGAATATCCATCTTGCGATTAATACTGTCCCGGGTAATGCGATTCATCTGATTACCACCCTGGGCATCAAGACTCAACAACACCTGAGGCTGGCTGTTCTGGTCAAGAGAATAAACAGCGTTACTAACTCTATCCCCCTGCAAAATCACATCGTTGTCTACGTTGATCAGCAGGCCTTCATATTCGTAGGTTTCATAGCTTAGGCTCGGTGCTCCAAGTTCTGCTTCAAGATGAAATTCCAGAGTTGCGATGCGTTGCAAAATTCGAATCGCCTGAGCGGGGTCTTGTAAGCCTGGTAGCTCTACTATTATTCTGTCCGAACCTTGTTGCTGCACTGTTGGTTCTGATACGCCCAAAGAGTCAACTCGATTCAATAAAGTTGTTCGATTCGCCTGCAAGGTATCTCTTTGAATTTGCAGCGCCGTATCGGGAGTCATGCGCATATCGAGCAGGAATAGCCCACCGGCCTCGCGATTCTGAAATTGCAATTCAGGAAAGCCATCTCTTAATTCGGATCTGGCGCTAGTACGATCATCTGCACTGGCAAATCGAACTTCGAGATGCATATTACTAACCAGAGTCAAACCTCGGCTGCGAATTCTTTGTTCCCGAAGAATAGTTCTGACGTTACTGAGGTTGTCCTCCATTCTTCTTTCTATAGCCGCATCCATATCGACTTCCATTAGAAAGTGAACGCCACCTTGTAAATCAAGACCAAGATTCATCTTGCCTGCGCCTATTGCCTGCATCCAGCCTGGAGTGGTGGGTGCAAGATTCAGGGCAACAATGTAGTCGTCTGCCAGCGCATCTTCGATTGCGGTTTTGGCACGTAGCTGATCAGTTAGGGAATTGAGACGAATGAGGATGCTTTCTGATACTACCTCGTCACCGAAATATTCAATCTGCGCCGCCTCAAGCGCGGTGATGATAATCGGCATATCTCCTTCACCGAGCTCTAGAGTTTCATGAGATATCTGTAGAGAAGGATCATCAGGATAAAGATTAGGCAGCGAGTAAAGCAGCGCCCAGAAAACCACTAACAAAATGAGGATGTTTTTCCATGCAGGATATTTATTTAACATAATAACAAGTAGCCGCTCGCACGGCTCTTCCTTTTGCCAGGGCGAAACCTGCTAGATCTGATTGATAGTTCCTTTGGGCAGGGCACCCGCAACAGAAGACTTCTGTAGCTTGAGTTCAACCCCTTCCGCGACTTCAACAGCAATGTAATCATCGCTGACTCGAGTAACCTTGCCTAACAAGCCACCCGAAGTCATGATCTCGTCTCCCTTGGAGATGCCGCCGATCAATTCCTTGTGCTCCTTGGCTCTTTTAGACTGAGGACGCCAAAGTATCAGGTAAAACAATAAAAACATGCCACCGAACAAAATTAAGTTATAAGTCATACTCGGCTGCCCCGTTTCCTGGGCATAGGCTATGGGAAATATTAGGTCCATGAGTGATTCTCTAGTGGATAAATAAAGTCTTTTGGGACTGCGTATAAAAGATTCGGGATTGTACCCTTCTTCGGGAAGCTTCTATATTGTTTTTTCGCCTGAAACTACAACTCGGCCACAAGCTATTCCAGTTATATGCTTCCAAGCCTTTTGCTTATAATTGGGATAAAACCTGAAGATTCAAGCCAGCGAACAGGCTATCCAGACAAATTTTGCTGATCGCGATGAAACTGCTCAATAAAATCCGCCAAACCACCCTGCTCTATAGCTTCACGTAATCCTGTCATAA
The DNA here is from genome assembly GCA_002402175.1 of SAR86 cluster bacterium. Taxonomy (GTDB): domain Bacteria; phylum Pseudomonadota; class Gammaproteobacteria; order Pseudomonadales; family Pseudohongiellaceae; genus UBA9145. The sequence goes on from NVVJ01000018.1 coordinate 49,380, forward strand.
GCTGCTGGTAGTAGTGCAAATTGTGGATGGTATTCAGCTGCGCACCTAGCATTTCCCGGCATTTATCGAGGTGATGCAGGTAGGCACGTGAAAAGTTCTGGCAGGTGTAGCAATTACAGTTTTCATCCAGGGGTGCCGTATCCTGACGATATCGTCGATTTCTCAGGCGCAGCAAGCCTTGGGACGTAAACAAATGTCCATTGCGGGCATTACGAGTTGGCATGACACAATCAAACATATCAATTCCCTGACTTACCGCATGCACTATATCGGCAGGCGTACCAACACCCATCAAATAACGCGGTTTGTCAGCTGGCATCTCGCAGGCGCATTGCTCAATTACGGCCGCCATCTCATCCTTAGGCTCACCTACAGACAAGCCTCCAAGCGCATAGCCATCAAAATTCAACTCAATCAAACCCTGTAGAGATTGTGCTCGCAAGTGGCCATACATCCCACCCTGCACAATTCCAAACAAAGCGGAGCTGTGATCACCATGAGCCTGTTTGCAGCGGTCCGCCCAGCGCATTGATAACTGCATAGATTCTGTCGCCTCGGCTTCCGTTGCCGGATATGGCGTGCATTCGTCAAACACCATGATGATATCCGCGCCAAGCTTATGCTGAATTTCGATGGCATTTTCCGGGCCCAGAAATATGTTAGCGCCATCAATTGGGGATTTAAAATTGACACCTTTTTCGGAGATTTTTCTCATGTCTCCCAGGCTAAAAACCTGAAACCCGCCAGAATCGGTAAGCATGGGTCTGGACCAGCCCGTGAAATCATGGAGGTCTCCATGCTCAGCTATGGTTTCAGTACCCGGGCGCAGCATAAGGTGGAAGGTGTTTCCAAGAATAATATCAGCGCCCGTATCCCTTATTTGATGAGGATTAAGTCCTTTTACAGTACCGTAAGTACCCACTGGCATGAAAGCCGGAGTCTCAACCTTACCTCGAGGGAATGTCATAGCCCCTCTGCGCGCTTTACCATCGCAGGCCTGTACCTGAAACTGCATATGACAATCGGACATAGAAATTCTTGTTCTGGTTAGTAAGGTGTTAGTTAAGGTATATGTTAAAGCGCTAGTGCTCTCGTGTAGCCCGAAATTCTATTTCAGGCCAACGCTCTTCCATTAAACTCAAGTTGACTCTTGTGGGAGCCAGGTAAGTTAGATACCCACCGGCATCTATGGCGAGGTTGTCGTGAGCCTTTTTGCGAAACTCATCCAGTTTGGCTTTGTCATCCGAGTCTACCCAGCGAGCTGCATGCACAGATATTGGTTCGTAAATGCAATCGACTTTGTATTCATCCTTAAGACGAAAAGCGACTACTTCGAATTGAAGCACACCCACCGCACCTACAATAAGGTCATTATTTTTGAGAGGTTTAAAAAGCTGGGTAGAGCCCTCTTCTGACAACTGACTTAAGCCTTTCAATAACTGTTTTAACTTCAGTGGGTCGTTGAGGCGAATGCGCTTAAACAACTCGGGTGCGAAATGCGGAATACCACGAAATTTTAATTTTTCTCCCGCGGTAAAGGTGTCTCCTATCTGTATCGTGCCATGATTATGCAGCCCAATAATATCTCCCGACACTGCCGTCTCGACCTGAGATCGATCTCCCGCCAGAAAGGTTACAGCATCTGTTACTTTTACATCTTTCCCAATTCGAGAATGATGCATCTTCATGCCTTTCTTATACTCACCAGAACAAATTCGCATAAAGGCAACTCTATCGCGATGCTTAGGATCCATATTGGCCTGAATCTTAAACACGAATCCGGTGAAATCACTTTCTGACGCATCAACAGTTCTTGATCCTGTTTCCCGGCTCAGAGGAGCCGGAGCCCAATCAACAAAATCATCGAGCATTTCTTTTACACTAAAATTTCCCAGGGCAGTACCAAAGTAAACAGGGGTCAGCTCTCCCTTTAAGTAGGCATCCCTGTCGAACTCGTGACTCGCGCCTTTTACCAGTTCGATCTCGTCGCGAAAATCTTGCGCATAACTTCCAAGCAGATCATCGACTTCAGAACTGTACAAACCTGAAATATAAACCTCATCAGGAATTTTATTGCCCTGCCCCTGTTGAAAAACATGAACAGTATCGGAGCCAAAATGGTAAACACCCTTGAATTCTTTTCCCATTCCAAGAGGCCAGTAAATCGGCGCACATTTGATTTTTAGTACAGTTTCAATTTCGTCAAGAATATCAATAGGATCTCGAATATCGCGATCCATCTTGTTCACAAAAGTAAAAATCGGGGTGTCGCGTAACCTACACACATCCATCAGCTTAACAGTTCGGGTTTCAACACCCTTGGCGCCATCTACTATCATCAGAGCCGAATCCACCGCGGTCAGTACCCGATAAGTATCTTCAGAAAAATCCTCATGGCCCGGGGTATCAAGTAAGTTCACCATTCTGTCTTTATAGGGAAACTGCATAACCGAGGACGTAACAGAAATACCACGCTGCTGCTCCATGGCCATCCAGTCGGAAGTTGCATGGCGATCAGATTTTTTACCTTTAACAGTTCCCGCCACCTGAATAAGGTTACCGAACAACAGCAATTTTTCGGTAATAGTAGTCTTGCCTGCATCCGGGTGAGAGATAATAGCCAGGACACGGCGACGTGCTATTTCGTCATTGAGATTCATAATATTGCTACTTGTAGTATAAGAGCCTTCCCTGCATGTGACAGACATTCCGTCTCTATGCTGTGGAAAAAGGCGCTATTCACTTACCATGATAAAAACCGGCGCGATTATAGCAGTTGTGGGCATAAGGATGGAAACCAAACCCTGCCTGCGTGGAAGAGAATTGATCTTTGGCTTAACCAGGAGTTGCACTACAATGAAGCCGGTTTCAAGCTAATTCAATTGAGGAATTCCTGATGGATTTTGTTCTATCCGATGAACAACAAGCACTGCAACAGTCGGTTCGCCAGTTTGCACAGAAAGAGCTACCCGATATAGCCCGCGAAGTTGAACGCTCTGATGAGCCGCCGGGTATTGAGTTACGCAAGCGCTATGCCGAACTCGGCTACCTTGGAGTCAATCTGGACAGCAAGTATGGCGGTGGTGGCATGTCGCATCTTGACGCCGTTTTGGTTCTGGAGGAGCTGGCCAAAGTCTCAATAGCGGTAGCCTTTCCGGTATTCGAATCGTGCTTTGGGCCCAGCCTGGCTATTGCTCACTTTGGCAATGACGCAATGCGCGCCAAGGTTCTGCCCAAAGTATGTTCGGGAGAGATTGTAGTCGCCGTATCCATGTCAGAACCAAACGCTGGTACCGCGCTAACCGATCTCACCACAAAAGCAAGAATTGAAAAAGACCGCGTTATTATAAATGGAAGCAAGCGCTGGTGCTCTGGTGCCGGCCACTCAGAAGCCTACATTGTGTACTGCCGTATGGACGAAATCAGCGGAGCCAAGGGCATAGGCGCCGTACTGGTTCCCAAGGGCACAGATGGATTTAGCTTTGGCGCACGAGATCATCATATGGGTTTTCGCGGAGTGTATAGCGCTGACATGTATTTTGATGAAGTTGAAGTGCCACTAGAAAATATACTGGTGACCGCTGGTGGTTTTAGTAAATTAATGGACGCCTTCGACCTGGAACGTTGTGGAAACACCACAATGTCACTTGCCGTAGGGCAATCAGCCTTCGACTTCGTACTGGATTATTGCCAACAGCGCCAACAATTCGGCAAACCACTAATAGACTTTCAGGCGGTACAAATCCAGATCGCAGAAATGAAAATGAAACTGGAAGCCGCACGCCTTCTTCTTTACCGTGCTGTGGTTAACGCGGAAAAAGGCCTGCCTTCAATTGCCGAAAGCTCTGTAGCGAAATGTTTTGCTAACGAGATGGTGCGTGAAGTTACCGGAAAAGCCATGCAACTGACGGGAGGCTATGGTTACTCAAAGGAATTCCCGCTTGAACAGAAACTTCGGGATGCATGGGGTTGGGGAATAGCCGGTGGAGCAATAGATATCCAGAAGATTAATATCACCTCTGCCCTGGTTGGCAAACGTTTTAATCAGCGCGCTGGTTGAAAAGAATACTGAATTCGATAAGGGGCTTGGGAAGGGGTGCTGTTTTGTAGTGACTAGCGCCCAGGGATGGAGCGCGGGAGGGCCAGGGATGGCCCAATGG
>NVVJ01000094.1 GCA_002402175.1 SAR86 cluster bacterium
AACCCATTATGTCATCGACAAGATTCAGGCAGCTATTGAGTCGCTGGGGGGAAAGCTCGAAGATGTCGAGAGAACTCGAATCTTCATCAGCGACATTGCCCACTGGGAAGCTGTAGCACGCGCCCATGGCGAACGCTTCGCCGAAATCCGCCCTGCAAATACCCTAGTGCAAGCACAGCTCATAGGAGAGGAATATCTGGTGGAGATAGAAGCGGAGGCAACTGTTTCATCGAAGGAATGAATAATACACTGGGCAGATTGTGCAGTGGGAAAGCTACTGAACAAATGTAGAACCAAATTATTGGTTCTACATTTTCCTTTTTTGATATTTCACGATGATTAAACCTTGAATGATTTTCGTCGCTTGATTCCAAGCCCAGCCAAGCCTAATCCAAGCAGCAGAAGTATTGAAGGCTCTGGCACACTGCTACTTGAAGTGATGGTAAAGGTGTCTAGACGATAAGTACCCCAAGCGTATGCACTAGAGTCAAAAAATCGAAAATGACCAGTTCCAATGTCGGTCGTGAAATCATCAGCAGACCAACTTAATGTTTGCGCAACGTCGAGGGACGTAATGATATTATCGAGATAACTGAAAATCCATGCATAAGATACAACACCCCCATTAGGACCGGAATTGTGATCGACAACGAAATATCTGTCTAAGCCAGGATCTGAGCCATCCTCATCTTTCAAGAATACCTGATCATAGAATGTGTCCGCGTCAGTGACTTCATCGCTTACACTGAAATTAATATCGATCGTGCTGGTATCGATGTTAACTGTAGAATCAACCCAGTTTGTAGTCGATTGATAGTGAGCGCTGGTGGGACTCTCAGATACGTAGCCCCAGTTGTCAGTATCAAAGGACCAAGTTGCCGTGATACTGGCGTCTAGAATTGTATTGCTTCCAGTGCCTAGGCCGAAATGATTAATATCATCACTACTGCTGGTGATTTTCCCGGTGGCGGTAATTGTTATCGGCACAGCCTGTGCGATAATTGGGCTGAGCAACATGATTCCTAATAAGCCTATTCTGGCGATATTCTTCATCTGTGTGATTCTCCTAAACCCATACAATAGAGCGATTACTCCCACTAAATTAGTGCAAGAATCATTCCTTAAATTTACACCTTAAGAATCAACGACTTGAATTCTGCATAGATTGGTTTTGTAAAGATTACTGACGAAAGCTCGTTTTCTATTGTCAATAGTGTCAGTAATATTTACATATTACTTTATTTCCAATTGCCGACTTTTGTAACTATCTGAAATTAAAGAGCAAAAGTTATGGCGCATATCTTGCGTGATAATTAGGTTACGTTGAAATACAACTTCCTGCAGAGACGGCCCTAAACTGAATGCAGCAATTGAAATTGCCAGGCTATGGGTATGTTTGCTTTTAAAGACGAACAACAATGGATTAAATATTATGAAATTATTAAATAAGCTAACTATCTTAATGTTGCTTTCTTCGACAGCATTGACAGCTAACGCAACAACCATCTCATTTTCTTACCTGTTTGAGGGTAGTACCAACGGAGAAGCAGGCTCAATCCTTCAAGGTGTTATTGATGGAGACATACAAGGTGACGGTAATACCATCTTTATTAATAATTTCATTAGTGCGAGCTTGACTGATTCAAACGGTATCCACAATTATGTTTTTTCTGCCACGCCTGGCATCAGAGGTTTTGGTGAGGATATCGGTGGAAATGCAAATCCAGCCAGCATGAGTTTTAACGGTGATATTCTCGATTTCTGGGTTTGCCCTGGCGGATTTACCAGCTCTCCCGGTGACTGTGCTTTTGGCGTAGACGGCGGCGGTTTTCTCATAACCAATGGGCCTGAATATGTTGACGGACAAACAGACCCTAGAAGCTTTTTTACTGAACGCGCTCATGCCGGACATGCTGATTTAACGAATAGCTACCGAGTTTCCGATATTGATTATAATACTGCAAATTGGAACGCCTCTATCAGCAGCGTACCCGAACCTGCTAGTCTTAGTTTGCTGTTGTTGGGCGTACTTGGTTTAAGACGTCGTGTTAAAAAATCTTAATGTCCCATCCTAAAATACGTTAACGGTGTGACCTATAAGCCAGCTGCATTTTGCCGCTGGCTTTTTTATGCACTCTATATCGGGCGTTTACATACCCGAGCTGTATAAAAGAGTTTACGACAAGTAAAAATGGAGCGGGTGACGAGATTCGAACTCGCGACAATTAGCTTGGGAAGCTAGGACTCTACCAACTGAGCTACACCCGCATGATTTTAGTGTGTAGTAGATTTTATTGTGCTTCAAAACCAGGACAAATGGAATTATTAGCCCGAGCTTTTGTGTATTCTGTTTCTGCTAGTGGCTTCAAGAACGGAAAGACCTTGGGATATGAAACACCCCCTACTAGATTTATTACTTCTGTTGCGTTGATCGGCTGTACTCACAGCCGAAAGCAGTTCTTTGCACGGATCCGCCACAGAGTTGAGCCCACTGCTGGACACACAGGGCAAGCTGCCCGTTTGCCGAACGCTAGGTCATTGCTGCAATAGTTGCTGCAGCAAAGGAGACGTACTTTTCAATTGAATTCACTGCTCTAGAAAACAATCTACCCCTTAGAACCCCTTAAAGCGCGGGATAGCTGGCTTACAACCCTCTACTAGCAGTAATCAGAGGGTTGTAGTCAGGTATTTAAAAATAGTGGTAATCGCTGATTTTTGCACATTTTTACCTAAAATATTCCTTGAAGGCAGCCTATTCCTGCTATTCTCCGATTATCTATGTACTAGTTTAGGATAATTTTGTGGGCTGTATAAACCACCCTAACGCTCCAGCAACGGCAACATGCAAAAATTGCAATGCCGAGCTTTGCGGCACCTGTACCCGATATCTGGACTCTGGTGAGTATTGTGAGAAGTGCTCGTCGGTCGCAGAGGCTAATGCCTACATGAAATCTCGCGATCGCAATCAGGAAGCACGCCAGGTGGAAATGATTCAGGCCAGCACCGCCCGAATTACAAAAGAAGAAGACAGGAAAAAATCCCAGAGCAAGGACGGCATATATGTGAAGGGTGGTGTCGGTATGGCCATCATGATGATCTTTGTATCCATGGGCATGTATGCTTTTCCTGACCTCATGAAATCAGACGCGCAACTTGTACAGGAGCGAAGCATTATAAGTATGGAAGCGTGCCGAGAGGTTTTTCAGGCAATTGGAATTATGCTGTCAGAGGGACAAACGCCCGATAGCACAATGAGCTGCCCAGGAACGAATATTCCCAACATCATTAGACGCGAAGGAAATACAATTACTGTGTCGCATCCCAATCCTCGTCAGTTTGGGCTAGTAGAGCTGTATGTCACCAGCGATTCACATCGCGTGGTGATGGTAGGGCAGGGCCAAGGATAATCATTATGAAAAAATCCCAGAAAGGCTTTACTCTAATCGAATTGCTAATAGTCACAGCTATTATTGGCGTGTTGAGCAGCGTAGCGCTTCCAGCCTATGAGCTATACACCCAGTCGGCAAGGTTCACGGAAGCCGAAATTGCGGCGGGGCTTTATCAGAACGCGGTGGTAGTCGCCGCCAATGCTCAACGATTTAGTGCCTTAACAGATATTAACGAAGGCACCCTCGGAGTTGCGGATTTCCAACCTAGAACCGCTAATACCCATGGGGTTCATGTGCATGATGGCGTGATAATTCTAACCTGGAGAGATGACGGTACGGTGCTAGATGGAGTGACGTATACCCTGACGGCACAATCGTTCGTTCCGCCTATTAATTGGACTGTAGGCGGCACTTGTATATTTCGCGGTTTTTGTTAGTTAAAGGAATCAGAGCAACTTTATCCTGTATCTATAGTATCTACCCTACCCCCGCATCAAGATTGGAAATCAAAGCTCTCTAACCTCTTTTATTTTCTTTGAGTTCCACAATCACTAATATTTGCGCGGTTAATAAGGTATAAATTAATGATAACGTTTTTAAAAATCGATATGAAAACCCTCATAACAGGACTTTGTCTATTACTCCTGGCATCGTGTGGTGAACAAATTGACCCTATTGAACAGGAGGCATTTTCTTCAACATGGATCATCAAGAATGCACTCGTTTATGATGGATTAGGCAATGAGCCTGTAAATGCTGATATACGCATAGAAAATGGGATCATAGTAGACATTGGAATATTTGAAGCCCAGCCTAACGACAAAATTTGGCAGGCTAACGGCTTAGCTTTAGCTCCAGGTTTTATTGATCCACACAGTCACCACGATACTAAATTAATGAAGTTTCCTGCCCCTGAGAGCGCCCTTGCTCAGGGCATTACCACAATCGTCAGCGGCCTGGACGGCGGAGCGTCCACCTTTGGTGATCCGTTTATTTCTATTGCTCATAACTATTCAGTCTTTGAAGAAAGTCCTGCCGCAATAAATTTGGCTTATTTTGCACCACATGACACCTACCGTGAAATTGTCATGGGAGATGATTCTAAACGTGCCGCCACGCCTGACGAACTAAATCAAATGGCAGAAATGCTGCGCCGTGATCTTGACGCTGGGGCTTTGGGTTTATCGACAGGGCTTGAGTATGAACCGTCATTATATTCAACAACCGAAGAAGTCATTGAACTTGCCAAAGTAGCTGCACAATATGGCGGAAAATATTCCAGCCATATCAGAAGCGAAGACATTAAAGTGACCGAGGCTATTGACGAAGTGCTCACTATTGCACGCGAAGCAAACATCTCCGCAAATATTAGCCACATTAAACTGGCAATGTATGCATTACACGGCAACGCGACGCACGTGCTTGAAAAACTCAATAAAGCCCGTGAAGAAGGACTAGATATTACCGCTGATATTTATCCTTACGATGGATGGAAAGCACCAATGGCCATATTGATGCCTGAGCGCGATTACACCGACCGCCCGGCAGCGGAATATAGCTTAAGTTCGATTGCCGCTCCATCGAGCATTACGATTTCGGACTACGATGGAGAGCCTTCTTATATTGGTAAAACATTGGAAGAGTTAGCCGTCGAGAAAAATATGGACCCTGTGGACCTGATGATGCAGCTTTTGCAGCGCGCCGAAGAAGATAACCTTAAGGAGCGTGTCATTGGCCGCAATATTGGTGAACAAGATATTCAAACCTTTATGCAGTGGCCATATACGGCCATAACCACCGATGGTGGCATTAACGACAGCCATCCAAGGGGCCAAGGCACTTTTTCCCGCGTGTTAGCCAACTATGTCAGGGATAAAAATGTTATTTCCCTGAGCGAAGCTATTAGAAAAATGACCAGCCTTACAGCCAGTAATCTTGGCATTAGCAATCGCGGCATAATTAAACAGGGCTATGCCGCTGACCTGGTACTTTTTAACCCTGCGTCAATTCAAGATCACGCCACTTTCGAAAACTCACTTCAATATTCAACCGGAATTGATGCTGTGTGGGTAAATGGCGAACTCGTCTGGGATAAAGACACTGTTACCAGCGCTCGCCCAGGGCAAATTATTCGTCGTTACAATGCAAATAATGACTAACCTCTCAATAAGGTAAGGCTTCTACCAAATGAATTCTAGAATCATTAAATTACGCAATTTCTTTCTATTTTTAACCGTTCTGCTGATTGCCGTCGGTGGTGTAAATGCCCCATCTTATTCTCAAGTTAATCTGGCGATGGAGGATTACCCGCAACCGCTCTTAAATCATATCGCTGACTGGAATACAAAACAGACCTCCAAAGAACAAAGGCCAGATACCTATATTGTAATTGATCAAAAAGCTTTTTATGACAACATACGCCTGATAAAGACTGAGCTTCTTAGTGCAAGTACAAAACTGATGGTGGTTATAAAGTCCGATGCGTATGGGCACGGGCTGGAACTGCTCGGCAATGTCGCCGAAATGGCCGGGGCAGATTATTTTGGAATCACCGAAAATCATTCATTAAGAACCATGAACAAAATGAATTTAAATACTCCCATCGTGAGGTTACGACTGGCAAGTAATCATGAACTTTTGACAGTCCATTCCAACCCGGACCAGTATGGTGAGGTTGAAGAAATGGTCGGCAATCTACAAATGGCTGGACTTCTTTCAGCAATTGGCGAAGAGCAGAACCGTAACATCAAAATTCATTTAAATCTAAATACCGGCGGCATGTCTAGAAATGGATTTGATATGAACGTTGCGGAAATACAAACCCAGCTGCTTTCGCTATTCGAGCTTAAAAATATTCAAGTCGCGGGAATAATGACGCATTTCCCAAATGCCGATGCAACCGATCTTTCTGAAACACGTGCTGCCCTTGCAGTCTTTAAAGAGCAAGCCGACTGGATTATTGAAAATGCCAAGCTGAACCGCCGCAATGTTTTACTGCATGTTGCCAACACGTCCACCACATTGCGTTTGCCAGAGGCACATTTGGATATGGTGCGGGTAGGTTCGCTGGTTTTTGGCGAAAAACTAGAAAAAGAAGCACCGGATGCATTACAGCATTTGATGTCAGTCTATTCCAAAGTAGGACAAATCAATTTTTACTCCAAAGGAAGTTCTGTAGGATATGGCAGTAACTACACACTACAACAAGATAGCTATCTGGCTAACATCCCTATTGGAAAAGTTAACGGGATTCCACGAGATTTAATCGAAGTATTAATAGGCGGCAAAAGGTACCCAACCGTCGGTAATATGTCGATGAATACCACTATGGTTGATATAACAGATGGATGGGGAGAAATAACATCCGGTGATGAAGTTGTTATATTTGGTAAGCAAAATCAAGATGAAATAAGAGTGGAGGATCATTGGCTACCGACTATATCGGATGTTCATACTTTTATAGGTCAGCTAAACCACAACGCCAGATTTTCAAAGCTTTATTCTATTGAATGAGGCTCGAACCCTGTTCTCCCTCATTTTGAACTGAATTCATTTCAGCCCAACACTTGACCCACCGCGTTCTGCGGGTGTCTTCCCATATCATGGCTGCACTCTTTTATCGTACTGGCGACCCTTCTCGTTGCCGGCTTTGCCAATCTTTGGACACACTGATCTCAACTTCTGCTGCCGGTAGTGGCGGCGCACCCAAAATTACATCAGCGATTTTCTCTGCCACCATAATCACCGGCGCATTTATATTGCCATTGGGCAGGCTTGGAAATACTGAGGCGTCCACTACTCTCAAATTATTTAAGCCATGCACGTTGCAGTCAGTGCCGACAACAGCAAAGGGATCATCAGCCGAACCCATCCTGCAAGTACCAGCAGGATGGTAGGCACTTTCAATATTTTGTTTGACCCACTGATCTATCTCTTCATCACTGTTTACTCCGACTCCCGGCTGAATCTCCTCGCCGCGATAACTATCCATCGCTGGCTGCTGCATAATCTCCCGAGTAAGGCGAATACACTGACGCCAGGCTTCAATGTCCTCCTCATGCTGGTAGTAATTA
>NVVJ01000019.1 GCA_002402175.1 SAR86 cluster bacterium
CCGGAGTAGACCGTAATGAGGCAGGGATGCCGAATCGAGCCCCCAGGGATGGGTTTACGGCGTGTCTATGGAGGCAATACTGCATCCGCGTCAGTCACCAGGCACTACAGGCCAATAACCTTATTTAAGTAACATGCCCTTCAGTTATTCCGTCTAACTAAAACCAAAACCGATGCTCATGATCCTTGAGCCATTCAATATAATGATCGCAATCGGCACATATCGCTTCCACCTGGTTCCAGAATCGTTTTGAGTGATCCATGTGTACAAGATGACAAACCTCATGGGTAATCATGTAGTCGATAATGCTGTAGGGCGCCAGCATGATTAGCCAGTTGTATTGAAGGATGCCCGTAGAGGTGCAATGCCCCCATTTGGATTTGGTTTTGCGTAGTTTGATCTCAGTAATTTTGTGCTCAACGCCTAAGTGCCGTGCTAATCCTCTGGCCCTGGGTAATATGTATTCACTGGCTTTGTCGATTAAAAAGTCTTCGACCTGAACCCTGGCCTTCGCCGCTGTCAGTTTGTGCCCCTGAATAATAAACTCGTCGCCATTCAGCAGAATTCTCTTCTTTCGGCCTTCTTTGAATACAATCGTGCGCTCTTTTGCACGATAGAATATCTTTGCGCCTTTCTCGATACGCAGTACTTCCTTGTCGCGTAGCGATTCCTCGTAGAGTCGACCTTCGATCCAGCCTTGATTTGAGTTGATAAACTCTTCTACTTCGGCTTTTGATGCTCGTAGCGGGCAGCGCACGACTACTTTCTTATGAGTGATATAAATTGCCAGCGTTTTACGCTTGCTGCGCAGCACTTCGCATTCAAAAGAGCGCTGGGAAGAATTTCTTTTTCCGCCAAAATTCAGAGATAATATTTTAGATATACTCATTTCGTTTCAATACTCGTGCCCTATTCGGGCCTTCTGGCAATCAGGCTGGCGATGGCTCGTTGAGGGTCCGTCGCTTGACCTTCAAAACTATGAATTATTTCCCAACCATCAAAAGTATTAAGCAACTCTCCGGGCTGAAGAAGGAAATCTGGGTTATTGGGCCTACCAAATTCTCTTTGCTTTATTGTGAACGTTTCATAAAAAATCAGACCACCAGGTCGAATTGATTGTTTAATCGAGTCCAGTAAAGGCCGGTGCAAATAGTTAAATACTATTACAGCATCGAACTGTTTGTGCTGCAAAGGATAGCTTTCTTCTTCCTCAAAATCGACTACCCAACACTCGCCTGTCAGTCCCTTATTTTCCAGTACTGCGGCGAGAGTTTGTATAGCAGCCTCATTATTATCTGCAAATGTTACAGATACATTATGGCTAGCCAAAAATAAACCGTTTCTACCCATGCCACAGGCCAAATCCAGCACACCATAATCCGCTTGCAAGTCTTTCAGAAGCTGAAGATTTGATATCAGAAGTGGCGACGCACTGGTGCTAGAATGTGACATGGCTTACCTGTTAACGCGCCATTGAAAGTCTGGCTCAAAGAAGATCATAAAATAGTTTAAACTAAGGCAAGTCACAACACGCAATCGATAATATTTGAGGAGTTTCCAATTAAGTCAGAAGCAAACAAGGATCGTATCTTTGCTCAGGAAATGCTTCCAGGGGACTTTGTGTTTGATGACAGAGTTGCCAATGTTTTCGAGGATATGATTAATCGGTCTGTGCCCGGGTATAGCACCATAATAGCGATGATTGGGGTATTGGCCGAACGCTATTGTCAGGAGCAAAGCAATATATACGACCTTGGTTGCAGCCTGGGGGGCGCCACGTTAGCGTCGGCCCGTGGAGTGCGGTGCAAAGACTATTCGATTATCGCTGTAGACAACTCTATTGCCATGATAGAAAAACTCGAATCAAAGCTAGCCGATTTCCCTGAACTGTCCAGCCATATTCAATGCCGCTGCGAAAATCTGCTAGAAACTGAAATATCCAACGCCTGCGTTGTGGTTCTCAACTTCACTCTTCAGTTCATTCCCCTAGCTGAGCGTGCTGGCTTGCTGGAAAAAATTTATGCCGGAATGAAACCCGGTGCTGTATTGATTATTTCGGAGAAAATTGTCTTTCCAGATGAAACACTCAATAAGCTGTTTATCGAGATGTATCACGGCTTCAAAGAAAACATGGGGTACAGCAAACTTGAAATTAGCCAAAAAAGGGCTGCATTGGAAAACGTGTTACTGCCAGAGTCTATTGCCACGCATCGTGAGAGGCTTCAGCAAGTTGGATTTCATTCTTTCGACGTGTGGTTTCAGTGTTTCAATTTTGCCTCAATGATCGCATTTAAATAGGCACTGCTTTGGACTTAACTCCCCTACAGGCATTTATTCAAAACTCGGCGCCAAAAGGCCCGACTCTAAAAAGCCTCCTGCCGCTTCTGGAAAATAGTTATTTTGATCAGATAAAGCATGGAGATTTCCCAAACTGGCGCAAAAAATTGTCCGCTGCGCCGCAAATAACTACAAGCTCGATCTCTCTAGGTGAAACTGTTTGTATTGGTAGTCCGTCTGATTGCAGCGAAGCAAGCCTGGGTGAACTGCACCAGCAATTGCTGGACTTCATTCCCTGGCGCAAAGGGCCTTTCAAGTTGTTTGGTATAGACATTGATACCGAATGGCAATCAAACCTGAAGTGGCGTCGGCTAGAAAATAAAATATCTGATCTTGAAGGCAGAAAAGTGCTGGATGTAGGCTGCGGTAATGGCTACTACGGATTTCGGATGTTGGAGGCTGGCGCAGAACTAGTATTAGGTATCGATCCTCACATTGCCTACATGGCCCAATTCTGGTTACTAAAACATTTTGCGCCTGCTTTACCTATTTATGTCTTACCCCTGTCATTTGAACAACTGCCAACACCGTTAAATTATTTCGATACGGTTTTTTCAATGGGAGTCATTTATCATCGTCGCTCGCCCATAGACCACATTCTTGAGCTCAAGAATTGTCTGCGAGCGGGTGGCGAGCTGGTGATGGAATCAATCTATGTCGATGGAGAAAAAGGCTACTGCCTGACCCCAGATAAAAAGTATGCACGCATGAGCAATGTTTGGTTTGTACCAAGCATAAAGACACTTGAACAATGGCTCTCGCGTTGTGGGTTTGTCGACATTCAGGTCATTGATGAATCTGTCACAAGCTTGGACGAACAGAGACAAACATCATGGATGCCATTTGAATCACTCGCGGATGCTCTTGACCCCGATAATACTGCTGTAACAATTGAAGGACTTCCTGCTCCGAAACGAGTAGTCATTACTGCCATTCGGCCGTGATCCATAACACAAAATTAACTTTGCTTTTCTCGATTCCTACAATTGAGCAAAAGGGGTCAAGGCACGCTTTTATTGATGATGGCCTTCATGGAACAACAAGTATAAAACCTTGCAATTGCAGTGACACATGCCATATTTTCTACTGTTTTCTCAACTTGAATGAAATTGCAGCAATTCAATCTCAATGCGGTTGACGCGACCTTCCAATTAGTTTAGTTATACGCCCTGACTTTTATAGGGTCAGCTCTAATTCTATTTATAACCAATGAGAGAAATAATAATGGCTAGGCCTTTACGCATAGAATATCCAGATGCTGTTTATCATGTATCCAATTACAGCCTTAATAAGCAACGAGTGTTTCCGTCCGCTAAATACTATGAAGCGTTCCTTGCTGCACTTGCTGAAACCTGCTCTCGACTCAATGTTGAAGTCCATGCCTATTGTTTGCTGCGAGACGAATATCATTTGGTAATAAAGACACCTGAGGCAAACCTCAGCCGGTTTATGCGCCAGATAGATGGTCTATATACTCAGCAGTATCAAAAAATGAAAAAAATAGATGGCTCCCTGTTCAGAGGCCGTTATAAGGCGGTTCTGGTGCAGGCGGATAAATACCTGCTACCTCTTTCCTGCTTTATTCACTCGAAGATAAAAGCAAACGAGCTGAATTCCTATCCCTGGTCCAGTTATACAAATTTCACTCATAAAGCCAAGCCGCCCATCTGGTTTAATCGAGACGAAACCCTCAAGCAATTGCACACTACGGCTGCAAAGCGCCCCGCCGCCTATAAAAAGATTGTCGCTCAGGGAGTTAGTTCTGAACTGGCGCATTTTTACGGTAAAAAGAATCTGTCTTCAATTATGGGTGATGACAAATTTCGCAAGGCTGCACAGAAGAAAAAGTCTGCAACCGCTACTCGGGGAATCTCCAGGGGAGCCAATGCAAAATGGAGGCCTTCCTGTAAGCAGATTATTTCGGCTGTCGCCAAGCAGTTCAAAGTTTCTGAACCAAGTATATACAAAGCTGCGCGAGGGCCCGGCTCAAAGAATGTACCGCGATGGGTTGCCATGTCTTTATGCCAGGAGCTTTCTGCCGTTACTCTTCAGGCCATCGCCAAGCTGTTCAAGCTCAAGCGCTATGGAACTGTTTCAACGACAGTGGGCAAACTAAAGAAAGAGTGTGAACAGGATCCTAAGCTGCGAGCAACAATTGAAAAGCTTACCAAGAAGCTTAGCAAGGGAAAGTAGCAACCCGATGAACTAAAAAAGCCGAACTTCCTTATAGGAGGTTCGGCTTTTTTAATGAGCAAATTTTAACGAACTCACAAAGAGTTCGGATCAAGAATTTACTTGATCTTTGCTTCCTTGTAGATCACGTGCTTGCGAACAACAGGATCAAATTTTTTGATTTCCATTTTGTCCGGCATAGTGCGCTTGTTTTTGTCAGTGGTGTAGTAATGCCCTGTTTTGGCACTTGAAACCAGTTTGATTTTATCTCTCATAATATTGCCTGCCTATTTCTGACTGTGCTGCTATCTGCTATGAACGAACCTAAACTCGAATGCCGCTATTTCGGACATTTGCCAGCACGGTATCAATACCTAGCTTATCTATAATTCGCATGCCTTTTGTGGACACACGTAATTTCACAAATCGTTTCTCAGACTCGACCCAAAATCGATGAGAATGAATATTGGGCGAAAACCGACGTTTAGTTCTGTTATTCGCGTGAGAAACATTGTTTCCTGTAATTGGCTTTTTGCCAGTTACCATACAAACCCTGGACATTTTGCTGCCTCGTGTTGAATAAATTATTCTGTAAAAAAAGTGTTAACTCTGGATTTCTGAACCCACTGGAATAAATTCGTACATGGGCCAAAAAAGAGCTGCGTTTTATACCAGAACGATCTGCCAATAGCAAGATAAACCCTATAATGCGCAGGCTTTACCAAGTTATAGCAGGCCTCTTTCGGCAAATGAAACTACCATCGAATTACCAATAACCAGATGGTCCAACACTTTCACCTCAATTGTCTGCAGTGCCAGCTTAATCTTTCGGGTAATAGCGATATCTGCCTGGCTGGGCTCAGCGACGCCAGAAGGGTGGTTATGGGCCAGTATTACCGCAGCCGCATTGTGGTAAAGGCAGCGCTTGACCACCTCTCGAGGATACACAGCCGCACCATCAATAGTCCCTCTAAACAGCTCTTCCAGCTTGACCACATGGTGTTGGCTATTGAGAAACAGGCAACTGAATATTTCACTTTGGCAGTCTCTGAACTTAGCCCGTAAATACTCGCGTGTAGCCGTTGAACTGGTTAATACATCTCTGGACTTAATGCCTTCCAGCATATGCCGCTGAGATAACTCTTTGATCGCGGCGAATCGGGCCACTTTTGCCAGGCCTATTCCACTATGGCTAATAAACGCTTCCCGCTCAGCCGCCATAATTCCTACCAGCCCATCAAAATGTAGTAGTAGCTCTCGCGCCAGGTCCAGAGCTGATTTCCCCCGTGTTCCGGTTTCAAGCAAAACGGCGAGCAGTTCTGCATCCGACAGGCTTGCAGCACCATTATCTAGCAGTCTCTGCCTGGGGCGCTCTGATAGAGGCCATTTGGCAATACTCGTGACTGAGGTCAATACCGAACTCCTTTTCTGTGATCTACGAACTCATGCGCTAAGGCATGGCATCAAATAGTAGACCCTGCGGATCAAAATCCCCCAATCCAGCGCCAAATTGATTAACACAAGGCTACCTGCTAATCTTGCTCTCCCTTTACAAGTGCCTGTATCTATTGTGTTTTCATGTTAAGTCTCACTAACAAAAGACTATTGCTGGGTATTACTGGTGGCATTGCCGCTTATAAATGCGCCGAGCTAACCCGCTTGCTTACCAAGGCTGGCGCTGACGTTCGTATAGCTATGACACGAGCGGCAACTGAATTCATTACGCCACTTACTATGCAGGCACTTTCAGGCAATCGAGTTCACCTTGATTTGCTGGACAGCGACGCCGAGGCGGCGATGGGGCACATAGAGCTGGCTCGATGGGCTGACCTGATACTGGTTGCCCCGGCGACTGCCGACTTCATCGCGCGTATTACTCACGGCCAGGCAAACGATATTCTTAGCACGCTGATTTTAGCGACATCGGCACCTGTCGCTATCGCTCCTGCCATGAATCAGGCCATGTGGGCAGATTCAAGCACCCAGGACAATCTGCAGACACTGGCAAAACGTCGTTATCATATTTTTGGCCCAGGAGAAGGTGATCAGGCTTGTGGTGATGTAGGCATGGGTCGCATGCTGGAGCCCGGCCAACTCGCCGAGCTATGTGCCGGGTTATTTGAAACTGAGCTTCTGTCTGGTCGCCATTTTGTTATAACCGGAGGCCCTACACGTGAAGCCATTGATCCGGTTCGTTTCATTAGTAATCACAGCTCAGGGAAAATGGCTTATGCCCTGGCGGCTGAAGCTGTTGCCGCTGGCGCAAAAGTGACTCTAATAAGTGGCCCGGTTAATCTCTCCGTTCCCGACAGGGTCAACTGCATAAACGTCGTCAGTGCTAATGAGATGCTGCAAGCGACACTACAAAATATTGATGGCGCTGATGTCTTCATCGGCGTAGCCGCGGTTGCCGACTATCGCCCAGAAAAAATCGAACCAGAAAAAATAAAAAAATCTGACGAGCAGATGCAACTCACCTTAGTTAAAAACCCGGACATCATAAGTGAAGTTGCCAAGTTGGAGCAGCGTCCGTTGGTGGTCGGTTTCGCCGCAGAAACACAGAATATTGTCGACAATGGAAAGAAAAAACTGCAAGCCAAAAATCTCGACATGCTATTCGCCAACAATGCTACTGAAACGTTTAACAGTGATTCCGTTTCCGTTACAGCAATAACGCCTACTGCTCAAACAGAACTAGCAACCGCTAATAAGAATGTCGTTGCTCGCAATATGTTGCAGCTCATTTCTGAGCAGCTTGCAACAAAGTAAATACCCTTTAAGGCACCGGTAATGGCTGTAAGCGAAGATTACATTTCTCGAGAAAATAAAGCCCCTGTTCCTGCCTCCATTTTCAGAGCCTATGATATCCGCGGAATTGTAGGTGAGCAGCTAAGCGATAATGTCATTAGACAGATTGGCCAGGCGATAGGTAGTGAAGCACTCTCTAAAGGAATCAATACCCTGCTGCTTGGTTTTGATGGCCGCCTATCAAGCCCTCAGCTATCTAAGGCGCTAATTGACGGCTTGCGCAGCACGGGCTGTAATGTTGTTAGTCTTGGCATGATTCCAACACCGCTGTTGTATTTCGCAACTCATACGACTGAATTTTCCTCAGGCGTAATTTTAACTGCAAGCCATAATCCGTCGAACTACAACGGAATAAAAATTGTATTCAATCGAACCTGTCTGGCTGACAACGAATTGCAGGATATTCGAAATAGAATCGAAGAAGATAATCTGATCGTAGGAGAGGGAAATTTTTCCGAGATCGACATCAAGCCTGATTATATAAAGAATGTTAGTTCTAGAATAAATCTAAAAACACCTCTTAAAATAGTACTTGATTGTGGCAACGCCGTTCCTGGAGAAATTGCTCCATTAGTTTTCGAATCTATTGGCTGCGACGTAAGTTGTCTGTTCTGTGATGTTGACGGTAATTTTCCAAACCATCATCCTGATCCAACCGTTCCGGAAAATTTGGAAATTTTAGCTCAGGAAGTGATCAAGCAAAAGGCAGACCTAGGCATAGCTCTGGACGGTGATGGTGACCGAGTCGGCCTGGTCGATAACCGCGGAGAAATCATAGATGCAAATCGTATTCTCATGCTATTGGTTAAACAGATTGCACCGCTTTATCCTGGCTCACCAATAGTATTTGATGTTAAGTGCAGCAGTAAATTGGCAGACTTGATAACTGAATGCGGTTCCGTGCCCATCATGCACAGAAGCGGGCATTCGTTTATGAAACAAAAAATGCAGGAAACAGGGGCTCCCGTCGGAGGAGAGTACGCGGCTCATATTTTTATTCAAGACCGCTGGTTCGGATTTGACGATGGTATGTATGCCGGTGCTCGAGTACTGGAAATTCTGAGCACGCTTGAGCATTCTGCTAGTAAAGAATTTGCCAGTTTGACGACTAATATAAGCACACCAGAAATCAAAGTACCTGTTGATGAAGAACGAAAGTTCGAGCTGATGCAGCAAATTCTAGACTCGGCGAGTTTTCCAGGCGCTAGGATGATCACTCTGGATGGCTTGCGCGTCGAATACGAAGACGGCTGGGGCCTGATTCGAGCCTCAAATACAAGCCCTGCACTTCTGCTACGTTTTGAGGCGGATACTGACCAGCGACTGGAAGATATTAAGGCCGCGTTTAAAGCTTTAATCCACAGCGCAGATAAAAGCCTAGACGTAAACTTTTAACAGCAACTAAACCCACATCGAATGTCGGCTTCGATCGAGCCTGTGAAGTCGCAATCGATGCTAGTAGAACCGGAATACACGATCATGTCTTTAACGTTGAATAGTGCGAAAAACATCGCCAAAGTTCTCACCGAATCTCTACCGTATATACAAAAATTCGTCGGTAAAACGGTGGTGGTTAAATATGGTGGAAATGCCATGGTGGATGAGTCGCTAAAGCAGAGCTTTGCTCGCGATATCGTGCTGATGAAACTGATTGGGATAAACCCAATAGTAGTGCACGGAGGCGGCCCACAGATTGGTAAAGTACTTGAAAGGCTCAACATTGAGTCGAACTTTATTGACGGTTTAAGAGTAACTGATGACCAGACTATGGATGTTGTCGAAATGGTGCTGGGTGGACTGGTAAATAAGGAAATCGTCAGCTTGCTGAACAAAAACGGGGGCAAAGCGGTAGGAATAACCGGCAAAGATGGAAACCTGATCAAGGCCAAAAAGCTGAAAATTCGTAAAAAAGGCGCCAAAGCAAATGCGCAGGAACTGGATATTGGTCAGGTGGGCGAGGTAGTTCACATCAATATTGAAATTTTGGATGTAATGAAGAACAGCGATTTTATTCCAGTAATCGCGCCTATCGGCACTGATGACACGGGGGCTAGCTACAATATTAATGCCGATTCAGTAGCTGGTGAAATCGCCGCTGTGCTCGGTGCCGAGAAACTTATATTGCTTACCAATATCGCCGGTGTGCAGGACAAGAAAGGAAATGTACTCACTGGACTTAGCATTAAGCAAGTTGACAAGCTAATTGCCGATAAGACTCTACAGGGTGGAATGTTACCCAAGGTAGAGTGCGCATTGAATGCAGTTAAGGCCGGTGTAAACAGCGCAACTATAATTGATGGCCGAGTAGAACACGCCGTACTTCTGGAGCTCTTTACCGACGAAGGCGTAGGTACACTTATTGCCAAAAATGGCCTGAACAAGTAGTAGTGGTCTGAATAAATAAGAGACGGCCTGAATAGATAATAACCGGCCTCAACAAATAATAAGACAATAGCGAATCAGCAAGAATGGACAAAGCCAACAAAGTTTCTCGCAAAGATCAGATACTGCAAGCACTGGCGCGTATGCTAGAGGCAGCACCTGGAGAGCGAATTACCACTGCCGCACTAGCCAGGGAAGTCGGCGTGTCGGAAGCGGCTTTGTATCGGCATTTCCCCAGCAAAGCCAGAATGTTTGAAGGGCTTATAAAATTTATTGAAGAAACTCTATTTGCACGCATCACTCGAATACTAAACGAAGAGGCAAGCGCTGAAGTGCGCTGTCAGAATATATTGTTATTGCTACTCACTTTCTGTGACAAAAATCCGGGAATGACACGATTACTAACCGGCGATGCCTTAGCTGGCGAAACCGAGAGATTACGCGAGCGCATTGCACAATTCTTTAGTCGTTTGGAGTCGCAGCTAAAACAAATCTTACGTGAAGCACAAATTCGAGAAAACCTTAAGACAACCATTTCGACAGCCGCGCTGGCGAATATTCTGCTCGCTTCCTGCGAGGGTCGCTTACTTCAGTTTGTTCGAAGTGAATTTAAAGTTTCGCCATTGCAGGACTGGGATACGCAGTGGCAATACCTGAGTAAAAATATGCTAGTTCCTTACTCAGCTCCCGCCGCTGAATCTATAAGCTAGAAACAAACAAGCTGCATCAAACTCCGTATTCTTTCCTATAGGCAACAACAGCATCTAGATGCTGTTGCAGGCTTTCATTGTTGGTAGACATCAGGTAGTCGACAATGTTTTGTAGGCTTATGATGCTAACAACTTTTATCTGGTAGTTTTCTTCAATTTCCTGAATCGCTGATAGTTGTCCTGTGCCGCGCTCTTGTCGATCCATAGCAACGGCAATTGAACAAAGTTTTGCACCACAGCTAGTTATAATTTCCACAGCTTCTCTGATAGCCGTTCCTGCGGTAATCACATCGTCAATAATTAGCACCTCACCTTTTAACTCAGCACCAACAATCGATCCACCTTCACCGTGTGTTTTTGCTTCCTTGCGATTGAAACAATAAGGTTTGTTAATAT
Organism: SAR86 cluster bacterium; assembly: GCA_002402175.1. Lineage (GTDB taxonomy): Bacteria > Pseudomonadota > Gammaproteobacteria > Pseudomonadales > Pseudohongiellaceae > UBA9145. The sequence goes on from NVVJ01000019.1 coordinate 10,806, forward strand.
TGTGTTTGCTGGCAAGCGCCATTGCCGTGGCCGTCGCCAGTGGAATACCTTTATAAGCAGGGCCAAATAAAACATCGAAGTCCTGTTTCCCGTCAACAATGGCATCGGCATAGCAGTTGGCAAGGAATGAAATTTTCTCTCCTGTATTGAAAAGCCCCGCATTAAAAAAATAAGGACTGGTTCGTCCTGATTTTAGGGTGAATTCTCCAAAACGAAGAATTTCGTTCTCAATTACAAATTTTAGAAAACTTATTTGATACTCTTCCATATCCTTCTCCTTGCCTACCACCGTGCTTTAATTCGCAATTGACTCTAGTTCGACAGGGCCTGTTGCTGTGCTGTAAATAATTCTTTGATGCCTGAATCGGCAAGTGAAATCATTTCCAGCAACTGTGCATGGCTGAAATCGCCATCTTCCCCGGTTCCCTGCAACTCGATAAATCCTCCAGCCTCCGTCATTACGATATTCATATCCGTCTCAGCATTTGAGTCTTCGGCATAATCAAGATCAAGCACCGGGTGACCTTTGTAAATGCCAACGGAAACCGAGGCTATCAATTGCTTAATCGGACTGCGCTTAATCATGGATCGTTCAAGCATATAGTTAATCGCATCTACCAGTGCTATACAACCACCCGTAATTGACGCGGTTCGTGTGCCTCCGTCGGCTTGAATCACATCACAGTCAATCTTGATTGTGTGTTCGCCTAATTCCTTTAAATCGACAACTGCTCGCAGTGAACGCCCAATTAATCGCTGTATTTCCTGGGTGCGTCCGGACTGCTTGCCGCGGGCCGCTTCTCTATCCATCCGGGTATTGGTCGACCTTGGCAACATGCCATACTCCGCGGTCACCCAGCCTTTTCCGCTGCCTTTCAAAAAACGTGGAACCGAAGTTTCTACGCTGGCATTACAAAGAACTTTGGTATCACCAAAAGCAATCAACACAGACCCTTCGGCATGTTTTGTGTAGTTTCTTGTAATCGATATTTCGCGCAATTGATTGCCACTGCGTTGGCTGGGTCGAATCAGGTTTGTCATAAGTTTTCCGTGGATAAAATAAAGAATAGATGCCACAAATTATCCTCGATATTGAACTGTATAGCGAGCAAGAGAACAGGCGGCAGAAAAATCAGCGGGAAAATCAATTGAGAGATCTGTATAAAGTTCGCTGTGATTAAATCCTTATTACGTTAAAATGATTGCTTAATGTTATGGACTTAAAATTATGATGCTCAGCATGACAGCCTTTTCGAGGCAGCAACTGGAACAGGAATGGGGCTCACTAACCTGGGAGATACGATCCGTAAACCATCGCTATCTGGAAGCCAGTGTGCGTCTGCCAGAGTCTTTTCGATCTTTGGAAAATTCGGTTCGAGGGGCTGTCCGCAAAAAGCTTAGTCGCGGAAAAGTAGAATGCCAGCTAAGGTTTCAGTCTGAAGCCAATGTATCCACAGAAATTCATTTGAATCATGAGCTGATTAGAAAGCTGATAGGAGCCAATGTAGAAATTGAGCAGATAACCGGAACCTCAACTCACTTAGGTAGTGTGGATATTCTACGCTGGCCAGGCGTCATTCAGGATCAGGACTTTGACAATGCCCTCATTGAAAAACAGGCGCTGGAATTATTCACGGCAGCGCTCGATGATTTAATTGCTACTCGTGAACGAGAAGGCGCCGAGCTTAAAGGATTTCTTGAAAAACGCATTAAAGCAATTCGAGAGATAGTAACGGCCGTACAAAGTAAAATGCCTGACATTCTCGCCAAGCAAAAACAAAATATTTTGGATCGTGTTGACGACCTTAAAGTCGAACTTGAGCCTGCCCGTCTGGAGCAAGAGGTTTCTCTGCTTGCACAAAAGGCTGATGTTGAGGAAGAACTGGATCGGTTGAACTCTCATCTCAATGAAGTAGAACGTGTTATCAATACCGGTGGACAAAAAGGCAGGCGGCTCGATTTTCTTATGCAGGAGCTAAATCGTGAGGCCAATACACTATCATCAAAATCCATCGTTGCCGAAACGACCCTTAGCGCGGTAGAACTGAAAGTATTAATCGAACAAATGCGCGAACAGATCCAAAATGTAGAATAGAACCAACGCTTAATTTGATCGTCATTCACCAGGAAATAACAGCCATGCCTAAAGCCACCCTCTTTATTGTTACTGCGCCATCAGGTGCGGGAAAAACCAGTTTGGTTAAGGCGCTGGTTGAACATGACGAACGGCTTTGTGTCTCTATTTCTCATACCACTCGACCCAAGCGCCCTTCTGAACAAGATGGAGTCAACTATCACTTTGTTGATGAAAGTAGCTTCATGGAAATGCTGCGAGCTGGAGAATTCTTTGAAAGCGCTGAAGTCTATGGCAACCACTACGGAACTTCACAAACCTGGGTTAATCAGAAGCTGACTGAAGGCACCGATGTGATTCTGGAAATAGACTGGCAAGGCGCCGCTCAAATTCGAAACCTTAATCCGGCAGCCTGTTCCATTTTTATCCTGCCTCCTTCGCTGGAAACCTTAACCACGCGGCTTCAGGAAAGAGCCCAGGATGATGCCGAAACTATTGAGAACCGTATGCGCCAGGCTGCGGATGAGATTTCACACGTCGCTGAGGCAGACTTTATGGTGGTTAACGATGATTTCAACACGGCGCTAAATGATATTCGCGCGATTATCCGCTCTCATCGCCTCACCGCTAAAGCACAGCAAGCCAACCTGTCAGAGCTATTAACAGGCCTTTCGCGAGGTAAATGACCCTTTTTACTCGGGCCATTTGCCAACAAGCTTAAGAATAGTATGCTTTTTTCGCTGGAAACCAGTAAAATCCTCGATCCTCGTTAAATAAGCGTCAATGAGCTGCCGTGCTTCCGTCTCGGTCTCATCAGGCAAAGTGACTATTAAGGGTTTAGAATGGCTAGAATTACTGTTGAAGATTGTCTGGAAAATGTTGAGAACCGATTTGAGTTGGTAATGGTATCCAGCAAACGTGCTCGTCAGCTTCAAACCGGCGGAAAAGACGCATTGGTTCCCGAAGACAATGATAAACCTACTGTTGTTGCCTTGCGTGAAATCGCCGAAGGGCACATTACCGCCGATATTTTGAAGGTAAAGCCAAGTATTGATTTAGGAGATTTAGGGCTAGATATCCCATCCGATACTAGCACTGCAGAATCTACTGAGAGCACAGCCGAGGCAAAGGCATCTGCTGATTCTGCACCTGAGGCATCCGCGGAAGAAACAAAAACAGAAGAAACTACTGAAGCCACTCCTGAAAAGCCGGAAGAAACACCCGCCAGCGACGCTTAAAACCTTTGAGGAGTCGAGTCTTGCAAGTCCCTGCCGCTGACACAATCGACTCCCTCGCCATCGGCCTTTCTGATTATTTGGAGAAGGGTCAGGTAAATAGCGTTCGTCGCGCGTATTTTTATGCGGAGCAGGCCCACGAAGGCCAGTTTCGCCGCAGCGGCGACCCCTACGTAACACACCCTCTAGCCGTAGCCGGCATTCTTGGCGAAATGCATATGGACCATCAAAGTTTGATGGCGGCCATGTTGCATGACGTTATTGAAGACACCGGCATTACCAAGACTGCTATTAAGTCGCAGTTTGGAAATTCCGTCGCCGACCTGGTTGACGGTGTAAGCAAACTTAACAAAATTAACTTTAGCAGTCGCGCAGAAGCCCAGGCGGAAAATTTTCAGAAAATGGCCATGGCCATGGCTAAAGACCTGCGTGTAATTCTGGTTAAAATTGCTGACCGTCTACACAACATGCGCACCCTCGATGTACTGGCTTCAGAAAAGAGAAGGCGCATAGCCCGAGAAACTCTGGATATTTATGCCCCCATCGCTAACCGGCTGGGTATGAATAATGTTCGTGTCGAATTTGAAGAGCTTGGCTTCGAAGCATTGTATCCAATGCGAGCACGCCGAATCGCGGCCGCCGTTAAAAGTATCCGAGGCAATCGCAAAGAAATCCTGTCGAAGATTCAAACTTCAATTGAGGTATGCCTGGAAAGGGAAAATCTGCCCGGTCGCACCAACGGCCGCGAGAAACATTTATATGCCATTTACGAAAAAATGCGCAGCAAGCGTAAATCATTTTCAGAAATCATGGACGTGTATGCATTTCGAATTGTGGTTGATCGAGTAGATACTTGCTATCGCGTATTAGGGGCCGTGCACAGTTTATATAAGCCAGTGCCTGGGCGCTTTAAGGACTACATAGCCATTCCAAAAGCAAACGGATACCAGTCGTTACATACCACTTTGTTCGGCATGCATGGCGTGCCCATTGAGATTCAAATTCGAACTGAAGAAATGGAAGCGATGGCCAACAAAGGTATTGCTGCCCACTGGCTGTATAAATCCACTGACGATTTACCTAGCAATGCACATATTCGAGCCAGAGAGTGGGTTAATGGTTTGTTAGATATGCAAAAGCATGCCGGTAATTCTCTGGAGTTTATCGAGAATGTAAAAATTGATCTGTTCCCTGATGAAATCTATGTGTTCACACCAAAGGGAACGATATTTGAATTGCCCGCCGGCTCAACAGCCGTTGATTTCGCCTACGCAATTCACACCGATGTTGGTAATTCCTGTGTGGCCTGCCGTATAAGTCGCCGACTTGCACCGTTAAGCGAGCCGCTGCAAAGTGGTCAAACCGTAGAGATAATCACCGCACCAGGAACACAGCCGAACCCTGCGTGGCTCAGCTTTGTAATAACCGGTAAGGCCCGAAGTAATATTCGCCACTATCTGAAAAACCAGAAACAGTCTGAGTCAGTGGCACTTGGCCGGCGTTTGTTAACTAAAGCACTGGCTGGTTTCGGCAGTCAGATTGAAAACATACCGTCTGAAAACCTGAATGAAGTTTTGCAACAAACCAAGCTGAAGTCTCTGGATAATCTGCTAGAAGAAATTGGCCTGGGAAATCGTATGTCTTATATGATTGCTCAGCGTTTGGCGGCGCATAGTGATGTGTCCGCCGACGCCGCGCAGGAAGCGTCAGATCGCCTGGGTTCAATCGATATTCGTGGCTCGGAAGGCATGGTGATGAACTATGCAAAATGCTGCCATCCAATTCCTGGTGATCCAATAATCGGTCATATTAGTTCCGGCCGCGGAATGGTAATTCACACAGACGACTGCAATAACATCACAGATATTCGAGATAATCCTGAAAAATGTGTTTCAGTACGCTGGGACCCAGATGTAGAAGGAGAGTTTTCAGTAGAACTGCGAGTTGAGCTGGAGAACCAGCGAGGCATTATTGCTACACTTGCCACAACCATTACTGGCACCGAAGCAAACATTGAAAAAATATCAACGATAGAACGGGATGCGCGCGTTAGCATTGTTAATCTGTCACTGAATGTACGCAATCGCGTGCATCTTGCTCGCGTAATGAAACGAGTTCGATTGATTAAACCTGTGAACAGTGTAACCCGAGTTAAAAGTAGAAAGGTTCGCAAGACAATTCGAAATGTAGCTGGCAGCCACTAGAAATCCCTGCCCTTTAATCTGCACAATGGCTTCATACAATAAATCGTGCAATCCGTAAAAACTGGAAAAAACATGACAAAACTAGAACAGATTCAGACCACATCAGCACCCGCTGCTATTGGCCCTTATTCTCAAGCTATTAAGTCTGGCTCAATGGTTTTTCTTTCGGGCCAGATTCCTCTGGACCCCACAACAAAAAGTAAAGAACTGGTCAATGGCGGCATCGAAATTCAAACTCATCAAATTTTCAAAAACTTGATTGCAGTCGCCGAGGCAGCAGGCGGGTCGTTGCAAGATGCCGTGAAACTAACAATCTATATGACTAACCTGGATAATTTTTCTGATGTGAATACCATTATGGCTGAATACTGCAACGAACCTTATCCTGCTCGTGCAACAGTGCAGGTTAGTGCTTTACCTAAGGGTGCGCTAATTGAAATCGATGCAATTCTTGCTATCCATAGAGCTTCTGACTAATTTACTCGCTTTCTGGTAGTACTGTATAAAAACCCATATACTCGGATTATTGCTTTTGTACTAGTCGTAGTCTCTTGCTGGTATTAACAAGCGTTATTCCGGTGGCACTAACAGAATGAGCACTGTTATTGCCTAACTAACTCTGCTGCTTAGCCAATTGCCTTTGATCAAAAACGGCCAATCTCTTGATCGAATTCCACTTACTCAATTGCAAGGTGTAGGTCCTGCTCTTGAGAAAAAGTTGAATGTGATTGGCATTTTCAACGTACAAGACCTTTTGTTCCACCTTCCACTACGCTACGAAGACAGAACTCGTATTGCTTCAATTGCATCGATTCACACTGGAGACACTGTTCAGCTACAAGGTGAAATTACCAGCTGTGACATTCAGTTTGGCCGTCGCCGCAGCTTAAAATGCACCCTGCGAGATAACAGCGGCTTCATTAGTTTGCGCTTTTTCCATTTTAGTAATTCGCAAAAAAATTCTCTGGCCCCTGGCACTCAAATACTCTGCTATGGCGAGGTGAAACGGGGCCGATCAGGTTATGAAATTTTTCACCCGGAATATAAACTGCTCAGCGAATTAGAAAACATGGATGAGCTGCCAGTAGCAGACTCTCTAACGCCTGTTTATCCAACAACTGAAGGCTTGCAGCAAACTAGACTAAGAAACATTGCCGCTCAGGCTTTGGCATTTCTTGATGATGGTAATAATGTAATTCAGGACTACCTGCCAAAGGAGCTGATTTCACAGTTTGGTCTTTATGGATTAACCGATGCAATAAAACTTATACATCGCCCGCCTATAGATGCCCCTCTTTCGTGGCTAACTGAAGGCGCGAACCCAGGTCAAACACGTCTGGCCTTTGAAGAACTGCTTGCCCACAGACTAAGCATGCGCCGTTTTAAAAATGATTCGAATCAGCAAAGCGCTCCTCGCCTGGGCGCCGCCAGTAAATTGACCGCAAAGTTTCTACAACAGCTTCCGTTTACACTAACTAATGGACAGCAAACAGCGTATCAGGAAATCGCCGACGATCTGTCCAAAGCCTGCCCAATGCTCAGATTGTTACAGGGGGATGTGGGCTCGGGTAAAACCGTAGTCGCTGCATTGGCGGCGCTGCATGCCCTAGACGAGAACTTTCAAGTAGCCTTGATGGCGCCAACAGAACTATTAGCCGAACAACATCTATCCAATTTTAAACAGTGGCTTACTCCATTAGGAATTCAGGTTGGCTGGTTAAGTGGAAAAATAAAAGGCAAACAGCGTAAAGAACAATTGGAGAATATGGCAAATGGCAGTAGTCAGCTAACTATTGGAACCCATGCTTTATTTCAGGACGAAGTGGAGTATCAGCGGCTTGGGCTTATTATTATCGACGAACAACATCGATTCGGTGTTCATCAACGACTTGCACTAAGGGAAAAAGCAGGCAGTAAACAACTCAACCCCCATCAGCTGGTTATGACTGCAACACCCATACCACGAACTTTGGCAATGAGCGCTTACGCTGATCTTGATAATTCAATTATTGACGAATTGCCACCAGGTCGCATACCCGTAAATACCGTTATCATTTCCAGTGAACGTCGACCGCAAGTAATAGAAAGAATAGAAAAAGCCTGCGCTGGCAATAATCAGGCTTATTGGGTTTGCACCTTAATTGAAGAATCAGAAGTATTGCAGTGTCAGGCAGCAGAAGTTACTGCCGAGCAACTTTCTTTGCTGCTACCAAATATTAGCGTTGGCTTAATTCACGGGCGAATGAAATCAAAAGAAAAAATAGAAGTGATGCAGTCATTTAAGGACGGACATCTACAATTGTTAGTTGCCACCACCGTTATTGAAGTCGGTGTGGATGTACCTAACGCAAGTCTTATGGTTATTGAAAACCCGGAACGACTTGGCCTGGCGCAATTACATCAACTACGTGGGCGCGTTGGTCGCGGCTCGATTTCCAGCCACTGTATTTTGCTTTATCAAACTCCGTTATCAAAAGCTGGCAAGCAACGGCTCTCTGTTATGCGACAAAGCAACGATGGTTTTTTTATTGCGGAAAAAGATCTGGAGCTACGTGGGCCTGGACAAGTTCTGGGAACGCAGCAGACCGGACTAATGAGTTTTAGAGTCGCCGACATTAGTCGAAACTCAAACTTGCTGGATCAGGTTCGCGATGCATCAGAAATAGTGATGGCCAACCACCCAGAAATTGTAGATCCGCTTATACACCGCTGGCTTGGAGACCGAGTCAATTACGCCAATGTTTAATCATTCAATTAATTGATACCCTGGATTTCTTCAATATTCATAACCTATTGATAAATATAATATAATTTACACTAACATCATCGCTAAGGTACCATCACTACTCGCCGCTTAACTCGCCTTCCAGGTTTGTGAGCCTGGTTTTTACTCTTAGGCAAAAGTCTTCTATGCTACGCTCACGTCAATTACAACTGGGCACTGTGTTCTTCCCAACATGAATTCTCTGCAAACATTCGCATCCAGGCTAGTCACGCAATTCAAATCCCGGTTTCCGGAATTTTATGACAAGCTGCCTGCTCTGACCGAACTTACTCGAATCAATAAGCCTGTCGGAATCTATTTACTTCTTTGGCCGACAGTTGGTGCACTTTGGATAGCAGAGCAGGGCTTCCCCAGATTTTCACTATTACTAATTTTTCTTCTAGGCACCACGCTAATGCGTTCTGCCGGATGTTGTGTGAATGATTTTGCTGACTATAAGATTGATGGCAAAGTCGACCGAACTCAGGCACGACCTCTCGCCAAAGGAACACTCACTCGCAAAGACGCTATCCTATGTTTTTCAGCTTTATCTGTTGTGAGTTTCTTTTTGGTTTTGTTAACCAACGAAAAAACAATCATCCTGTCCTTCGCTGCCGTTGCCCTGGTGGCTATCTATCCTTTCATGAAACGATTTACAAATTTGCCGCAACTGGTTTTAGGTATCGCCTTTTCCTGGGGAATTCTCATGGCATTCTCCGCCGCAACCACGGAAGTACCCCAGGCGGCCTATTTGCTTTTTGTCGCCAACTGCCTATGGACTGTTGCCTACGATACGCAATACGCTATGGTTGACAGGGAATTTGATATTAAAATAGGGGTCAAGTCTACCGCTATTCTTTTCGGTGATGCGGACAAAATAATTATCGCCTGCCTGCAGGGTATGTTTATTATCGCTATCGCTCTGGCTGGAAGACAATTCGAGCTAGGAACTCCGTTCTATCTTTCACTTATTGTTGCCAGTGCCTTATTGGCTTATCAGCAATTCCTAATTAGAGATCGCCTACCAGGGCCCTGCTTTAAAGCCTTCCTAAATAACAACTGGGTTGGGGCGGTAATCTTCTGTGGGATATTTTTGTCTTATCTTTAAGGCACGTATTTAGTGTCTGTGGCTGGTGGTCCAATGTCTTTTTCCGCCTTCGGTACGGGGGAGCGTTTCTCCGAAGCCGCCGAAATCCCATCCATGGGGGCTTGGGCTCGGCATCCATGCCTCACACACTTCTACGAAACACTCCCCCGTACCAAATGCTTAATGCTGTGTGCACTGGCAGGTAGCTGAAGCTTTCTTTGGTTTTTTGTTCGGTTTGACTCTAAAGCTGATGCTTCACTGATATGCAGGGCGAGGATGCAGTGTTGCCGGAGTAGACCGTAATGAGGCAGGGATGCCGAATCGAGCCCCCAGGGATGGGTTTACGGCGTGTCTATGGAGGCAACACTGCATTCGCGCCAGTCACTAAAGCCCACCAGAGACAATTCTCAGAAATAAATTTCCGTCAGCTAACCAGCAATCTAATTCCCATTAAGCCGAATAAACTTTTGAACTCTGTGACCCATTCGCACTTCGCCAGTGAACAGATTTCCTTTGGAATCGAAAGACATATAATGCAACCAGTCAAACTGACCTGCTTGCCTACCGCCAGTACCCCAGGAATAAACCGGCTCGAGTGTTGCTCGATCAAGAGCCCAAACTCTATTATTTGTACCGTCTGGTACATAAAGAAATTTTTGCTCTGGGTCTAGCGGATCGAATTCTGCTCCCCAGGTTGATCCAGGGCCGTAAGTTTGAGGCGCCAGTACATTTTCGAAAAGGTAGGTGCCGTCGGTACGAAAAACCTGGAATCGATTGCTTGGTCGATCACTGACATATACCAGTCCATCATTGGAAATTGCCAGTCCGTGTACTGGAGTTCTCCAGGTGCGGCTTGGCGGAGCATCGGGGTCCCAGGGACCTGGATCTTCGTCTATTGGCACTTCACCGTAAGCTCCCCAGTGGCGCAAATATTCGCCAGTCTCTGCATCGAATACTATTAATCGCCGATTTCCATAACCATCGGCTACATACAATTCATTAGTGTTTGGATCGACTTCCATTATGGCGGCGCGGTTAACCGAATCCGTGTCATTACTTCCCTCGTTTGCGCCCACATCACCAATCTTTAAAACCAGTTTTCCTTCTTTGGTAAATTTCATCAGGTGGTGATCGTCACTTCCATTACCTGCTACCCAAACGTACCCGTTGTGATCAACATGAATACCGTGCTCACTGTTAAACCATTCGAATTCACCATTGGGATCATCACCGCCCCAGGCATGAATAACATTTCCTTCAGGATCGAAAGCCAATACTGGTGGCGCAGTAGTGCAACACATAGATTGCAGGGGATCATGACCCCAGGTTATGTCTCTTGTTGTCTGTAATGGAGTCGAGCCGGCGTTGGTATCCTGCACTTCCCAGGGACGGTGTATTATCCAGACGTTGTCATCCGCATCAACAGCGGTGCCAGCTACGCGTCCGATTATCCAGTTGTTGGGAAGTGGCTTGGGCCAGAAAGGATCCACGGCAAACTGAGCAACGCCTTCAGGAACTTGAGGACCTGACGCATCCGCTGGCATATTTGGATAAGGTTGTGCGTTTTGTGCAATGGTGGCTGAAGAAAATAGTAGTGCAAGAAGTAAAACCAACTTACCAGTTAGATTAATGCCCGTGAGCACCGGTGGAAATATTTTCATCGTAATGTCTCTTCTTTATGAATTATTTTTGTAAGTAATTCCCTGAAGCTCAATTCGTTTCTCGAAGTAGGTTTTTCGAAGTAGAGAGGCAAGGGGTATTGTCAGATTACTCCATTGTTTTTAAGGTATCAAACAGGCGGGCCGTAGTGGTGTGGAAACTCTGATAACAATGGCGCTAAAACCTGGCCAAAAAAAAGGCCCTTTGAAGGGCCTTTTTTACTACTGTTTACTTGGTACTACCATGAATAGCCGATGCTAAAGACCAGGGCTTCACTTTCAGTGCCACTTCCTGACGAATCAAATTCACCATTTAGTCCACCTAGATCATCATCGGTGAGGATCGCTGCTACACCAAAATCTATATCGGAAATAGTCATGCCATATCCAAGCTCCAGATAATCACCGTCTGCATCTTCTCCAAAAGTGCCAAAAGTTGCATACAGTCCTGACTCTCCAGAAATGGTCAAACCAAGAAAATCATAATCGCTAGCTCCACTTGAATAACCTGCCTCACCTACCGAATACTCAAGAGAGAACATGCCGTATCCAAAATTGAAGTTTAACTCTTCATATTTGTCATCAAACTGACCAGTGTAGTAGTAGCCTGTTGCGCCAATACTTGCAGTGAATCCAGACTCTGTTTCGATGCCATATCCAAAATAGCCATCGATTTCTAAACCATCACCTACATCAGCTGTCCATGCACCAGCATAGAAACCACCTTCTTCGTAATCTATTCCAGCGCTGGCAGAAGAATTTTTCTGCAAAATGCCTCTAAAGTAGTATTCGGATGTATAGCCAACGTTATAAGAAACGTCAGCTGACGCCGTGGCTGCGAACAATCCGCTTGATGCCAATATAAGACCAGCGGCGATGTGGGTTAATGTCTTCATGTCTTCCTCCAAAAAATAGTATTTAAACTCGCTATTACAGCTGTGCTGAAAGTTTGTTACTTCCTGCCCTAGAGATTGCAAAGATTAAGCCAATATTTCACATGTCGCGTATTTACTGGCTCTTGAGTGCTTTTCTCATACTCAGAGCAATTTATTCGCCATAAGTTGGTGCATTTTCATAGTGAGGAATGCCTCGCGCACCATAAAGCAGCATAACCATAATGATATTGAGTTCTACCATGGTATCTGGGATAGACATTGCTATTACACGTCATTAGTCTTCGTGTGGTAGCAACGAATCTCTCGGAATCAATCAGCAGAATATGAGCTTGGCTTATCCAGGAAAAAATATGAAAGGTGACACTATTTATATGTTCAACGCCCTGTGGTTCAAACCCGAGGGAGGTAAAGAGAAATATCAGGAGTACTTGCGCGCCGCTGCGCCTTTTGTGAGCCAGTACGACGGCAAAAGCGATTCAGCCTATCAGCCGGAGAAAGCAATCATAGGTGAGTTCGATGCGGACCTTATGTTTATTGTCGAATGGCCAAACAAGGAAGCTTTCAAGAGCTTTGTAAAAGACCCGGGCTATCAGAGCGTGGCTCACCTGCGCGATGAGGCAATAGTTAATTCCTTGCTGATTCGACTACGCAAGATTGATCGAATGTCCTAAGTAACGTATGTGACTAAGAAATCTTGGATAGCTTATTAACTTCATGCTCTTCAACGACTCTAGTCGAACTGGGCGTCAGATTAGCTCGATTAATCACCATACGATCATGCAGCTTGCCCACAATTGAGCTGCCTTTTTTCTCAAATAAAGAAGGCAGAAACGCATGCACCAAACAGCAGGCGGAAGCAGTAAACAGCTCCACTGAAAACGAAAAAGCATGCTTCATATGCTGAAAATAGGTTTCATCGACGCTATCAAGATGGGACTTTGCTGATGACATTCGGGCCTCTCAAAAGAGTATGAACTGACTCTGGATTAATCTGGAACACCGAACTCAGCATAGCAAATACATAGGAATCAATACTTGCAAATTTTCTACAGATATTGGTATATACTAGTAATATATTCTTTTTAAATACATTATTTGAGTATATTTTGCTATGGACAAAATCGATAAGAAAATATTAATGCTTTTGCAGGAAGACGCAACCCTGTCAACTGCAGACATTGCCGCTCAGGTTGGCTTATCCACAACCCCTTGCTGGCGCAGAATTCAAAGGCTTGAAGAAGCTGGCGTCATCCGCAAAAAGGTAGCATTGCTCTCTCGAGATAAATTGAATCTGGGAGTGAATGTTTTCGTTGCAGTAAAAACCAATCAGCATAACTGGGAGTGGCTGGCGGAGTTTTCGAACACCGTAAGTAAATTTCCCGAAGTGGTAGAGTTTTATCGTATGGCAGGAGAGTCCGACTACCTACTACGAATTGTGGTACCTGATATTCCTGCCTTTGATGCTTTTTATAAGAAGTTAGTTCAGACAGCTGACCTGTCAGATGTTTCATCAAGCTTCGCCATGGAACAAATCAAATACACAACCTCTTTACCTCTTGAATACGCAGACACATAAAAACAGGACTGGCTAAAGCGCTGTAGTGAAACTGATGGAAGCATTCATGCAATTGATGTAAACCGGTTTAATCAATCTGCGTTAAACATGTTAAACCAACTAACTTGTTTGCGAGCAGTCTATGCTTAACCCCCGCTTAAGTGTTCTTGGCGTATTTCTCTTTATCATTTCTTTTCATGCAGCTGCCCAACAAGGCGGAGGCGGAAATGGAGGCGGACAAAATATTCAGGCGCTGGGAAATGCTCCTGTTCCCACTGAGAACCCAATTACAGAATCAAAACGCGTATTAGGTAAAATTCTTTTCTGGGACGAACAATTGTCCAGCGACAATACTGTGGCATGTGGCACTTGTCATAAGCCCGCAGAAGGCGGAGCTGATGCTCGCCTCGCTATTAATCCTGGCTTTGATGAAATTTTCGGAACCGACGATGATGTGATCGGTTCCCAGGGAATAAAAGCACTGGATGAACATGGCCTTCAGCTAAATGACCCCTTATTCGGCCATGGCGCCCAGGTGACAGGGCGAGTGGCACCTTCTTTTCTAACTTCGATGTTTGCTGACAGTAATTTTTGGGATGGAAGGGCTGCAGATGAGTTCGTCGACCCTCTAAACTCAGACAGCGTTGTTATTGCAGAAGGGGGAGCACTTGAAAACCAGGCGCTCGGGCCAATTTTAAGTTCTGTAGAAATGGCACAGGCTGGTCGCGACTGGCCTGATGTCATCATAAAACTGGAGCAGGTAATTCCATTAACTCTGGCACGTGAAATACCTGCAGACATGGCAGATGCTTTACAGGGTGGTGCCAACTACCCGAGCTTGTTCGCCGCTGAAGACTTAGGTGAGTTCAACGTAACCGGCAATAACGGTGACCGCGGCAACTTTAAAACCCCTTCGCTGCGAAATGTCGGCTTACGTCAAGCGCTTATGCATGTTGGCTGGATTACCGACGTAAGTGATGCCATTGATTTCTATAATGCTGGCACTAATGATACCGGTCATATTCAATTCACCCAGAATCAATCTGGAATTCCCAATAGCAATCTTGATATTAACCAGATCGATGTATTTGCTGATGACCCTGTTCGCCGCGGACAAATTGTTGAGTTTCTCAGCAATGGACTAACAGACCCTCGCGTTGCCGCCGAGACTTTTCCGTTTGACAGACCCCTCCTTTCTAGCGAAGGAAAAACCACACAGCTCACTTTAAACTCGGAGATCGCCGGCACTACATCTGACAAGTCGGCCACGTCTGCTATTTTTAGTGGCTCTATAATTAGCGGTAATACTTCAAGCTCTGATGGCATATTTGGTGCAAACGAGATTCTATCAATATCCGCCCAAATTCAACTCGACCCAGACGATCTTGGAAAGAGCGGAAATATTTACTGCGTTATTGTGCTGAACGGTCAACTATATGCATTGAATAGCAATGGGGCTTACCAGTTTTGGAATGAGAACCTTGACTCACTCCCGGCTATGAGTTCAAAGTCGATTTTAGGCAGTGTCGAAACAGTTTCAATTATCGAACAGTTTTCGCAGACGCCTGGCAACTTCAATATCTACATCGCCTATGATACGAACGACAGTGTGCTTCGATACAACTCCGAACCTATTCAATTTAGTGTTCAGTAGCCATACTCATTTTTCTAAATCTTACTAATTATCCACCCGAGGTAGTCAGTGACACTCGGGCGCGCTACTATCAGCTCCCTTAACAAAAACAAGGAGAGTGAGTATGAAGAATACGACCACTATTAAACTCTTGAATAAAGCACTGATTGCCGGAATTTCTCTTAGCCTTTGTGCTTCTTCAGCGTTTGCTGACTCCTCATGGCCGGCACAAGAAGCGGGTGCCACCGCCGCAGGCTTTACTGAACAGGGAATCAACGCATTAGATGCCGCTATGGAAAAAATTGTTGCCGACCAGGATGTAGCTGGAATGGTTTGGCTTCTCGCTAAAGATGGCGAAGTAGCAACATTTGAAACAGCAGGATTGAATTCTATCGATACACAAACCCCTATGGCCATAGATTCGCTTTTTCGTATCTATTCCATGAGCAAGCCGGTTACTGGTGTCGCTCTGATGATGTTACACGAGCAGGGTCTATGGAATTTCGATGATCCTGTAAGCAAGTTTGTGCCACAACTCGCTAACTTAAGAATATTGAGCAGCTACGACGCCGATGGCAATGTAGAAACCGTTTCTCCCACTCGAGCGCCCACCATGCGGGAATTACTAAACCACTCAGCCGGTTTTGGCTACGGCTTGAGCGGTGACGATCCGGTTAATAATGCCTTCAGAGACACAGCCGTACTTGCATCAGACGATCTTGATATGTTGATTGATAAAGTCGCCGACATACCTTTGCTTTTTCAACCCGGTGAACAATGGTCATATTCTATTGCTGTAGATATTCAAGGCTATATTGTTCAGGAACTGTCGGGGTTAAAATTTGGTGACTTCCTGCAACAGAGAATATTCGAGCCACTGGGAATGTCAGACACTGGCTTTTATGTAAAAGCGAAAGACGTAAACCGTTTTGCGGAAGTACACAATTGGGACAGCGAAAGAAACCGATTGGTACAAAGACCACATCGAACTGATCGCCCCAGCTACCTTGATCCAGAACGACTGGAATCTGGTGGTGGCGGACTAGTATCGTCAACTCACGATTACGCCAGATTTCTACAGATGCTCGTTAATGAAGGCGAGTTAGACGGCACTAAAATTATCTCTCCTGAATCGGTTCGCATTATGCGCACCAACAGCCTTCGAGATGAACTGAACCTACGTGGAACAGCCACTAGTGACGGTCAGGCTGGTCAAGGTTTTGGCGTCGACTTCGCCGTAATTTATGATCCAGAGTCAGCCAATTCACCACACAGTCCAGGCACTTATTACTGGAGTGGAGCGGCGGGAACATGGTTCTGGGTCGATCCGGTTGAGGACATGTTTCTAATAGGCATGATTCAAGCTCAAGGTCCGCGTCGACCAGGGGCAGACAATATGCGAAATGTTGCTAGAGACATCATCTATGACAGCATAGTTGACTAGACTACAATAACTGGTTGATATTACTTTTGAGCAATATCAACCAGTTATCTTCTCGATTCAGCTTCTACAAAAAACCCGAAAACTTCAAATACCCTGTCTTAGTAATTCAACTGATTAGTGATGCACCTATTAATCAGGAATCGGTACATCCAGAACCTTAGGCACTGAATATCCTCGTTGCACTGCAGGCCTATCCGCAATACGTAAATACCAGTCCTTCAATCGTGGAAATTCATTAAGGTTCATTTGTTGAAATTCGTAGCGCGATATCCAGGGCCAGGTCGCGATATCTACTATCGAATATTCTTTGGCTATGTAGTTTCTATCTTGAAGTCGATTTTCAAGCACCTGATATAAGCGTACATTCTCTTTACGGTATCTTTCTTCTGCGTAGGGAGATTTTCCCGGATTGAATTTTACAAAGTGATGGGTTTGCCCAAGCATCGGGCCAACATGCCCCACCTGAAACATCAGCCATTCCATTTCGCTCCAGAAGCCTTCGCCCATTGAGCTCATTAATTTCCCGGTCTTATGAGCCAGATACATTAATATGGCGCCAGACTCCATCATTTGAACGCCTGTGGAATGATCGACTATTGCAGGAATTTTATTATTGGGGCTAAGAGACATAAACTTTGGCTCATGTTGATCCCCCTTGGTGATGTCGATCGGAAAAACTCTGTAATCGAGCCCGAGCTCTTCGAGCATAATAGAAACCTTGCGCCCATTTGGCGTGGCCCAAGTGTAGAGATCAATTATTTGTTCACCTTCTTGCATATTCACTCCCCATCGACCTAGAATCCATCGACTAAAATCTACTAGAAATTAACGTCTGAAGCCATGGTCGATGAGCGTACTATTTTACATGTAAAGAGTCTGGCAGAAGTTCCAGGTCATTCGATGACGCGGGACTGGGCATTGCCCGATCGTGAAAACTGCTATCTGGTGCTATTAGAGATGGCGAAAAAGCACATGCCGGGGCGAAAACCTGTGGCAGTGAATTTGGATGAGATTTGCGCCAAGCCAGGCGACTGGTTTGGTGGCGATGACTTCTCTGGTCCGCGATTTGATGCTGCTGACCCCAAATTTCCCGGCATGCTGGTTCGTGATATGCCAAACCCCTGTAATTTGCCATATCGCATGGTTGATGGCAGGCGTAGGCTGAAAAAGCTGCTCAGTAGAGGCAACAGTGCTGGCTACTATTTCGTTTTTGAGTATCAGGAAGCCGAGCCCTTTATTCTTGATTTTATCCTTGAACCAAAGCCCTAGAATATGTACCTGAGCGGGCTAGTGATTATCTGATGAGCCATTTATTGGAGACCCACTATATTAACGGAAATAATTGTAATTTCCGTTGATTTCTAGGGCTAAGCGCTCCACTTAACGCAAAAACCGACCCTTTGTTCGATCTGTATTGCAAAGCTGTTTCCATTCGCCATATACTGCCGCCACGTGCGCAGGTTCGCAATTTTTGTGCTGGAAAAACAAAATTTCAGCTCATTAGGAATTAGCCTTCGCATAAGTTCAAAACCCATAGATATAATTTACTTATCCTACTAAAAGAGGGACGCATAATGCGCAGAATTTTCCCTGGTCGACGCAGGGCGATTACACTCGCCGTGCTAGCCGGAATTTCATTTCCTGTTGCTGCACAAGACTCAAATATAGAAGAAGTCGTGGTTACTGGTTCATACATCAGGGGGTCAGCTATTGATGCTCCATCCCCGGTACAAGTAGTTGATCGTGACAGTATCGAAGCTCAAGGAGCGGCGGTAATCTGGGACGTCATCAAGAACCTGGAAGTTAACTCCGGTTCTATTACCAACCCTGGATCTGGCGATAACAGCCAGGTAGAAGGCACAGCTAACGTAAACCTTCGAAACCTGGGCGAAAACTCAACACTCGTTCTTATTAATGGCAAGCGTCAAGTTCCGGCGGCGGCCAACACCCGAAGCGGTGGTGAATTCGTTGATTTGAATACTATTCCACTGGTCATGACCGAACGCGTTGAAATTCTCACCGATGGCGGTTCAGCCCTTTATGGCGCTGACGCGGTAGCCGGTGTGGTTAATATCATCATGCGTACTGACTTTGAAGGACTGGAAATATACGGCGACTTGCAAGGTGTTGAAGCCGCTGGTGACAGCTTTGATAAAACAGTAAGCGGGATCTGGGGCTGGGGCAGCGCCGATGGCGATACCCATTTGGTATTGTCTGCTGAACGCTTTGAGCGTGACCCTGTTTCTGTTCGAGATGGCAACTTTTTCGATGCCAACTCTGAATTCCTAGGCACTGTTTCTCAGGCAGGAACTTTGATTTCAAGCCCTGCCTTTGGCGGCAACCTTAGTCCTGGCTGGCTGAATCAATCTATTATTGATCAGAATGTAGCCGAAGGTGGCGCTAATGACGCGGTATACACCGACCCGGGTTGTTTCACACAGTTGGATGCTGACGGCACTCCAGTTCAAATTGGCCGCTTACGTGAAACTCGAGGCGAGCGCTCTGGCACATGCCGCGAAGACAATTCTGAGTGGTCCTATATTTCTCAGGAAACTGCACGCACCAGTTTTGCAGCAGCGTTTAATCACACTTTTAGTGAAAACGCTGAATTCTATTCTTTCATGAATTATTCCGACTCAAGAACCATTCGAGCGGATGATGGCTATAACCAGTCACGTGGACCTACAGTGTTCCTGGCGCCACCAAATGCCTACACACGCAACCCAGCGTTTGGCGGTAATGCAATTGGCCAAACTATGGAAATCGGTTTCTTCGCACCTGAAGCTGGCCTGACAAGACCTACGCTTGCCGACATGCCTAATATGCCTTTAGCTGGTGTTAATGGCGGGCCTAATGTTGCCATGTATCAAGGCTTGAGAGATGGCATTCTTAGAACCGGTGACGACACCAATGAAACCTGGACCAACACTGTTGGCATTCAGGCTGGTTTTAAAGGTGAGTTTGAAGCATTCGATAGAGTGTTGAACTACGATGTTAGCTACTCTTGGAGTGGCTCTTCTCTGGAACAAACTTATTCGACCTTTGACCGTGATCGCTCTGAATTAGCAGCCAATGGATTAGGTGGACCAAACTGTACACCTAATGGCCGACCTGATTTTGACTTCGCTGGCGAGCCAGGTCCTTTCGGCGGTGCCGTACCACAAGCATGGGATTTCTATGCACCTGGTCTAGTACAGACTTTCTTTCCAGGTTTTGTATTCACAACTCGTGAAAACGTGTCCTATGCCTTAACCAGTAATAACCAGGGCCAGGACGGATGCGAATTTTACAATCCTTACCTGAGTCAGTTATCTGATCCAAACCTGGCAAACAGTCAGGAATTAATGGACTGGTTACTTATAGAAACCAATGTGCGTGACAAGCGTAATAAATTAGCCGTATTTGATGCTGTTGTATCGGGTGAACTATTCGAGATGAATGGCGGTACCGCTCAATTTGCCGCTGGCGCACAATATCGTGAGCGCAATGCACATTCCCGCGCTTCCAAGTTGAACTTGCCTGGTCTGCCTAGTCGAATTCTTGACTACGATGACAGTGGTGTTCCTAATGAATACCATTATGTAAGTAATAACTTCGATTGTTCAAACTGCGCTTATAACTACGATCATAAGCGAACAAC
This sequence comes from SAR86 cluster bacterium, assembly GCA_002402175.1. Classification (GTDB taxonomy): domain Bacteria; phylum Pseudomonadota; class Gammaproteobacteria; order Pseudomonadales; family Pseudohongiellaceae; genus UBA9145. Next base: position 30,996 of record NVVJ01000019.1, read on the forward strand.
TAGCGCGATTTTTCTCGAGCTGTCTTTACCGTTCATTGAAAACGTAGAAACGCAGATCGCACTTCGATATGAGGACTATGGAGGACGGATTGGTAGCGAATTGTCTCCCAAGATAGCCATGAGCTGGAGACCAATGGAAACCTTATTGGTTCGAGGCTCTTTCTCACAATCCTTCCGTGCGCCTAATATTGCTATTATCGAGCAAGGTCTGGAAGCATCAAGTGTGACTTTTAGAGACCCTATCTCTAATCAGGCGGTACGTGCTGGTTTAGTACCACCTACTAACGCGAATGCGGAATCAGAATTCACCTATACCCTGGGTGGACCTGCTCCCAACGTGGGTAATGAGTATGCCGATACATACAATGTTGGCTTCTTATGGACTCCCGATGGTGGGCTTGACGGTTTAAGCATAGGTGCTGACTTCTGGCGTTTCGAAGTAAGCGACCGGGTATTACCTGAGCCGCCTATCAGAGCACTTCAGCCTGAAATTGCAGCGTTTGTAACAGCGTCACAGGATCCAAGCAATTATATCCTGAACGACACTATTCCAGCTGACTCTCCCGTGCCCTATACAGCATGTGACCCTGCTGCTGTTGCCACTCAGTTTGGTGCGGATTCTCCAGAGCGCTTGAACTGTGTAGTTGACCCTAGAACTTATGTAGTTCCAGGTATTCAGCGTGCGTTTGGTGTTACTACTGCGAACCTGATCACAACGACTCTGGGTGCAATTAACGCCGGTACTATTACCGCTGACGGTCTTGATCTGAAGCTAGGCTATAACTGGGACACTGACTACGGTCGTTTCCGTGCTAGCCTTGACTACACACATGTTCGCCAATACCAGTTGAATGATGTACCTGGTCTGGAACAGGGCTTGCTAGATATCGGTGTAACCGATGCTGCAGGCACAACAGGTGACGGCAATATCGTGCGCTCACTGCCTGACAATAAAGGTAATATTACTTTGAGTTGGCAGCGTGATCGTCATGGTTTGACTCTGATTAACCGTCATATCGGTTCTTATCGCGACCTTGGTTATCAGACCGCATACGAGAATGGTACTGACTTTGTTCGAGGTTTATTAACCAAGAACATTGAGAACTACAACAGCTGGGATATGCAGTATCGTTATGCTCACACATGGGGCAATTCGAATCTGGGTACTACAAACTTCACAATTGGTGTGCTGGATGCATTTAATGCAGAATTGCCATACCGTGAAGGCAGCAGCTTGAACTTTGACTCCGGTGTTTTTGACGGCCGTGGTCGACGCTTCTACATACGCGCTCTTTGGCAGATTCAGTAGCCTGTATGGAAAGCACTAACTAGATTTTCTGGTTAGTAAAAAGGAAACGGCGATGAGTAATCATCGCCGTTTTTTTATGAGCAGAAATAACTCTAGACCAGCCAGATGTAAAGTGCCGCGGATAACATTAATAGTTGATACAGAGGGAAACCCCAGAGGTATTTTTTGTCTCTGGAGTTATCATAAAGCTCTCCGAACTCATCCCAGCTTTTTGCCATTAATATTTCCGGGTTTCTATAAAGGAAATACATTGTAAATGCAGAGGATATCCCAACCATCGAAGCGACAAGATCTTGATCAAAAAATGTATGATGAATCGCGATTAATAAAGCGAGTGCACACATTCCTATAACGAAACTTGTTGCTAATTTAGTTTTCACTGCTATAGATTCTTCATTCATGTTTAGGAAAAAGTTTCCATCATTAAGCCAGTTCCGTAGTAGGCAATTCCAAAAGTTGCACCAGCAAAAGCACCTATGGCACCACCTCGAATAGCACCGCCTACTGTATTGCTGACAACGCCACCTACAAACGTTCCCATAGCTCCACCATCAGTCGCAAAATCTCCGATAGATCCACCACTAACCTGCTCAATCTCCATTGCCGTAAGTTCTCTCATACCAAGCCTCCAATGCTCATCGTCTAGTTTAAAGTTCTCCCCCGTCTATAAGGGATGTATTAAATCTAGATGAGGAATTTTGAAATATCCAATATTCGAGATAATTAACGTAATGCACTGTAACTGTTGTTACAAAACGGGGACAGTTGACATTCGGTTGACGTACAAATAGAAAACAGAGCTGGCATTGCAATGCCAGCTCCGCGAAAGGCGGGCCAAATATGGAGTTCAGCTAACTATTACACACAATAGATTTAGCAGTTAGCAATAAAGTCATAATCAATTTCTTGATTCAAATCGATCATATGATGGCTGGATTGCATTGGGTACTTAAGACCCGTAGCGCAGTTAAAGAGCATGACTTGTTCATCGGATTTAATACGCCCTGTTTTTAATTCCTGTTTCAATGCAGCAAGTGTTGCAGCTCCTTCGGGGCATAGAAGTATTCCTTCTCGGCTCGCACATTCCTTATGAGCCTCATTAATAGCATCGTCACTAACGGCAACCGCGAAACCCTTGCTTTCTCTTACCGCATCAAGAATCAGAAAATCTCCTACCGCTGCGGGCACTCGTATTCCTGAGGCTATAGTGCTCGCGTCTTTCCATGGCTCGGCATGGCGAGTGCCTTCTTCAAATGCTTTAACTATAGGCGCACAGCCTTCGGCCTGCACTGCCACCATACGGGGACGTTTGGAATCGATCCAGCCGATTGCTTCCAGTTCGTTAAAAGCTTTCCACATACCAATTAGCCCTGTTCCCCCTCCGGTAGGGTAGAGAATGACGTCAGGCAATTGCCAATCGAGCTGTTCCGCCAATTCCAGGCCCATGGTTTTCTTGCCTTCTATACGATAAGGCTCTTTCAAAGTAGACGTGTCGAACCAGTTGACGGCCTCAACACCTCCGCCAACAATGCGGCCACAATCAGTGATATAGCCATTGGCCAGAAACGTTTTTGCGCCCTGAAAAGCGATCTCCTCGATATTCACTTTTGGCGTATCTTCGGGGCAAAAAACAAAGGTTTCGATATCCGCCGCAGAGCAGTATGCCGCTAAAGCGGCACCGGCGTTGCCATTGGTGGGCATCGCCATGCGTTTCACTCCAAGCTCTTTCGCCATAGCGACCGCCAAAGCAATTCCTCTAGCCTTGAATGAACCAGTAGGCAAACGCCCTTCATCTTTAATAAGAATTTCACCGCACTCGTAATCATTCTGTAATTTTTCCGCTGGCAGAATCGGCGTCATCACTTCGCCGAGCCGGACCACGTTCTCAGATTTTCTGACCGGAAGAAATTCACGGTAGCGCCAGAATTCAGGAAGACGCTCCTGTAAATCTTCTTTGCAGATTGCTTTACCCAAGGCTTCGAGGTCGTAGCGAACTAGCAATGGTTTTCCGGCTTCGGACAAGCCATGCAGTTGATCCGCTGGATATGTCTTGCCTGTATAACTGCACTCAAGGTGGCTTACAAATGTATTAATTTCTTCCATTACATATTCTCTCTTTTTATATTCCAGATTTTCAGTCCAGACGAAACATCTTATTAATTAATTTGTCATCTTTAAAGGCATGATAAAGTGCCGCCGCTACGTGCATGGCAATAAGGATTAGCAGCGCCCAACTCGCCCACCCATGAATATCTGAGAAGAGAATATTCAACTCATCATTCTCATTGGTCCAGGCGGGTATCTCTACTAACCACCAGAGCGTGGTACTCCAGCCGCTATAAGAAGATGACATATAGCCACTTAAGCAACAGGTCGCAACAAAAAAATAGATTAAGTAATGGCCGATATGAGCCCATAACTCAAGCCTGTTTTGCTGACTATTCACCGCTTTATATTTGCTAACAAAGTGAATGAAAAGCATAGCCACGATTAGTACAAGTAAAGTCAGGCCGACATTTTTATGTAGCTGAAAGGGCAACTCTCGATAGGTGAACAAATTTGACGGTAATGGGAGCGCCAGCATCCACCAGCTAGAAACAAACAGGAAGATCACGGAGGCCGCCAGAATCCAGTGCAGTGCGATTATTGCCCTTGGTGTTCTTATCTCTGGCATAAGTGAATTAATTCTCGGTACTTTTATAGGCGGAGGCAATATTGCACACAGCAAGCAGCAAGCAAAGGTGAATAAAGAACCACAACATTAATGGCCAGAGATATTGCGCTCGTAACATGGGCCCTATATTAACCGCTGCAATGAAACCGGCAATGTCTATCAGCAGCAATAGTGCAAAACTGAATATCCACATTCTTGATTTCTTTTTCTGCCCGCCAACAATACTAAAACCAGAAAGTATTGAAAAAATTGCAGCAATTCCACCAACACAAGACAAAGTAATTTGAAAGGACCGAAACCAGTCTGGACTTGATGCAAGAATAATCTGAATATTGCTTACCATTAGCTGGCACTCTTGCAAAGATAACTCTTCCTCTTCCAGTTCGTCAGCTCGGCATTGAGCCTCGACTCCTAATTCCGCAATAGAGCCTGGCGCTATCACAACTTGTTTTAGTAGCTCATTCCCCTGACTTGCCAATAGCAGTAATCCAAACAACACAGCTATTGCTCCTAGCCATGCTACTGGGCTTTGCACATTTGATTGTTCATTTATGTGAGTCATAATTACTTATCTACTATTCGTTTCTACTATTCGTTCTAACTGGATTACTTCTCACAAAATCGTTTGTAAAGTTGCTTCAGAATTGCAGAATAATCACGACATTGCTTATGGATGTCGCTCATCTTACAGTCATATTTTGCCAAATATAAGGCCGGACTTTTTCTGGACAGCGCTTAAATTAAAATCAGGTATACTCCAGAATTCGCGAAAATAATGCTGCAATTAAACCGTGTTCTTAAAGGTATCCATATGACATCCATTATCAAATTTTTACTGATTTCAATTAGTGTCATTCTAGCCAGTTGTGGTTCTGAAGAAACCAGTATTTCCGAACCTTCTACAAGCAATTCTGATGCTCTCGCGACATCTGGTTCCGAACAGGTTTCAGCAGTGAAGCCAGAGCTGGGTAGCTTTGGAATCGATCTCAGCTCCCAGGATACAAACACCAAACCGGGAGACGATTTCTTTCGTTTTGCCAACGGCCTATGGCTGGACACGTTCGAGCTCCCCGCAGACCGTAGTAATTATGGCTCGTTCAATAAATTGGGTGATAAATCCGATGAACGAGTACAAACCATCATCGAGGATTTATCTTCGCTAGAACCGACTCGCGGCTCTCTCGAACAAAAGATTAGCGACTACTATCTTAGCTATATGGACACCGACACTCTCAATGAACTTGGAATCAGTCCATTACGTGCTGGCCTTGCAGCCTTGGCTGAAATTGATAGCGTAGAAAAGTTGGTCGCCGCATTTGGCCGCTCTCAAATTGACAACACTGCCAGCCCTTTTAGTTTCAGTGTGAGCGCCGATCGCAGTGATCCTGACCAGCATCAACTGGCGCTTTTTGTTGGCGGATTAGGACTGCCAGATAGAGATTACTACCTGCTCGATACCCCCAGATACATTGACGTCCGACAGGAATACGTCGCGCATATTGCTCGTATACTGGATTTCGCCGAAATTGAAAACTCAAGTGCCAGGGCGGAAGCCATACTCGCACTGGAAACCAAAGTAGCTGAGCATACCTGGCCAAGAGCTGATCGTCGTAATCGCGACATGACTTATAACCCGATCAGCTTTGATGACTTTCTGGTGGAATATCCAGGGTTTGACTGGACCGCCTATTTCGCCGCCGCTGGAATTCAGAACCTGGATTCTCTCAATGTTTATTTCCCAAGTGCTATGCGCCCAGTTATTGACCTCGTTGAAAAATTGCCTGTTGATGACTGGACAGACTATATGACCTACCGGCTAATAGTCGATAGTGCCAGTATCCTTTCTGAAGAATTGGATCAGGAAAGATTTCACTTTTACTCTACTGTGCTGAACGGCGTACCAGAGCAACGACAGCGCTGGGAAAGAGGCGTAGCTCGCGTCGGTTCACGAAGCAGCCTTGGCGAGGCAATTGGTCAAATTTATGTCGAGCGCCATTTTCCAGAATCGGCTAAACAGCAAATGGACCAACTGGTTGAAAACCTTCGTACTGCACTTGCCCAAAGTATTGACGAGCTAGACTGGATGGGGTCAGCTACCAAAACAGAAGCCCACTTGAAGCTAAACTCTTTTCGACCAAAAATTGCCTACCCCGATGAATGGAGAGATCTCTCGGCGATTGGAATAAGCCGTGGAGACCTATTCGCCAACGCGCAAAGTGTTAGAGAGTTTAACTATGAAGATACTCTAAGCCGACTGGGCCAGCCAACCCGAAGAGAAGAATGGGGCATGACACCACAAACTATAAATGCCTATTACAATTCTTCATTCAACGAAATTGTATTCCCAGCTGGAATTCTTCAACCTCCTTTTTTCGACCCTGCCGCCGACATGGCGGTAAATTATGGTGGTATTGGTGCTGTGATAGGTCACGAAATGGGACATGGCTTTGATGATCAAGGCTCTAAATCAGACTCACGAGGTGTTCAGCGAAACTGGTGGTCTGACGAAGACCGAGCTAACTTCGACGAACTGACTACCGCACTTGCAGCGCAGTATGACCAGTTCGAGCCTGTGCCTGGTTATTTTATCGACGGTAATTTCACCCTGGGAGAAAATATTGGTGATGTCGGTGGTTTATCCCTAGCCTATCGCGCCTATAAAATGGCCTTGAACGGCGAAGAAGCACCAATAATAGAAGGCTTAACTGGCGACCAGCGCTTCTTCCTTGCCTGGAGTCAGGTTTGGCAACGCAAATATCGTGAAGAGGCTCTCATTCAACGACTGACATCCGACCCGCATTCTCCCTCAGAGTTTCGAGTGAACGGCGTTGTCAGAAATTTTGATGAATGGTATGAAGCGTTTGATATTCAAGAAACTGATGCACTGTACCTTTCACCGGAAGAAAGAGTTCGAATTTGGTAAGTAAAAGCTAATGAAGGGAACCGATATGCTCAGCGGGCAGTTCGGGCATAAAGTTGATGCCGTTGCCTACTCTGTAATAGGAGATACGCTTGCTGTAGTGCTAACAATCCGGCTACCCGGGAGGAACTGCGGCTCCTTTTCACAATCCATAGCCATTTCTCTATATCAATCTAAGAAGTGGCTAAACTCGCCACTTCTTAGTCAATATTGACTAATTCAGCCCTTTGGAAGTAGGCTATCTACTTGAATTTTAAGGGTTTTTATAATTGGCACGTTATTCGCAACTAATATTCCTCAATCTTGGGAAATTAGGAATAAATAGCAATTCCCGCTATCGCGGAGCCGATTATGAAAATACTTTCAAATTTACTGGTTATCTTTTTGGTCATTTTAGGTTTACTGGCCGTTCTTCCTCTTCTTTCATTAGGCTTTGCCGTGCTGGGAGGAGTCCTTACACTGGCCATTTGGGTGCTGCCGGTCTGGATTATTGCAACGTCCAATAAAACCACTGGCTTTGAAAAGTGCGCCTGGATTCTGGCCATGGTATTTCTTTCATGGTTTGCTTGGGTGTTCTACTTTTTTCTCGCTCCTATCAAACAAAAACACCGGCCACGATACGACTACAATTAACACTTCCATTCGTTACAATACACGCTTCAAATACAAGCGTGTATTGTAGAGATCAGGTACTATATTGAACGGTCCTGGCAGGAAGTTGTAATGGCGATAATTGAAGTAGAAAATCTCACGAAGAAGTACCCCCTTCCCGATAATAAATCCGAATCGTTTTTCGCTGTTGATGGCATCTCTCTCTCGATAGAAGCTGGAGAGATCTATGGCATTTTAGGCCCAAACGGAGCCGGCAAAACTACAACTCTGGAAATGCTGGAAGGATTAACTGATATTGATGGTGGCACGGCAACCATCGACGGCATTGATGTTAATAACGAACCTTATAAAGTAAAAGAAATTATAGGTGTTCAACTTCAGGCCAACGAATACTTCGATAGTTTGTCCTTGTTGGAATTACTCACTTTATTTGGTGCTCTGTATAGCCGAGAGATTGATGCCGACGATCTTCTTGGTAAAGTTAATTTACTCGATAAAGCCAAAGCCAAACCTGCCAATCTTTCTGGCGGTCAAAAACAGCGGTTCTCTATTGCTTGCGCCCTGGTCAACAATCCAAAAGTATTATTCCTTGACGAACCGACCACCGGATTAGATCCTCAGGCAAAACGTAATCTATGGGACCTTGTAATTGATTTAAATAACGCCGGCATGACAATCGTACTCACTACCCACAATATGGAAGAAGCGGAAACGCTGTGCCAGCGAATAGCAATTATGGACCACGGAAAGATTATTGCCGAAGACACTCCGCAGAATCTTATTTTACAACATGCCGCAGAGCCACCCAAAGCTCCACTACATGGAAATATAGAAGACGTATTTCTGACTTTAACCGGCCACGGATTAAGGGATTAGAATGCCAACCAAACTACAGATTCATCTTGCACGGGTATTTCTTAAAATATTTCTGCGCGATCGCCAATCTATTTTCTTCAGCCTGTTCTTTCCAATTATTTTCATGACAGTTTTTGCCTTTGTTAATAGCGGCCAGCAGAATGCAATAAATATTGGCATTGTGAATAACTCTTCCAGTGATACCTCTGTCGAGTTTGTACAACTACTTATAGACGATCCATTGTTTAGCGTAACCATTGGAGAAGAAGAGCGGCTAAGAGGCGAGCTAGTTGAAGGCGATCAAACTATGGTGCTAGTGCTGCCCGATTCGTTTAGTGCACAAAGTGACGGCACAGAATTGCGCCTACTAGTCGATGCAGCTCAAGTCAGGCAATTAGATTTGATCATGCCAGTTTTACAACAGACTCTCATTTCAATTGAAAGGGAATTTAGAAATATCGAACCAATGTTTGTCCTCGCCATGGAAGATGTACAAGCGCGCTCTCAACGTTACCTCGACTTTCTACTCCCTGGTCTTATGGCATTTACGCTTATGCAATTAGCTATCGCTGGCAGCGGTTTTAATATTGTAGAATTTAGACGCAAAGGAATACTTAAACGTTTATTTGTAACGCCTATTCAACCTCGTGATTTTATTAGTGCAATTGTTATGGCGCGAATGGCAATTGTATTAATACAGTTAACGGTGTTAATTGCATTCGCTGTTTTTATGCTCGATGTTCGAATCATTGGAAATTTTGCGTCTTTTTACCTAATGATAATACTAGGAACATTTATTTTTCTGTGCTTGGGATTTTGCCTGGGGAGTATTGCTAAAACGCAACAAGCTGTAATGGCTGTCGGCAATATCATAATTTTTCCACAGATATTTTTATCGGGAGTCTTTTATCCTATTGAATCTATGCCAGAGTTGATCCAGCCTATCGCTCGCGTTCTGCCCTTAAGTTTTATTTCCACTGCAATGCGAGAGATCGCTAATAACGGGGCATCATTGATGTCCATTGCGCCTACTTTGCTGGGTATAGCGGTGTGGTTTGTTATTTCATTTGTTCTTGCTACCCGCCTTTTCGTTTGGAAAGAGGTTGCCAACTAAGAAAGCATTATGGCCGACTCGAAAATCTCTCAGGCCAGCCCAAACACAGTGGCAAGCAAGAAATAATTGTAATATAGTCCCCCGATGGTTAGTTTTTTACTGCCTGGTTTCATTGCAAATAATTTGGAGATAATAATGATAAAACGATTTCTGGTAATGCTTTCTGCGGTAGTAATGTTAGTTTCAGGAGCGATGTTTACTGTTTCGGCTCAAAGCGGCCCTACACCTGAGCAAGTAGCTGCAGCGGCGGCGGACACTCGGCAAGCATTGTTTAAGATGCTGGTTTTCAATCTGGGTCCTATTGTTGGTATGGCGCGCGGTGCACCATTTGATGCTGAAATAGCTGAAAGAAACGCACGCCGCATCGCTGCAATGGCACCGATGATTACTGAAGTGTTAGCACAGGATACTCGCGGCTTCGATGTTGAAACCGAGGCACTGGATCTTATCTGGGACAATATGGACGACATAGCGGTTAAGGCACAGGCTTTAATAGACAACGCCAATGCTTTTGCTGATGCGGCGGCCACAGGTGACCAAGCTGCAACCATGGGCGCATTCAGAGCATTTGGTGGTTCATGTGGAAACTGCCACGACACATATCGAGTTGATAACGACTAGTTATTCAAGCCAAAAAAAAGGGTAGCGATTGCTACCCTTTTTTTTGGCTTATTGTTTGGATTTAATTGCGCTGCATTTTAATTAATTATTGCGAGTAAAGTAAGCCGCCAGGGCATCGCGATCTTCATCTGTTAATTTGCTGGTATTGTGTTCGATAACATCGTTCATGTCTCCACCAACAAATTCTCCATCGGGTTTCATTCCCATTAGTAGAAACAAATCAAAATTGTTTGCGGTCCATTGCTTAAGCGCTTCTGCATCGATAGCTTCAATGGTTTCTTCGCCTAGTACTGCACCAGCATACTCTCGACTAGCATCAGGAATTCCCAGGCCATTTCGCGGCGTATGACATTCGCCACAATGTCCTAAATTTCTTGCCAGGTAGGCCCCTCGTGCAATCAACTCATCGTCGAACATCTCCGGTTCGCCCTGGGAGAAATTTGCTAACATATTCCAGCCCATAACCACCCAACGTGTTAACCACATAGGTGTTTCTGGTAATTGAACCTGATAATACACCGGTTCTAACGACATAAGATAAGCGCCAATGTCCAGAACGTCTTGCTCTTTCAGGCCAGCATAGGCCCTGTAGGGAAACGCGGGGTAGTAGTAATTCCCGGAGGGGGTTCTTCCATGCTGTAGTGCCAACAGAAAATCATGAGCATCCCATTTGCCTATTCCTGTTTCTATATCTGGCGTGATATTTGGCGCATAGAAAGTGCCAAAATCCGTTTCAATGCCAAAACCTCCACTTAGTGTTTCTTCATTTTCTGTACCGCGATGACAGCTGATGCAACCACCGGCAATTACCAGGTATTCTCCGCGGTCAATTGCCTCCTGCGTTTCTGGTAATTCAGCTTCAATGGAAATGTCAGGATGGGAAAACAACCAGATACATATGAACAATGCAGCCAGACTAAGTGAACCAATGATTACCGGCTTCCGTGCTTCCATTTCATTGAGTCCCAACTAAAAGGATTTCATCCGTACATAATTGTATTGTCAAATTTACTCTCATAGACTATTTATCATTCGTATGATCCGATATTAACAATGAATTCTGCCAAATGCGCGTGCATTCTAGTGGCTACGTGCAGCCTTGTCGACTGATCTTCAATTAGGCGGGATTACCTGCTCCAGGCCGAGCTAGTCGCAGCATGTTTAAAGATCAGTCTGTTCTGATCATTCGCAGGTGGCTCTGAGTCTCCGAATATCGCCCTAATCCAGTGGCCATCCGTGGGGTTTGGAAATAAAATGTAGTCACGCCCGTACTTATCGCTATCCTCCTCCGATAGCTCTAATCGTTGGTCCACTTCTGTCACATAATATCTACGGGAGAAATCATTGAGATTATCTCCAAGTAGGACTACTACGTCATACTCCTCTGAGATTTGCTGCTGCACTATCTCTTTGTTAGAGCTGTCACGCAAAACTGTGACATGCTGACTATCGACATAGGGAAATCCCGCACTAGCAAGATTTGCTAAGGCAAATTGATAAGTTTCCTCTCCTTGATTACGACTAGTCACATAGAATACTTCAACATTATTTTCTTTACAGAACTGTAGAAATTTACTCGCACCAGGGCTAGCGATCGTTCGGTTTTCAGCAATCCATTTGTCCCAGCTGGAGTCATCAAAAAAATCCTGTCTCTGATTTACTAAATAACCCCAGTAACTACTGGAGAGCAACAGCGTTTCATCTACGTCACTAATCACAGCCAATGGCCGAGAGCCAGGGGTTCTATTTACTAGCGCCAATTCAAGGCGCATTCGTGCCAGATTAAAACCTTGGTGATATAGAGCCCGATACTCCGCGGCTGTTTGTTTCCAGGCTACCGCATACATCAAATTGTTATGCAAATTCTGCTCTGAATGCTGTGGCAATTGTTGGCTACAGGCTACTTGAGTCAATGCTACTAATAGCATGAGGAAAAGCAGCCTTATTGGGGACTTTCTTGATTGGATCATTTGTATTACCCAGTTGGTGTGTATTATGCTGGCGTAAGCTAATTTTAAATCCTATAACAATATCGCTCGCAACAATACTCTGCAAAGCCTTCGAGGAAAATATGCCCATTTCATCAAAAACTTCATCAACAGCCTCATCAATAACAACACGCCTTGTTCTTGCAGCTTTAGTCTGCTTTTTCAGCACCACATTGTCGGCACAAACTTATAGAGTTCTATTATCAAATGATGATGGCATTGAATCTCCTCTTCTGGTTGCTCTACATCAGGAGCTGGTAAAATTGCCCGATGTTGAAGTTGTTGTGTCTGCACCAAACATCAATCAATCTGGTAGCAGCCAGTCTTCTATTGGTTCTGTTAGTGTTGATCGATATTTTCTAGATGGAAGCTTTTTTGGCTATGCTGTTCATGGCCGGCCCGCCGACGCTGTTCGATTTGCCGTTGTTGAATTGGGAAAGGATTCTGCTTTTGACCTGGTAGTATCAGGCATTAATCGAGGTGCAAATGTAGGTGATGTATCTCATTTGTCTGGCACCATCGGTGCGGCGATGGAGGGACTTTATCAAGGCATTCCTGCAATTGCTGTATCTCAGGATACCCAGGGAGTAGATACTCAGGCAACGGCAAAGTTTACCGCCATGTTAGTCGCAAAATACCAACGTGATGGCGCGCCAGAGGGAACTTTAATTTCTATCAATATTCCACGAGGTGAGTTGAAAGGTGTCTCCGTTAGGCCAATGGGTGATTCTTATCTGAAAACTGAAAGCTACGAGACAGTTGAGCAAAACGATAATCAAACTGTTTACGAGCGTGAACTTATCATCGTGTCTTCAGAAGACTCTAGCACGGACACCTACGCCTATCAGCAGGGCTACATTACCATTACTCCCCTGAAGTTTGACTGGACTGACTATGAACTTCTTAGCGAAGTAGAATCCTGGGATTTACGTTTAGTCGATTAGCTTGAATTTTGATATAAGGGAAGAAAATATTTTGCTCGAATTTGAACATGTAATACAGATTAATGATTTAACCGACCGTGATATTATGGTGCTGGACCGATCCCAACTTTGGGAAGGTTTGATTTTTCGTGCTCGACGCCCAGATAAATTCGTCAATAACCTCGCTGTTGAAACAGAGGATCTAGCATCCGATGAATTTGAGCGAGTTATTACCGTTGGCAAATCAAAATTTATTGAACGAGTAGTAATGTATCCGGATGGAAGAATTCATACTAAAACCATTGAAGACATAGAGCAACTAAGCGCAGAAAGCATGACTCAGATTGAAGAGCCCGAGGCAGGTTTTCTATTTGTGCGTTTTACTTATACGCGCGAACTAGAGATCGAAGATGGCGGAGAAAATCTGGAGGACCATTTGAAAGCTGCCTATTTACAAACTGACCGAGATGCAATTGAGATGATTCGAACTTTGGCGGACAGCGGAGTATTTGGTTAATCTTTTGGTAACACAGCCAATATGGATATACATGTAATGAAGCTTTCAATAACACTGAAAAACCTAATGTTCTGTTCGTTGTTATTTTGTATCAGTAGCGCATTTTCCGAAGAAGATAAATTCGATGCCGCTCAAACTTATAAGACAACCTGCTTTGCCTGCCATGGTACCGGCGCCGCACATTCTCCAGAGGTAGGTGATGTCATAGAGTGGGAAATCAGGTTAGAGAAAGGTCTGGATACATTGGTGAAAAATAGTATTAACGGCCTCAACGGTATTATGCCGCCAAGAGGGCTTTGCGTAGACTGCAGTGATGCACAGCTGAAAGCCATAGTGGAATATATGTTGGAGAGTAGTCAGTAAAATTAGCGCTATTAGTAACGCTAATAATAGAAAAACAAAACATTCAAAAAGATCCATACGGAGTAGAACCGATGCCGCGTATAAAAAACAACAAAACCAAAACATGTTTACTGCTATCGAGTCTGTTAGTTCTCCTGTTTAGCTGTGCACCAGAATCTGACTCAACTTCAATCGACGTTGCAACAAGTAGCGTCTCAACAGGAGGAGAAGTTGAACAGGTCGAAACGGCGTCCGCCTTACGAAGGCTTTCTTCCGTACGCAATATGGACTGGAGACTACACAATCTAGACTTAGCTGGATCGCGATTCTCTCCTAGCGATCAGATCACTCCCAATAATGTCGCTGAATTAACACCAAAGTGGTTGTTCCAGCATGGCGTAATTGATGGCGTAAGCAACCAGACAACGCCTGTTATCGTCGATGAAATAATGTACCTCACTGACTCTCGTGGCAGTGTATACGCCCTTAATGCTGTCGATGGCCACCTACTATGGACCTACGATGTAACCAGACTACTTGGTGGCGGCCGACGCGAAGGCTATGTCTTTAGACATCGCGGCGTTGCCTATGAAGACGGCGTGGTGTACACCGCCGCAGGATCATTTCTGTTCGCACTGGATGCCTTAACTGGCGAGCCGCTGGAAGGTTTTGGTGACAACGGCCAGGCCCCGGTGATTCTGGATGTACTACATGAAAAAAACCCAGAAATCGAAACAGCCATTTCCGTAGGTTACTGGTTTACTACCGCACCACAAATTCACAATGGTGTCGTTTATCTAGGCACCACCAGAAGCGAGAGCCATATTGCTGGCGGCTATGTGTTGGCAATCGATGCCAAGACTGGCGAAGGAATCTGGAATTTTAATACCATACCTCAGGATGAAACAGACCAGGGTTGGGAGATCGCTGGGCCTACCTGGGTAGGCGGCGAACGAAACGGTGGCGGTATATGGGAAACCCCGGCTATCGATCCCGAACTGGGCCAGATATACGTAGCGGTCGGGAATCCGTTTGGCGACAGCACCAAACGTGATGGCGCAAATTTATTTTCTGATTCCCTTATTGCTCTGTCTCTGGAAGACGGACATCTGGACTGGTATTACCAGCAAGTACATCATGATGTTTGGGACTACGATTCAGGCAACCAGCCAATTCTCTTTGACATGGAAGTCGATGGCGAGCCAGTTAAGGCACTGGCGCAATCCAGCAAAAATAGCTGGTTATATATTCTTAATCGAGAAACTGGCTTGCCTGTTCATCCCATTATAGAAACGCCGGTTTCAGTGGAAACAGATGTAGAGGGCGAAGTTCCTTATCCAACTCAGCCAATTCCATATAAAGCCAATGGTGAACGCATGGAGCCTGTGTCGCCAGTTTTTCCTACGGATATTCCAGCGCAACATATGGAAGCGAATAACCTGGTTGAACAGTTCACACCAATTGGACCGAATCAAATTTTCTCACCGGGTTACGGAGGCGGCTCCAGCTATTCGCCAATTTCGTTTAGTGAAGATACAGGATTATTGTATGTCGCTGCGATCGATCAACCCTTTAATTCCGGCCGCGATCCTAAAGGCTATTTCTCGGCCTATGATCCAACCACTGGCGAACTTATATGGCGTCAGATATTCGAAGGTTATGGTCAGGCAGGATCTGTGGTTACTCACGGCGGTATCGTTTTTGTTGGTGCCGGCAGTAATCTGGCTGGATACTTCTATGCCTACGATGCCGCGACTGGCGAAGAGTTATGGAAATTTAATACTGGCGCCGGTGTATTTGCCTCTCCTTCTATATATGTCATAGATGGTCAAGAGTACGTTACGGTTGCGTCAGGCGGAGGATCAAGAGGGAGAAGGGGCGGTGATTTAATTCTTACTTTCGCCCTACCCGATCGAAATTAGGAGTCTTGCGATCTAGTTTACTGAGTACTGATTGCGAGCCTGAATCCAATTGTATTACTGCGAACGCCAGGGTCTACACCTCCGCGAACGGCGCTGCGCAAATTATTGATGGCATCAGAATACGAACCTCCGCGCATCACCCAAAGTGAATCGTCTGATAGATTGTCCATGTCGTCGTCAAGGCTATAAGGATAGTCCTGCAAAGGGCTGCGGGTGAATTCCCACACATTTCCACTCATGTCCGACAGACCATGAGCACACACTCCACAATCAATAGAACCAACTTCGACAACTGAGGGCGATTCATAGTTAGCCATACCGGGTTGGAATTGTGATCCCCAGGGAAACACTCGACCATCGGTACCCCGAGCTGCTTTTTCCCATTCCGCCTCTGATGGCAGAGTGACATGGGCGCCACTTTCAAGAAATTGTTTTATTTCAGGCGGCGTCAATTCAGAATTTCTCAATTTCTGCTCCAGCCAACGCGAGTACGCCAGAGCTTCAGCCCATGTAATATTTGCAACTGGGTTGTTGCCGGAGTTATTGCCGGGTTGATTCGGTAATAATGCACCTGCCTGCACTGGGGAGTCTTGCAGGAAAGCACTAAATTGCGCCACCGTGACTTCAAACATGCCAATATAATACACGGGTAAGTCTACCGACCCTTGTCGGCGCGAATCGGACCAACGCTCATTCTCATAAGCCATTCTGTCCAGGGCGGGATTACTGCCCATAATAAATGAACCGGCTGCAATTTCGACAAACCCGAATGAATCGTCATCAGGAAGATGCCAGGCATCACTCCGAAAKCCGGTTTCTGYCTGATCATTTACTGCGGTGYCTGGGAATGATTCAATCGTTTGCTGACKGGYGATTAGTTCTGACTGYCGGCTCATCCATRCCGCTACAAACASGATGAGTGCGCACATAATGACAACACCAATAGTTCGACCTGGCGCTTTATCTAYAGATAATTCTGAGCCAGACCCTTTGCTTACATTGGCCTCTTTAYTCATAACTGCCTCCGGCTACTATYACAGGCAAAYTCCCAGTCRTGCTCGCAAGCGCGACTAACCAAGTCTTCGGAAGACAAYTGCATAAGGTTCTGGCCGCCTTCTCGCAGCAACAGCCTAAGATCRAGTTCATGAGGGATRTCTTTTATTAGTCGATCTTGRTCAAGAAGATTCAGACATGACGCCTGRAATTTTAGTTCACAAGCTCGAGAAAAATAAGCAAGGGATAGTGCYTCATCCTCTTCAACGATRTTCCCTTCTCGATATTGCACCCCAAGCTCATTACAAGCCCAGGCCGCATTGTCGCCACAATAAGTAGACTCTAGTTGCAACAATCGAGTACAGGCATTCGACAAATCACTTGTGCACGCTTGTTGCCAAAATGGAAGACTGTCTCCTGTATGCTTTCCATCAGTTTTCCCAAACAATGACATGGTGACAAAAATAACAATCCAGATACCCATGTGCGCAAAATTAGCTCGACCTCCCAGCCAGTTTGAACGCCAGACATTCAACATTGACTCTGAGCGTATTGAACGTACTGCACGATCAATAGCAATAACACTTAGATTAAGCAAAGGTACACACAGCAACTTGTCATAGAACGTAGGCGCGCCCAAGGCATCGAGTATTGTGTACAAAGCAAATACGCCAATTGCATACAACACACCAAACAAAGACTTCCCCAGAGGAGTTCGTGGGGATGTCGACGGATCTGTAATCAATAAATGTATGCCTAAAAATACAGCAGCAGGAATTTCAGAATCAAGAAAATAAGGGACACCGGTGCTAGCCGAATAAATTGCACTAAGTGCAAATAATGTGACTGCAGACATTCCTGCGACCAACGTTATGGAGAAAAAATACATAACTATCAGGCCAACAATAAATAGAAATGCATAAATATTTGGAGCAAGTGTCAGGGTTGATGCAATCTCCTGTCCCCAGGTGAGGCCAGTTGTATTGGTCGCAATAAGCACAAGAGAAAACAACCCCAGTGCAAACGCAGATGGATTAAAAATATGTGCACTTCGACCATCTCGCTGCCAACGCACATACTCCTTGCCCATAAATCCCAGAGCTATCATCAAAAACTGCATGTAGAACCAGTCGTCACGAAACCATATAAACAAATTGATGCTCAAAATAATCGGTACAGGACCAAAACCAAGGCTATATTCTCGACGCCGAGACCAGGCCAGCAACATATCGAAGCTATAGGCAAATAGTAACTGAGCAACAATTAACCACAGATGATCGTAAACAGGCCGCCAGTAGTACCCCCAATAAGCATAAACACTTACCTGCACCATAGCCTGAATGTAATGTTGTGGGCGCAGCGCAATAGTGAACTTGCGGGTCTGTCTTTCGCGATAGGAATTCAGCAGAAGAACTGCCTGCCATGCAAGTAACACGGCAGCGGCGCCCCACAAAGACCAGGCCAGTACGTTATTTGCCTGTAGTCGTGGGAGGAAAGGAATAAGTACCAGGCCAATCACTAATGCCAGTGGGAACTTAAACGCTCCCAGATAAAAGCTCAGTGATAGTTCGGTAGCAGACGGTTGTGACTGTGTATTTTTCTTATGTTGTTTGGCTGCGGGCGCCATGTGCAGTGCTCTGGGGAGAATGAGTCGATGGCAAGAATAAACCACCTACCCATTCAATTCAATTTGCCCAGCAACGCTAGCTCACTAAATGGCCGTTTTGATGATGTAGCGCATATCAATCTTTTTTAACCTTCGCTTGGTGAAGACTGAATGTCTGGTACCTTTACCCGCAATGGCTATTGAGAATTCAGTGTCTTTTTCCGCCTTCGGCACGGGGACGTGTTTCTCTGAAGCCGCCGAAATCCCATCCATGGGGGCTTGGGCTCGGCATCCATGCCTCACACACTTCTGAGAAACACGTCCCCGTACCAAATGCTTAATATTGTGTGCACTGCCAGATAGCTGAAATGTTCTTTTGATTTGTTTGATGTTTGTACTTTTAAGCTGATGCTTCACAGATTTACGGGGCGAGGATGCAGTGTTGCCGGAGTAGACCGTCTGAGGCAGGGTGATGCCGCGCGCGATAATTGCGGCCACAAATCGCGATAACTGCTGATTCTTCGCTGTTTCAACATATACAATGATATTCCTGAATATGAAACGATTATCGCTTCCTTCTGCTCCGCTTTGGAATAATGCTCTCTGAGTTGGCGATTATCAGCTCGACTGCTTTGCTGGCTTTCCCACCTCCACTAACCGTGTACTTATAGTTTACTGACTTCATTGGAAACCCCTTAAACAGCTCCTTGATATCTGGATGGCCATTGATACTGATAATCATGCTTCCTTTAATTGTTCTGGCCAGCTCAGCTAATCGCTCGTAGTTATCGAAATCAAACTTCACTCCATAGCCTTCGGTCTGCCAGTACGGAGGATCACAGTAGAACAACGTGTGCGGCCTGTCATATTGAGCAATCAGCTTGGCCCAGTCTTTATTCTCTAAATGCACCCCTTCCAATCGCTGGTGACAATCCTCAAGATCACGTTCAAGCGTTAATATATTCAGCTTCGGCCTCGCTGTAGTTGCCGTTCCCCACGACTGGCCGTCCACCTTGCCACCAAACGCCAGCTTCTGAAGATAGAGGAACCTTGCAGCTCTCTGGATATCCGTCAGTGATTCGGGGTTTGTCTTCAGCAGGCGCTGGAACTGATCTCTACTGCTCAAACACCAGCGGAATTGCGCGTAAAGCTCCTGTGCGTGGTGTGTGACTATTCGATATAGGTTGATCAAGTCCAGGTTGATATCGTTAAGCACCTCAGACTTCGAGCGATCCTTCATAAAGAACAGGGCAGCTGCGCCGCAGAACGGCTCAACGTAACAGGTATGTTCTGGAAATAGAGGTATGATTTCTGAAGCCAGCTTACGCTTGCCTCCGATCCATGGAACGAGCGGCTTTGTCATTTTGATTACCTTGATTTAAAAAATTACTAAATGTAGGCTCATCCGGCTGTGTGCGCACAGTGGCGAGCCTTGCTTAAATCATGGCTAGAACATGGTTTGAGGGCTGGTAACTGCTTC
>NVVJ01000020.1 GCA_002402175.1 SAR86 cluster bacterium
TTCGAGTAATTGTTTTCGAATATCGAAATTTCGCCCTTCGACCTTGCGCTGCGCTTTTTCAATTGAGCGTGTAACCATACTGTGCTCAATAGCTTCGCCTCTCTCCATTCCCAGACGCCGCATAAAATTCTTCACGCCATCGGTTGCAAATATTCTTAACAAGTTGTCTTCCATTGACAAGTAAAACCGAGAATAACCTGGATCACCCTGCCGCCCGGAGCGCCCTCTTAACTGATTATCTATTCGGCGAGACTCGTGCCTCTCGGTGCCAACTATATGCAAACCACCAGCAGAAATTACCTGGTCATGGCGTACTTCCCAATCCGATTTTATTTTCTCAATTTGCTGTTCAGAAGGATTTTCAAGCGCTTCAATTTCTGCTTCCCATTTACCACCCAATACAATATCTGTTCCGCGGCCTGCCATATTGGTAGCAATAGTTACCACTCCTGGTCTTCCGGCCTGGGCGATAATCTCGGCTTCTCTTTCGTGAAATTTAGCGTTCAGTACTTCGTGCTTAATTTTTTTCTCGGTCAAATATTTCGACAAGGTTTCGGATGTATCAATAGATGCTGTGCCTACCAGAATCGGCGCGCCTTTAGCGCTCATCTCCACAATGTCTGTAACAATGGCTTCAAACTTCTCTTCCATTGACAGGAAAATAAGATCATTGGCATCGATTCGAACCATCGGCATATTTGTTGGTACGACTATTACGTCTAAGCCGTAAATTTGACTGAATTCGAACGCTTCAGTATCGGCGGTGCCTGTCATTCCAGACAGTTTGTTATACAGTCGAAAATAATTCTGGAAAGTTGTTGAGGCTAGCGTTTGGCTTTCACTTTGAATTTCCAGGCCTTCTTTTGCTTCTAATGCTTGATGCAGCCCCTCGGATAGTCTTCTTCCTTCCATCGTTCTACCAGTGTGCTCATCGATGAGCACGATTTTCTTATTCTGCACGATATATTCAATATCTTTCTTAAATAGATTGTGAGCCTTCAAAGCAGAATGTACGTGATGCAACAGAGACAAATTTGTTGCCGAATATAACGACTCTCCTTCATCCAGTAGTTTCTTCTGAATAAGTATGCCTTCGACAAATTCGTGGCCGGACTCGGTAAGCTCCACCTGACGAGCCTTTTCGTCTACGCTGTAATGGCCTGATTCCTCCGGTATATAGTTTTTGTCCATCATCTCCATTTTGGACTTTTCAATTTTTACACCTTTTTCCAGTTTTGGAATCAATTGATTAATAGCAATATAGAGCTTGGAGCTACTCTCTGCAGCACCAGAGATAATCAATGGAGTTCTAGCTTCGTCTATTAGAATAGAATCGACTTCATCAACAATCGCAAAATTTAATTCACGCTGCATTTTGTCGTCGATGCGAAATGCCATATTGTCGCGCAAGTAATCAAAACCAAATTCGTTATTGGTGCCGTAAGTTATCGATGAGTTGTACGCTGCTTTTTTCTCTGCCGGGTCTTGATTAGACTTAATTACACCAACACTTAAACCGAGGAATTCATACAACGGTCGCATCCAGTTCGCATCGCGTTCTGCAAGGTATTCGTTAACCGTGACTAGGTGAACCCCTTTACCTGTTAGTCCGTTGAGATAAGCAGGCAAGGTAGACATTAGAGTTTTACCCTCACCTGTCCTCATCTCAGAAATACTGCACTCATTAAGCACAATTCCACCCACCATCTGCACATCAAAATGGCGCATTCCCATAGTTCGTTTGCCCGCTTCGCGCACTACTGCAAATGCCTCGGGCAACAATGCCTCTATGGACTCTCCAGACTCAAATCGTTGTTTGAATTCTGCAGTTTTTGCTTTCAACTCATCATCAGAAAATGCGGCATATTCATCTTCAAACGTGTTTATAACGTCCACTGTGCGTTGGATTTTTTTCAGTTTTCTTGAATTGGCGTCGCCAAATATTTTGCTAAGTATTGTCATGATGCTCAATTAATAATATTTAAAGTTAATTTAACTAAACTGATCTAATGCATAAAGCACAGGTGACACTGCGCCTATCGACCAGTCAATTGGAGTAAGGGTGGCTTCGGGGAATTATCTGGCGGTGCGGTGTATATAGGCAGCAGGATCAACGATTCTGCCATTTTTGTATACTTCGAAGTGAACGTGCGGTCCAGTAGATCTACCAGTAGATCCTACAAGGGCGATATTTTGCCCTTTTTTGACGATGTCGCCAACTTTTACCAGCAGCTTTTCGGAATGTGCATAGCGGGTAGTAAAACCATTGCCATGGTTTACCTCAACCATGAGCCCATAATCAGTTCTGGGACCTGACCAGGTAATGACCCCTGCAGCAACGGTGTTAATTTCAGCTCCGGCTTTACCGGTAGTAAAATCCATTCCGCCATGAAACGTCAGGCGACCTGTAAATGGATCAGGACGTTTACCAAAACGCGAAGCGATCCAGCCATTGTCCAATGGTCGTCCTGCTATAAACACATCTGATTGAATCTTGCGATCCGTCATAAGGCCTTCAAGTATCTCCAGCTGCTGCTGACGGTCTTCTAATTGCCTTTCGAGTTGATAGACCGCATCCATGAAGCCAGCTGCCGAATACGCTTCCGAATCTCCAATAGCAGGTCCACCAATGGTAACTGTGTTGCTGAAATCAAACTCACCGGTATCTAGTCCGGCTATTACAGTTATTCTTTCACCAACGGCATCCAGACGTACTAACCTAGCCTGTAACATAGCCAGCCGTAGAGTCAGCGCCTCAATTTGCTGTTCTGCATCTTGCTTTAATTCTGAAATTTGCTCGCTTTGAACCTTTATCTGCCGTTCCCAGTTTTGCGCGGATTCAACAGTGATAATGCCAGAATTTTGTGAGACGGCTAATTGATAGCCAAAATAGCCCAGAGCAACCGGGGTACCTAGCAGGCACAAAGAAAGAAGGCCTTTTAGCCAACCTTTGAGGACGATAGTTTTGGTATGACCATGACGCTGGTCGACTAGAATAACTTTCATTGTTTAAGCGAAATTCTCAGAAACCCGTTTACTACTTATAGTTTATTACTATTGGGGTTAAGGCTGGAAACTTCAACGCCTTCTAATAAGCTCAATAAAATCAAATAGTTAAGAAGAAGCAGGGCTCTATTCAGCGATTACTGGCTTCATATACGAAATAGGGACATTGGATTCTTGATCGAAACTCACAATTTCCCAAGCATCTTCATTAACTTCGAGCATTCTTAATAAAGCATTATTAAGGGCATGTCCAGATTTATATCCCTTGAACTCACCTATCAAGCTGTTTCCAAGAAGGTATAAGTCGCCAATAGCATCAAGAATTTTGTGTTTAACGAACTCATCTTCATAGCGTAGTCCGTCCTCATTCAGAACTTTATAATCACCTACAGCAATAGCATTATCCATGCTTGCACCTAGAGCCAGGTTTCGATTCCGGAGTTCTTCAAATTCGTGCATAAACCCAAATGTTCTCGCCCGACTTATTTCTTTAACAAAAGATGTACTAGAAAAATCTATAGTCGCACTGGTTGTATGCTTCTTATAAACAGGATGATCGTATAAAAGTGTATAGCTCACCTTAAATCCATCAAACGGTTCAAGACTCACCGATTTACCACCTTGCTCAAGACGCAATGGCTTTTTAATTTTGATGAATTTTTTTGCGGCTGGCTGCTCTTCTATTCCAGCTGATTGTATAAGGAAGACGAAAGGGCCAGCACTGCCATCCATTATCGGTACTTCGGGTGCGCTTACATCCACATAAGCATTGTCGATGCCCAGGCCGGACATGGCAGACATAAGGTGTTCAATAGTGGAAATTTTTACATCGCCTTTTACCAAGGCGGTAGATAATGTGGTTTCCCCAACATTTGAAGCACGAGCCTCAATTTGAACAGGGGGATCAAGATCTACTCGGGTAAAGGTAATGCCAGTATTAACAGGGGCGGGTCGTAGGGTGAGATATATTTTTTCGCCAGTATGTAGTCCAACACCTGTAGCTCGAATTACATTTTTTAGCGTTCTTTGTTTCAGCATGGGTCTTCGCTTTGCACCTTCAACCTAAAAAATAGTTAGATAAAACCAGCCTGTTGTTATGGTGATGTAGTTATGATGCCAATAAGTTTGGCTGTCCGCCAACACTAGAGGTGAGGCATAGTATCAAAAATGAATGAATAACCCAATATTTGAGCTTAATCCAACCCTACTATGCCCTTACCCTGGCTAATCAGCCTGCTTTCGCAAAAATGCTGGAATATCCAGATAATCCATGTCGGTATCTGCACCTATCGCCTTCGCCACCAATGGCGCGCGCGATGCACCTTGTCGGTTCCTCATGATGGCAGGTTTATCCAGTTGCCTGTAATCGGTAGTGATTTCTCTAGCGGTGTTATCCACTACTTTTGTAGGTCTTGCATGCTCTGAACCCAGACCTGTTGCTACCACTGTAACCCGTATCTCTTTATCCAGACTAGGATCTATAACCGTACCTACAACGACTGTTGCATCGTCGGAAGCAAACTCTTCAATAGTGTCACCAACGTCAGAGAATTCACCAAGGGACAGGTTCTCTCCAGCGGTAATATTAACCAGTATGCCCCTGGCTCCCTGCAAATTCACATCTTCGAGTAGTGGGCTTCGAATAGCTGCCTCTGCCGCTTCTCGAGCGCGTTCTTCTCCAGATGCTGTTCCAGTACCCATCATCGCCATGCCCATCTCGGACATAACGGTTTTTACGTCTGCAAAATCCACATTAATCATGCCAGGGTTCATAATTAAATCGGCAATACCCTTCACCGCGCCAAGCAATACATCGTTAGCTGCCTTGAACGCTTCAAGTAGAGTCGCGTCTTTACCCAGCACATCCAGTAATTTCTCATTAGGGATGGTAATAAGGGAATCCACCTGCTCACTCAGCAGCCTAATCCCTTCCTCTGCAACTCTCGCTCTTTTCTTGCCTTCGAAAGGAAAGGGTCTGGTAACCACAGCCACTGTTAAAATACCCATTTCCCTGGCTACTTCAGCAACAATTGGAGCCGCACCTGTTCCGGTACCGCCACCCATACCTGCCGTTATAAATACCATATCTGCACCTGATAAAATCTCAGCGATCTCATCTCGGTCTTCAAGAGCGGCCTGTCTACCAATTTCTGGGTTGGCTCCTGCGCCAAGACCTTTGGTAATATCGCTGCCCAATTGCAAAATGGTTTTGGCCTTCAGGTTATTAAGAGCCTGAGCATCTGTGTTTGCACAGATGAATTCCACGCCTTCTACCTGATTATTAATCATGTGGTGCACGGCATTACCACCGCCCCCACCTACGCCAATGACCTTTATTTCAGCGCTTTGCGCAACGTTCTCGACTAATTCAAACATATAGCCCCCTTATTTTAAAATCTCTTGTTTGCGTTGGTTATTAACCATCAATTAAAAATTTCCCTGAAACCAGTTCTTAACTCTGTCCACGAGATGAATTTGTGGTTCACGGTTTGAATCTATTCCGCCTCTCTCCTGGTACTGTTTTAAGCCATACAGCAATAGCCCAACGCCTGTAGAGTAAATCGGGTTTCTTACAATATCGGCTAATCCATTGACATGATGAGGTGTTCCTATGCGTACAGGTGCATGAAATATTTCTTCCGCCAAATCGACAACACCTTCCATTTTGCTAGTACCGCCGGTGAGGACAATTCCAGCCGCCAGCATGCTTTCAAAACCACTGCGTTGCAGCTCTGCTTGCACCAATGAAAACAACTCGTCATAGCGAGGCTCAACCACTTCTGCCAACGCCTGCCTGGACAGCTCACGAGGCGCTCTGTCCCCAACACTAGGAACCCTGATGGATTCATCTGGACTTGTTAATTGTGTAAGCGCGCAGGCGTATTTGATTTTAATTTCTTCAGCGTTCTCTGTTGGAGTGCGCAATGCCATGGCAATGTCATTAGTAACTTGATCGCCGGCGATAGGAATTACCCCGGTATGGCGTATCGCACCTTCGGTGAATATTGCTATGTCGGTGGTGCCGCCACCAATATCAACTAGGCATACGCCTAGCTCTTTTTCATCTTCTGTAAGTACTGAGTAACTTGATGCAAGCTGCTCAAGAATAATTTCATCGGTTTCGAGCCCGCAACGCTTTATGCATTTTTCGATATTTTGTACGGCGTTGATTGCACATGTCACCAGATGCACCTTCGCTTCCAGCCTTACTCCAGACATGCCCAGCGGTTCTTTTACACCCTCTTGAGAATCGATGATGTATTCCTGAGGGAGTATATGCAGAACTTTTTGGTCTGCAGGAATCGCAACAGCTTGTGCCGCATCGATAACCCTTTCGATATCTGGCTTCATCACCTCGCCATCACGTATCGCGACAATACCGTGAGAATTCATACTTCGAATATGACTTCCGGCAATGCCTGCATAAACTGAATGAATCTGACAGCCAGCCATGAGCTCGGCTTCTTCTATTGCCCGTTGTATAGACTCAACTGTGGACTCAATGTTTACTACCGTGCCTTTTTTAAGTCCACGGGAGCGATGACTGCCAATGCCGACTATGTCGAGCCCGCCATCTGCATTGATGTCACCCACAATGGCAACCACCTTAGATGTGCCAATATCCAGTCCAACTATCATGTTATCGCCTGCTGGGTCATTCATAAGCAGAAAGCTCCAGGTCGGGATAGCCCATTGCTTGCCATATTGTTGTTGCGCAATAGATTCACCTTATTGCTACTCCTGTTAGATTTGCCTCTACACTCTTTACCGCAATGCCATTGCCGTACCTGAGGTCGATTGATCGAAACCTCGACGACTCAGAGACAGGTAGGCTTCGATAAAACTCAGCAAAGCGTTGGGTTTTCTCAGATACGTTGCGGCGCCCTGCTACAACCTGCATTTCATCATTAAGCATTAATTCCCAGCTACCTCGTTTGCTTAGGCTTAATCCCGACAGTCTCAGACCAGACGGAAATAAAATTTGACTGAGTTTTTGATATTGCTCCATAACTTCACGCTGATAATTTTCTGGCCCACTCAACTTAGGCAATGTTTGTAGTCCAGCAATATTTGGCGGCTGAAAAGTTTCACCGTATTGATTAAGTAGCTGCGCATCTCCCCACTGGGCTATAGCAACTTGTTCTGTCAATTTCAGAGACAGAGTATCTGGCCAGATTCGTTTCACTGAAGCCTGCAACACCCATGGGTGCAGTTCCAACTCCTCTCGCACTCTATCAACATCAAAATCAAAAAAACCATTCCCCATGAACCCAGACAAAAGAGTCTGAACTTCATCATCACTAATTTGCTGCCATTGATTTTCGATTCTAACTTTACTTACGGGCCTGTTCAGAAACGCTGATAACTGCATTTGATTCTGCACTACCAGCAGTATCAAGCTGCATGAAAACACCAACAGCAATATAATACTGCGCCGAGGCGAATACTTTGGCTTCAAGGGCTGATTCCCAGAAAGCTGAGGCCTTCGTATCGCATGGATACCATTCCCCGTTTTGATTGCTCGATTTACTGTAACCATAATTAACCTAACGCCAGTTCTGCATGCAAAATTCGTAACAACAATTGATCGAAGTCGATACCAGATTTTTCTGCAGCCAATGGAACGAAGCTATGGGAGGTCATTCCTGGCACCGTGTTCACCTCCAGTAGATAAAATTTTTCGTTGCTATCCTGCATCACATCCACTCTAGCCAACCCCCTACAACCCAAGCTATTAAAAGCCGCCTTAACCAGTGTATTCAATTCGCGTTGTTTAACGTCGGTCAACTCGGGTGGACAAATGGTTTCTGTGTCTTCATCAATATATTTAGCATCAAAATCAAAAAAATCTCTTTTGGTGCGTAACTGAACTGTAGGCAACACATGGTCATCGATCACGCCAACTGAATATTCGTTACCGACAATGCATTTCTCTACCATCACCGCAGAATCAAACGTGCTTGCCACTTCATACTGACGTTGTAGCGACTCTGCGTCAGAGACAATTAACATCCCCAAACTAGAACCACCGTTAACTGGCTTTACTATTACCTCGCCAAACTCAGCTATTACTTTTTCCCAATTCGTATCGGAATTCAGCAGCGTGAAATCTGCAGTACTCAAACCAAGCTGCTGCCATATCAGCTTGGCTTTTACTTTGTCCATTGCCAGTGCTGAAGCCAGGACGCGACTACCGGTGTATTTCAACTTCATTGATTCAAGTAAACCCTGAACAATTCCGTCTTCGCCGCCCTGACCATGGAGCATGATAAAAACCAGGTCAGGAGATAATTCCTTCAGCTGTGTTATCAACTCGTCACTGGCGTCTAAAACACTGGCTCTAACGCCCAATCTTTTCAATCCCTGAAATACAGCGTCACCGCTTAGCAGGGAAATCTCACGCTCGACCGACGCGCCACCTTTCAGCACGACGACATGTCCTGATTTTCCTACTATTTTCTCTTTATCTATCGTTCTCATTTCTTGTTTTCTTGACTGCTAATAGCAAAATTCTTCTATTAAAATCAGTTAATTATGGTTTAAAACCCGATTCGGCCAATTGTTTGGCCAAAGAACCAACACTTCCCGCCCCTTGAGTAAGAATAATGTCTCCCGGGCTGATTAAATCTATGAGAATTTCATGCACATCGGCTTCATTCTGAACGTAAACCGGGTCGACTTTACCGCGCAGTCTTATGCTTCTACACAGGCTCCTTGAGTCGGCTCCAGCGATTTTCTTTTCTCCTGCCGAATAAACCTCAAGTAGCAGTAGAACGTCTGTTTCGCCCAGCACCTCAACGAAATCTTCATATAAATCTTTGGTTCTGCTGTACCTGTGCGGCTGATAAATCATCACTAGGCGATTGTCTGGCCAGCCATCTCTTAGCGCCTGTATTGTGGCCGCAACCTCTGTGGGGTGATGACCGTAGTCGTCGATGAGCAACACCTTACCGCCAGCAACTTCAAATTCTCCCTGAACGTCAAAGCGCCTTCCAACACCTTCAAAGTGTTGAATGCCATGCTTAATATCCTGCGGATCCAGACCTTCATCACTTGCAATGACTATCGCTGCTGTTGCATTTAAAGCATTGTGCTTTCCGGGCATATTCAATGTGAATTGCAGGCGCTCCTGCGTCTCACGGCGAAAAACTTCAAAATGTGTAGTTCCCTCTACCTGCGTAAGATTCTCTATCCGAAAGTCTGCATCATCTGAAAAGCCATAAGTAATTTTTGGTCTCGATATTTTAGGAAGCAACTCACGCACAGTAGGGTCATCTATGCAAAGCACCGCTAGTCCGTAAAAAGGCAGATTATGCAGAAAATCAATGAAATATTTCTTGAGGTTCTCAAAATCCCCGCCATAGGTACTCATGTGATCTTCTTCAATATTTGTGACAACTGCTACCATTGGCTGAAGATGCATGAATGAAGCGTCGCTTTCATCCGCTTCAGCAACCAGATAACGACTCTCTCCTAATCGCGCATTAGTTCCTGCACTGTTTAACAGGCCGCCGATAACGAATGTCGGGTCTAGCCCTCCTGCAGCTAACACCGAGGCCAGAATGCTGGTAGTAGTAGTTTTTCCATGAGTTCCGGCAATCGCTATCGAGTGTCGATAGCGCATTAGCTCGGCTAACATTTCTGCTCTGGCAATCAACGGCTTTGATTGTTCGATAGCCGTTTTTATTTCAGGGTTTGTTTCATCGATTGCACTGGAATACACCACAACATCTGCGCCTGCTACATTGCTAGACTGGTGACCTATAAATATCGTAGCCCCCATTGATGATAGCCGCTGCGTATTCTGAGACTCTCTTAAGTCAGAACCTGTTATTGAATACCCCTGATTCAGTAAAACTTCTGCAATACCGCACATGCCGGCGCCGCCGATACCAACAAAATGGATGGTCTTTATCCGACGCATCTCTGGAACCGCGTACATATTGCTATTACTGGAACCGATGCTAGACATGGGCGAACTCCAGGCATTGGGCGGCAATTAACTCATCGGCGTTGCAGATAGCCAGAGCCTTTGCGCTAGCACCCATTTCATTCAATTTTTCTCTGTTGTTCTGCAACTTATTGATAATTTCTTTTAACGATTCTGAATTTAAATCTGATTGCTGAATCATAACGGCAGCGCCGCCATCGACCAGCCATTTTGCGTTATGTGATTGCTGCTGATCACTGTGATGCGGATAGGGTATCAATATTGAAGGCAGTCCCACCGCTGCAATCTCACTCACCGTGCTCGCACCCGAGCGGCAAATAACTAAATCTGCCCAGGCATAGGCCTTCGGCATGTCATCAATGAATGCCTCTAGTTGTATTTGTTCAGACAGCTCAATACCTAAAGATTGATAATTCAGCTTTGTGCTCTCGAAATTATTTTTCCCGGTCTGGTGCAATAATTCAGGCTTAGGCGCAACAGACAGCTCAGCAATTGTTTTTGGAATCACTTCATTAATAGCCAGTGCACCCTGACTCCCGCCTAATACCAGTATATGTAGTGGCTGATCTTTTTCAGAAACTTCTCTGACATTGCTGTTCAATGCGGCTATTTCTTTACGCAAAGGATTTCCTGTGTATATGACTTTGGGGCTCGCTTTAAACGTATCTGGAAATGCTTCAAACACTCTATCTGATATTTTTGCCAATGCTTGATTAGTAAACCCGGGCACGGCATTTTGCTCGTGAATGACCAGATGCCTGCCCATTAACTTTGTGGCGACACCGCCAGGACCGGAAACGAACCCACCCATACCGAGAACACACGCAGGCTTGACCCTAA
This sequence comes from SAR86 cluster bacterium, assembly GCA_002402175.1. Classification (GTDB taxonomy): domain Bacteria; phylum Pseudomonadota; class Gammaproteobacteria; order Pseudomonadales; family Pseudohongiellaceae; genus UBA9145. Next base: position 10,799 of record NVVJ01000020.1, read on the forward strand.
AAATTATTCTCATCGACTGGATCAAAGCCACTGCCAACATAATAGGTGCCATGAGCATTCTTAATATTCCATTGCCCTTTAAGCCCTTAACTGAGATTTGGTGAATTTTGATGCCGGTATTTTCTAAAAGATTATTTTCCATGCCTTGTCGTGTGCCCAACCATTCAGTGTTCACACCCTGAGCCTGCAATTTTTGAGCAATAGACAATGCTGGAAACACATGCCCACCTGTGCCAGCTGCCATAATCAGAATAGTTGTTTGCGTGGCGCCCACCCTCAGATATCCTCACAGGTTTCATCGTCAAGCAAATGCTCGGTTTCATATTGAATTCGAACTAACAATGCAATCATAAAGCAACTAACTATGAGGCTGGCGCCGCCATAACTTAAAAATGGCAAAGTAAGACCCTTGGTTGGAAGCAAGCCGATATTCACTCCGATATTAATCATTGCCTGCCCTGCAAATAACAGCCCAAGACCATAGGCAAAAAAAGCAGCAAATATACTGTTTTTATCTTGCGCCATCTTTCCTATAGAGAATGCTTTTAATACCAAAATGCAAAATAAGGCCACTATTACCGCCACGCCAACCAGCCCCAGCTCTTCGCCAATTATTGCCAGCACAAAATCATTGTGTGCTTCAGGTAAGAAATAAAGTTTTTGAATGCTATTGCCCAAGCCCACACCAAACCATTCGCCTCGACCAAAAGCGATTAATGCCTGAGTAAGCTGATAGCCCCCGCCATACACATTCTCTGCAGCCCAGGGGTTAAGAAAAGAAGAGAACCTGACAATGACATAAGGTTTAGCTATTGCAAGAATTACCACTGCACCAACACACAGTGAAAGCATTAACAAGAATCGGTAAAGCTTGGCGCCAGCAAGAAAAATCATACAAAACGCTGTAAGCATTAGAATCACCATGGCGCCATGATCCGGCTCAAGATGCAAAAGCACTACAGCAGCACCTACTACCAATAATGGTTTGAAAAAACCTGACCAGTTCTCTCTCACTTCTTCAAGATGTCTCTCTAAGAATGACGCCAGATATATCACGATAAAAATCTTGGCAAGCTCTGAGGGCTGGAGATTGAAGAAACCTAGATCAAGCCACCTTGAGCTACCATTAACGACCTTGCCTATTCCTGGCACAATTACCAATAGCAGCAACGCAAAGGAACCCATTAAAAGAAACCAGCTAGCTCGTTGCCAGAAGCGCACAGGAACCGATAAAGTCACCAATAATACAAACACGCCCATCCCGGCAAATATTGATTGTCGCTTTAGATGATAGAAAGGGTCGCCATATTTACTGTTCGCAATTTCCACCGATGCAGAGGTCATCATTAACAAGCCCAAAACCAGTAAAAGCACGGCAAGTAGTAGAATAATATTGAGGTGTTTACTGCTTTCAAAAGCTGAAGTCACACCGCTGCCATTGATCGCTTTTGCCATTCTCATTGTAGAGTCTCCACGCACCGAATAAATGACTGCCCTCGGTGCTGAAAGTTATCGAACATATCGAAACTGGCACATGCCGGCGATAACAACACGGCGTCACCTACCGCTGCATGCTCCATGGCAAGCTTGACCGCATCTTGCATATCATTGGCAAAGTGAGTCTTGATATCGGGGCTAAAGGAGGCTGCCATTTCCGTTGCATCTTGCCCTATAAGAACAACTTCCTTTCCCCATTTATTAATCACCGGAACAAGGCTGGAGAAGTCCGCGCCCTTGCCCACTCCTCCGGCGATCAAAATAATATGACCAGAAATTCTCTGCCCCAGTCCTTCTACCGCGGCAACCGTAGCACCAACATTCGTGCCTTTAGAGTCGTTATAGAATTCAATGCCAGATACATCCGCCACCCACTGACAACGGTGAGGCAAACCTGTGAATTCAGTAATTGCTTTTTTAATTGAATCCAGTTCTACATCCACAGCCATTGCCAACGCGATAGCTGCTAGCACATTTGAAATATTGTGCTGACCAATAACCTTTAACTCGCTCACCGATACGATCTTTTCATACTGATAGGCCAAATACTGATCACCGTTTTCTTCCAGCAAACCAAAGCCATTAATCCCTGGCCTACCAAAGCCAAAATCCCACACCGGAATTTCACGCTCTGCATCTGGATAACTGTATTGTTCGTCACGGTTTATCACTACCTGCTTACACCCTCTAAATATTCTTTGTTTTGCCCGAAGGTAATCTTCCAAATTGTCATAGCGATCCATATGATCTTCGCTAAGGTTTAATATGGAAACAACTTCAGCACCAAGATTTTCAGTTGTTTCCAGTTGAAAGCTTGATAGCTCCAACACGTATAGATCTTTTTTCTCTTCTGCTAATAGATCCAGGGCTGGCTTAAAGTTTTCACCATCAAGGTTGCCACCCAGGCCAAATTTTATTCCTGATTTTTTTAATATTTCTACGAGTATTGCCACCACCGTGCTCTTTCCGTTCGATCCTGTAACAGCAATTATTGGCCGGTCTACCTGCTTCGAAAAAATATCTATATCACCAGTAACAGGTACTCCGGCCGCTATGGCATCGGCAATTTCTCTTGTCTTTATACTAACGCCAGGGCTAACTACAATTTGCCTTGCTCGTAGCAACGTCTGAGGTGAAAATTTTCCTAGCTCACATTCCACCTCGGGCATACTTTGTTTAAGCTCCAGCAGCCCAGGAGGGTTTTCTCGACTATCAATAATTTTAAACTTTTCACCCAGCCCTGAGAAATACCTTGCGCAGGAAAGCCCTGTGCCTCCTAGCCCAACAATAACGATAAAACGCTCATCTGATTCAATCGCCATCGCATTTGTTCCAGTTAACTGTTAGCGAAGTTTTAAAGTTGCCAATCCGAACAACACCAGCATGACAGTAATGATCCAAAACCGGACAATTACCCTTGGCTCAGGCCAGCCTTTTAATTCAAAGTGATGATGTAATGGCGCCATTCTAAAAATTCTTTTGCCAGTTAATTTGAATGACGCTACCTGTAAAATGACAGAGGCAGTTTCTGCAATAAATATGCCGCCCATAATAAATAGGACAATCTCGTGGCGAGAAATTATAGCCATAACTGCCAGCGCAGCCCCCAGCGAAAGCGCGCCAACATCTCCCATAAATATTTGCGCAGGGTAGGTGTTAAACCAGAGAAACCCAAGCCCAGCTCCCAAAAGCGCACCAGCGAAAATTACTATCTCTCCTGAGCCAACTACATAGGGAATATTCAGGTATGAAGAAAATTCTGTGTTACCAGTTAGGTAAGCTATTACTCCCAGAGCGCCACCAACCATAACTGTAGGTAAAATAGCGAGACCATCGAGACCATCTGTCAGGTTAACTGCGTTACTAAATCCAACAATCATGAAATAACTTATAACGATATAAAGTATACCTACGTCGATAACTACATCTTTAAAGAACGGGATAATGTATTGAGTTTCAACAGGGCTATAAGCCGTGTAATAAAGAACGAATGCGGCGATAAGGCCAACTACTGATTGCCAAAAATATTTCCATTTAGCCGAAAGGCCTTTAGGGTTTTGTTCAATAACTTTTCGATAGTCATCTACCCAGCCAATGACACCAAATAACAAAGTAACCAACAATATAATCCACACATAGTGGTTGCTAAGATCGGCCCAAAGCAACGTACTTACGGTAATAGCAACAAGAATCAACGCACCCCCCATTGTAGGAGTACCAGCCTTGCTAAGATGAGATTCTGGACCATCATCTCTTACTACCTGACCTATCTGATGGTAGTTAAGTCGGCGAATCATGTAAGGCCCTATCATAAGTGAAAACCCCATCGCCGTGAGTACACTAAAAATACCTCTGACCGTGATGTACTGAAGCACAGCAAAGCTGTTATCAAACTGCAGTAAATAGTCAGACAACCAAACCAGCATCAGGTTTCTCCATCGAGAATGAGAGATTTTACAACTGTATCCATACGAGCTCCACGAGAACCCTTCACTAAAAATACAACGCCTGGCTTAGCAAGCTCTTTAGCGGCGTCTATCACTTGTGCTTTATCATCGAAATATTTACCTTTCCCATTTCTACTTCTAGCTACAAATGCATCAATCATTTGCCTGCAAGTCTCGCCAGTTGCCCAAAGCTCATCGACACCTAGATCAGCGGCATACTCTCCAACAGAAATATGGGCTGCATCAGACTCACTTCCAAGCTCCTTCATTTCACCTGCAAGCATTATTTTCTTTCCAGCAATCGACATTAGTACCTGTGTCGCCGCGCGATATGAAGCAGGACTGGCGTTATAGGAATCATCAATTAAAATGCTTCCATTTACTCCCTTGTACGGGCAAAGGCGCCCCTTCACAGGAAGAACATGAGCCAGACCTGTAGCAACGTCATCAAGGTCTAATCCGGCTTCAATAGCAGTCGCCCCTGCTGCTACGGCATTGAGTACATTATGTTTGCCTAAGAGCTGACTTAAGATAATTCGCTCACCCTTAGGAGTAAGCAATTTAAATTGAACGCAGCCAGTATTCAAAACCTCAACATCCGCCGCGTAATAATCTGAATTATTTTTATCGTTGCTGTCATTACTGAAGCTGAACCGAACAATATTTTTACTGCCCGCTCGCTGTATCCAATCATGCAAATGTTCGTCATCAGCATTTAGAACCAGCACACCATCATTTGAAAGCCCATCAATAATTTCACCCTTGGCAGAAACTATTCCCTGCAAAGAACCAAAACCCTCAATGTGTGCAGCACTGGCATTGGTAATAAGCGCTATATCTGGCTGAGTGACTTCAGCACTGAAAGCAATTTCTCCCGCGGAGTTTGCTCCCATTTCAATAACCACATAATCATGATTGTCATCAACTCGCAGCAATGTAAGAGGCACGCCAATTGTATTATTCAGATTCGCCTGGGTTATAAGTGGGTTAGACCTTACGGATAAAATTGCCCCAAGCATTTCCTTTACTGTAGTTTTACCCTGACTCCCCGTAAGAGCGATTACTTTCGCGCTGCTGCGACGACGATTAATATTGGCTATTTTCCCAAGTGCTTTGTGTGTATCAGCTACTCTCAATACAGGAAATCGGCAAACTTTATTAGTAGCTTGCTCCTTTGAAATTTGTTCAAGACCAGAGTCTGTGTCAGTATTTTGAGCGATAGCCGCACAGGCCCCTAACTCGCAGGCCTGAGAAATGAACTGATTGCCATCAAAGTTTTCTCCGACCAAGGCCAGATAAAGATCACCTTTGGCAAGCGAGCGGGTATCGGTGGACACGCGAGAAAACATGGCATCTTCGCCATGAAGCTCCATATCTAACTCTTTCGCAATTAGTGATAACGTCATCGTGCCAATCAAACCTTCTGTTCTCCGTTAACTTTTCTTGCGAGCCTGTAGTGCCAGGCGAACCTGATTCGCATCACTGAAAATTAACTTGTTACCACCTACATCCTGATACGTTTCATGGCCTTTTCCTGCAACCAAAACCACATCGCCTACTGCTGCATTTTTGATTGCATAAGAAATCGCTTCAGCCCTGTCTCTTATTACCTCTACAGAGCTGGGGTCGCTAATTCCACTAAGAATATGTTGAACAATTTTGTCACCTTCTTCATTTCGCGGATTGTCATCGGCGATTATGAGTTTGTCTGCGAAGGTTTCGGCTATTTCACCCATCATTGGGCGCTTGCCTTTGTCGCGGTTTCCACCACAACCAAAGATGCACCAAATTTTTCCACTGAAGTGATCTCGCAACCCCGACAAAGCACTGCGCAAGCCATCAGGCGTGTGGGCGTAATCAACTACTGCTGTAATTTCTTCATGATCGCCTATGATTTCCATACGCCCATTGACAGGTTTAAGTCTGGATACCTGCGCGCATAACTCAGTGATATTTACATCCCCTTTGCGAGACTGGTATATCGCTAATGCCGATATAACCGCGAGTAAATTACTGAAGTTGAAATACCCGATTAGTTTTCCGCTTACTGTTCCCTTGCCGTAGGGTGTTACTATGACGGCATCAAACCCCTGACGAGTAAAGTTCAGCTCTTGTGCGTACACTGTCGCCAGCGAATTTTTTACACTATAAGTTGAAATCTCGACGCTCTTGGCAATAGTATTAATTATTGATAGCGCGTATGGATCGTCCAGATTAACAATTGCATTTTTAAGCCCTTTCGAGGTAAACAATTTCTTTTTGTTTTCCGCGTAAGCCTCCATGCTTTCGTGATAATCAAGGTGGTCCCGGCTAAGGTTTGTAAAGATGGCTGTATCAAAATGAACGGCCTTAACACGCTTTTGATGTAAACCAACAGATGATACTTCCATTACCACAGGATCTACTGAGTCGCGCACCATCTCGGCCAATGCCATTTGCGTAAAAACCGCATCTGGAGTTGTTAATTCAGTTTCTATCAGCTTGCCGTAGACACCATAGCCAAGCGTGCCGATAGTGCCGCATTGATATCCTTGCTCCGATAACACCTGCGCAATAAATTCGCTGCAGCTTGTTTTTCCATTTGTTCCTGTTATGCCAATAACAACCAGTTTCGAACTGGGATCTGAATAGAAGCGCGACGCTATTTCGCTAATTTTCGCTGAAAGATTATCGATAGCAATTACCGGCACATCATTGACAAAGCTTACTCCCTGCCAGGGGCCTCCCGACTCTGCCAAAACAGCAGCAACACCAAGATTGACTGCTTCTTCTATATAATCGCGCGCATCATGGTTGCGCCCAAAGCATGCAAGAAACAAATCGCCTTTACATAGCAGGCGACTGTCTAACTGTATGCCGGTTACCAAAACATTAAGCCCACTGGAAACGGATTCTGGCATTGCCGCCAATCCACTAATTAGATCGAGTAAGCTCGCATTTGAATTTAACTGTTCGGCTGTATTCATAATTAAAGTAAGGTCAGCTGCGTCAATTGATTTTCTGGAACATCATCGGGTGCAATATTCAAAATTCGCATTGCCCCAGAGGCAACTCTTGAAAAAACCGGTGCGGCCACCTGACCACCATAGTGCTCACTGCCCTTTGGCTCATACACAATGACCACAACAACAAGCTTCGGATCACTTGCAGGAATTAATCCAACAAATAGTGAGTTATGCCGATTATCTTCATACCCAAACTTACCAACTACATGTACGGTGCCTGTCTTGCCAGCTACTTTATAAAAAGGAACGCGTGCATCTCTTGCGGAACCTCCTCGACTTGGATCAACAACCGTTTCCAGCATTGCCAACACTTGCCCGCTGACAGTCTCACTTAGTGCTCTCTCTCTAGGCAGCGCATCAACCGCTTCAGCATCGAGTTTTATCAGCGATACAGGCTTGCGAATCCCACCGTCTGCAATTACAGAGTAGGCTTGTGCTAATTGAAGTGCGGTAGTTGAAAGTCCGTATCCATAGGCTAGCGTGGCTGTTTCTACATCGCTCCAACGGCGATGATTTGGCAGCACGCCAGCTCGCTCTCCCGGAAAACCAGTGCCAGTAACCTGACCCATACCCACTCGCTCCAGAACATCACGAATTGCTTGCGGGCCGATTCTCAAGGCGATTTTGCTAGCACCTACATTACTGGATTTTGTAATTACTCGGGTAAGATCTAAGGTTCCGTAATTGGCTATGTCTTGTATTGTGTGCCCTTTGACCATCATCCAGCCTGGGCTAGTTTCAATCACCGTGTCAGGGTTATAAATTCCAGACTCCAGCGCAGCCGCTATGGTAAACGCCTTCATAGGCGAGCCCGGTTCGAAGACGTCAGTAATCGCTCGATTTCGAAACACACTAAAATCGGTGATATTAGATTTGTTATGCGGGTTATAAGAAGGCTGGTTTGCCATGGCAAGAACTTCGCCCGTATCAACGTCCAGAATTACAATAGAAGCTGATTTTGCACTACGCATTACAAATTCATCTTTTAGCTCTTTATACGCAAGGCTCTGTAGACGAAAATCAATGCTTAGTTCCAGGTTATTGCCAGGTTGCGCAGTTTGTATAGTATTAAGCTCTTCAATTATATGACCGCGCCGATCTTTGATTACCTGACGTCGACCGGGTATTCCACGTAGCCATTCATCATAGGTCAGCTCAAGTCCTTCCTGCCCTACATCATCAACGTTACTAAACCCAACCAGATGAGCAGCCACTTCTCCTTGCGGATAAAAGCGCTGATATTCTTGCTGCCCATAGACACCATTAATTTTTAGAGAAAGGATTTTGTCTGCTTCAACAGGTGACAGGCGTCTCTTTATATAATGAAATTCCCTAGCTCTGTGCTTCCTGATATCAAGAGCCAGCGCTTCAGCATTTAAACCTAGCCCCTGAGCCAATTGATTTATCGCTGAACTATCGTCAGCTATCTCGCCGGGGTTCACCCAGATTGATTTGACAGGAGAGCTAATTGCCAGAGGCTCTCCGTTTCTATCTGTAATTAGTCCGCGATTAGCAACCAAAGGTACCGTTCGAATAGTTCTAGCATCACCCTGACTCTGTAGAAAATCTTTTTCTAAAATGTGTAACTCACCAACTTTCCAAGCAATAGCGAGTACGCAAAGAAACATGAAAAACAACACTAGATACAAGCGCCATTGCTGAAAGGCCACATCAGTTTTTGTATTATTCATAGCTCACCATAACGATATTCGCTAACTCAGGGACTTGCATTTGCAATTGTTCGATAGCCTTTTGTTTGATTCTGCCCTCAATCCCAAATGTACTTTGCTCAATGAGCAACCGCCCCCAATCCACCTTCAGTTGATTAGCCTGATCTTTCAGTTCCTGAAGTTCATTAAAAGCGAATCTGTTTTCGTGCGTGGTATGCACCACCGAAAGACCTGAAACCAATACCAACCCCAAAAACACAAGCAAAACCAGGGTCGATGCTCTGGACAAACCAGCCCATTGATAAATAGATGGAGGCCTGGAGCCAGCCGTGTGTGCCACTTTGTTTTTTCTTGCAGCGCTCATCTTATGCAACACCATTATTTAGATTTAGCTTCACGCTATTTTCTCTGCCACTCGCATCACCGCGCTTCTTGCCCGCGGGTTTTTACCTACTTCTTGTGCACTTGCTTTTACTCGCTTATTAATCTGCTTAAGCCTGGGATTAAGCATATCTTGTGAAATGGGTAAATCCCGAGGAAAACTATCCCCCTTAGTCTGCAACGCTATGAATTTCTTGACCATTCGATCTTCTAAAGAATGAAAACTGATCGCTACAAGTCGCCCTCCTACTTTCAAAACCGTTAGCGCTTGCTCTAAACCTTTATTCAGCTCACCAAGTTCATCATTTATAAATATACGAATACCCTGAAAAGCTCTAGTCGCTGGATGCTTGTCTTTTTCCCAGGCTGGATTTGCATCTTTGATAATCTCTGCCAATTCCCCGGTAGTGGTAATCTGCTTTTCTTTGCGATGAATAATAATGCGTCTGGCCATGCGCCTGGAATGGCGCTCTTCACCGAATTGATATAGAACATCAGCAATCTCACTTTCTGCTGCAGAGTTCACCCATTGAGCCGCACTTTGACCGCTGTCAGGGTCCATTCGCATATCTAAAGGCCCGCTACGTAAAAAACTAAACCCTCTTTCTGCCTCGTCTAACTGTGGCGAAGAAACACCCAGGTCAAATAAAATACCGCTTACTTTTCCTACCAGATTTTCGTTGTGTAGCCATTGCTCAAGTTGACTAAAAGGTCCACGGACAATCTCAAGTCTTGAATCTGTTTTTTGAATCTCTTCTGCTGCCGCTATTGCCTGAGGGTCTTTATCAAATGCTATAAGTCTGCCTTTGTCGCTCAATCGCTTAAGAATCTCTTTGCTGTGGCCTCCTCGACCAAAGGTGGCATCGATATAGATACCGTCTTCACTCGTTACCAAGGCATCAACTGCTTCTTGCATCAGTACTGTTTCGTGAGTTGATGTAGCGATCATTATTTGGCGACCTTAAAGCGGTAGTGAGTGCAACTTGTCTGAAAATTCTCCCTCAGTAGACGATTCGCCCAGCCATTTATCCCTCTGCTGGCTCCAGATTTCCTGACTCCATATCTCCAGCTTCTTCCCTTGGCCAATCAAACACACATGCTTTTCTAGCTTTGCGTAAAGTCTCAATTCTTGAGGCAATAAAATTCTTCCACTGCCGTCTAGCTCTAAATCAGTGGCATGACCGATAAGCAGGTGCTTAATGCGTTGAGTTACAGGATCAAAACTGGAAAGGGATTCAATTTGGCGCTCTATCTGGTCCCATTCGGCAACCGGATAAAGCATCAGACAACTATGATTGGGGTCGATAGTTACCACTAGCTGGTCAATATTCTGGCTCGCCAATAACTCGCGATAACGAGCAGGCATGGCCAGACGACCTTTTGCATCAAGATTGATAGTGTTTATGCCGCGAAACACGTGTTGTCCCCATCATTTAATGGAAAAATGTGCTTTTTTAGGAATTTATATCCATTAAACTCCCAAAATCAACAATATTTTCCACTATTCGCCACAAAAATACACTATAAGGACAGAGAAGCATCTGCGCAAGCGCTATTTATGTGATTTCTGTCAAGAAAGTGCGCTTAACTGCCGCTAAAAGAGGGGATCGTGCGAAGAACTGCTTGTTACCAATAAGCGTAAGTTCAGCAATAACAAATCTATACCGCTAGTATTTAAAGTAAAGTATTACGAGTTAAGGGCGAACTCAGCAGCATTGAAAATTAAAAAGTGAGCCAGCCTATAAGCCGGGTTCTGTCGAGGACAGCAGAGCACTCTATATGGGTATATGGGGTTGTGGCCTACAAGGCTAACACCAGAGCGTTCAGATGTAACAAGTTTTGTAGCAAACTCCCACCCCCCCAAAATCCAGCCACCTATGCAACAGCATAGTCATTTCTCTATCTGAGAAAATATCCGATTAGGAATCTGTGTGTCGGGCGCATCTATAAAGTGGAGGGGGTTATCTAGTTTAGAAATCCTAAAATATCATGCCACATAGGCTATTATTTTCCGCTGATCCCTGCATCTAGGTTGTTCCAAGGTGCTTTTCGGCGAGAAGCCTCTCCTAAAGCGAGTTAGCCAATTGAAAATAATTAAAAGACTTAGTAAGAGCAATTTCAAGAAGATGCTCAATGGGCACGTTAGAATTGGCTCGCTCCTGTATTATCGGAAAATTGAAGAAGAAAGCAGAAATGATAGAAATGAAGGGTTTCGATCTTACTTTATTGAAGGAAAAAAGGATGTTGGCCGAAAAATTGAAGCAGGAGAATTCAACAAGGTCGCCGCTTTGGCAGGTAGTAATATTCGATTCAACACAGATAGACCAAACCCTTTAGCTCTTCAGATGCGGGGCGGCGGGAAGTTTACATTTGATTCGGATATTAATTTGTTCGTATTTTGCGCCACAATTGAAGACGAGCCAAACCCATCACTGAATAAAAAATTTGGGGCGCACAAGATACATGTTTTTGATCCAGATCGATTTAAAGACCTAGTCAGAAATGAATTATTGAATCTAATTCTTCACAAGAGAAGCATTAAACTACCGGGGAAAGCAGATTCAATATCGGCTACTCATCACGAAGTATTGTACAGAGATAAGCCTGCTGTCAATGTGGATGATGTACGCGAGGACTTGGAGCACCCGGCACTAAATACGGATGATGTGTTCATTAAACCTCAGAATGAGGGTTTTGAGGAGGAGTGTGAATACAGATTTTGTTGGATTCCGTCTGACAATCCAACAGGCACTATGTGCAATTTGCCTACAGGCTTCAAGTTCATCGATCTTGAAATCCCCGACATCAAGTCGGCTATTAGGAAAATATAATACTAGAGAACTGACAAGGCCGTTCACCCTCCATTTTTGTAATAGCCACAGTTACATGTAATTTTTAAACAAATTGACTCACTTGACCCTCTATTTCAGTGCTCAATCCCTCGATAGCTTCCTTGGTTTTCCCAATTTCCTGTAGAACATTTTCAATCGATTGTTTGCGCTTTTCATTGGCAACTGTATCAGCACTTTTCTGCAATTCCTGAAATTTAGCTAGAAGCTCACTTCGCGTTGATCGGAAATGATCTCTCATTTTATTATTCAATCGATCAATCTCTTCCAGAGAACTCCTTAACTGCTCGAATGATACGGAATTACGAACCCAGTCTTCAATGATGGCTTGTACGGACCTAGACCATTCAATACTCGCTCTAGGATTTAGATTCAGCGTAGAATTTTGAATAGGATTTAACTGTTGAATTAGCTCAAACTTGGACTGTCGAGTAGCAGTCAAATAGGCTAATGTAGCTCGAATTGGAGGGACTATTGTAGCTATACGCCCCGAACCTCTTGGCCCTAAAAATACAAAGGAGAGAAGCGCTCCTAAAGAAGACGCAATCACAGTCTGAATCACAGATTCAGAACCAATAGTGATTTGGTTGAGCAGCCAACTATACAGAGCTGGACTAATCCTAGGCGCGAAGGAGTACAGTACTGCTCCAAGCCCAAAAACTACCAATGCTCTAAATATGAATTCAAGCACAGTAGCTGCAAATTCGGACCAAGCTGCCTGCAACGTCATTCTTCTTTGCTTTTGTGCAGTCAAAGCCGCTTCCATATTGGCACTAATCAATTGATTTATTTTTGCGATTTTGGGTTCGATTAATTTTCTCCTTGTCTCCAATTCGCAAAATTTTGACAATTCAAAGCCATCTCCGAATGGGCCATATTCATATCCAGTTCTGGTACCAGACTCCAAAGAGGCTCTTATACTCTCGGTTTCGCTCGTCACTTTAGATATTTCATCCATCGCATTAAGAACCAGCCTCTCAATTTCACTCCAAACAGGAAAATCTCTTACTGAGAGCTGGCTCGCTCTTATTTTTATTTGGCTTTCTCCATCAAACAAAGTGATTCCGTAATCTGCGAGCAACTTCTTACTGTTGGGCTGCGCTAAATAGGCTACAAAGTGTTCCGCGGAGCTATTGTAATGCTCAATAAATTCTTCAAGTCCAGCTTGAACGTTTTTTGATGAATCACTCAAAACTTTACTATATCTAAATCTTCTAAATGTAAACGGCTCATATTCTTCATCGGAGTCTGTGCTCCAAGTTAAGGAGCTAATTGTCTTCTCAAAATATGTCCGAATTGCACGAAGCGATTGAGTTTTTTTCAAAATGAGGGTTTCGACCTCGATATCAATGTCGCCTGAAATACTAAGATCACCGCAAGGCCCTCTGAGCCTATAAATGTTTGATACTGCCAGCCTGAGCTCATGGGTAATCCTATGAACATAAGCATCTTCAATCTTTTGAGAAACTTTTCCCAACCTGTTCATCGCACCATCAAATTCTGACCTTTCGGTTAAGTACAGAATAGATGGCATATCCGGAATGAGTAGCCGAGAATTTTGATGTCGTATGCTCTCATGATATTGATTAAGCCGCTGTGAAGTATTGTCAATGGAGTCTTGAAGTGTCCTGATTTGTGTATTGATCGAATTTTTGGCCACGTCCGAACGCTGCTTTGCACCACTTAGTAACTCTTCCAGGTTTTCGATTCGCACGCGTAGAAAGTCACGAAATTTACCTGCGGACTCCCTACCTACTTGTAATAAATACTGAGTCTTTGCATTGAATACTCTTTCTTGTTGATTCGGGCTGGAGATAGCTTCTATGATCAATTCATCTAGCGCATCAATTTTAAAGTCATCTACTGAATCTACGAAGACATGGGGAATACTGTTAACTTCGTCTTTCAAAGCTCTTAACTCGTCGATACTGACAATCCTCTGTATTGTCTTATTCCAAAAATCTGATGCCTTTTCAGCATCCCAGTCAGTATCATAATCTCCTTTTCTGCTTGTCAAAAAATTAACTGATTTAGTAATAGCAAATATTTTTGGCACACCAGACAGCTGACTAATTGCCTTTAAAAAAAGCGTCAGCCCTTTCTCGGTATCCCCAATAGGCACCGAACCATCAATAGTTATTACGATTACATGGCAAAGGTGAAGAAACTGTTCTGCTAATTCGTATTCTGCAGCCGTATTCCCTAGCCCAGGAGTGTCGACCAAAAACTTTCCTTTCAGAGATTCTGAATTTGATACATGCATGATCTCTACATTGTTTATGGAAGCCAATTTGGCTGCCCCTATAGAATCCACATCCTCAACATCACAAATTAGAGTTATGCAACTGTCTGTTGGATGCTGACCGACTTGTCTCCGTTTTGAAACGCCACCATTTGAGCTTGAGCCTAAATCCAAATATGCATTTATGAGACTAGACTTTCCTGAACTAAAATGGCCTAGAAAACCGACGAATGGCAATACTTCTTTGCTATGCTTAACGTCTTCAATCGAATTGACAGCATTAACTAATCGTTTCCAAGACTGCAACCGACCAGTTCTATCAAATCCAATTTCAGCATCGCTGATTTGATCCGGGTTGATATCCAGAAACTTCAAATGATTTTCTTTCTGGACTATTTCATTCAGCTTAGATAGCTCGTCTAATTTGCTTACTTCTCCGCTCATTTTCATCCCGTCAATTTCTTGGTAATACGCTTCAGTCTAATTGAATCTTCTGAAGTATCAAACTTTTAATCGAGCACGAGTATCCTGCTCATTTGAAGATCACAAGCTGGCTATTACCACTAAGGTGTAGACCTGTCGGGCACAGGGAATACATCACTACGCCAAGTTAGAACTTTCTAGAAATATCAGAACCTACTGATTCGCAAATGCCCCCTCCTAGACCATTGAACAGTTGTTTAGGTAGCTTTTAAAGCCCTATACAAAGTTGCCACACCAATATTGGATAACTTAGCAGCATCTTCTTTACTTAGGCCCTTATCTAGAAAGCTTATGGCCTTCTCTATCTTCGCTCTATCAATTGGTTTGCGCCCTTTGTATTTTCCCTCGCTCTTGGCTGTCGCTATACCAATTGCCTGCTTTTCTTTCATTAGCTCCACCTGCATTTGGTTAACTGAGGCTAGAACTGTCAAAACCATCTTGCCTGTAGCCGTACGGGTGTCTTGTGTAGCTCCTCCCATGTTATGGACAACTAAACCTATACCTTCATTGTTGAATCGTTCTAGCAGGTTTAGAAAGTCTGCTGTATCGCGGCTCAGACGAGATAGGTCATAAACTATTAGCGCATCTCCATTGGTGAGGCCGTTTAACAGCTCGTTCAACACCGGACGATCTAAGCTAGTAGCTGACTGCTGTTCTGTGCTCACTATAGCTTCCGGGTAAGCCTTGCTGAGCACTTCCGCTTGCTGCTGTACATTTTGGCCCGTAGTGCTAGTTCTTGCGTAGATATGGCTAGTCATTCGGCATTGCTTCTATCAAAAGACACCCTAATGATAATTCTATCACTAGGGTGTGTAAAAGCTAAATTGATAGGTTTTTTTGGAGCATCACTAGGCCATACTCCAACGACAGACGGTGCGCACACATAGGCTTGATGGTAGCAGCTTAAATCCAGTTCTAAGTATCGCACCTGTATAGATAACCCGTCACTTCAATGAGATACTTCACTGGCTCAAACATAACCTAGCGTGCTCGCTTGACGACAAAGCGAATCTGCTCCACATACTGATGTTATAAGCCCTATCGAGATTGTGTATGAATAAAATTAGTCAATTCTATGAGACAGAACTTATTCACGATTCTGGTCTTAGATTCCGTTCGATAACAATACCTAGAAGGAATTATCAATCAACCAAGTTAAATCCAGACCCTCAATATTTAGCCAAAGAGCTAGGCATTACCATAGTTGATGCATTTGAAATGGGATGGATTCAGAGGGCTTTGATTACTGTACTGGCTTTTGATTCGTTGGATAATAATTCCAACTTCGACTTATCGAACTGGCGAAAAGATAGCATCCTTTTTCCCAAACAGTTCCGCGATGAGAGGCGAGTGCCCAATGACAAGCTTATACGTAATATGAATGGGTATTACGAATTTGCGGAATATCTCTCTATGGTTTCCGTTATCCCGTTTGAGAATTCTCCATTAGGAGCAGACTCATTAGGAAATCTTCTTAAAATAGGAGGTTATGGCGTGGGTGCGTACATTGGCTTTGTAGTCGGCGGCACCACTCCATTACTATTCATTACCGTTCCAGCCGGGATGGTCATTTGCGGTGCTGCCGCTGGTATTGGTCAAGGTTTGGAAGTAGGTCTAAAAAGTAAAATCACGAAGTTTTTGACAAGCGAACATCCAGATCAGTGAAACTGGTATATAAAATACAAATCAAAAAGGAAGCAGGGATATGCCTTGCTCCTATTATTCGCAGGGTTAGAGCTATATAAGTGAGAGTAGCAGCTAAAACTGAAACGGTAAGCTACCTAGATGTTGCAACGCGACAACTTAATAGATCGATTCGCCTGTACCTCGACGAAAAAGACTATCTATCTTCAATCACGCTTGCTGGGGCCGCAGAAGAAATATTGGGACAACTTGTTGTTGAGAACGGCGGTACACATGAACTAGAGCATGAAATAACTGCCACGCTAAGGTTTTGTGATAAAGACGAGAATGACCCCAAGGAACGAAAGTCAGTTGCACTATTAGCTAACTACTTCAAAAATAGAACGAAACATTACCGAAAAGAAGGCGAGCTAATTTACCTAACTGACCTATCCGCGGCACAGTTGATAGACCGGGCAATATCCAACTATTGGACGTTAACTCAGAGCGGAACCGAAGATATGGAACAGTTTAAAAATGAAGTGCTCCTTGGGAACACTTAACGGAAAAACCAACAAGGAAGGCCAGCTATAAATATTTGTATTAGATATGTCGCTTAAGGCGTCCTTGCGACGTATTTCTCAGCAGTTTATTCACCTGGTGGCGGCCTTAATTCACAAGGTTGTCATAACCAAAATCTTCCAGAGTTCTATGCAGCGGGCTCAATCGAACCCAAATCTAACGAAGAACAAACCCCTTTATTCTAAGCTGAAAGGGTTATAGAGGAGTGAGAGTATGAGTAAAGAAGTAGTATCGGTTCAGCTAGAGTGGAAGTACTCGCCGAATAGCTATCTGGAAGAGTCTAAATCGATTCCGTTTGCAGGTGGCCAGCTAGAGATTGAAAACGGTGTTGCAAAAACAGAAGTAGACTCCAAGTTGTATTATGAGGAGCCGTCCATTCTCGATTATTTGACTAAATTAATTGAAAGTGAATTAGTCGCAGTTCAACTAGAAACTCACAATAAATTCAAACTTACTAAGGCAGGTCGTACCGAAATTCGAGCGGATGGATCAAAGAATATTTTCGTAGAAGTGGAGCCTATGGTACTAAAATTGTCCATGGGTACAGCAGATATAGTTATACGAGACAAGAACGATAATATCGTTTCAGACACCAGAAGTGATCGCATAGATAAAAAAAATACAGTTTCCGCCTTGCTAGTAAAACATTGGGAAAGTGATAGTACACTCGACCGTATGCTTAAGAGCTATCAGAATGCAGTGGAAGATGCTGAGGATGAATTTGTTCATTTGTATGAGATTAGAGATGCTCTTTCGAGGAGATTTCAGTCTCAAAAAACGGCTATTTCCGAATTGAAGATAGCTAATTCAGATTGGAAAAATTTGGGAAAGCTCGCCAATTCCTTGCCTCTTAGTCAAGGTCGACATAGAGGTAATGCCGAAGGCCCTCTCAGAGAAGCGAATTCAGCAGAGCTTAAGGAGGCTCGCGATTCTGCTGTTAATTTAATTCATAAATACCTGGAATATTTGGAGAACTGAATTTCCAGTAACAAAGCCAATTAGAAGCTCGACGTATTGCTTCTTCGCGGAGCCAGCTAGAGTGACAAATCTCCTGTGAAAATCTATCCAATTCTAAGGAGAGGAGAGAGGACTGTGCTTAACACTTGATCCAGTATATCAAGTAGTTGGGAGATATTCATATCCGCCGCTTCAATTTTCCCAGCTAGAAAGAACAGGAGTTAACAGGTAATAGTAGGACTAAACACATTCCATGCCCAAGTGCATTATCATCCATCCCTCATGTTGTACTCTATAGTCCAAGCCCTTAGAGCATCTCTACTCTCTACATATACTCTCTTCCTTCATAATAGGATGAAAATACACATATCTAGTTGTTAGATATAGTTTATACAGAATCATATCTAAGTGTATTTAGATATGAACTGTGACTCCTGAAGGCGTTTATATATATCTTCAATACTCCAATCACAACCTCTCTGATCCACGTCTACCAGCTTATCTCGACTGCCAAATTGGAACCCATCTATGCAGAGTACATCTTCAATTGATTCCGTAAATACTTCTACCAGTTCATCTTCATGCTGTGCAGCGATACGTACTGAATCATGGATAGTTATGCATGGAATTCCTTTCCTGGTAAAATGACTAACCACTTTTAGTAAAATCTTGGATTCATAAAAATCAAACACCTTCCATGCCTCACTCCCAAACCTATGCCGAATTGGGCGCAAATCGAGCGGGATAGTCCATCTGAAATGATAAATATCACCTCGTTTTTGTAGCAGAGGTCGTAACATTTGTAGCACTCCAGAATTGAGAGTACCTATATATCGCTACAGTTCCCATGGGTTGGGAGCTTATTAATTAAAAAGTGAGCCAGCCTATAAGCCGGGTTCTGTCGAGGACAATTATTCATCTACAACCTGTGTCGCCACAGGTCTTTAGCGGCCTACCCGAATCCAATGCGAGCAGCATTAAAAGGATTCCTATTTGGCCTTGCTCCGGGTGGGGTTTACCTTGCCACGAACTGTTACCAGTCGCGCGGTGCGCTCTTACCGCACCATTTCACCCTTACCTGACCATTCAACTTCAAGAAATTGAGTAGCCCGGCGGTATAATTTCTGCTGCACTAGCCGTAGGCTTGCGCCTCCCAGGCGTTACCTGGCACCCTGCTCTATGGAGCCCGGACTTTCCTCTGCTAATTTCCTCAACTACCAATAAGCGGTAAACGAAGAGCTAAAAGCAGCAATTGCCCGGCTGACTCAAGCGCAAGCGTAGTGGAGATACCCAGAAGATACAAGAACCGAATACTGTGCTTGATTATGCATCATCAAAATTGACATTATTCAGGGCGATTTCATAAAGCTTATTCTTTCTGGCGCCAGTAATTTTACTGGCAATTGCAACGGCCTGTTTCATGGAAACTTCTCGCCGCAGCAACTCTACAATTTCCAAAGCCTGTTGTTGCTTGCGAAGCTGATCCTCTTCTTCATTGCACCCTGACACGACAACAACAAACTCACCCTTCTGATTATTACTGTCGCTCTTCAACCACAAAACACAATCAGCCATGCTGCCAAGGAAATGTGATTCAAACTTTTTGGTAAGCTCGCGCGCGATAAACACCTGCCTGTCAGCGCCAAATACCAACGCCATGTCTTCCACGCAAACCTCTATTCTGTGGGGAGATTCATAAAATACGATTGTTCGCATTTCTCTTGCCAGAGCTTGCAATCGCTTCTGTCTGGCACCACTTTTTGCCGATAAGAAGCCCTCAAAGACAAATCGGTCAGTAGCTAACCCGGCTACACTTAGCGCGGCCGTGACCGCACATGGGCCAGGCACGGGCAATACTTCAATAGACAATTGCCTTGCCATGCACACCAGCTTATAACCCGGATCAGAGATTAACGGCGTTCCAGCATCAGAAATAAGAGCTATAGATAGACCAGCCTGTAGCTTGTCTAAGATTTTCCTAGTCGCACTTTCGCTTGAAAAATCATGGTATGAAATAAGCGGAGTATCAACCTGTATACTTTGGATTAGCTTCTTACTATGGCGCGTATCCTCTGCCGCTATCAGCTGCACAGATTTCAAAATTTCAATCGCTCTAAGAGATATGTCGTCGAGGTTACCGATTGGTGTCGCGACGATATAGAGACTACCCGAATCATTCATTGGTTTTATCTATGCTAAGGTTTGTATTAATAACATGGCTTACCCACAAAATAGTTGCCATGACTTACTATTGCCCGATAGCTCTGGTGTTTCCGAGCACACACTGATTTTCTTAATAAATTGCTGTCCATTACTAACTGTATTAGTCTTTTACTGTGGTGGCTCAACTTAACAGACAATTCAAATAGCAGATAGATGAAATTGATATTTAATCGGCTCCTAAGCTTATTACAGCACACAGCTCTATTGCTCTCGATAGCGGCCTTAGGTGCCTGCGGAACCAGCCCGCCTGTTGTTGACATTCAACCAAGGGACGTTGATCTATCCGCAAGCAGCATTGACGAACTGCTGTCTGCCGCAAGAGGCAATTCGGGGGCTGAAGCGGTACGGCTAACAATTATTGCCATGGAAGAAATGCTGCAATTTGACATGCTAGGCCGTGCCAGCGGTCAAGCCGAATTAATTAACGACCTTGATGGCCTGTCTGACGAAATGCAGCTGCGAGCTGTTTTGATTCGTGCAGAAATTGCACTGAGACAAGACCAGGCTGATACGGCACTTCGCTGGCTTACCGGGTCAATTGGATCACAAATAGAAACTCTATTTGAGTATCAACCTCAACTACAGCAAATTTATTATGCCAAACTTGGCGATGCCTATCAGGGCAGCAATGACTATATTGAAGCCGCCAGCGCGTACATCGAACTCGCCAGCAAAATTAATTCAACCTCTCTTCTAAACCAGACCCCTGACTCACAGCCAGAACAGCTTGCTCATGATCGGGTATGGGCTGCTCTTAGCAAACTTAGCGACAGCCTGATGGAGGAGTTCGCTACAACCACGAATAGTTATGAAACCAGAGGCTGGATCGAACTTGCTCGTGTGATTCGCTCGGAACAATTCAGCATTAAAAGCCAAATGGATTCTATTGATCGATGGCGCCGTATATGGAGCCAGCACCCCGCCTCTAGCCAACTCCCAAGCGCACTCATGAACTTGAGGCAAACCTGGGATAACAGGCCGAAGCATATTGCGCTAATTTTGCCGTTAAAAACCCCTGCCGGCAATGCCATCCATGAAGGCTTTTTGAGCGCCTATTATCAGGCTCTAACTATCTCGAGAGAAGTACCACGTATCTCAGTTTATGACAGCAGTGACGCACTTAGCATTTATTCTATTTACAACGAGGCTGTCTCCACTGGAGCTGACCTGATCATTGGCCCACTCAACAAAGAGCTAGTTAACCAACTTCAACAACTAGAAGAGATACCAGTTCAAACCCTTGCTCTAAACTACGCGGATGACTCATTCACTAACTCGTCAAAGCTGATGCAATTCGGCCTGGCCCCTGAAGACGAAATACTACAGGCTGCTACTCTGGCCTGGGAAGCTGGGCACAGAAATGCGGCTATCATTACCCCTCAATCTGATGTGTATCTTCGTCTGCAATCAACCTTTAATGAAATATGGACAAATCTGGGCGGCAGATTGGTCGCAGAAGCGACTTTTAGCGGAGAAAATGACTACGCCGAAGTAATAAAAAGAGTCATGGCTATAGATTCCAGCGAATCAAGAGCAGACCGCCTACTTGCCCTGCTACCAAGAAATTCTATTGAGTTTATTCCTCGCAGGCGAAACGACATCGATTTTATTTTCCTTATAGCTAACCCAAGAGAGGGACGACAGATCAAACCAACCCTGGCTTTTTACTTTGCCGGAAATATACCTGTGTACTCGCTGCCGTCAATTTATGACGGCCAACCCAATCAAAGTGCAGATCAAGATTTAGATGGCATTGTATTTACCGATGCACCTTGGGTATTAAATTTAACAGACGAGTTAAAGCTTGAAACCAGTACGAACCTAAGGCCAGCCCAGGGGCCATTACAAAGACTAAGAGCCATGGGAGTTGACAGCTTTAGACTGTATCCTCGATTACAACAACTTGCCAATAGCGAAATCGAAAGCCTACAAGGCGTAACTGGTAAGTTAAGCATGAACGAAAGTGGAAGAATTCACCGCGACCTGGAAGTTGCCCGCTTTGTAAATGGACTAGCCACGGTGCTCGAAGGTGATCTCAACGATTCCGATTAAGCTATAAACCCTCATTGGCCACAAGGATGTGAGCACTATGATGTCTGTAAAAGACGAAAGCACCCGTCGATTTGGTAAAAGGCAGGAGTTACTGGCAGAGAATTTTCTGTACAGGAAAGGATTTAAACTCATCCAACGCAATTATTTGTGTCGCTTGGGGGAGATCGACCTGATCATGATTGATAAACACCGACAATTGGTGTTTGTGGAAGTTCGTTATCGTAGCCAGGCATTATTCGGCTCAGCACTGGATTCAATCACTCGTGAAAAACAACGAAAAATAAGAACCTGCGCCACGCATTTTCTAATGACCCACAAAAAATTCAATCAGCTTGCTTGTCGATTTGATGTTATTGCAATTTCGCCTTCGTCTAAAACTACCTCACCAATTATTAAATGGATAAAAAACGCTTTCTTTTGAAACTTTTAGTAGAAGTTGGCAGTCTACTACCTAGAAATTAGCTCAAGTGGTTCATCAGCTTGCACATGGCAAATTAAAGGTAAATTTTGGCGCCCGTCCGGCCGATATAAGTGGATACTTTTCTTTTTCATGAGAAATCCATAAATGGAATTACACGATCGAATTAGCAATCATTTTCGTGACAGCATAGCTGTTAAGGAAAAGTCAGCTCAAGAACTAGTTTCCCCAATTCATAGGGCTGGGGAAGCCATGGTGCAAAGCTTGCTCAACAACCAAAAAATACTGTGTTGTGGGAATGGCGGTTCAGCCGGAGATGCACAACATTTTTCGGCGGAGCTACTGAACCGATTTGAAAAAGAACGACCGGGCCTGCCAGCAATCGCGATAACAACTGACAGCTCCACAATTACCGCTATCGCAAACGATTACAGTTACAACGAGATATTTTCAAAACAAGTTAGCGCATTAGGTCAGGCAGGTGATGTTTTACTGGCTATATCTACCAGCGGCAATTCAGGCAATGTCATTGAAGCCATTAAAGCTGCTCATGAGCGGCAAATGACGATTGTTGCCCTAACCGGAAATAATGGCGGCAATATTGCTAACTTACTGACAGAACACGACGTTGAAATCCGGGTACCCTCCGAAAGAACAGCACGAATCCAGGAGGTTCACCTGGTTGTTATTCACAGCCTTTGTGACTTTATCGACACTCAATTATTCGGAGACGATGACCTATGACTTCCCCAAAATCTGCATTTATCCTTTTTCTATTACTCTTATCTTCTTGCACCACAATTCTGGTTAGAACAACTGGCGAGCAAGGCATCACCGAAGACCCTACCAAGCGAACTACTGGCGCCGTGGTTGAAGACAGGTCTATAGAGACAAAAGTAGTGGTAAACATGAAGTCTCAGGAGACTTCTTTTCAGCAAGCTCATTTCGATGTGATAAGTCACAACGGCGTAGTGTTACTGGTGGGTCAGGTAGAATCCGATGCGTTAAAGTCCAGAGCTACTGAAATAGCCAGTCAGGCGAGTACAAAAATCAAACGAATACACAATGAACTCGAGGTTTCTGGAAAAACCAGCTTACTATCTCGCAGCAACGATACCTGGATAGCTACCAAGGTACGAACCTTGATGCTCGCCAACAGCAACGTCCCATCTGGTCAGGTAAGAGTAATAGCTGAAAACGGTTCTATATATTTAATGGGCTTGGTAAATCAGGCAGATGGCGACAATGCCGCAAATCTAGCGCGTAATGTATCCGGGGTAATCAAAGTCGTTAAGGTATTCGAGTACATCAATTAGAGTGACTGCAAAAGCCAGGCTAGCATCGATAGCAAGCACACGCCTGGAAATTATTAACGCAGAAATCATTTCTTTTATAAATAAGAAAGTATTTTATGACGGATGTAACTCAAAGCCCGGCTTCGTCAATTGCCGTCAATCACGACCTGGTTCTTTATTACTCTAGTAGAGCCTTACTGGCTATCGTCTGGGTTAGTTCTTTTATTTTTGGCCTGTATATTCTTGCAAACTACGCCGCCGCCTATTTCGACAATGATCTGTCGCGCTGGAACAATGTGTTACCAGGGATCTACGTGCCCGGTGAACTGGCCGCATCAATCGGAATAGGCTTACATTTTGCAGCAGGCGGAGTGGTCTTATTACTTGGCGGCTTGCAACTGATTAAAAGTATTCGAAGCAACTATCCAAGAGTACATCACTGGACCGGCAGGTTTTATATTGCTGTTTGTATGGTGGCGGCAATAGGCGGTTTATTTTTCATTGCTGTTCGCGGCACCGTAGGCGGCCTGGTAATGGATATAGGTTTTAGCCTATACGGAATTCTGATGTTCCTCGCCAGCGTACAAACTCTACGCTTTGCCATGAAGCGACAGCTTTTACAACACCAGGCCTGGGCTTGGCGACTGTACGCTCTGGCAATTGGCTCCTGGCTCTATCGCATGGATTACGGACTTTGGCTAATACTTACAGACTGGATTGGGCATACCGAAGAATTTGATGGCTGGTTTGATAACTTCATGGCATTTTTCTTTTACCTGCCAAATTTAATGATAGTCGAACTACTAATTAGAGCCAGAGACGGGAACAGCAGCAAAGGGTTGCGAGTTTTTACATCGGTAACTATGATTCTGTCTTGCGGAATTCTTATAGTTGCAACCTGGGGCTTTGCTCAAATTGCCTGGCTTCCGGCTATTTCCGCGTGGCTAGGCAGTTGAAATACTCGCTGCGCCCCAGAATGAGCAAGCACACCCATTAGCCAACCGATCAGATTAAAGGAGGAAAGGCGCCGCTAAAAATGAAATAAGCGTCAACGCCAATGCTGGCCAACGGGCCGCGCCCATACCAGACCATGCTGTCTTTATAAAAATGCTCCAGCCGACGCTAGCTTTTCGATCCTTGATCATCCTCAACACATACACTGAAACACCTGTTATGGAGAGACCACTCAGCAAGAGACCAAAAATAAAATAAACCCATTTGCTTATATAGCCGCCAAAGGTACCAAAATGTAATCGATTGTTGGTCGCTGAAAGTCGCTGCCTTAGAGTAAACGTTGAAGGGTCTCTGGCACTTATCAATTCGCCAGTGCTTGTATCTGCCAACATCGCGTTGGCGTAGTCATCTACCACTAACGCCCTGTCCGTTTGACCTAAAAGTTGAAATTCCGTTGCCGCCACAAATACTCTTTCTATCTTGAAACTAGGCTGTTGCAACAGGCTTTCGGCGACAGCCAAATCTAATGCTGCACCGATAGTAGTGGGCGAATTACCTGGCTGAGTTACGACTGATCTTTCAATAGCATCAAGAGAAAAATCTGGGCGCTCAGTGAATTCTTGTACTAAATACCACAACCCGGTATAGGTAATCACAATTACAAACCACAAAGACCATATCCCCATCCAGCGATGTAAATCTCCCATGTACGCCCGAAGTCCTTTCCCTTTTGGCAGACGTATAAATCCTTTCCACCATTTTTTGTAAATCCAGAATGAGCTAATAAGACTTACCAGCAAATAAATAGCGGACAAACAGACCAACATAATGCCAACGCGAACCCCGTTGAAGCTTTGAAAAATCATGATGCGTCGATGCGCATCTCTCAGAAATCTTTGTACACCGGCCCACGCTCCCAGACCGGTTACTTCTCCAGTTCTCGGGTGTATATACACATGCATCATTTCGTTTTCATCACTAACTACAACATCGAAAGTGGCTGCAGAGTGAATCGGTTGGTACATATTGAGCACGGTGAATTCAGGGTTGAGCTCATATACCGCATCAAGCACATTACCCCAGCTCACTCGCTCCTCTACGGCGACAGGCTGCACCCACATAGCAGGCCTCAGAAGCCAATCGATCTCATGAGAAAGCACCGCAAAAGTACCTGACAGGAGCACAAAGCTTAAAAAAAGAGAAAACTGCAAACCCGCCAGCTGATGTAAACGCCACCAGAAACTACCGCGCTTACGTATTCCAGTAGTCGTAACTTCACGTGATGATTCGTTACTTCCTGTCATTGTCTTAGTAGTTGTTGAAGTTCGAGTATTCATGAGTGGAGACTGTTGGAATTCTATTGCTGTACGCGTAGACATAGTTATGCCGGACTTGAATTTGCCTCAGCACAGTGAATTGAACGGACTTGGGACCGAATTAGAATTATACAAGAATCCAACCCAATGTAAATGCGACTCATTCTCATAATCATTCATGCCTCAATTCTATTTTACAGCACGGAAAAAAGGGACTGTAAGGGCGCAGACAGCATGGACTCGAACGGAGATAGCCTTTATTCTTCTTAGACACTAATTACCTGTAGGGGATGACGTGATGAGGAATTGTTTTTTTAGAACGCTACTGAGCTTGAGCGTATTATTGCTCTGCCTGCCGGCAACGGCACAAACTAGTTACAAAATATCGTCGGTGTTCGACAACCCTTTTATCGGGATTTGGGAGCTTGATTTAAGCAAGTCAGATTTTGGCAGCACATCGGCGCCACAGCGAATGACTCGAACTTACGAGGATCGCGGTGACGGTACCTTTATGTACCTGATTGATAGTGTGAGCGCAGATGGAAGCTCCGGTGACAGCTCAGCTGTTTATAAATACGATGGCTTGGAATACCCCCTCATTAGTTTGAATCAGGATAGCCCGGTTACGATCTCTTACAGGAAAATAAACGAGAGAACAGTGGAATACACTGTCAGAATTAATGGAAACATTACTCAGATCGGAGCAAAGTCTATCTCATCGAACGGGAACATATTAAGCATTGGAGTTCAAAGCACTGATGCACAGGGCGACCCATTACCCCAGGTGCTTATTTTTAATAAGCGTAGATAACCGCATCTTCGTGAATTGAATTGAGTATCTGAGCAACCAGTTAAAAATTATTCGTTACGAGACCTTTAATTAGATGCTTATACCGAATTACGTGAGGCATTGATATTGCCATACAGGGAACGCACTACCATCTTCTCGTAGACGTCGACTAGTTTCCCCTCGGCATCCTCGCTTCTGAGTTTCTGTATTTTCATTAGTGCGTACTGTTGGGTGACGAGCAGTGGAAGCACTATTTGTTCGCGCAGCTCGATGCTCAATCTTGCCCGAGGGCTGTCCTGCAACAGGATTTCCTGACCTGCCACTTTGAGTACCATCGCCAGGGTAAGCTCGTATTCGTCGAATATCATCTTCCAGAACTCACCAAACTTTTCATCGGTTTCCATATAGCGGGTTAGCTCGAAGTTTGTCTTCGCCAAATTCTGCATCGCATTTAAGATTAAGGCGCGGAAGAAACCCGAATCCTTATATAGTTGTGCGCCATGATCGAGTTGTCCCGCTCGGTCTAGTTCATTAAGCGCGGTGCCGAGGCCGTAATAACCTGGCACGTTCTGCTTAAGTTGCGCCCAGGCGCCGACGAAAGGAATGGCGCGAAGATCCTCAAACTTCAGCTCACAGCTGTCACCGCGCCTGGCGGGCCGACTGCCGATGTTGGTTAGATTGTAATAGTTAAGCGTGCTGATTTCTTCTAAGTAGGGAATAAATAAATCGTGCTGCTTCAGCGACTGGTATTTCTGTAGGCTGGTTGCTGCAAGTCGGCCGATCAACTCGCTCTGGGTCTGGTTGAGTTCTCGCTCAGGCCGATCATAAAGATTGTTCTCCAAACCCGCTGCCAACAATAAACTCAGATTGTGTTGTGCAGCTGGCTTAACTCCGTAGTGAGAGCTAATGGTCTGGCCTTGTACTGTCATCTGAATCTGATTGCTTTCGATCTTTTTGCCCAGAGCAGCATAAAACAGATAGGCGTTACCGCCGCCACGGGCAGTGGGTCCACCACGGCCATCGAAGAAGCTTACTTCGATGCCAGCCTCTCTAGAGGCGGCGGTAAGTTCTTCCTTCGCGCGATAGATGGCCCAATTTGCCATTAGATAGCCGCCGTCCTTGGTGCCATCGGAGAAACCCAACATCACCGTTTGCTGATTACCACGATTGCTTAGATGTTCTCTATAGATCGGCGTGGCATAGATGCGTCGCATGTATTCACCGGCATTGCGCAGGTCATCGATCGACTCAAACAGCGGAACAATGTCGACGCTTAGCGACTTGTCTTTCCACCCGCACAGATGAAACAACGCGTATGCCCTCGCCATATCGATCGGGCCGTGACAGTTGCTAATGATATAGCGATGACATCCCTGCTCACCGTTAATGGTTTGAATGTCGCGTATGGTAGGGAAAGATTTCAGTGTATCTTGCAGGATGGGTTCATCGAAGGAACTTATGTCGATGTCACCGGAGAGGGCTAGTAGAACGTCCACCTCCTGGGCTTCATCTAGTTCCTTCAGGTCAGGAATCAAGGAAGGATTGCACTCGGCCACCGCGTTAAAGGCCCGGTGTATTACTCGGCTATCTTGTCTTATATCCAGGCTCGCAAAATAGAATCCGAACAGGTTTACCTTGCGTCTGAACGAGCGCAGCTGCTCGATGTATAGCCCCTGGTTCTTTTCCAATAGTAAGGTCTCGATCTCATCGAGTTTGGCGATCAGATGTGCGGTGGTCAAAGAGTAGGAAGGTTTCGTCTCGGACAGTTCGTCGTGTAATTGTCTCTCGATATCTTCAAGGATGCTGTAAATGCCAGTGAAGGTGAGCCGTCTCTTCAAGTCGCGCACATCACTATGGTAGCAAGCCGCAATACTGTATCTAAGTTTTGCCGCTACTCGTCGAGTTGTTTGGACTGTTACGAACGGGTTGCCGTCGCGATCTCCGCCTGGCCAAAATCCGACGGTCATGAGTTTCTTGTTTTTGGCTATTACTTCTTCGTACTGGCCGGCGAGATTGTCAGTGATTTGGCCCATGACCGGGTAGAAGATGTTCCCCAAATACCAGCTCAGAAGCACGGCTTCGTCATAGGGAGTGGGCTGCTCTTTGCGTGAGAAAGGCGTGTTACCAAGTTGCTGTAGCAGATCGCGGATGGTTGAAATGTCGTTGCGGGAGATCGCCCGAGTCAGGTCGTTGATAATAGCCAGTACGGCACCGGGATAAAATTGTGTCGGGTGCGCGGTGAGCGTAACGCGTATTCCAAAATTACTGAGAACCTCGGAAAACTCAGCGTGTAAGTCGTCGCTGTCAACTTTCTCGGTCAGCGTTCGCAGGACCTTTAGTTTTTCGACCTGATGCATTTTCTTGTAGGCGGCATCTTCTAGCGCGTCTACCAACACCACTTGTCGCTCTACGTATTGAATGACTTTGAACAGAAAGTTGATCTTGTCCTGAGTCTCGAAGTGTGGCTTGTGCAGCTCGAAGAACTCTTCGATGATAGTCGTAGGATTCTTGCCTGCTTGCAAGCCCTCCTCGCAGGCAGCTTCCAACAACGGCAAAAGTAAGCCCGTTTTCTCGACGGCATCTAACGGCAGCGTCAGAAAAAGGCCGTTATAGAGTTGGTAGTTAAGTCCGATCACTTCTTCGAACGTGTTAGTTATTGAATCGCTCATGGTGCTACGTCTTAGCTCAGGGTTTCAGTTCCCTTATTGTAAACCAATATTCGCAATGCCGTACGAGCTTAGGTCTCCAAAAGTCGTATTGACAGTCTCAAGTTTGAAATAACTTCAATTACAGAATGTGAGTGCAAAAAAAGAGGCGGGAGTATTAACTCTCGCCCCTTTTTCATTAGCTGAGAAATCTACACTCTACAGACCTGCGAGAGTTTCTTTTGCTTCTGCGCTAGCCATGTGATTAAAACCAAGTACTACTTGCGCTAATGATATAGCGCTGGCAGAAGCCTGTGGATAATCAATAATCTGCTGCATTGCTGTTTTTCCTTCAGCATTGGCCGCGTGCTGAATATTGATTACGGCATTGGCAATCATCTGCATGCCTCGTCCAGAGTTTTCGTCTCCGGCAATCTCCACCAGCTGCGCTTTCTCAGCATCCGATGGAAAATGATTCATCCCGGCTACTATACCGGCAATGGTTTTTTGTGCGCTGGCAGCATCGGCCAGCGCAAATTGTGAAAATAAGCCTATCGATGCAATGACTGTCATCTTTTTTATTAGTTCAAATTTCATGTTGTTCTCCTAAATTTCAAGCGGGATTGTAAATGTGCAACTTATGGAGTGTACCCTAATTGCTTGTTTCAGCCATTACCAGGAGTTGGACTCAAACTACTAACCACCCCCTATTTCACTCGTTTTATGCCGTTTGTTGGTCAATTCCTTTGAATTCGGCCAGTCGCCAGGCTTAATTCTCGTCGCATCTCACGAAGTCACAAAACCCTCAAAACATCAATTCGTAGCGAAGCGACAAATCAGTCCCGCTCCAGCATGATGACTGTTATATTGGTCACCCCTTTCTGGAAGGCAGTAGTTAGTACCGTCTGTCAGAGAAAATTAAAATTAATTCACTATTCGCACTGATCAAAAACGCACTAAACAATGAGGTACACCATGCCAGAAAATACCACCTATCTACAAATGTTCTCCACCGTAAAAGAATCTGGCGAGCTGAGCCTGGAACTAAAAGAGCAAGAAATACCCAAGCCTGACGCGGACCAGGTCTTGGTCAGAATCGAAGCGACCCCTATTAACCCTTCCGACCTGGGTGTCATGTTTGGCTTAACAGACATGAGCGCTGCTACATCTAACACTACCGATGGCAATACTGCCCTAACAGCGCCTGTCTCCGAGCAGGGCATGAGGCTTATGAAGGCACGAGTCGGTCAAGCACTAGCCGTCGGTAATGAAGGCGCCGGCACAGTAGTAGCCACCGGCGATAGCGACCTAGCAAAAAGCCTGGATGGCAAGATCGTTGCCATAGCAGGGGGTAGCATGTACGGGCAATACCGCTGCATAGAAGCATCTTCGTGCTTACCTCTATTGGAAGGCCATACCGCTAAAGATGGTGCGTCCAGCTTTGTGAATCCCATGACTGTATTGTCGATGATTGAAACGATGAGAATGGAAGAGCATACGGCGCTAGTCCATACTGCCGCGGCCTCCAATCTGGGCCAGATGTTAAACCGCGTCTGTCAGGCTGACGGAGTTAAGCTAGTTAATATCGTACGCAAAGAAGAACAAGCCGCTCTGCTTAAAGACATGGGGGCCAAATACGTAGTTAACAGTAGTGCCGAGTCTTTCATGGCTGAGCTTACAGATGCCATTCATGAAACGGGTGCGACGCTAGGTTTTGATGCAACTGGCGGCGGCATGCTAGCCTCAAACATTCTTACCTGCATGGAAAGTGCAGCAGCAAGAACACCCGGTGCTTACAGTATCTATGGTTCGATTAAACACAAGCAGGTCTATCTATATGGGGGGCTCGATACCTCCGTCACAACTTTGAGCCGCGGCTACGGCATGGCCTGGGGCGTAGGCGGCTGGTTGTTACCAAACTTTCTCGCCAAAGCAGGCATGGAAGTAGCTGGGCGATTGCGTGGGCGAGTGGCAACGGAATTGACGACTAGTTTCGCGAGTAACTACACCAATGAAATTTCATTGAGCGAAGCCTTACAAGTGGAAACTATGCAGCAGTATTACGCGAAGCATACGGGTGAGAAGTTTCTGATTTGTCCGCAGAAATAACTTTGCAGAAATAGTCGCACCCCTCCTAATTTAGAGAAAAAAGTGGAGGGGTAAATCTATTTGTCTTTTCAAGTAATTCAATACTATCGATTATCTTTTTTCAGCTCAGTATTGAATTGCTTGATTTTTCGTACGTAGATTTCGGCACTCGTCAACAGCGCTGCTTGTTGCTCTTCCGACAGGGTCTTCACAACTTTTGCCGGCGAACCCATCACAAGAGAGCCATCGGGAATCTCTTTGCCTTCAGTTACCAGGCTATTTGCACCGATCAAACAGTTCTTACCGATCTTCGCGCCATTGAGCACTACAGCATTGATGCCAATCAACGAGTTGTCGCCTATCGTGCAACCGTGCAGCATCACCTTGTGTCCTATGGTGACGTTCTTGCCAATCGTAAGTGGAAAATCTGCGTCTGTATGTAGAACGGAACAATCCTGTACATTAGAGTTTTCGCCAATTGTAATTAGCTCTTTATCGCCGCGTACAACAGCGTTGAACCAAACGCTGGTGTTATTCTCCAGCCTCACTTTACCAATAACATCGGCACTCTCAGCAACGAAATAGTTTTCGCCAGCTATATCAACTTTAAATTCACCCAGACTGTACAACATACACAAATCCTTATACTACAAATTCCACTAAAATAATTCTCAATCAGGATCGAGGGTCAAGGCGTAAAAAATAACGTGGGGGAAAACCGGCTCAATACCTGAATTCGAACACACAAGTTTGTTAAGGCGCCGATGCTGGAGTTTTCAACTATATTGAATAGCCGTTTTACTTTGACACTTTCTAGCTTCTTCTAACCGCCTTCTAACACTTCTATTTCTTCCAAATACTACGTGCTGACAGCTTGTATCCGAAATCGGGCGACCGTATATCAATTAGACCAATTTTTATGGCCACAGGTTTTAGCAGAAACAAAGAGGTCCCTGTGATTAAAAAGTGCTTAGCAGGTGTAGAAGTAATTCATGATTTCGTAGCGGTTAGCTTACTTGCAACACTGACAGGCAGTCAGCGTTGCAAGTAGCTTGCATGGATTGTCTATGGCAGGCCGTAGACTGTTTGTACGCCAGAGTTGGTGAAGACTTGATAGTCGGTTATCCCGTCATTGTTTGCATCCACTGCCCGATAGGCAACACCGCTGCTATCAGCATTGGAGATGCGATAAACGGAGTCGGAAGAAGTGGATGGAGTTTGGAAATAGTCCGGCCTGAATTTCATTCCATCAATGTCTATTATACCCGTGCTGCGGTCAGTGCTTATTTGAAAACCATAGCTGGCTACAGATTGAAAGAACAACTCATCTGCAATTGCTGGCAATATTATCTGCCTAGTACCCGCTGCATACTGAACAACGTAGAAGTAGCTCGCCTGAGAGGGGTCTCCAACCGGTCCTTCAAACACTGTTTCGCCGGTAGGGGTTCCATTAGCCAAGGCATCGGAAGAAAACAAACCTTTAAATACAGCCGGTGAATTGACATCAGTCAATGAAACTACGCCGTCATCGCCAATTGATATAGTAAAATCACCTTCTCCAACCACTTCTATAGCCGAGGCAAAACCCAATAAGTCATCAGGAGCTGGCGCCAATCTGATAACAACGTCGCTATTAACAATAATGCTAGAGCCATTGGCCGCTGTGAAAGTTCCAGTGGGTAATATTCTGAGCCCTGGTTGCACTTCCTGCACTAGTACAGAAAAGTCACCGTCTACTGTTGTATAACTGACCACGCCAGTCACGCTATTTATTTCTAGGCTAGTAACCCCGGTTAAAGCTGCGGTGAGAAGTTCGCTAACCGTACTTGACCCCACGCTGAGGTTGTCAGTCTGAATGAAGGCAGCAAGATTGCCTGCCAACGCGTTAGCGTCAGAGGAGCTCAAGCCGCCTGCTTGAAATGAAAGCGCAGTGGCACTCTTCGAAATCGATGTTGCGGCGCCCAAGTTGATACCGACGACATCTAACAGACGATCTAATAGAGTAGCGTTGTTACTCAATAGAGCTTGTGTCGCTACATCACTTTCATAAATTATGCTGAGGCCTAGCTCAGTACCCAGTTCATTCAGCACCCCTTCGGCTGCCGTCTCAGAAACAAGCTGGATTTCGACGAGCAGAGAATTGTCGATAGTAAAACCAGGGATCGATATCAGATTGCTGATAGATGTTTCGAAATCATTAAGGAATTCGCTGGTGTCTGCTACAAACGAGCCTTCAGAGATAGGGGTGCCATTAGCAATTAGAGCACTCTCATATATACGTGTCAGCCAACTTCGAACCCTTGATGTAAATGTAGATAACACCATTTTAACTTGAGTACCTTCGGCCTCAGTCAGCCCGCTTGCAACAAATCCTTGAGTTAGACTTTTCAGCGCGGCCATAAGCGGCTGGCCGGAATTTGACAGCTGTTGCTGCTTTTCCGCTTTATTTGGGTCATCATCATCAATAGCTTGAAAAAGATCAGAGAGGGTACTCAATTGCGTACCCAGAGACCCAAACAATGACACCCCAGTCTCGACACTAACTGAGCCATCCTTCAAGCCTGTAGCGACGCTTGTCGCGGCACTCACGGAATCGCTGATCAATGCATCCAACTCTGTGGCGACAGCGTCAGAAAATCCTTCCGCAGCAATGTTGTTTGTTAAATCTGTTGTTGCGGTGTCCAGACCCGCCACTTCGGCCGTGGTCTCCTCGTTCTCTTCTACCTCGTCCGGGGGGCTACCACCGCCACCACCGCCACCGATCGCGGGTACGGTGACACAACTACCTGCATAAGCAGTAGCGGAGCCTCCAGCAGCCTGGCCCACGCCCATGCGGCCCGCCAGCGCGGAAGCACCTGCAAAACTGCTTTGTCCTGCTAGGACCATTGGGTTACCAGCGGCACATCCAAAGAACGTAGTGCCATCTGTTAGGCCAAAAGTAAGCCCTGCTACGCCGCCCGTTTGTTTCAGAAAGATACCGTAATCATAGCTGGCAGCTGCAGTGAATGTAGAAGTCAGATCCTGCAATATGATGCTCGCAGAGGTTTCAATTTCAGCGATCTGCGCGCCGGCAGTAATGAAAAAAGTAGAATCAGTTACATGTAGTAGAGAATTCGTAAGTGTAATCACGGCAGTTGTGGAACCATCAGCACCACGGCCACTGACTATTGCATTAGTACCTGCTGGAATCGAGCCGCTAGTTATGTTGCCCATTGCGTCGAAAGTAAGACTGATGCCTGATACAGATATTTCGAGGCGCCGTGAAGACCCGTCTTGATCAATAAACATGCCACCTTGAAAGGTATAGGTGCCAGCGGCAATGGTGCTGCCAGTGGCCGCAGCGACATTGAAGGTAAATGTTAAATCACTGGTGATCGAGGCAGTGGGGATGTTGTCGGTATTTGGAATAGTACCCGGCGTAGCCAGCAAGCTTTTCGCTTGGCTGAAGCCGCCAACGGAAGCTGAAATTGTAACGGTATCACCAGTTACTGCAATGCCATTCGCTAGTGCAATTTGAGTAGAGAATGGAAACAATGCCAACAAGAATAAGCATTGGATCAACCTGAGCGACTTCGAAATTCTTACCATTTCAGTTCAACCTATTGAATTAATTGATTTTATATATGACGATGTTTCAGTGCCATTTGTTTTCTTAACAAGCTATATCAAAGCGTAAGTGCGCTCGTTACGGCTAAGCTCAGACGATTTTTGTTCATGTAGTTTTCCTTTGACCTTTTTTCATGCACAGGCTAAACATCTTGCCCACTTTAACACGGAGCATAAGTAGAATAAAGACTATCTCTAATCAAATCCACACCACATTCTTGCTCTGAAAACCCATCCCACTCATTCAGAAACACCTCAAGAACCTCTCCAAACTAACGACTCATTGACTCTGCGCATCGCCATTTTTGAGCGGAATTGAATTTCAGCCCGATCCCCGCCCCGCCGCCTTCCATGACAGCAAGTTTTTGTAGATAGTATTAGGTGAAATCGAATAACCCAATCTGAGGTGGTGCTCGTCTAGGGGGTGGCTGGGCACGGTTGTTTGATTTAGTACAGTGTAGTCGGCTTAGGGTTTAGTGGTGATAGCTTTAGAATGCTAATTCCGCCTTAAGCGCTAGATGATCTGAAGGGTAATATTTGCCGATTCTTTTATTAATGATCTCATGATACAAAACTTCAACTTCCTTGCTAACAAAAATGTAATCGATCCTCTTCAAGTCTTTGTCATTGCCATCAAACAAGTAATTGGTAAACTGCTCGTCGTTTTTTTCTTTGGCGACATCAAAGCCATCAACAAGCTTTACTGAATAATCATCGCTGAGCATGACTTCATAGGGTTTGGATACAGGTGTTGCGTTGAAGTCTCCAGTGACGATGACAGGTAGCCCACCTGACATTTGGTCTATTTTGTTTCTTATGATCTTGGCACCTTCAAATCGAGCGATATTTCCGCCTAAATGCGTATTGAAAAAATAGAATTCTTTTCCATCGGCTTTATTTTTGAAATGCCCCCAGGGCACCATTCTCGGAAACCTTACATCCCAACCTTTACTGCCAGGTATTTCTGGTGTTGTTGATAACCAGAAAATACCTTTATCTAATACTGTAAATTTATCCTTTTTGTAAAAAATAGGGGTGAATTCTCCCTTTTCATTGCCTTCATCTCGCCCCCAACCAAACCAGGCATATTCAGGTAGCAGCAGTGCTAAGTCCTGAATCTGATTCATCCACGGCTCCTGAAGCCCTGCAATATCGACATTGTTAGATTTTATAACCTCTGCCACTTTTTCTTTACGATTGGCCCAAGCATGTACGCCATCGCTTGTATTGAAATATCTGACATTGAAGCTCATCGCTGTGATTAAGGTTTTTTCG
The DNA here is from genome assembly GCA_002402175.1 of SAR86 cluster bacterium. Lineage (GTDB taxonomy): Bacteria > Pseudomonadota > Gammaproteobacteria > Pseudomonadales > Pseudohongiellaceae > UBA9145. Next base: position 47,197 of record NVVJ01000020.1, read on the forward strand.
GAAGATTGCTGAGAATATCCCGGTAAAATCGTTCCGATGCATAACCCAGCAATTATTATGAGTTTAGTAACAATACTTATATGGCTTTTCATGTTCTTGTTCTCGAACTTGTTCTCTCTTATTATTAGTTAGATCTGTTAAGTTCTGCGATTTTCTGTAGTTGTCATTAGTGATATAGCTAAGGAGTATAAGCAGAATAAAGACAATCTCCAATCAAGGCTAAAATCATCTATGTCAGGTACCAAATCATAGCTAATCACCGCATCATAGTTTTCTAAAACAAGCCCTGCTACGAGCTGGTCTTAAAATTTGAGCGAGGTTGCTACGTTTTGATCTAGAGCTATAACCGCAACTTTATTAATTCAGCAGAGTTTTAGGCGATGGAAATATTGCTCAATATTATATGAATGCTTTAGCTTCCTATATGTGTTCACCTGTTTTTTACAATTAAAAAATATAATCACACTATTGTTAATTAATTCAAGGCTGGATAACCAAAATATTTGTTTTTAACAACGCAAGAATTCTTTCAGCAGTATTACCTAATAATTTCCCTTTCAGACCTTTGCGCCCTACTGTACCAATAATAACTAAACCCGCCGCTGTTTTGGATGCGATACTTGGAATTACATTTTCTGCGTTACCAACCTTAATATGAACATTTTCAGCAGCAACATCAAAGTCTCCTGCCATTTCTTGAATGATTGGGAGAAATTTCTGACGAGCCTCTTTCATGAGTTGTCTTGGCTCAATTATACCTAGCTCTTTTAATACAGGAGAACAAGACAAGCTAAAAGCAAAGTTTAATGGCACATCCATAACAGTAGCTAATAAAACTCCTGCTTCTACGAGCTTTCTATTCAAGTCTTGTTTTGACTTAACTTTAGAACTTAGATCTAAAGAAACCATGATTGATTGTTTTTTCCGCCATTTCTTTTCAGCAATAAGTAATACGGGCACTAAACCATTACGCAATATATGCCAATTAATGGGTATCTCTCTACTTGTTCGAATATTACTGCCAGCCTTTATAATTACATCAAAGCTTTCCTTTTTACATTTTTTAACGACCCATTCATGAATGCTTTTCTCCCAGATAGATTCATAACTACTAACCCTAGTTAGCTTCTCTTTCTTTATCTGACTAGACAGCCATTTCTTATTCTCTTTTAGTATATTTTCCTGTACTTCTTTCTTTTTTGCATTACTGATTTTGGCAGAAAGAACATCCAAACGCTCATAACAAGAAACAACTATGTGCAATGATGCTTTATGCCGATCTGCCATTAACTTTGCACGGGCAAGTGCTTTATTTTTTGGATCACTCTTATCAGCTATTACTAATATATTTTTAATTTTCATTTTATTTACCTACAACAATTAATTTACACGCGAATTTCAGTCGTCAGTGTGACACAGCATGATTATGCAGCCAAACGCATAGCACCGTAAACTTCATTCGGTGTCTTTTGCCGCATAATTAAGGTTTTTATAGAGAATCGTTAATTCAGTAAAATACGTACGTGCCCCTTCAACAAAAATGGGGTCAGAGTAAATATCCAGTACTGGACATTTACTCTGACCCCAATTATTTTGTTTTGTAAAAACTATTTCATATTGGGAAATTCCTTAATATACAAATCCTGTTTGGAATAGGGTATTTCTATTCCCTGCTCGTTGAATTTTCGATAGATGGCGCAGTTTAATTTATCCACTACCGACCCTCGCAACACCGGTTTGTGAACCCATACCAGCAGGTCGAAATCCAGGCTTGAGGCGCCGAACATGCGAAAGCGTACTCTCGGCTCGGGGTCCTGACAGATTAGCTCTTCGTCTTCTGCTATCCCCAGCAAAATCTCTCTTACTCGGTCGATGTCTGTGCCGTAGGCCACTCCGACAGACGCAGTACAGCGGAATCTTTCAGATGGGCCGCCGGATTCGTTGATGATCTTGGTATTGCCCATCACGGAATTTGGAATGGTAACTTCAACATCTGCTCTGGTGAGTATGCGGGTGCTGCGAATCCCGATGTGGGTGACTTCTCCTCGCTCCCCTGTATCCAGCACAATAAAGTCGCCGATTTTGTACGGCGCGTCGGCCATGATGAACACACCGGAGAATAGATTTGCCAGGGTATCCTTGGCAGCGAAGCCGACAGCGATACCCACAATACCTGCCGAGGCGAGCCAGGCTGTCATGTCGATATGCCAGGCGGAGAACAGGAAATAGACCGCCAGTACTACGATGATGATATTTATCAGGTTAAGAAAAAGCGGCAGGGTTTGTTGATGCACTACTTTTAGTCGGTTCTCATTCTTCGAGATACGGGTTAGCAAGATGCGATTACTGCGCAAGAAAAACGTCACCCACATGATAAGCGCGAAAGACTGTATCGACGAGAAACCGATTTCAAGATAGAAGTCCGGGGGAGAGAGGATCAAAAGCGCGCTGGCAAAACCCAGCAGCAAAATGCTGTTATAGATTGGCGTATGCAGCAAGTCGATCACGTGATCGTCGAGATCGAGTCGTGTTCTCCGGGCGAGATTTTTAAGTCCGGTAATGATGACGCGGTTAAAAATCCAGGCGGCCAGAAACGAGAGCGCGATGGCCAACCCAGCCTGAATAAACCGATTGTCACCAAAAACAGTTAGCAATGGTGCGATGAAAGATTGTAGTTGGGCAAACATGGTTTGAGTCTCAAGAAGGGTTTCTTATGGGTCAGCGGATAGTGTACTCGATCGG
>NVVJ01000021.1 GCA_002402175.1 SAR86 cluster bacterium
GTCAGAGTAAATATCCAGTACTGGATATTTACTCTGACCCCATTTATCGGATATTTACTCTGACCTCATTTATCCCCAATTATTCTATTCCTGCTGCCTCGCTCTATTCTCCGAATCAAGCATGCCGCGGCGCCGATACCAGATTTCCAGGGGAAAAGTCACCAAAGGTGGAATTGCTGCCAACACAGCCAGGATGCCGAACCACCATTTCCAGCGCAAGCGAATCGCCGTAATGATGGCGACAAAGAAATAAACCATAAAGGCCATACCATGCAAACGGCCAAATAGCCAGACACCAATATCTGTTATTTCCAGGGTGTATTTCAGAAACATACCAATGAGCAGGCCAGCCCAGGTAAACGCTTCAAAACGTGCGACAAAGGTATATATTTTTTCCATAGTCAACGGTGGTTTTTTCTAGTATTAAAACGGATCCGGCTGCATTTTTTCCAAGAAAGGCAGGGTAAAGCGACAAACGATTCTGACTTTACTTCACTACCCTAAGGGAAGGTTTTTTCTTAGGCTTTAACGGTGAAGGCTCAGAGCTTGAGCTTTTCGTTGAATCATCAGTGCCACTGGGTGGTCGTGGCATTGGGCTATCTGCATCAAACATCATACCCTGGCCACCCTCTTTCGAATAAATTCCCATCACCGATGAAATAGGAACAAAAACGCGCTTAGGTATACCAGCGAATCGGCCATCAAAGTCTATAGCTTCATCGCGAATGAGTAAGTTCTGTACGGCCGAGGGGGAAATATTAAGAACTATTTGGCCGTCTTTGACGTGTTCCTGGGGAACCTCTACACCATCTGCAAAGGCATTAACTACAATATACGGCGTGCAGCCATTCTCCAAAATCCAATCATAAAGCGCCCTGATAATATACGGCCGACTTGAAGTCATGGTCATAATTGGAGAACCCCTGATCAGATGCTCAGCACTAAGTGCTTCGCTATCAAACCATTTCTTTTTCTTGCTCAGAAAAACTCGCCAACACAGACTCTCTTTCAAACAGACGATCTCTGTATTCAAGTAATGGCTTGGTAGTTTTGTTCTTTGGAAGCTCGATGCCCATAGCGGTTAGACGCCACAAAATAGGCGTTACGCAGCAGTCCACAATAGTAAATTCATCACTCATGAAGAATGGCTTTTCGCCAAAAATTGGAGCGATGGAAATCAAACTTTCACGTAGTTCTTTACGAGCTTTCTCCAACTGAGCAGGTGTTCCCGCGCCAGCCATAAGTGCATCAACTTTGTCACACCAGTCTCGCTTAATACGGTACATCCACAGACGGCTCTGTGCTCTCGCCACTGGATACACAGGAAAAAGGGGAGGATGCGGAAAACGCTCATCGAGATATTCCATCATGATATCCGCTTCGTACAACACCAAATCGCGATCAACCAAAGTTGGTAGCGTATTATATGGGTTCAAAGTCGCCAAATCTTCCGGCTTGCTCTGCGGGTCGATGTCGAATGTCTCTACTGTAACGCCCTTCTCAGCAAGTACAATTCTAACTCGATGACTGTAGTGACTCGTGCCATCGGAATAGAAAATCATGGAAGATCTTTTCGCTACCACACCCATATTAACCCCTCTAAATATATATTCTGTTATTCGTGTTGAATTTGTTTTGTTTAAACACTAACTACTTATTAGTGATAGTCCTTGCTGAACTCTCTGCCAAGAAGTGCGGTTAGGATGTAAAGCACTCCGAGAAATGCTAATACCCAAATTCCTATTTCCTGTCGTCGTGACCTGATAGGTTCGCCAATGTAGTAAAGAAAATTTACTAGCTCGGCTACTACCGTATCAAATTCTGCCTCATTGAGAGAGCCAGTTCCTGCGACATGGCTGAGTTCGCAATGACTTGCGTCTTCCTCTCCATGAGCATCACAAATCACATCGCCCTGTAGTTCGTGCAGTACATTAGGCATGCCCACATTCGGAAATATCTTATTATTCGTTCCGAACTGACGTGACTCATCGGCGTAAAACGACTTCAAATAAGTATACAGCCAGTCCGGCGTGCGAACACGACCGATTAAGGTCAAATCCGGAGGAGCCGCACCAAACCATGCCTCAGCATGATCCTTGGACATTGAGTTTGTAATTAAGTCACCGATTAGAGAATCGTCAAAAATAAGGTTCTCAACAACCAGTTCATAAGGAATTTCCAGGTCATCCGCCGTTCTGGCAAAGCGTGCATAGCCGAGCTCATGACAACTTGAACAATAGTTCATATAGGTTGTGAAGCCGCGCTGCAATGAGCCTTTGTCATCGAAGCTAGTCTCGACATGCTCAAGCGTAAGATTAGCCTCTGACGCTTCTGCTTTTTCTGAGACCAGCATCAACGGAAGTACCACTAATAAAATCAGTAGCAAGATACTACCCAGCAATTGCGGAATACTGATAAAACGACCAGTCACTCGCTCAGGCGGTTGTGCAGTTTTCTCCATTCTTGTATACCAGGGCATAGCAAAGAAATAAGCGAAATAGATAACCGTCATAAATTGAGCCATCAAGGTTTTTGCAGGACTCACACCTTGTGTTCCCAGGACACCGAGCACAAAGAAGCTCATCAGGAACATCATTAAGGCTCCACGACTGAACCAGCCTTTATAACGCATAGACCTAACCGGGCTTTTATCCAGCCAGGGCAGTACGAATAGCACCGCAATAGCACCAAACATGACCAGCATACCCCAGAATTTGGCGTCTATGCCAAATAGTGGATAGGTCACAGCACGCAGCATGGAATAAAAAGGCGTGAAATACCAAACTGGAGGCACATGCTCAGGAGTTTTCAGAGAGTTAGCTTCTTGAAAGTTAGAAACTTCAAGAAAATAGCCACCCATCTCTGGAGCAAAGAATACAATTGCACAAAATACAAACAGGAATAACACAATGCCTGCAAGATCATGGTACATAGTGTAGTAAGGGTGAAAAGGAACACCATCTAATGGAATTCCATCAGGGCCCTTGTTCTTCTTAATCTCGATGCCGTCGGGATTATTAGAACCCACCTCATGCAGTGCAAGTAAATGCAGCACCACTAAAGCAATTAACACTATAGGCATAGCCACAACGTGCAATGCGAAAAATCGATTCAGGGTGGCGCCAGATATAAGGTAATCGCCTCTTACCCATATCAGCAAATCATCACCGATAACGGGTATAGCACCGGCTAGCGACACAATCACGTTAGCGCCCCAATAGGATAGTTGACCCCAGGGAAGTACATAACCCATGAAGCCTTCCATCATCAGCACTAAATAGATGGCCATACCGAAAACCCAGATCAGCTCTCTTGGCTTTTGATAAGAGCCGTACATCAGGCCGCGAAACATATGTATGTAAATAACTACAAAGAATGCTGAAGCGCCAGTCGAGTGCATATACCTCAACAACCAGCCCCATTCCACATCACGCATTATGTATTCAACCGAAGCAAAGGCCGCTTCGGCGCTAGGGGTATAGTTCATGGTTAACCAAATACCGGTTAACAGCTGTATTACCAAAACCACTAGCGAAATAATGCCGAAAAAGTACCAGAAGTTAAAATTCTTGGGCGCATAGTACTGGCCCATATGCGTGTTCCAGGCTTTCACAATTGGAAGTCTGGCATCAGTCCAGTCACGAAGACCAATTAACCCGGACATAAACCGACCTGGCTTAGCTGTATCATTTGTATTGTTTGAATCACTCATGCGGTAGTCTCCTCGTCAATTCCTATCACAAGGACACTTTCGCCCTCGAACGAGTATGGTGGCACTTCCATGTTTCGAGATGACGGAGAGCCGCTATAAACACGGCCTGCTAAATCAAATCGTGAACCATGACATGGACAGAAAAACCCACCGCGCCACTCTTCATCAAATGGTTGCGGGCGTAATTCTATATGAGGTGTTGGCGAACAAAACAAATGCGGACACAAGCCGATCAAAACCATCAGGTCAGGTGTTCGAGAACGATACTCATTCTGAGCATAACCTGGCTGTTCAGGCTCTTCAGAGTCGGGATCAGTAAGCCTGCCCGGATCTTCGTTGAGAGCCTCAAGTAGCTCTTCAGATCGCTTGATGACAAAAATAGGTCGGCCACGCCAGGCTGGTATAGGCCCAAGCATTTCGCCTACCTGCAATCTGCTAATATCTATTCGAACAGGTGCACCAGCAGCGCGCGCTTTTGCACTCGGGTTCCAGGAGCCTATAAAAGGAACCGCTGCTCCTACAACACCGACAGCTCCCACTACCGAAGTTGAACCTACTAAAAACCGTCTACGGCCAGCATTAGTACTGTCGTCAGTCACCGTAACTTTCTCCTTGAGAACAAGTTTGTCATTAGAATTATCCCCCTAGCAGAGAGATATGCGATTAGAAATCGCGAATTTGAGCCATTGGACCGCATGTGGTCAACAAGGCGCGCGTATAGTAGTCAATTTTGCAATTTTATTCAAGTGGGGGCACCCCCCAAATGGTATGCATCGCATTGAAAATACTGGGGAAAAAATATTTTTTAAAGACAAAAAAAACGCCGAATTCCAATATGGAGTTCGACGCTTTTTAAAATCGAATCGATTATCGCTTTGAAAACTGCGGCTTCTTGCGAGCTTTGCGCAATCCAACCTTTTTGCGTTCCACTTCTCGGGCATCACGAGTCACAAAACCAGCCTTTCTTAAGGTGGGCTTCAGCTCTAGATCATAATCCATCAAAGCGCGAGTTATACCGTGCCTGATTGCTCCGGCTTGACCAAAACTCCCACCGCCGCGAACAGTAACGTTGATATCAAATTTCTCAACCATTTCGACCAGCTCAAGTGGCTGTTTAACGATCATGCGGGCCACTTCACGACCAAAATAACCGTCCAGTGGACGGCGATTAATCGTAATAGCGCCACTTCCGCTAGTTAAATAGACTCTTGCTGTCGATGTCTTGCGTCGGCCAGTGCCATAATATTGCGTGGTAGACATTGAAGTTAGCTAACCTCTTTTTATGTATAAACTTTAGAGTTGAACTGCACAGTTTGTGGTTGCTGAGCGCTATGAGGGTGCTCAGCTCCGGCATAAACTTTGAGTTTCTTAAACATTGCCCGCCCCAAAGAATTCTTTGGAAGCATGCCTTTTACTGCCAGCTGTATAACTCGCTCTGGCGCTTTATCCTGAAGTTTCTCAAAAGTGATCTGCTTCAAGCCACCTGGAAAACCAGAGTGAGCGTAGTAAATCTTGTCTGTTGCCTTCTTTCCAGTAACTTTTACTTTATCGGCATTAATAACGACAACAAAATCGCCTGTATCTACATGAGGAGTATATTCTGGCTTGTGTTTACCACGCAGTCGGGTGGCAATTTCTGTAGCCATTCGACCCAGCGTTAGGCCATCAGCGTCTACCAGAAGCCAGTTCTGATCAACCTCATGGGGTTTTGCACTATATGTCTTCATTTGCGGTTCTATAGGCTTTGCTTTAAGGAGCGCGAATACTACCGGAGCAATGTCCATTATTCAAGCGAATTTCGGCCTCAAATCCAGATTTTTAGAGAGCTTAAGCGGATCGACAGGGTAAGCGCTACTAGCGGACCCCAGGTGCCTATGCCCTGTGCTGATAGCCCAGGTATTCATGGGATTGCATTTCAAGCAATCGGGACCGAGTTCGCTCAAATTCAAAATTCAGTTTTTGCCCCTGGTACAGACTCTGAATTGGCGCCTGGGCAGAAATTATGAGCTTTACTCGACGGTCATATAGCTCGTCTACCAGACTAATAAAGCGCCTTGCACTGTCGTTTCGATCTTCGTCGAGCACCGGCACATTGCTTAGTAACACCGCGTGGTACAGCTTGGCCAACTCTACGTAATCAAAGGCGCTTCGAGGCCCCTCGCATAACTGCTCAAATTCAAACCACACTACGTCATCGGCGCAATAGCGCGATAGCAGCTTTCGATTAAGCAGTTCAACGTACACTCTCTTTTTAACTTCAGACTTATCAGGAGCCAGCTCATAAAAGCTATCAAGTAACAGCCCTTCGGTGGCCTCGCTTATCGGGTGATGGTAGAGAGTCGCCTGACTTAGGCTACGAAGACGGTAATCAACACCCGTTTCAATTTCTACAACCCGTGTATGTTGTTTAATCAAATCAATGGCAGGTAAAAATCGATCCCGCTGCAAACCATTTTCATAAAGTTGGTCTGGCGCAATGTTCGAAGTTGCGACCAAGACAACATTGCGTTTCATTAAAGCCTCCAACAAAACCGCCAGAATCATTGCATCGCCAATATCTTGTACAAAAAATTCATCAAAACACAGTACCTGCGCTTCCTTTGCGATTCGGTCTGCAACCAGCTCCAGAGGGTTTTTCTCGCCCTGCAGAGTCACCAGTTCGCCATGCACTCTTTGCATGAAGCGATGAAAGTGCGTTCGAAGTTTTTTCTTAATCGGTAGGCAGTCGTAAAACAGATCCATAAGATAGGTTTTGCCTCTTCCTACTCCACCCCACAAATACAACCCTCGAATATAACCATCCGCGTCTCCAGACCCCATCAAATTTCTCTGCAATTTACGCAACCGCAACATGGAAAATTTGTTTTTGTCTGGCTGGCGCTGCAATTCATCAAATAATTCCTGCAGACATAGCACTATCCTCTGCTGGGCAGGGTCCGTTGTAATCAGGTTTTGTTGAATATCTAAATCGTAGCGTTGCTGGGGATTCATTGTTGGAGATTCATTGTCGTAGATTCATAGTTATGGCTTGTTGGATGCTCGGGCTCTTACTTGGGCTCTTAGTACAGTAGTCCAGATAATTACAAACAGTTTCTTGCCTACCGTACTAAATGGCAACTGCTTAATGCATGCTAATCCTTATAGATACGGCTAAAGTAGCATGAGCTGGAGTAAAGTTTGCTAAAAAACACACCCAAATGAGGTATACTTCAGCTGCACTCAAGTTGAGACTAGGCAATGCCGCCAAGTCGTTTATTGGTAGACAAATAAAGAGGCACTAACTTCAATGATTTGGATGACTGCAATTGCATGTTTAGCTGTTGGGATCATAATCGGAGTAGTTTTCGCTAGTCGCTTAAACACCAGTCCGTCGCGTGTACAAGAGCTAGAAAATCAAATTCGTGACCTAAAAGAGAATCACACAAGTTACCGTGACAATGTTAGCGATCATTTCAGCATGACCGCAGACCTTGTCCAGCACATGACTGAAAGCTACAAGGAAGTTTATCAACATCTTGCAAGCGGCGCCCAAGACCTTTGTTCAGATGATGTAGCAAGCAAATTACTACCAGCAGGTTCTGATGCCGTTTTTGACAGCCAACTTGAAATAGATACAACAAGCGGACTAATACCGCCAAGAGATTACGCGGCCAAGCAAACCCCTGATCAGAAAGGTGCCCTGTCCGAAGATTTTGGCCTTAGCAAATCAAAACCCTCTAGCCACGATGACCCATCAACAAGCACTACATTATAGTTTTAATGGCGTCATTCAGATCAGCACCTCCCTCATAAAACAACCTTAGCATTTGACAAAAGTGATGTAATAACATGTCCGAGTACAACTTAACTCATTTAAAACAGCTTGAAGCTGAAAGCATTCATATTTTTCGAGAAGTTGCGGCAGAATTCGATAAACCGGTAATGCTGTATTCTATCGGAAAAGATTCTGCGGTAATGTTACACCTGGCACTTAAAGCATTTTACCCAGGTAAACCACCCTTCCCTCTTATGCATGTAGATACTACGTGGAAGTTTCGAGAGATGATTGAATTTCGCGATCAGCAAATTAAAAAACTCGACCTTGATATGATTGTGCATATTAATCAGGAAGGTGTCGACGCTGGGGTTGGGCCATTTACCCACGGCAGCGAAAAACACACAGATATCATGAAAACCCAGGCCCTGAAACAAGCACTGAACAAATATAAATTTGATGCTGCTTTCGGCGGTGCACGACGAGACGAAGAAAAATCTCGCGCCAAAGAAAGAGTATTTTCATTTCGGGACAAAAATCATATTTGGGACCCAAAAAACCAACGGCCAGAGTTGTGGAATATCTACAACACCAAGGTGAATAAAGGAGAGAGCATTAGAGTATTTCCTATTTCCAACTGGACCGAGCTGGATATATGGCAATACATCCACTTGAATAACATTGATATTGTGCCTTTGTACTTCGCAAAACCCAGACCGGTGGTAAACATTGATGGCGTAGACATACTTGTCGATGACGATCGGATGCCAATTAAAGAAGGGCAAGTCATAGAAACTAAAACCGTGCGTTTTCGCACATTAGGTTGCTATCCCCTTACTGGTGCTGTCGAATCTACGGCAACAACATTACCCGAAATAATTCAGGAAATGCTACTGACAACCAGTTCAGAGCGTCAGGGCAGGCTGATCGATTCCGACTCGGCAGGCTCCATGGAAGAAAAGAAACGCAAAGGCTATTTTTAAACCTTGTTACATAAATGCATAAACTGAAGAAAGAGAGTCAATCTTAGAATGTCACACCAATCTGAATTAATAAGCACTGATATTAATGCCTATCTCGCACAACATGAGCGCAAAGAACTATTACGCTTACTGACCTGCGGCAGTGTAGATGACGGTAAGAGCACGTTAATTGGAAGACTCCTGTACGACTCCAAGATGATCTATGAAGACCAATTGGCTGCAATAGAAGCCGATAGTGTTAAATCAGGAACAACAGGTGAAAGGCCGGATCTGGCCTTGCTGGTTGACGGTCTCCAAGCCGAAAGAGAACAAGGCATTACCATTGATGTTGCTTATCGATATTTTTCAACGGCAAAACGAAAATTCATTATTGCCGACACACCCGGGCACGAACAATATACCAGGAACATGGCCACCGGCGCTTCAACTTGTGACCTGGCAATTATTCTTATAGATGCAAGACACGGTGTTCAGGTTCAAACCCGGCGCCATAGTTTTATCGCATCTCTACTTGGTATCAAACACATCATTGTTGCTATCAATAAAATGGATCTGGTTGATTTCAAGCAAAGCGTTTTCGAAGAAATAAAAGCCGACTACATAGAATTTTCCAAAAAGCTTGAGCCTGCCGACTTACATTTTATCCCCATGTCGGCTCTCGAGGGAGACAATGTAGTTAATGTCAGTTTGCATACTCCGTGGTATGAAGGTTTGCCACTTATGTCGCTGCTAGAAACTATAGAGTTTTCAAGTGATAAGAATTATTCAGATTTTCGCTTTCCAGTGCAATACGTTAACCGGCCAAACCTAAACTTTAGAGGGTTTTGCGGCACTATCGCTTCAGGCGTGGTACGAAAAGGTGACGAAATTGTTGTACTACCCTCAAATAAAACCAGTCGCATTAAATCGATTGTTACCTATGATGAAGAACTGGAACTGGCTCATGCCGATATGGCTATCACTTTAACCCTTGAAGATGAAATCGACATCAGTCGTGGCGATGTTCTAGCGCACCCAGACAATATACCAACTACTAGAGACAATTTTGAAGCCACTCTAGTGTGGATGGCAGATAGTCCGCTATTGCCAGGCAAGCTTTTCGATTTCAAGCTAGGCAGCAGAACCATTAGCGGAAAAATCAGCACTGTGCGCAGTCGCATCGATGTAAACACTTTGGATGAAAGTCCGGCCCCTGGCCTTGAGTTAAATGAAATTGGACTGGTCGAAGTGAGTCTCGACGAGACGGTTTGCTTCGACAGCTACAAAGATAATCGCGCAATGGGCAATTTTATTATCATAGACCGGCTTAGCAATGTAACTGTTGGAGCCGGAATGATCAGCTGCGAGCAGCAAGCTCAACAAAGCCACTCCGAGCCTATTAGTTTAATTGTAAGCAAAGAGGAAAAGGCAGCACGTTACGGGCAAAAACCAGCAACTATTATGTTTATCGGAGTTTCAGGGTCAGGCAAATCGACGCTCGCCCACGGACTCGAAAGAAAGTTGTTCGACAAAGGCCGTGTTAGTACAGTTCTCGATGGAAAAACCATGCGCCTGGGCATCAGCAGAGACCTGCCTCATGATGCCGAAGGTCGAGCTGAAAATTTACGACGTAGCGCCCATATAGCACGCTTTCTAAATGACTCCGGGATAATATGCTGCGCGGCATTCGTTGCACCTAATGCCGACTCTCGCGAACATGCATTAAGCGTTATTGGTAAGGATAACTGCTACATCGTATATTTAAACCCACCAATGGAAGTCTGTAAGCAACGTGACCCAAGCGGGTTGTATGCAGCAGCCGATCAATCAGAGTCTACGGATATTCCTGGCTTGTCCTTTCCCTACAGCGCACCTGAAATTACGCATCTAGAACTGGATACCGACGCTTTGTCGGTTGAAAAATGTCTGGATATGGTGATGAAGCTAATGCGGGATGAAGGTATATTTTAAACTGGATTATCAATGTCGATGAATTGATGTTCCAGTGAAAACTTTTCGGCCAAATAACTACCCAGAGCCTGAACACCATATTTCTCTGTGGCATGATGCCCTGCTGCAAAAAAATGGATTCCTGATTCTCGTGCAATATGTACCGTAGACTCAGACACCTCGCCGGTGATATAGGCATCAACACCTGCGTCCACTGCTAACTGAATATAGCTTTGTGCTGCTCCAGTGCACCAGGCAACTGTCTTGATAGAACCGTTGCCTCCGTCTATGGCAAGCGGCTCTTGGTTTAGACGATTTTCTAATAATTCGCTCATCTGGGCGAAGCTCATCGGAGTTGCTAAATTACCTGTTAAGCCAATGGGGTGATTGTTTTGCTTGCCTAACTCGCCATCCATCGAAAACCCCAACACCTTCGCCAGTTGCACATTGTTTCCAAATTCACTGTGAGCATCCAGAGGCAAATGGTAGGCAATCAAACTCAACTGGTTATCTAACAGACTTTGGATTCGAGCCTTTTTAAGCCCTGTTATGGTTTGCTCTTCGCCTCTCCAAAAATAACCGTGATGAACAAGCAATAAATCAGCATTTTGCTCTACTGCTACATCAATCAGAGCCTGACAAGCAGTAACACCAGAAATAATCTTCTTTACCTGCGCGCCACCCTCTACCTGCAAACCGTTTGGGCAATAGTCTTTAAATTGCTCAGGCTTGAGCAATAGCTTTAGGTCATTTTCAAGCTCTTTTAGGCTTACCGCCATTGGAATCCGTCCTGGCAACGCTGTATATTGGTTCTGATGCAATAATAGTATCACAGTGTCTTATCATCAATTCACGGGTTAACATGGGCTGACACCATCAGACACGACTCAGATGAAATCTTTTTTAAACATACTGAAATTCATCGGCTGGCCAACCGCCTGCGGCATTCTTATCGCCATATCGGTAATGCAATATCAGCAACTACAACGCCTGAGTAATTTGAGCTTACCCACCGCAGCAACTGAACCCGCAATATCTTCTACTCTGTCCTATTCACAAGCTATAAAATTGGCCGCACCTTCGGTCGTTAGTATTAATGCCACATCGGTTAACGTCGAGTCCATTGAAAGGGCTTCTGAGGGCGAGGTAAATTTTCACCTTGGGGAAAGAGATAGCCTGGGCTCGGGAGTGATCGTTAGCGAGAACGGATTTATCCTTACCAATCTGCACGTTGTTGATACATTATTCGACGCGTTCGATACACAGGTAACTCTTAACGATGGCCGTTCAACACCTGCTACTGTCGTGGCATGGGATAAGGAGAACGATCTAGCTATTCTTCATATAAATATGGATGACCTGACACCTATTCAAATTGGCGATGATAGCCAGTTAGAAATTGGCGATATTGTTTTTGCCATTGGGTATCCGAGAAATATTGGCCAATCGGTATCTCAGGGAATTATTAGCGCACTGACAAGAAATCCAAATTCGTCTACCGCAATTATTCAAACAGACGCAGCCATCAATCCAGGCAATTCTGGCGGTGCATTGATTAACTCCGAAGGAAAACTGGTTGGAATCAACTCTTCAATTTTTTCCGCATCTGGAAATTTCGAAGGAATTGGATTCGCGACCCCCTCTACACTAGCAATATCAGTATTTGAAGAAATGGCGGCACAGGCTGTAGCCGCTAACTCTGGTTACTTAGGCGTAATTACTGGCGAGGCTCTCAATGCTCAATCTAGCGCGCTATTTTTTGGAAACGATCACATACGAGGCATGTTGGTTGAAAGCGTTGATGCGGGCGGCGCAGCCGCAAGAGCCGGCATTAACCCAGGAGACGTAATTACCCGAGTTGGCCAAACAGCCGTTATCGACGCACAAAACATAATGCTGGAAGTTCGAAATAAAAAGCCTGGCGAATCTATTGATATTGAAGTCTATCGTGACGGGCAGAATTATCTGCTGCCTACTATTCTTGGTTTTGGACAGGCCATGATTATCGAGCCATAATTTTTTCTCGACAATGCAACATAGCTATACCTGCACGCGTCACCTGCACTCAACACGAAAGCCCTAGGAGTTTTTTTTCTTTAATCGATACTCAGCGGACAGTGCGTGTGCTTGCAAATGCTCATTGCGAGCAATTTCAGCTGCCGTTACTGCCAGCTTATCCGCGCCCACTGCCGAACAATTGATAACCGAACTACGTTTCTGAAAATCATAGACACCCAGAGCCGAAAAAAACCTGGCAGTACCCGAAGTCGGCAATACATGACTAGGGCCAGCACAATAGTCTCCCAGAGCTTCAGCACTGTACTGTCCCATAAAAATTGCACCGGCGTTATCAATAAGATCAAACACCTCATCTGGATTCTCTATTGATAACTCCAAATGCTCAGGAGCAATAAAATTACTTACCGCGGCGGCGCGCGTAAGATTTTCGACGAGTATAAAAACACCTCTATTATTAAGAGAGGTAGTTATAATTTCTTTACGGTCCATGTCTGGCAGCAATTTATTAATGCTGGCGGTTACACGCTTAAGAAAATTCTCATCAGTAGAAATCAATATTGATTGGGCTTGTTCGTCGTGCTCAGCCTGTGAGAATAGATCCATAGCCACCCAATCCGGATCGGTAGTACCGTCGCAGATAATGGTTAACTCTGAAGGGCCAGCGATCATATCAATGCCTACTTCACCAAACACCATTTTCTTGGCGGCAGTCACGAAAACATTTCCAGGCCCTGTAATCTTATCTACCTTTGGAATCGAATCCGTACCATATGCTAATGCCCCTATTGCCTGCGCGCCACCAATCGTGAATAGTTTATTAACTCCAGCCAATGCTGCAGCAGCAAACACAAGCTTACCTTCCTCTGAATAAGGCGTGGGCACCGTTGCAATTATTTCTTTTACTCCGGCCACCTGGGCAGGTATCGCCAGCATAAGCATCGAAGAGGGGTAGTTCGCTTTGCCTCCTGGGACATAAACACCAACTCTTTGCAGCGGGCTGATTTTCTGACCATAAACTGATCCATCAGCCTCTTCATACTGCCAAGATTGTTGTTTTTGCTTTTCGTGATAAGCGCGAATTCGATCTGCCGCATGCCGCAAGGCTACACTTTGAGATTCTGGCAATGAGTTAAGAGCGGCTGTCATCTGCTCCTGAGAAACCAGTAACTCATCCATGGAATCAGCTGCAAAAGCCTCAAAACGATTTGTATACTCCAGAATTGCCTGGTCACCCTTCTTGCGCACCGCCGCAAGGATATCGCTAACTGTATTAGTGATTTCTGGAGTAGTAATCATATTCCGATCTAATAGCTGACCAAGCTGAGCTTCAAAGTCTGAATCGGTCGCACTAAGATGTCTGATGTTAAGTGATAAGCTTGGCATAATTAATTATAAGCGCGCATTGTCGCCTGTGATAAAGCTCTTAAGCCTTAGAGAAAATGATGAAATATTCATGACTGCTGTTTAATTGTTATCAACAGCATCGCGAAGTTGCTGTAATACATCGCTAATCAGAGAATTTTTTATCTTCATGGATGCTTTGTTTACAATTATTCTAGAGCTTACATGAGCAATTAGCTCTTTCGGCTCCAGACCGTTAGCTTCAAGTGTCTTTCCTGTGTCGACAATGTCAACAATTGAATCTGCTAGCCCCATTGCTGGTGCCAACTCGAGAGCACCATTGAGCTTTATTAAATCAATTTGCTGTCCCTGCTCGGCAAAATATTTTTTGGCAATGTTGGTGAATTTTGTAGCGACTTTAAGCCGGCCTTGCACTGGCTTAGCATTAACGGGCCCCGCGGTCATGAGTCGGCACTTCGCTATTTTCAAATCGAGGGGTTCATAAAACCCTTCGTCGCCATGCTCAAGCAACAGGTCTTTGCCCACAACCCCCATGTCGGCGCTACCAAACTCAACATAAGTCGGCACATCAGTACCTCGAATCACCAATAGCTTTACGTTACTCAGATTAGTATCAAATATAAGTTTACGGCTTTTGCTTATATCTTCAGCAGGCACAATATTAGCTTGTTCAAACAGAGGCAGTACTTCGTCTAGTATGCGACCTTTTGTCAGCGCAATTATTAACTGGGTGGACTTCATTGATCCTATATCTCGGTGTAAAAGTATTTAAATTCAGTAGAACACTAACGGCTAAAACGTAATCAGGAAGGTACCCGACGAATTTTAGCGCCCAGTAGTTGCAGTTTTTCTTCTATGCATTCGTAACCACGGTCAATATGATAAATGCGATCCACGGTAGTTTCGTTCTCACCTACCAAACCTGCAATAATCAGACTTGCCGATGCACGTAGGTCTGTGGCCATAACCGGGGCGCCTTTTAGTTTATCTACACCTTTGACTATTACCGTATTTCCTTCAACCTTAATGTCCGCACCCATACGATTCATTTCGTGCACATGCATGAAGCGATTCTCAAAAACAGTTTCAGTAATAGAGCCAGTGCCTTCGGCTACTGAATTCAACGCTGTAAACTGTGCCTGCATATCGGTTGGAAAAGCAGGATATGGCGCCGTTCTAAGCGACACGGCCTTTGGCCTTTTGCCATGCATATCCAATTCTATCCAGTCATCGCCCACGGTGATATCAGCACCAGCCTGCTCAAGTTTACTAAGCACAGCTTCAAGAATATCGGGACGAGTATCTTTAACTTTTATGTGACCTTTAGTTGCGGCCGCTGCAATTAAGTAAGTGCCGGTTTCAATTCGATCTGGCATGACGGAAAAGCTGCAACCGTGTAATTCTTTCACACCGTTAATAGTAATTGTGTCGCTGCCCTGGCCGCTAATATCAGCGCCCATTTTTATCAGGCAATCAGCAAGGTCTACTACTTCTGGCTCTCTCGCTGCATTTTCAATAATGGTCTGTCCGTCAGCCAGCGTTGCCGCCATCATTACATTTTCTGTGCCCGTAACGGTGACCATATCCATGAATATGTGAGCGCCTTTTAACCTGCCGTCAACTGACGCTTTGATATAACCATCTTCAACTACTATGTCCGCACCCATTTTCTGCAAGGCACTAATGTGTAAATTCACTGGTCGACTGCCTATAGCGCAGCCACCGGGAAGCGCCACCTCGGCCTCACCATAGCGTGCCAACAATGGTCCCAGCACCAATATTGAGGCTCGCATAGTTTTCACAAGCTCATAAGGAGCGCTGAAATGTGTGATCGTGCTGCTATTCACTTCAACATTAAGCTTTTCATCAATAACTGGCTGAACCCCCATACATCCGAGCAGTTCAATCATTGTTGTAATGTCGAATAAATGCGGCAGATTACAAATTTGAATTGTTTCGTGAGTGAGTAAGGTCGATGCAAGAATTGGTAATGCGGAATTCTTAGCCCCCGCAATTCGTATCTCACCCTGAAGGCTAACGCCTCCTTGAATTAGTAGTTTATCCATTGAGTTTGCTCGGCAAGAAAAATAAGGCCATTAAGAAGTACTATTCTCGGTGTTTGTCATCAACTTCATTGTGACTGCGTGAATAGCCCCGCTCTTGATATGTTCATTTAAAACTTTGTAGATTGCTTGCTGTCTACGCACAGCATTCAACCCTTCAAATACATCGCCGACTGCCGTCACGAGGTATTTGCCGTCACCACCTTCAACGGAAATACTACAATCGGAAAATTCATTCGTTAATATGTCTGTAATCAGGCTAGCTTCCAATCTTACGCTCCCATTTATTTCCAGTTATCCAATACCTGATCAATGTCATTGTCGTGCTTTGACATCAGCGCTGAAAACTGTGTGAAGTATTGTCGGCCAAGGTTGATGCCCGCCAAAGACAGATTCTTCAGTTTCCATTCGTCATTTTCGTTTATATACATCTGATATTGCAATCTCAGGTTGGTATCTCCACCACGCAATTCCATACCAACTACAGTATCGGCCCGCGGATCAGATGGTGGATTGTTGGAAGGCAGAAAGACCAGCTCCTGACCTTCATAGGAAACCAGAGCCGCACCATAGAACCGGGTAAGGGTAGTCCGCAAAATAGCCGCAAAGCGCTGTGTTTGCGCCTCATTTGCCGAACTGGCATACCGTGACATCACTACATTAGCCACCGCCGTAAAATCGACAAAACTACTTAATACCCCTTCAACCTGCTCAAAATAGCGATCGCGGTCAGAAAGAAACATGCTCCTTGAGTCTGCTACTGTCTGCAGCAAGGTTTCAACACCCTGCTTTGCCGTTTCCACAGCTGACAAGCCCTGCGCAGTAGCTGTTAATGGAAAAAACGCGGCTACAAGCCATATTAATGTGATTTTTCTCAATGATTTCATTTACTTATCCCGGTATCAAGCCCGCAGTGATTTTTTTAGTCACTTGCGGGAGTTTAAAACAGTACCAACTATGGATGAATAGACCTGAATACGGACTGAACCCTGACATTCGATGTTGCGCAGTTTACATCAATTGCTCAGTTCAATAAATTATTACTTGCAAAGCTATGCAAACACCCTTCTAATTGTGCGCTTTATTGCCGCACTAAGAATTTATCATCTATGTTTCTCGACGCGATCATAATCGTTCTCGGATTTATTGGGCTAATCTGGGGAGCGGACAAATTTGTATTTGGCGCTTCGGCGTTGGCCCGAAGTTTAGGGGTTTCACCCCTTATGATTGGCCTGACAATTGTCGCTTTTGGTACCTCAGCACCAGAAATATTTTCGTCAGCCATCTCTGCTCTAAACGATAAACCTGAGCTTGCTATAGGCAATGCACTGGGGTCAAACTTGTTCAACATTGGCGTCGCCCTGGGCATTGCCGCACTCATAAGCCCACTAAAGCCACCTGAGTCGCTAGTTAAGAAAGAAATTCCCGCCTTGATATTAGTGACTGTCGTTACTGGCGCGTTGCTTTTTGATCTATTCTTGGGTGTATTTGACGCAACATTATTAATTCTTATCACCATATTTTTTGGATATAAACTGTTTCGAAAGAAATCTAGAACAATATCTGCTTCAGAAACTGGCGGTGAAAGCTTAATCAAGGCAAACAATATTCAGGCCGCCGCATACCTTATTTTAGGTTTGGCGCTATTAGTGCTTAGTGCTCAAGCGTTGGTTGCAGCAGCAACATCCATAGCAGAATCACTAGGCGTTTCGACGGCAATAATCGGCTTAACTGTTGTGGCTCTTGGTACCAGCCTGCCCGAACTCGCCGCATCAATAACCTGCGTTTTAAAAGGGCACCATGATCTTGCGATTGGAAACATTGTTGGATCGAACATTCTAAATCTTCTTGCGGTGCTACCGTTTCCTGGCTTATTCAGCCCAGGATTAATTGAACCAGCTCTGCTCTACAGAGACTTCATCGGAGTCTTACTGTTAACCTTGTTGTTAGCCTATTTTTGCTATTCGGGCGTTAAAAAAGGCAAAATGATCAGCCGGCTCAACGGCGTTGCCTTTCTGTCGATTTATTGCGGCTGGTTTGCCGTGATGCTTTACCAGGTGAATATGTAGTCCAGCGACTATCATGTAGGGTATGCTAGCAACACAATGAAATCTGACTCCACCCTTATCGCAACAGCTATCAGAACGATTGAAATCGAAAGTCGCGCTGTCCACGAACTTCTTAATCGAATCGACGACCAGTTTGTCATGTCCTGTCAGTTAATACTGAACAGTAAGGGGCGTGTTGTTGTAATCGGCATGGGGAAATCTGGCCACATTGGCAAAAAGATTGCTGCCACACTAGCAAGTACAGGCACCACTGCCATGTATGTACATCCCGCTGAAGCAAGTCATGGCGATATAGGCATGATCACTTCTGATGACGTGATTCTTGCCATATCCAACTCCGGAACCACCGAAGAAATACTTTCGCTGTTACCAATCATCAAGAGAAAGGCAATTCCTCTTATAACCCTCACGGGTGATTCACAATCCGAATTAGCCCTGGCCGCTTCCGCCAATCTAAACGCCCAAGTCGATGAGGAGGCATGCCCGTTAGGGTTGGCCCCAACGTCCAGCACTACCGCTGCATTGGTTCTGGGTGATGCCTTAGCTATGGCCTTGTTGGAAGCGCGAGGTTTTACTAGAGATGATTTTGCTTTCTCTCACCCGGGAGGAAATTTAGGTCGGCGCCTTCTGGTAAAAGTAAAAGACGTTATGCACAGCGGAAAAGATATTCCGCAAGTTACATCCGGCACGTCACTAGCAGAAGCCTTACTTGAAATGAGCAAAAAAGGTTTCGGCTTAACGACCGTAGCAGACAGTGATGGAATTCTGATTGGCGTATTTACTGATGGCGATTTACGACGAACTATTGATTCCGGACGAAATATACAGGAAACAAAAATTGAAGACGTGATGTCCTCAAGTTACAAAACAGTAAGCCCAAACTCGCTCGCCGCTGAGGCAGCGCAAATTATGCAAGAATCAAACATTTATGTTGTCATTGTTAAAGACAAAGACAAACCAGTAAGTGGCATTCTCAAAATGCATGACCTACTTCAATCCAATGTCGTATAACTCTAAATGCCCATGAAATTTAACAGCAGTTCAGAATCTATTATCAATGCCGCGCAACAAATCAAACTGCTACTGCTAGATGTAGACGGAATATTAACCGATGGGCGTCTTTATTTTTCTAGTACTGGCGAAGAAATTAAAGCCTTTCATTCGCTAGATGGACACGGGATTAAAATGCTGATGTCTAGCGGCATCAGCGTCGGTATTATCACTGGTCGAAAATCGGAACTGGTAGAAAAACGATGTGCTGATTTAGGCATTGATCTACTTTATCAAGGCCGTGAAGACAAACTCAATGCGCTAAATGAAATTTGTGAGCGCACTCAGATCGCACCCCAGCATATCTGCTATGCCGGTGATGACCTTCCCGATTTACCTGTCTTAAAGGCTGTTGGACTTGGCTTCTCTGTTCCAGGTGGGCATCCATCAATAAAAGCCGCGGTACACGCTGTAACCGAAACCCGAGGTGGCGAAGGTGCCGTACGGGAAATTACAGACTTCCTGCTACACGCTCAAGGCAAGCTAGAGAGTCTCTGATTACGCACTCAATGACCTCGAGCAGCTAAAGGGTCAGAGCCTGAGATATCCCCGCAAAATAACGAATTAACACCACAGACTAGAATACAGACAAACCTGCAGTTGAAAAGAATACTGAACTCGATAGGGGATTGGTAAGGGGTGCTGTTTTGTAGTGACTAGCTCCCAGGGATGGAGCGCGGGAGGGCCAGGGATGGCCCAATGGAACGGAAAAACAGTACCCCTTGCCAGGCCCCGATACACGCATCAACTTCATGCAATCCTTCCCTGCCAACCTTCGATCCCTGCTGCCAAGTTATGTAATCGCTGAGGGAACGCACTGGGTCAGGGCCCCCTATTTTCTCCGCAGCTTGCACCCGTCCCGGGTTCTCTCGGTCGGTCAGGAGCCCAAAAAACCGGTCTCCTTCGGTCGCTCGATGCTACGCTTTAATCGCTACAAAAACAGGGGGCCCTAACCCAGTGCTCGCAGTTCCCATCTAACACCGTGCAATGTGCACACGTTAATAGGTCGTTCACTGAATTAATTATTTTGTAGGGATATCTCAGACTCTAGCTTCTTTTTTCTAGCCATTGTTCAACATCCTGAAATACTTCCTGCTTCTGCAAATCATTATGGGGTTCATGAAACCCGTCTTTGTAAATTTTTAGTTTCTTATCAGCTAAAGAAACCTTTTCAAAATATTGCTTGCTGCCCGCCGCCGGTATTATTTTGTCTGTTTCTCCGTGAAACATAAATAAGGGCACGTCGATTTTAGCTGCGTTGGATTGCACACGACTGATACAAGCCAAAAATTCAGCAGCAAACCTGGCTGATATTTTTGAGCTTACCAGGGGGTCATCAATGTAAGCCTTCACTACTTCAGGGTCTCTACTTATATCCTTAACATCAAGGCCGTTACCCAAAGTGAATGTTGGCCAGACTTTGGATAGGAACTTCCCAATTAGAATTAATGAGGCACTTGCTTTAGGAGGAGCGATTGCTGCAGCTGATGAGATCATACCTGCCAAAGGCACATGCTTATCGAAAGTTAAATAGTCCAGAGATATTTGCGCTCCCATACTATGACCGTATAGAAATAGAGTTTTATCCGGATTTTTGTCCTGAACGAATCGAAGAAAGCTGTCGAGATCTTCGCGATATTCCTGCCAATTCATTACATGACTAACCTTGCCTTCGGATTTACCATGTCCGCGAAAATCGAAACCGTAAAGAGCGTAGAATCTATCTTCGAAATAGTTAACAACATTGTCGTAGCGACCAGAATGCTCGCCGCTGCCGTGTACGAGAACAAGAATTGCTTTACAACCTTCGGCCTGAGAGGGCTGCCATGATTGATGATATAACTTAGTTCCGTCATGGCTGGAGAAATGTCCGTCTTGATGAATCACAAATTCTTTCCTGTTTTTGTGTATCCTGTTCAAACTCGCCAGCTACTGCTGCTGCAAGACTTGTAATGACACCTCGCACTCACCCAATTCAGTAGCTATATAGGCAGAGCCGTCTGTAATCGTTACTGACATATCCATCGTGCGTTGCACCAGCTCAGCAAGAGCCTTTATTTCTTCCCACTGAAAATGAAATACCGACACAGCCAAATTCGCCAATTTACTTCGACCCAGGTCCCACCAAGTGTTTGACTTGGTATTAAAACAATAAACCTTAACCGCCGACGCAATACGTGTTGCCTTCTTAATTCTGTATACGGCAGGTTCGCCGACATCTATCCATAGTTCGAGATTCCCATCCAGGCTATGCGACCACAAGTCAGGCTCTTCCGTATCACTCAAACCTTTGCAAAGCACTAGCTGATCTTGTGCGTTATAACAAAATGCCAAAACGCGCACCATCATCCGCTCAAGTGTTTCCGACGGGTGTTGTGCAATTGTTAAATTCAATGTGTCATAAACCTCACGGTCAAGATCCGTCAATGCAATTCTGAATTTGAATATTGTTGGTTTTAACGCCACGGTTTGCCTCTATCGTTAAGCAAGAGAGACAACACTATCCCGTGCGGAGACCAAACTATGCCAGCGCCACAGATTTTCCAGGGACTCATCAGGCTTTAAATCTACCAATGCGGCAGCAAAATCTATAGCTGTTAGTAAAGTGATGTCCGCTACCGTAAACCTTGGCCCGGCTATATATTCCGATTCACCCAGTTCGCAGTCCAGCCTTTGGTAATATTTGCTAACGTTTTCATCGCTGGCTTCTTTTGCTGCTGGTATTTGCTTATGTATTCCCATAGCAGCAACCACTGGACCATTTACCCAGGACACGCCAATCTGAGACCAGAGTTCTGTTTCGAGATGTCGATTGCGCATTTCAATGAACCCCATTTCAAAAGGATCATTACCAAACAGGTTGGGCTCGGGATACATTCCTTCAATATATCGACAGATAGCAACAGACTCAGCCAAGCAGCGGCCATCGTCTAGTTCAAGTACGGGTATTTTTCCGCTGGGGTTTTTCTTTAGAAACTCTGGAGTTTTATGCTCTCCTTTCATCATGTCGCAGTTTACGATTTCGTACTCAACACCTTTCTCTGCCAGAAATATTTTTACTCGTCTTGGGTTTGGCGCCTGTCCATAATCGTAGAGTTTCATCAGAGCTACAGCCTTGTTTAGGATTTCATGTTAGTTAAGAGCTTGCGTAGTTTAACAGGATCGGATATCACACAAACACCTTAATCACAGTAAACCAAGATTAATTGCCCGCAGCACGGCTTGAGTTCGATCTCTGACATTCAATTTATCCAGTATTGAAGAGACCTGATTTTTCACAGTACCTTCAGACTTGTGAACCGCCCCGGATATTTCACGATTGCTATAACCTCCTGCCATCAAGCGAAGTACTTCAAGCTCTTTGGGTGACAGCTCTTCCGCGGGTTCAGCTTCTTTCTGTCCAGACCCCAGCGCCGCAAGCCCCTTGAGAATTCGCTCAGTGATAGCAGGCTGTACAAGAGTTTCCCCCTGATGGACTTTCTCAATTGCATTTACCAGGCTATCTAGTGACACATCTTTGAGAAGAAATCCTTTTGCCCCTGCCTGCAAACCTTCAAGCACAAGTTGATCGTCATCAAAAGTCGTCAGAATTATACTCGGCACCATTAACGAGGCTTCGTTCATTGCCCGTAGTGCTTCAATGCCTGTCATTTTCGGCATTCGAATATCCAATAACAGCACATCTGGCGAGTAGCGCTTGATACCCTCGACAACCTCCGAGCCATCCACAACTTGCCCAACCACTTCAATGTTGTCACTTAATTCCAGCAGACTACAGATACCCTGGCGCACTAGGTTTTGATCATCAGCTAACATGACTTTAATTTTCATCAACAAATGCCCTTCTATAAATTCTTAATGGCTGGATTCTGTGGGTAGTTCTACCCTTAACACAAAGCCTGTTTCAGTTTGTTCCCAGCTAAGTTCCCCGCCACTGGACTTTACTCTTTCGGCCATACCTTTAAGCCCATTACCTACCTCAACTTCGCCCTTGTCACTGCCATTATCCGAAACCGTAAGCACACATTTGTCGCCTTTGTGTTCTACTACAATTCTGCATTTAGTGGCAGAGCTATGCCGCAATATATTTGTTATGGATTCCTGAGTGCAGCGCAGCAGAGTTTCTGCATGCTCAACTTTTGTGATTGGCGCCGCTGCACTAAAGTCTATATCTATATTGAGATTAGGAATTCCTAAAACAAGCTTTTGAATTGATTGCTGCAAATCGACTGAACTATCTTCGCGCAACTCACTAACAGCACTGCGAATATCACCAAGCAATAGCTTCGCAAGAGCAAGTGCTTGCTCAACTTTTTCTTGCGCTTTCTGATGTTGATTTTGCACGCTGTGATTAGCCACCTCAAGATTCAAAATTAATGCTGTCATATGGTGACCTAGAATATCGTGAAGATCTCTCGCAATTCTTACTCTTTCGCTTTGCGCGGCAGTTTGCGAAAGCAGTTCACGCGTCGCTATCAACTCTCGGTTAAGCGCAGCAGTTTCTTCACGCAGTTTTCTTTCCTGTATTCCACGCTGCACTACACTTAATGCAAATATTTGAAACATACCAAAAAGCGCGGCACTCACCAGCGCCCCAAATATTTGGTTAGTGCTTGAATGATAAATCTGGCTTAAAGCAAATATAGATATACTGACAACAAGTAACCAGGCCGCCCTCTTTGAGCCGTAAATTTCCGCCGCCTGCACGATCCAGATAATACCTAGAATGGCAATCGTGTCCGTATTCACAAGAAAGTAAAGAGCCAAAATAACAATTGCTTCAATCCAGAACAGACTTAGCTTTCGTTTACGGCTGCTTACGCTTAGAAAGCCAATGAAGCAAAACAACACAGCAATTGAAAGCAGGGCTATCAGCGGCCAGATTGCCGTATTCTGCACCGTGTAAACTGAGAGAGCTCCGACCATTATGGTCACCAGGATGCCACTTAGATTCAGAGCGTTGTCACTATTAAAGTATTCTGCAAATCGCATTCATGTTTCCTGCAAGCAGCTTAGTTTCCAATTTAGGCCTCAAATTATTACACAACGTCCAGTCACGACCTATAGGCCATAAGTCATAGTGCAGGTTATGACTTATGACACTGTTTGGCAAAAATTTAATCCCCTATTATAGATTTCAAGCTATGGACTTAATGTACAACTAACCGGCAAACGCAGACCTAAATTTTAGACACATAAGGAATTTCAGAATGTTAGCAATTCACCAGTTCGCTCTCTATCTACATATAGCTATCGGTAGCTGCGCATTGATTGTTTTCTGGATACCTGTGTTCACCCGCAAGGGGAACCTTAACCATAAGCGTTTTGGTCGACTCTTTGCCTATGTGATGTATATCGTGTCTTTCTCGGGGATTATCATGTCTAGTTCAGACCTACTATTTCCTGTAGCAATGCATGCACCTGGGCTTGACCTGACATCAGCTGAGGCAAGTAGTGTCGCGATCGAAGTTCGAGGATTCGCGCTATTTCTTTTATCTCTGAGCATTCTTGTACTCAACAGTACTCGCCAGGGATGGCTGACTATCCTTAACAGAGATGATCGTAGCGCCTTACGAAAACCGCTACATATTGCACTGAATTGCAGCCTGATCATTATTGGCCTGGTGCTTTTCGTCAGTGGCCTGCGTAGCGGCAGCATACTTTTTATGGTTTTCTCGGTGCTACAACTAGTCACTGGCGTGAATTGCCTACGCTACAATTTTAAAGAAAAGCTAAAGCCGAAAGAGTGGTGGATTCAGCACTTGGGCGGCTTCATCGCCTCAGGAATTGGAGCCTACACTGCATTTTTTGTATTCGGTGGCAGAAGTGTGATGAACAGTATTTTTGGAGATGTCTACAGCGATATCAGTATATTTCTCTGGGTTGCTCCCGGAGTGATAGGAGGTATTGCAATAGCGCTCACATCGCGCCATTACCAAAATCGCTTCGCAGGCGAGTGGGCTATCAAGCATGCAACTGTACGCAGCGAAATGTTCAGTTAACGAGCAATCTGAATCCAGGCGTGAAGTAATTCAAAGTAAACAAATTCTGCGTTAATTGACTCAACCTTGCGAATATCACCATTGTGCGGCATGTCATATTCTTCTAGCCCTTCCAGCGCCAACGCATTTTGCATAGGCGCTTTTTCCTGATATTCAACTGCTAGTTTCTCAAGTTGAAGCTCTTGTGCAGTCCATACCAACCCATCTCGTTCTACAGGGGAGGCTTTATTAAAAGAAGCGGATAGAAATACGGCCGAAGTGCCAGCCATTTTTTTGTATGTCTGGGCAATCATATAGACACTCCGAGTTCAGACAGCAAGGGCAAAAATAAGTGACCTAAACCATAGAACGAAAACGGTGACTGTTTGTTGCTTTAAATCAAATCTATTCTGAATTTTTCGCCGTCACAAATCGACTCAATTTCAGCTCTTCACGAACTTGTTTACCAATATCTCCGTCCATATTATCGACCGGAATACCCACTGAGTCAGCAATTCGTACCATGCGCTGAAAATTGGCGGCAACCGCAGCGGCATCTACCAGAACCAGTTCGCCAGCAACTTCTAACAATTCGTCTCTGGCTATTTTTAAGTCTTCTGCGTTTCTTGTAGCTACACTTTCAGCAAACTTCATTAGCTGCTCACCAAACTCTATACCCATGGCGGCGGCTCCAGCGTCACCATTGATAGCCGAGAGATCAATGTCTATGCTATTTGTCTTCGCGCTCACACGGAGCATCGTGGCATGTGCGTTAGTTCAGTAGAAGCATTCGTTAATTGCTGAGACCCGCCCAGCAACCAGCTCAATTTGCATACGGTTAAGAGCGCGGCCTTCTTGCTGCGACATGCTTGCCATTCCTTCCATGGTGAGATACTGAGCAGCACCTATTTTCATCCAATCTCTTAGTGCGTCAGGCACCAGGGTCAAAGCACGAAGTACATTGGCTGTCTGTTCATTGTGCCAAAGATCGCTTTCATTGCCGGTAGCAGCATCGGGAGGCAACATTGGAACAAAACCAATACCAGCAACCGCTTTATCCGGGCGATAATGGCTTGGCTCACCTGGCTCTGCATCAGGAAACGTTTCGAGATTTATTCCCAATGCTCGATGAAACTCATCAATACTAAATACGGCGACTACAATTCCAGAAAGCTCCACATAAGCTTCGTTGGATAAACCTTGCTGCGCTAAGTCATCAATATAGGCCTGAGTGATTCTGGATTGGTCGGTAATAATGCGATGAACCGCATCTGTGGCTATATTGTCCAGTTTGCTATCACCATCATGCTCGCCTTGAAGGCCATAGGGTGAAAGAGCAGCCTTTCGCTGAACACAAAATTCACATTCAACGGCATTGCGAGTTTCCTGTGCAATCGCGATCCTCTGCTCCCCGGCCCACCAGGATCCCGGCCTTGCTAGCTGACTCCAGAATCCACGATACGCCGTACCTAAGTCGTCGCGAATCGTATAAGGAGAATCTTTATACTGGAAATACGACATTACGAGGCGGCCTCCTTTAACTCAGCAATATATTGCAGATAGTTTCTATTGATTATTGTACGGGAGAAAAATTTGTTGGAGTAAGAAACAAATTTTCAACATTTGAAATAATCCTGCCATCGAGCTGTGATTCTTCTGACATCTTTTTCCACTCAGGATCGGCGCCAAACGCACTCCACGAAGCAGCAGCGGCTTCACGTGAATCATGGGCCACCATATACACCATGGTGTTTTCAGAAAGTTCGTCATTGTCAGGAACCCAATACCCAACACTGGTCATTCCATGCTTAATAAACAGATCAATTTCACCACCACCGAAACGCTTAAGCAAAGCCGGCAGTCTGCCAGGCAATGTTGTGTAGGTTCGTAATTCATAAACTTTCTGGCCCTGGGCTTGAGCGATATTATGATTTTGAAATAGTGCGCCGGCCGAAAAGGCCAATGCGATAGTAAGAACTGTTGCACCATATTTTTTTAACATGAAATACTCCTTTTGTATTAATTGCTGCGAGTCTAAAAAAATTGAATTTAATCGTAACCCAAATGCCTGAGGATTCTTGGCGCTGCCATCAGCAATATACCGGCGACGACCATAGGAAAAATATCCGTAATCAGATAAGGATAAAACATCAGCCCTAAGCCAGTGTAATAAATAATTCTGCGTTTCTGTTTTTTACCATAGATAAAATAGCCTAAGCCAATAGAACTAAATATCAGGCTAGTCAACAAATACATAGGTTCCGGCATATCAACAGTCGCTTTTGAGTACACGTGTGAGCAAGAGCAATGATACTAGCAAGATTGCCTGACTGGTGCTTGAAATAGCTTTTACTCCAGCGCGGAATATTGCTAATGTCAGGCAACGATTAACTTGTAATCATCGAGTTTACACGACAGCTAAAAAGACCAATATTGAGTCAACTTGTAAGGGATACTCTGTGAGTGACATCATCAGTTCAGATCAGTGTAATTTTGATTTCAAAGAGCTCACTAGTGACTTGAATCGCCTGCTACGTCTGCGTACCACGCCTATTGGCATGAAGCTATTTGAAACCGTCGCTCAAATGGAAGCGATTGCTCGAATTCGAAGGCCCAGCGCCATACATACCACAGATCAGATTGTAGGCATGGCATCACGTAATGGCTGGACTGTAGGCATTACGGCAGATGACCTGGTTGGCGCGCAATGCAAAACGGTGATTGGATTATCTCCTCGCGATGAAGAATGGCTATCTGGCGAGCGTATGGCCGGGGTTTGGTATGCCGACAAGGAAAATGCCAGCGCGCACCAGCAGGAAATGGATGTTGTTCCCTTTGGCCGCTATCAGGCTATGGCCGTAAGCCCTCTTGCCAGCGGACGCTTGAACCCTCCCGACATTTGTTTAATTTATGCAACACCGGCACAGATGATTTTGTTGATTAACGGCCTGCAATGGACTGGCTACAAGAAGCTTCAATGGGGTTGTGTGGGTGAGTCTTCCTGCGCTGATTCCTGGGGCCGCGCATTAGCAACGGGCGAACCCAGCCTTTCGATTCCCTGTTTTGCCGAGCGCCGCTATGGAGGCGTAATGGAAGACGAGCTTCTAATAGCATTACCGCCAATATATTTAGCAAAAATTATAGATGGCCTGGAGAATTTGTCTCGAAATGGTTTACGTTACCCTATCGCCCCTTATGGGGTTACCAATGACGTTCGAGCGGGCATGGGAATCAGTTACAGCGATTGAGAACATTTGAAATACAACAAACAATAATAAATTGGAAAGGAAAACAGAAATGAATGAAGAGAAATTCGATCGACGTACCGCGCTAAAACGAACATTGAAAACCGGCATGGCAATTGGCGCTGCCACTAGCCTGTCTCCCTGGGCAATGCCAGCTTTGGCACAGGGAGAAGAATTAGTTACCTTCACTGACATGCCAGAAAATTACCGCCGCGGCCCAGCAATGCCTGGTGCCACGCATTTTCTCGATACTCGTGAAATATCTTCATTTTACACAGACAATGAAGATTTCTATGTGGTTCAGCACTACGGCCAACCTGTGCTGGACTTGGACAACTACAAACTAACCGTCACCGGCCTGGTCGACAATGAAAAAGAGTATTCCCTGAGTGATTTGCTAGCCAGAAGCCAAGTTCAAATCGACGCCGGTTTCGAATGCGGCGGCAACAGACCTGATGGACTTTTTCAGGGCTTGATTGGTAATGCAAACTGGCGCGGTGTAAAGCTGAAAGATATCTTACAAGAATGTGGTATTAAACCAGAAGGTAAAGAAGTTGTGTTCTTTGGAGGCGATCTCGGCACAGAAACAATTCGAGAAACAGAAGTGGAACAGAGCTTTGCCCGCAGCCTGCCATTGGAAGATGCTATGCGTGACGAGAATCTGCTAGCACTGGAAATGAATGGAGAGCCTTTACCTCAGTTCCATGGCAAGCCTCTGCGATTATTGATTCCAGGATTCTATGGCGTTGCCAATGTAAAATGGTTAACCCAGATTCATATTCAGGATCGTCGCTACATGGGCCGATTCATGGGTCGGGATTATGTCACTCTGAAAAAGGAGTCGATTGGAGATCAAGAGCGCTGGGTAGAAAATTCTGTAACCCGTATTCATTTGAAATCATCCATCATCAGAGTTACCAGAACGGGCAACCAACATAAAATATCTGGATTTGTATTAAACGATGGCACTGACTTGCGAAGCGTCGAAGTGAAAATTGATAACGGACCGTGGCAGGAAGCGCAGATTGATCCTCAGTCCAGCAAATACTCCTGGAAGCTGTTTAGTTTGAACTGGAATAATGCCAGCGCAGGCGAGCACACCTTGATATCACGCGTTACAGACATCAATGGCAATGTGCAATTAACTCGCGAACAAATGCCAGAAAAAATTAGTCGCTGGGAAAACTATGGCCAGTTTCCTCGCACCGTAATGATTGAAGCCTAGAATCAAGGGTTCGAATCTGAGTTATCCTCACGAAATAGTGACTTAACTCTACAGATTAGAATACTGAATTTGACAGGGGCTTGGGAAGGGGTGCTGTTTTGTAGTGACTAGCGCCCAGGGATGGAGCGCGGGAGGGCCAGGGATGGCCCAATGGAACGAAAAAACAGTACCCCTTGCCAAGCCCCGATACGCGCATCAACTACTTATAAGTCATTCCCTGCAAACTTATCTGATTGCTAGAGAGCGTACTGGGTCAGGGCCCCCTATTTTCTCCGCAGCTTGCACCCGTCTCTAGGAGAGATTCCTCCAGGAATATCTGCGAGAAAGACAAGCCCTATTCATCTTCTTATGGCAGATAAGCCCCTTAGTGTGTTCTCCTTCGGTCGCTCGATGCTACGCTTTAATTGCTGCAAAAACAGGGGACCCTAACCCAGCGCTCGTAGTTCCCATCTAATTTCGTGCAATGTGCACACTTTAATAGGCCTAATTCACTGAATTAATTATTTCGCGGGGATACTTCAGGGTCAGAGAATTTTGAGCCCCCTTTGATTCAAGCAACGGCTCCGCTGGTTCGCAGTTCACCAATTTCTGACTGTGTCAGATTTAACCTTTCAGACAAAACTTCATCGGTATGTTCTCCTAACTTAGCTACCCAGGAGGATGCAGAATTTTCAGAGTTTGAAAATTTGATGGGCATATTCTGAATCAGGAATTCGCCAAGCTGATCATTCGACAAATGCGTAAAGGAATTTCGCTCTACCACTTGCGGATGAGAAAATAACTCTTCCACCTTTTGATAGCCACTACAGGGAACTCCGGCAATATTTAACGCCTCTTCACATTCTTTAGCGGTAAGCGAAGCAGACCAGCGCTCAACTTCGACTGCCAGCTGATTAAAATTAGCGGATCTAGGGCCTCGCACAAAGCGCGGATCGGTTAATAGATCCGGTCGGTTTAGTGCGGCAGCTAAACATTCCAGATTTTTGTTAGACACCACACAAACCATTACAAAACCATCTTTCACTTTTACTGGATGAAATCGCCCTATTACTGCTGGCTCTTCCATTTGAGCTGCCTGAATATGTGCCGGAATCAAGGTCATCATCGACTCCATCATACTAACGTCGATATGCTCTCCCGTTCCGTTCCGTTCACGCCCCAATAAAGCCGTTTGAATGGCACCGAAGGCATAAGTGCCGGTGAGAATATCTGCCACCATAATGTCCCAGTTAGGCGGGCGATTCTCATCGCCTCCCTGTGCGTTAGTCTGAACACTGTCAAACCCACTCGCGGCATGAACAATAGGCGCATAGGCGGCGCGATTAACCTGAGGGCCCGACTGCCCAAAGCCAGAAATCGAGCAATAAATTAAATCAGGTCTTTGTTGTTTAAGACTTTCGTAATCCAGACCAAACTTCGCCATGATGCCAGGACGAAAATTTTCAATAACAATATCCGCGTCACTAATTAATCTCTTTGCAACTGTCTGACCCTCCAGGCTTTTAAGATCAATTGCAATGCTGCGCTTACCCGCATTGAAGTGAGCGAAAACACGCGATATGCCATCAACACCCCGCGTAAGGTCTCCATTGAAAGGCGTTTCGACTTTAATCACATCAGCGCCGCAGTCCAATAGAAAGCGCGAACAAATGGGGCCGGCAAAAACGGCAGAGAAATCTATAACCTTATAACCTTCGAGAGGCTTTCTTTTGTGCATGAGTATTGCCATAAGAACTTAAAAAATTGAAGTACCTTAGAGGCACCTTAGACGCAGCCCAATTGACCAGGGTTTAGTCGCGACTACTTTCAATCCACCGATCAACTTGTGCTTCTAATACTTCCAGCGGCAATGCGCCAGAACCCAGCACTGTATCGTGAAACGCTTTGATGTCGAAATCCTGCCCTAAAGCCTCTTCAGCTTTTGCGCGTACTTCCTGAATTTTTAGCATGCCTATTTTGTAGGCTGTAGCCTGCCCGGGGTTGTTAAAATATCGTCTGATTTCGGATTGGACTGATAACTCTGGTCGCGGGGAATTTTGTAAGGCGTACTCAACTGCCTGTTGCTGAGTCCAGCGCTTAGCATGAATGCCTGTATCAACAACCAACCTTACTGCACGCCAGATTTCACCAGAGAGACGACCAAAATCTGCGTAGGGATCATTATAACCACCCATCTCCTTTCCTAGAAATTCAGCATATAAACCCCAGCCTTCACTGAATGCTGTGTAACCGGTATTAGCCCTGAATCGAGGAATATTTTCCAGTTCCTGTTGAATGGAAATTTGCATGTGATGGCCGGGCACGCCTTCGTGATAGGACAAATTTTCCAGTCGATTCACCGCCGTGGCGCGCATGTCAGTTAAGTGAACATAAAAGGTTCCTGGGCGTGAGCCATCCTTTGTGCCTCGAGCATAATGCGCTGCTCCACCGGCCTGCTCACGAAAAGATTCCACCCGCTTTACTTGAAGGCCAGCCTTGGGCAATATTCCAAAAAAGTCTGGAAGCCTTGTGTACATTTCGGCAAGAATTTCATCGGCAAGATTTAAGTAATCCTGCCTGCCCTGATCTGTGGTCGGATAATAGAACTGATCATCTTCACGCATGAAATTGAAAAATTCTTGAAGGGAACCTTCGAAGCCAACCACGCGTTTGATCAATTCCATCTCTGACTGAATTCTTGCAACTTCTGTAATTCCCAACTGATGAATTTCATCGGCGGTCAGTGGAAGGGTTGTCATGACGGCTAATCTGGATTGGTAATACTCTTCACCATTAGGCAAAGCCCAGGCACCTTCAGCCTGATCTGATACATTTGTTTTGTCGACTTGTAACCATGCCAGAATTTCATCGTAGGCAGGTTTAAACTGATTCAATAATGCTTGCTGAGATTGTTGCTGCAACTGCGCAGCCATCTGTTCATTTATCTCGCCCGCTTCGCGTAGTGTATTTATCTTGGCAATAATATCAGACCAGATATCCGAGTCGCCGTCTTCACTAAACGGAGCGCCGGATGTCACTCTTTCGATTTCGCTGATAGCCTGTTGATAGTCGAAAAAGGGAGCGCGAATGCCATCCGCTGCTGCCAGTTTTGCTCTCTCCAGATATTGAAGCATATATCTTCCGGACTGGTTCAGCCGTGAAATATAGGCCTGCATATCAGCTTGCGATTCTACGTCCTGATAATTGATCAGACTATTGGGCAAACCGGATTGCGGTCCTCCACGACCGAAAATAAACCGATGCCGCCGAAAAGGCAGACTGGCTTCCTGGTTTGCCAGTCGATATTCCCATAAATCCCAGGAGAGTTGCCCCTGTTGATCGAGGCCCGCCCGATTAAAATCGGATTGCATTCTAGCCACACTTTCCCTGCGCCAGGATAGCGCATTATCCAGAGCAGCCTCGGAGACATCATCCAGATCACCGTAATTACTCTTATCACCAAGCCGGGTCTTTCTAAGGGGGCTAAATTCCAGCCCTACCTCAAACTCAGTATCCAGCCATTCGAGAAAGTGCTGGCTTTCTTCGGCTATAAGTTGATCCGAAGATTGATTAATATTATCTGAAGACAAGCTCTCAGTTGAGGAGCCCTCGTCACTACAGGAAACCAGGAACATTAAAATAGTTGATAATAAAATCACGCGCATACGCTAAACCCCTGACTTTCGATTAGCTATCGTCCAGCCCACCAAAAGCACTGAAAAAGTCCTGAAAAAACTCAGACATTTGCAGTGTCATTATGGCGAACTCCTGATCAAATTTCTGTGCCGCACTTTCTACTTCTTCGTTGCTTGATTCTTCCTTCATGCCTTCGAATCTTATACGTTTTACCGTAAGGTCATCCGCAATAATACAGCTAAGCAAACTTTTCCAGGTGACTCCCAAGTTTTTAACTTGCTTGCCTGCCTCAAGGTGACTCTGAATTTCGTCACTGTATAAATCCTGCCCTTTGCAGCGAACAATATTACTTCCGTCTACCGGATTATAAAGCTCGCAGTCCTCATCTATAACAAAGTTGTCGCTAGCATGTTGTTCTTTTAACCATCGGGTCATTACATCGCTGGGAGCGCGTTTTGATTCGGGTAATACCACTGGCAAACTACCGAGGCTTTCACGCAGCAAGCTAAGCAGTGCTTCGGCTTTTGTCGCACTGACAGTATTTATGACTATTAGATTTTCTTTCGGCGCAATGTAGGCAAATGTCTGCTGATTTCGAGTAAATGCGCGCGGCAGTAGTGAAACAAAAACATCATCTTTAATCTGGCGCCTTTCCTTGCGATAAATTTTACGTCCCTGTCGTGCTTCCAACTCTGCAACCTTCTCTTCGGTGGCCTCGTTAATAACCGATGCAGGAAGTATTCGCTCCTGTTTTTGCGCACATACCATTATGTAGTCACCAAGGGCATGAACCAACATTTCACCGTCTTTGCCAAGAGGGCTTATCCAGCCGTATTTAGATTTGTCATGACTGCTGCAAGGGTGAAACAGTTGTGCGTCTAATTTAGTTTCAAGCTCTTCGGCAGAGAATTCAAAGGCTTGGGTAAAGCAATATAGTCGAGCGTTTTTAAACCACATAAATCAATTTCCAGCGAGGTATCCAGGATAGAGGGGTTGCCGATTATGCGCTATATTTTGGCAATTTGTTCAAATCATTTGATGCTGTATAGTGAATTCTGAATTTCCAATAAAGAGAGTTGCAAACCATGAACGACTCCACCGTATCATCGACTACTGCTGCAATCCCCCGTAAAGAATTAACCTTTAGAGTGGTAGTGCTAGGCCTCTTACTGGCGGTGGTTATGGGCGCCGCCAATGTGTATGTTGGTTTGCGTGCTGGCATGACAGTGTCAGCTTCGATTCCCGCTGCGGTTATGGCAATGCTGTTCTTTAAATTACTCTTCAAGGAATCCAGTATTCTAGAAGCAAATCAGGTTCAAACCTGTGCTTCAGCCGGAGAGTCTCTAGCCGCTGGAATAATCTTTACCATGCCAGCAATGATTCTGATTGGGTTTTGGGATTCCTTCGATTTCTGGTCGGTGACTATCATCGCATTGACAGGCGGCTTGCTTGGCATCCTGTTCATGATTCCCATGCGCAAGGTATTCATTCTGAACAACGATGAATTAGCCTTTCCTGAAGGCGTTGCCTGTGCGGCGGTGCTTAAAGCAGGCGAAGAAGAAGCTGCAGATGGCGAAAGCAAAGGTGAAGGTCGCAACCTGTTATTTGGCGGCCTGCTAGGTGCGTCAGTTGCTATATCTGCAAAACTATTTGGCATCATTGCCGGCACATTAGAAGCCGCTACCGTGGTGGGTTCGCGAATCTTCTATTTTGGTGGGGACCTCTCCCCTATGCTAATTGCTATAGGCTTTATTGTTCGGCTCAATGTTGCCTTATTGATTTTTATCGGCGGAGCAATTTCCTGGTTAATTGCAATTCCTCTATTGGGCGGAGCTGAGCAATTCCCCGTTGCATTAGATGGCGCCTACGAAATTTGGAGTTCACAAATACGCTACATCGGTGTTGGGGCTATGGTACTTGGTGGCTTCGCCTCTCTGGTTTCGGTTAGACACGGCTTGATCGCTGCCGTTAAGGAGCTGCGTACAAATCTTACTAGTGGAAATTTACTTAAGCCTGATCTGGAACGGGATATACCTACCTGGGCCATTATCAGTTTAGGCTCTGTGTGCATTGTCATTCTTGCCTTTGTAAATTACCGCTTCACCGGCGGTATTGGCATTACGGTACTATCTACGGTTGTCATGATGGTTATGGGTTTCTTTTTTACCGGAGTCGCAAGTTACATTGTGGGACTGGTAGGCAACTCAAATAGCCCCGTCTCCGGCATGACAATTACTGCTGTTTTGGTAGCAGGCGGCTTGCTGTGGCTTTTCAATTATTCCGGCATGGAGGCAATGGTGGCTACGCTTGGAATCGCGGCCATCGTTTGCTGCGTTGCGGCTACCAGTGGTGATGTGTGTAATGACCTTAAAACTGGCTCGCTGGTTGGTGCAGCTCCGTTTAGGCAACAGATAATGCAAATTGCTGGCGTGTTTGTCGCCGCTTTTATAATGTCGCCGGTACTGAATCTGCTACACAACAATATCGAAGGCGGCATCGGAGGTCGTGAACTGTCGGCCCCTCAAGCAAGTCTATTTGCGTCTCTGGCCAGAGGGTTTTCCGGCGAAGGAACATTGCCGTGGAACATGATTGCTATTGGTGTGGTGGTTGGTGCAGTTATTCTCACTATCGACTGGTACTTAAAAAGACAGGGCAGTAAATTCAGAGCACATTTAATGCCCATTGCTGTGGGTATGTATTTACCATTCGGCCTGGCTACTCCGATTTTAATCGGTGGCCTGCTAGCTCATTTTTACTCTAAAAATACTCCGGAAGCGCAGCATGATCGCGTGTTACACAAGGGCGTGCTTTTTTCCTCGGGGGTTATCGCCGGAGAGGCGCTTATGTCTGTGGGGCTTGCTTGTATGACAGCGCTAGGCTTTCGGTCTTTGGACCTTGGCCTGTCTCCTGGGCTAGTGACAATCCTATCGCTGGTTGCGGCGTTTGCCGTTGTGGTGTTCTTTGCAAAATGTACTCGCCCAAACACTATCAGGTAAATTAGCAGATAGCCGGCAACATCAGGGCAGCTACAATTTTCTGAATTGTAGCTGCCCTGGTTTCGTTTAGAAAATATGGCGTATTCGACTACTGCCTTGTGCCGCTAACAGCAAAGGCACCAAAGTCACTTCCAAATTCACCGGTCAATGAATCCCCATCAACCATACCAGTAAAGCTCAAACTTAAAGCCTGACCTCCCGCGTCTATATCAACCAGAAAGCTAATGCTATTGCCATCTAGAGTTACACCCGAAAGTTCCTGATCTCCCAGGTCGCTTTGCATCATTCCAGTACCATCGGCTGCAAACGTCCAGACTCCGGTCTGATCACCTACGGGCGTGCTAATACCAACATCCCATACACCCACTGCAGGACTGGACGGTGCGGACGCGCAAGCTGCCAATAATACCAGTACGGTTGCGACGGATAGACTTCTGACTAAATGTTTCATTATGGTTTCCCCCATTTGTAGTAATAAAAAGCTGATTTCACAGTTTCCTGATTCAGCATAATACCCCCGAAGCGTATCTCAACCACTATTAAATATTTTTTACTCTGGAGGAAAACTTGTTTAACCTGCGCTCTACTTTTGTAAACTTGTAACTACCCTTGAACAAATTGACCTTCCCACAGTATCGGCAGTTAAGTGGTTGGAATGCTCTGCTTCCACCTCGCGCTGACATTCGTGTTTTAAGAAAAGAAATTGATGTCGATGTTGCCATTGTCGGTGCTGGCTATACTGGAATTGCGGCGGCAAAGCGCTGGCACGAGATCGCTCCCGCAGACGAAATCGCAATAATTGATTCTAGCGTGCTGGGAGAAGGTAGCCCTGGTCGAAATTCCGGATTTCTGTTGGAAATCGCACTGGCAAACGATGCCCAGCCTAAGCAAATTCAACGCATGCAACAATGTAATCAATTGATTGCCGGTGCTATGAATAAAATCAGATTAGCGGTAGAGGAATCTGATATTGATTGCCAGCTGGAACATACAGGAACTTACCGCGCCGCGGCTGGCTCGGTGGGAGCAAAGGCGCTGGAGCAATACCGAGCCTTTTTGCAAGCGGCAGACCTCCCTTTTGAAAATCTCGATCGTAATTCCTTGCAGCAACGTTTGGGTACGAGCCATTACCAGGATGGTCTTTATTCACCCCATTGCTATTTAGCGCAACCGGCGGCACTGATAAAAGCGCTGAGCCAGCAGCTGGCTGATGAGATTCAACTGTACGAGAACACGCCTGCAACTCAGATTCAGAAAGTGAATGATCATTGGTTAATTGAAACGCCTGAAGGCGAAATTAAGGCCAAGAAAATTATTTTGGCAAACAATGCTTTTTCAAAAATGCTTGGTGTTGGCAAATCACGCATGGTGGCAATATATACCTATGCTGGTCTGACACCTCCGCTGGATAATGAAGCACTTGATCTATTTGGCTCCGATAAAAGCTGGGGCCTGCTTCCGACTCACAGACTAGGAAGCACGTTGAGAAAAACAGCCGATGGCAGACTGATGATCAGATCACAATACGATTATGAAAAAGAAATCCAAACAGAACTTGTCAGCAAAGAACTTAAGAAAAAACTATTAACACGATACCCAAAAGCAGGTGAATTGGAGTTCGAACATGTTTGGGGCGGAGCGGTTGGCTTCACTTTGAACGGCGGGGCAATATGGGGTGAAATAAAACCCGGCCTGTTCGCATCATCGGGTTGCAATGGCGGCGGCGTTGTAAAAGGCACTCTTTTTGGGGAGCTATTGGCAGATTTAGCCAACGGTAAATCAGTACCTGATGTGAGTAGCTTGTTCGGAAAGGCTAGCTGGATGCCGGGAGAACCTTTTCGAGAAATTGGATTTCGTGTTATATCCGCACTGGAAAAATACCGAGGCCGCGCCGAGCTATAGCTAGCTTTTTTGCCTTTTTTTCACCACAAATGTTTCAGCACAAAAATAATTAGATAGCCGCCGCTTTCTCCTGGCTATTCGTCCGGGCAACTGCCCATAAATAAGCAGGTAATGCACAGGACAGGCCAATGCATAAATTAAGCGCTATAAATATCCAGGGCTTGGGGCCGCTGGTTTGCTGCTGAAACATATAGATCCAGAACACAAATGAACTAATTAACAGGTCTGCGGTAAAGCCACCAGCTGCGCCGTTGGCAAATAGTGCTTTTACGAAGCTCACCAAGTTTAAGCCTTGATCGGCGGCAAAATTCGCAAAAAATATCAACGGGATAAGTGCACCAAGAACGGCAAAGATAAGATAGGTAGTTTTAAGATTCATGGTTTCCTCTGTATTTTGAATGTCTGTCTTTCTACAAGCCACTTTCATCCCATGGATGGTTGCATTCAGTGCTTGCAGGTCTAAAATCAAACTTCAATTAAGTGCTTATTAGGACAGGAATGTAGCCAAGGTTCAATTACCTCCCAGGTAGTCGAACACCTTATGCGCCAGATCAATTATCAGCTTGAGAAGCTGAGTATGACATATTCAAAGTTATGCTATTCTCTGAGAATCAGACTAATTTAGAGCAGTAACTGACAAGATTGACTTCACAGGAGCGGAACTAATGATAAGAAAAAATCCAGGCCTTATAAAATTATTGAGCACCTTGCTTATAGTTGTGGCTTCGACCGCCGCATCAGCTCAGGAGCCAAGCTGGGTAGACCTTGCCGTGCATAATTTTGGCGCTCCCATTAATACTAT
The DNA here is from genome assembly GCA_002402175.1 of SAR86 cluster bacterium. GTDB lineage: Bacteria > Pseudomonadota > Gammaproteobacteria > Pseudomonadales > Pseudohongiellaceae > UBA9145. The sequence continues at coordinate 38,708 of NVVJ01000021.1, forward strand.
GTGGGCTGAGGGTGAGTTGTCCTTTGCTGATGATGGAACTATGGTGTTTTGCAGCGCAAGAGAAGACATGGCTGTAGCCCCCGGTGATCCGAAAGACCTGTACATCGCCACCTTTGACGCGACAACAGGCAGTTGGAATACCCCAGTCAATATGGGTATTCCCGTTAATGCAGCACCGGCAACCGACGTTGACCCCTTGCGAGCCGGCGACGACCGCGAGCCCTGGATAACAGCAGATGGCAATACTATCTACTTCAAATCCGACCGCCTGGCCACAACCAGCCCACGTAACGCAAACGACCTATTTGTAATTCATAAAGTAAATGGACAATGGAGCTCTCCGGAGCTAATTGGATTTCCTATTAGTACCAACGCTGGCAACGAACATTGCCCAGCCATATTGCAAGATGGCGAGACGCTGTGTTTCGCCTCACTGCGTGAAGGTGGCTATGGTGGCTCCGATATCTACTGCTCCAAACCCGATGGTAACGGCGGCTGGTCAGAGCCTATAAATCAGGGCCCAAACATCAACACGGCAGCGGAAGAGTTTCATTTCACGCAGGATACTTCCGGCATGGTTTACTTCACCTCGGCTCGTCCTGGTGGATACGGTGGACTGGATCTATGGGGATCAATGAACCAGGGCCCTAATACCTGGGGGCCAGCAAGAAACTTAGGACCTCACGTCAATACCGCTGGTGCTGATATGTGTCCGGCTTTGCCGCCAGGCGGCGATACCTTCTCCTGGTTCTCCACCCGTCCTGATAATAATTTGGGCAATATTGATATTTTCTGGACAAACAAACTCAATGTAGCTGCTCCCTAGATATTTGGAGCAGATTACAGCAATCCTAAATATTGAGAATAGAGGGAAGGTTTAAAAAATGATCAAAGCTCAATTACGCCATCAGCTTCATATATTACGCACTATAGTCACTTCGGCCTTGCTACTTATCGGTGTCTCATACTGCGCCGTGTCTCCAGTAACTCAGGCTAAGATGGATGAATTTGCGCGAACAATTCCCAGCTGTTCAAGTGACAACGACTGCTCCGTGAAGTGGGCAGCTGCCCGCTCCTGGATTGAGCAAAGCTCTGACTACCCTATTCAAGGTGATAGCGACACCCGAATTTATGCAAGTAACATGATCATCAGCCATAGTGGCGTTGGGGTCGTGGTCAATCTCGTCGCCGCCAATGGTAGCGGCAACTACCAGATCGTGGCAGACATGGAATGTTTTAGTGCCAACAACTGTCCAGAGTTATGGGACAAAATGGTTGATTTCAACCGCACCGTAAATCGCGCGCAGTAGCCTGAAACTCTTAAAGAAAATAGCGCTAGCACTCTTGGTTAGTAGTGCTTTTACGCAATCTTTTGCCCAAAATAATTCTTCGCCATGGATCAGCCTGTTCAATGGGCAGGACCTTTCTGGGTGGGTTGCAAAATTTACCGGCCATAGATTAGGCGAGAACTACCTAAACACTTTTCGGGTTGAAAATGGCACTCTCGTAGTTGCCTACGACAACTGGTCTGAATTCAACGGCGAGTTCGGGCATCTTTTTTATGAACAATCTTTTTCTCATTACCTGCTAAGAGTGGAATATCGATTCGTTGGCGAGCAAGTCGCCAATGGACCTGGTTGGGCTTACCGCAATAATGGACTGATGTTACACAGTCAATCCCCAGCCTCCATGACTTTGAATCAGGAATTTCCAGCATCCATAGAAGTGCAATTGCTCGGAGGCAACGGCAGCGATGATCGCAGCACAGCCAATGTATGCTCGCCGGGCACACACTATGAGCGAGAAGGTAATCTGATTACCCAGCACTGTGTAAACTCAAGCTCAAATACTTTTCACGGAGACCAGTGGGTAACTCTGGAAGTAGAGGTTTCAGGCAACAATCTGATACGCCATAGCGTAAATGGCGAGCTTGTTTTTGAGTACGCAAAACCTCAGCTGGACGAAAATGATCCAGATGCACAAAATCTAATTGGGCAAGGACAGACAATTGCTATTAGCGAAGGATATATTTCCTTGCAGGCTGAAAGCCATCCAACAGAATTTCGTAAAATAGAACTACTGCCGCTTACTCCCTAATTAGTCGGCAAGCTGTTAGCAATAGTTTCTATCCTAGATCGAACCGTCGGCCAACAAGTCAACGGCATAATCCACCGCTCTGGCCGTAAAGGCCATATAAGTTAACGATGGATTCTGACAGCCCGACGACACCATAAATGAACCATCGGTTACAAATAGATTTGGAACATCATGAGCCTGGCACCAACCGTTTAACACTGAGTCTGATGGGTCGCGCCCCATACGCACACTTCCCATTTCATGAATTCGATTTCCGGGCCGGGTAAGATTTACGTCCGAAGAAGTAATGTTGGTACACCCTGCGGCCTCCAGCATTGCAACAGCATCTTTACTCGCCTCTTCCAGCATAGTGTATTCATTTTCACTGTAAGTTACATTCAATAGCGCCAACGGATTTCCCCATCTATCGCGCTTCGATGGGTGCAATGTAACTCGATTATTTGAATTGGGAAGCTGCTCGCCAAATGCGCCTATGCTGACACGCCATGGGCCAGATTTTTTATGGGCTTCCTTAAATTGACGACCAATGCCAGGAATTTGTCCACCGGCATTACCTAATGGACTTGCGCCCCCCTGAAATCCAAACCCCCGTAAATAGGGTTTATCTTGCCCGTTCAAATTTGCATACCGGGGAATATAAATACCGCAGGGCCTTCTACCGAATACTTTCATATTATCAAAGCCACTCATCAACCCCGCCGCACCAGCTCCGCTGACATGGTCCATTAGATTTCGACCTACCTGATCGGAACGATTGGCCAGGCCGTTTGGAAAAGTAACAGATTTCGATTGCAGCAATATCATCGCCGACGCAATGGTAGACGCATTTAGAAAAATTACCTTTGCCGTGTACAAATGTTTTTCGTTAGTTTCTGCGTCGACCACTTGCACGCCGGTAACACGATTTGTTTCCGCATCGTATTCTATGGATTGCACAATAGCGTTATGCACCATGGTAAGGTTGCCGGTGCGTTCAGCGGCTGGCAATGTTGCATTTAAAGACGAGAAATAGGCCTTAAATGTACAACCAAAGTGACAGCGATTTCTAACCTGGCAGTTCGACCTGCCTAGGGAACGTTGTTCTTCAGTGGCGTCGGTTAGATGAGCAACTCTTGCAGGTATAACATTCCGTTCTGGAAATGCGCTTTCTACCTTCGCTTTTAGTTCTTTCTCGGCGTCGGTTAGTTCAAACGCTGGCTGAAAAATACTGTCGGGTAATTGCGGCAGGCCTTCGGCACTGCCCGCAATACCAATGAAGGTTTCTACTTTTTCATACCAGGGAACAATCTCTTCGTAGCGCACTGGCCAATCTATTCCGTGGCCGTCGGTTTTGTTGGCTTCAAAATCGAGATTACTTAGCCGGTAGGTTTGGCGCGACCACATAATAGAGCGACCACCTGTGTGATAGCCACGCAGCCAGTCGTATCGAGTACCTTCGGCTTCTTCGTAGGGATGTTCATCGTCCTTCACCCAAAAATGCTTGTTAGATTCCTTAATGGCGTATGCCACACCGCCATATTGTTTAGGATAATGCTCAGCTATTTCGTCCTGCGCCACGTTATCCAGATTTGGGCTCTCCCATGGAGCGAGCTGATCCACGTAGTCTCGCTCGGGAATAATTTCCGGGCCGCGCTCAAGCACCAATACCTTCAATCCGCGCTCGGTAAGCTCTTTGGCAGACATGCCCCCGCTCATTCCCGAACCTACTACTATTGCATCAAAATCTGCCATGGTTTTCTTCCCTCTAATTCTTATCTCGTAGTCACACTATTTTTTAAACTAACACTCAGGCCACTAACTAAGCAGGGATTTCTACAGCTGGGTCCCATCGGCCCGGAACAGCAACCCATTTGAGTTCGTCTATGGCGCCGTCTTCAGTTGCAAAGTAGGCCTGGGAAACATACGATTTTAAAGTTCGGTATCCTCTTAAACTTTCATCACCTTCGAACGCGGCTGCATCCAGTTCAGTGAGAGCGCTTTCGGCTACAGCCTCTGTAACGTCCAGAAAATCTCCGTTAACTCGATCTCCCAGTTGGCTCTGTAGCATTTGCAGCGCATTACGATGAACCTGTTGAGTCTCTTCGTTGGCCCAGTCAGCCATTAGGCCGTCAAGATAGCCGGGGACATTGGCATCCAGTGCGCCTGGCGTTTCTGTTCGCGGAATGATCAGCTCACTTATTCTTGAAACAAGCGCCATCTCGTTTGCTGTGTAAAATCGCCCCACACTGCCCGACTTTGTAGCAAAAACTGTTGCTGCACCATTACAGGCAGCAAGAGCAGAAGCCCCACCGATCGAAACAATCAAACCCTGCAATATTTCTCGTCTTGTTTTCATATTGATCTGACCTTTTTTACTCGCCTGAACTATTAACTATGCAACTACTAATTATGTAAAAACAAACTACTTTATGTAACTAGAATCTTAGATTTCGCAGTGTATACAAACTAACGGCAACGGATGCCAGGCCATTACCTGGTCTGTCGTGCTCTACAAAATAATGTTGCACTCCCGCAATATCGCTATAGGAAAATAATTCAGCGAAATTAATAGCGCCACGTCCCACATCTACCATACGACCATGTTCATCCATGTCTTTTACATGCAACATGCTAAAACGCCCTGGATGATTCTCGAAATAAGGCACCGGGTCGACTCCAGCATTTCTAATCCAGAACAAATCCAGCTCCATGGTGACCAGATCAGGATCGGTTTCTTCAAGCAGAATGTCGTAGGGGATACGACCATCGGTTAAAACAAATTCAAAATTATGGTTGTGGTAGGCCATTTTAATTCCGGCCGCCTTGCAGGCTTCACCTGCTTTATTCAAGGTGTCTGCATGCTGCTGAAAGTGAGAGATACTGCGCTCATCACCGGGAACAATAGGCACTACTATATATTTCTGACCAATAGCCACTGCCGCTTCGATCTCTTTTTCAAGGTTTGTGCGTATCGCCTGTAATTGAATGTGCGAAGCCGGTGAAGTCATTCCGTTGCTGTCCAGAATTCGCCGCACCTGTGCCGGAGACCTACCAAAGTAACCAGCGAACTCCATTTCCTTATATCCCAGCTCGGCAACGTGAGCGAGAGTTCCTTCAAAATCCTGACTCATATCATCTCGTAATGTATAAAGCTGTAAGCCTGGCCTTTCTACCTTTCGACTCTGAGCAACGGCAATGCCCATTGGAGACATGGCGGCTACGCCAAGAATTGCCGCGGATTTTAGAAAACTACGTCTACTGTAAATTCTATTCTGCATATTGTTGTCGGGCTCAGTACACCCCTCCTAATTATTTAAAGTTTAGTCGAGACTTTGCCACACGCTACCCGCCTTCGAAGACGCAACAGCTTTTTCTATAAAACGAACACCTCGAACACCATCGGCAATAGTAGGCACTAGAGAATTGCTAATATCTGAATCTTTCTTGTCACGACGGGATAGAATCTGGTCTGCAAAGTCTTTATACAAATTTGCAAAGCCTTCAAGAAATCCTTCTGGGTGACCCGCCGGAATTCGGCTAGCAAGATTAGCGCTTAAGCCGGCAGCGCGGCTGCCACGAGTTATTATTTGTTTTGCTTCATTTAGTAGTGTGAAACACAGTTGATTGGGTTCTTCCTGAAACCATTCCAAACCTGCCTTTTCACCGTAGACACGAATTCTCAGACCGTTTTCGTGACCAATAGCCACCTGACTTGCCCACAAGCTGCCTCGAGCTCCATTGCTGTATCGCAGCAATATATGTGCGTTGTCATCCAGTGCGCGGCCATCTACAAAAGAACTCAAGTCCGCTAACAAACTGCTAACTTCCAGACCGCTGACAAACTCTGCCAAATGGAAAGCATGAGTACCAATGTCGCCAATACTCCCTCCCATTCCAGCCTGGGTTGGATCAGTCCGCCAGGCTGCCTGTTTTTGCCCACTAGACTCTACATTTGTAGCAAGCCAATCCTGTGGGTATTCAATCTGCACCAGGCGGATATTCCCAAGCTGGCCAGCTGCAATCATTTCCTTAGCCTGACGCACCATTGGATAACCGCTGTAGTTGTATGTGACAGCAAACAGCAGACCACTGTTGTCTACAAAACTCTGTAATTGCTCCGCCTGCTCCAGACTAGAGGTCAATGGTTTATCGCAGATTACATGTATACCAGCCTTGATAAAGGCCTGGGCTGGAGCAAAGTGTAAATGGTTGGGCGTCACAATGATTACCGCTTCAATGCCATCATCACGCATGGCTTCGGCTTCAGCCATTTGCTCAAAGCTTGTATAGGCACGGTCTTCAGCAATACCCAGTTCAGCCGCAGAATCGTATGAACGCTGCGCGTCGCTACTTAGTGCACCAGCAACTAGCTGGTAACGATTGTCCAAGCGCGCTGCAATTCGGTGAACATCGCCGATGAAAGCACCCTGACCTCCGCCAACCATGCCCAGGCGAATTTTGTCACCTGCTGGTTTAGACTCAGGCATCAGAGATTCCTAATATGCGTTTGTTAGCGGCATCGTCAGTGCCCGCACCAGCAAAATCATCAAAGGCTTTGTCGGTTACTCGAATAATACTGTTCTTAATAAATTCAGCACCCTCCCTTGCCCCATCTTCTGGATGCTTTAAGCAGCACTCCCATTCCAAAACCGCCCAACCCTGAAAATCATTGGCTGCCAGTTTTGAAAAAATAGAAACAAAATCAACATGGCCATCACCTAAAGAACGAAAGCGGCCAGCGCGATCTATCCACGGTTGATACCCGCCATAAACTCCCTGCTTGGCCGTAGGGTTGAATTCAGCATCCTTGATATGAACCATATTTATACGGTCTTTATACTCATCCATGAAGCCTAAATAATCCAACTGCTGCAACACCATATGACTAGGGTCGAACAGAATGTTACATCGAGGGTGATTATTTACCCGCTCGAGAAACATCTCAAATGTAATGCCGTCATGAAGGTCTTCACCGGGATGAATTTCGAAACCAACATTGACACCCACCTCATCAAACGCATTTAGAATGGGTGTCCAGCGTTTTGCCAATTCATCAAAGGCTTCCTCTATCAGCCCTTCCGGACGTTGGGGCCAGGGATAGAAGTATGGCCAGGCAAGAGCGCCAGAAAACGTAGCGTGATCAGTAAGGCCAAGATTGCTAGATGCTTTGGCCGCTAACAGTAACTGCTCTACCGCCCATCGCTGACGCTTCGCCGGATTACCTCGTACTTCGGGTGCCGCGAAGCCATCAAACATTTCATCGTAGGCAGGATTCACCGCCACCAACTGACCCTGTATGTGAGTCGATAACTCGGTGATTTCAAGGCCATGATTCATTAATGTCCCTTTGATTTCATCGCAGTAGCTTTGGCTTTCAGCTGCTGTTTTTAAATCAAAAAGCTTTTCATCCCAACTCGGAATCTGCACACCTTTAAATCCGCAGTCTGCTGCCCACGCGGCAATAGCGTCGATGGAATTAAACGGCGATTCCTCACCGGAAAACTGTGCTAGAAAAACCGCTGGACCTTTAATTGTTTTCATATTGTCGGCTTGGATCTCTTGTTTTTTCTAGAACGGAGAATCTGGAAAATAGTAATCTTCGGCGTTGTCTTTGGTGATGAGTGGCGAGCCAAGAATATACTCACCTTCAATAGGTGTATCGGAAATGAATTTAAGCGCGGTCAATTCCATCGCCGTCGATATCATGGAAGGAGGATACAACACATCCACAGGCGTTAAACGATCGCCGTCCATGACTCGCTTAACAATGTCTTTCATGCCGCCGCCACCAACTATAAATAGTTCATCCTGACGCCTTGCCTGTCTTACTGCCTGAATGACACCAATTGCAATATCATCATCCTGCGCCCACACCGCATCGATCTTAGGAAATCGGGCGAGAAAATCCTGCATCACTGTAAACCCATCATCACGATTCCAGTTAGCATACTGGTGATCCAGCACATTAATATTGCTACCCTCGATAGCTGCCATAAAGCCATCGAAGCGTTGTTCATCGATAACCGTGGGCATCCCACGTAGCACGACGATATCACCTGTGCCATTTAGCGCTTCCTTAATATATTCGGCAGACACACGTCCCATTTCGGAATTGTTACCTGCAACATATACGTCCTGAAGGCCTGGCTCACTTAATCCACGATCAACTACGGTAACGAAAATATCGCGACGTTTAAGGTTTCGCACCGGGCCGGTTAAAGGCGCTGACTCAAAAGGCAAGATGACCAGAGCATCAATACTGTAAATGGCAACCAGATCTTCCAGGTCATTGGCTTGTTCGGACGCACTGTTAGCAGTAACTATGATTATTTTTAATCCAGGGTTTGCAGTTTCCAGGCGCTTTTTGGTTTCCTGAGCATGAAAATTTAACCCACCCGCCCAACCATGAGTAGCGGCAGGAATGGACACCCCTATGGTTTGTGCGCTCAACAACGAAGTAAACGCACTAAACATCAGTGTTAATAGAGGAATTAGAATTTTAGATAATATCTTCATGAGCTCTCCCAAACAGAATTCTTTCTTGAGCGTGATTAGTCGGGCATTTTGATCCCGGGTATAGGTATTAGCATGTATCGATCAGTCCCGACGCCACGCACCTCGTTGTAAATACACCGCTATGATTACGATTATGCCCTGAACCGCGCCATTGAGATAGTTACTCACCACATCGGTCAAATTAAGAATATTGCCGATTAAAGTAAGTATCAACGCGCCCACGACTGTCCCCCATATACGCCCATAGCCACCCTTGAGAACAGTTCCACCAATAATTACAGCGGCAATAGCCTCCAGCTCCCAGAGAATGCCGGTTTGACCAGAAGCGGAGCCAAGCCGTGGCACGTAAATAATAGTCGCAATAGACACACAAATACCCTGCAACACATAGGTCGCGGTTTTTACACGATCCACGTTAATTGCCGAGTACCGTGCTACGTTTTCATTCGAGCCTACTGCAAAACAGTGACGACCGAATACCGTCTTATTCAGTAACACATAGCCAATGATAGCTACCGTCAGAAATACCCATACCGGATATGGCAAGCCCAGAAGCGTGCCGTAATACACCTCACTGTAAACATCGCCTATAGTGAAATTCAAAGATAGCGTGCCGCCATCGGCCATATAGGTGACCAGAGAGCGATATATACCCATGGTGCCCAGAGTCACGATGAAAGCTTCAATTTTAGCTTTGGTTGTTAGCAGGCCGTTTATCAACCCCGCCACTGCGCCGATGCCAATAGACGCAAGTAATGCCAACAGAATAATAGCAACCATAGAATCTATGGACCCCATCAGGGTATTCATTAGTAAAATCATGCAGCCAGAAATAAATGCCGCCATGGAGCCAACGGACAAGTCTATGCCTCCCGCGGTAATGACAAAAGTGGCGCCAATGGCAACTATGCCAATAAAGGAACTGCGCGCAAGAATATTGCTTAAGTTGCCCGTGCTAAGAAACGCATCATTAACAAGAATGCCAATGACGAAAATAACTACCAGAGCAATAAAGGGGCCTGCTGTTTTCAAATCTATTCTGGGCATAAAATTCATCCGGTACTCAATTTTTTATCTAGTTCTTTTTCGGCGGTTACTTTCTGTGGCTTCGTTTTCAAGCCAGTGGCATAGCGCATGATTTCATGTTCGTTAATTTCCTCGCCTTCGAGGACTCCCACTATCTCGGAGTGATACATCACCGCGACGCGATGTGACAAACCAATAATTTCGGTAATGTCGGAGGAAATTAAAATCAGAGAATGTCCTGCGGCAAGCAGCTGTGCAATAAATTGATATATCTGGCCCTTGGTTCCAATATCAATCCCGCGGGTTGGTTCGTCAATAATAATGATAGCAGGCTCAGCTTCAAGGATTTTAGCAAGCAGCAATTTTTGCTGATTGCCTCCTGAAAGATTTCCAGCATTAACATTAAAATCTTTTATACGAATATCGAATGTATCCACGGCCTTGTCGAAAGCCTGTTGTTCCTGCTTTTTATCAATAAGAATTCTGGAAAATTTTTGTAAGGCAAACAATGAAAAATTAAAACTTAACCCTTTGTCCAGCAACAGGCCGCTTCCTTTTCTGTCTTTGCTTAAATAAGCGATACCTTTTTTCCTGGCGTCGGCTAAGCGCTTAAATTTAAGCTGCTCACCATTTATAGTTATGGAGCCGACATTATTTCGTGCCGCGACTCGCAGCCCAATTACAGTTTCCATTAATGCAGTTCGACCTGACCCCACCAGACCAGAAAATCCTAGTATTTCACCTCGCTTCAAACTAAAGCTGGCGCCATGGTCTACACCTGGCAATAGTAAGTTTTCGATGCGCAGCACCACTTCGCTTTCTTCATTCAGTGCGGGAATATCTGGAAATAGGGAGCTTAATTCGCGACCAACCATCAACCTGGCCATGTCATCTTTAGTAAGTTCGCTGCCTTTATAGTGCCCCACCAGCTTGCCATCTCTAAGAATGGTTATGCGGTCTGCGATCTGCTCAATCTCGTCGAGCTTATGGGATATATAAACAATAGCCACACCTCGTTTGCGCAGCCGCTCGATTAGCTCGAACAAGACCTGACTTTCTTTCTGTGTTAATACCGCGGTAGGTTCGTCTAGAATCAATAGCTTCGCGTGCTTGGCCTGGGCTTTGGCGATCTCAACCATTTGCTTCGCAGACACCGCCAGGTTTCGAACCGGAACATCGGGATCGATATCGCATTGAAGTGACTGCAGGTATTCTCGAGTCTTTTTCAACATTTGTTTCTTGTCGAGAAACAAGCCTTTTTTTATTTCACTACCGAGAAAAATATTTTCAGCGACCGTTAACTGATCAACAAGGTTGAATTCCTGATGAATTAAAACAACACCTGCTTTTTCTGCGATCTGGTTATTCCATTGACTGATATGAATTTTTTCGCCGCTGTCATCTGTCAGCTGCAACTCGCCAGCGGTCAATGGCTCAAAGCCAGAAAGAATTTTAACCAGTGTAGATTTCCCCGCGCCATTTTCACCCAAAATTGCATGCACTTCGCCCCGGCGTAGCTCAATATCAATACCATGAAGCACTTCAATGTC
>NVVJ01000022.1 GCA_002402175.1 SAR86 cluster bacterium
AGTACGGCGCGAGATGCAAAAACATGGGACATAACATTAATATCCCAAATGGTTTGCCAGGCTTCGGTGGAAACTTCTTCGCCACCAACTGTGAAAATTCCAGCGTTCGAGCAAAACAAATCAATATGCCCAAACTGTTTCAAGGTTTTAGCGACTAGTGCGTTTACTTCTTCTTCATTACCAACATTGGTTTTTATTCCAACAGCCTGAGTTAGCGTTGAAATATCAGCCACTGTTGCATCAATACCTTGCTGGTCGATATCGGATACTACAATGGCGCTGGCGCCTTCCTTCGCAAACCGTTCACATAGAGACTTGCCGATTCCACTGGCACCACCGGTGACTACCACTACTTTATTTTTAACTTGCATAATTTATCCGTCGATTGAATTCAATTAATTATTAATAAACTATTAGTAAGCTATCTAGTAACTACTAGCCCAATAAACCATTAAGGCGATTCTGAATAATATCTTCTGCTTCAGAAACCATTTGAGTAAGTAATTCTTCGCAGCTGGGAATATCGTCAATCAGCCCTATAACCATTCCTGCCGACCAGATACCTTTTTCCAAATCACCATCATCAAATAGTTGCCGGCCTTTAGCGCCTTGCACTAGAGGTTGAATGTCTTCGAATTTGGTTTCGCCTTCCCGCGACTCTATTTCGACTACCTTTTCCGCAACGCTGTTTTTAAACACTCGGGATGTATTTCTAAGGGATCTGAAAATTAGTTCTGTATCAAGTTCGCTAGCTTCGACCATGCGTTGTTTAACATTTTGATGAATAGGTGCTTCTTTGGTTACCATGAAACGAGTGCCCATATTAATACCATCCGCCCCCATTGCCAGTGCAGCAGCCAGTCCTGCGCCATCACCTATCCCGCCCGAAGCCAGAAAAGGTATCTTTAACCTGCGGGCTGCCAATGGCAATAAAATCATGTTGGTCACATCGTCTTCGCCGGGGTGGCCGGCACATTCAAAACCATCAACACTCACCATATCGCAGCCTATTCTTTCTGCTTTTAAGGCGTGGCGAATCGACGTGCATTTGTGAATCACTTTTATTCCTGCCGATTTAAATAATGGCAGAAAGGGCTCAGGGTTTCGTCCTGCTGTTTCTACAATTTTAATACCAGAATCTACAATTGCCTGAGCGTAGTCGTCGTAGGGAACCGGTTTAATAGTAGGAAGTATCGTTAGATTAACGGCGAAGGGTTTGTCAGTCATTTCACGACAGCGTGCTATTTCTTTCTGCAAATCCTCCGGTGTTGACTGGGTTAAACCGGTAATAATGCCCAACCCTCCCGCATTAGATACAGCGGAAGCTAATTCAGCCAAACCCACCCATTGCATACCACCTTGTACAATAGGATGCTCAATGCCAAGCATTTCTGTCACTCTTGTCTTCATTACATCGGTCCTCAGAAAATTTCTTAACCCGCCCACTGTGATCTGTTTATCTAGCTAGTCTTCTCGGCCCACTTTGCACAAAATACGGCTCACGGTGGAAATCGAATGACAGTTTACGTGCTAACGATGACGGCTGTAAAGACAGGGGAATAGGGCCGTATTCTATGTTATATTGTCGGGCTTCAGACTAACCGCCAAAGATAGTCGCTCCCAGGATTGTAAACTGGGAAATAACAGAAACCGTATATAAATCAAGGTTACGCCATGACCTGATTTAAAGAATTATCGCGCATCAAACACTGATGAATTACCAAAGAGTAATCGTTATTGCTGTATTCGCGAACCCACAATGGAGAAAGATATGATACGCAAGTTACTATTCACCGGTATTGCTGCCGCAACTGCATTTTCAGCGATTCCTGTGCTGGCGCAAAATGGACAACAGGCAATTGAAGAAATACAGGTTACGTCTAATACCAGAAAATCAGAAGGACTGGCAGATGTTAATGCTGCCGTGTCAGTCTTAGGCGAACAAGAACTGGGCTTAATAGGTCACACACATTACCAGGAAGCATTAAATCGCTTACCCGGCGTTAGCATTCACCGAAATAACGGGCAGGAAAGCCTGTCAGCTATACGCTCACCTGTGCTTACAGGCGCTGGAGCTTGCGGTGCATTTCTTGTTGCTGAGAATGGCATACCTGTTCGCTCTCATGGGTTCTGTAATGTAAACGAAATGTTTGATGCGCATTCCGAAAACGCCGCACGCATTGAAGTCATTCGCGGACCGGGCAGTGCTTTTTGGGGCTCTAACGCAGTACATGGCCTAATCAATGTAGTTCTTCCACAACCTGGTGATGCTGGCGAGATTAGCTATGAACAAGGTCCTCGCGGGTCTCAACGTATCAATGCAAAATACGGTAATGACTACGGCAACTTTAAGCAATTACTGTTATTAAATGGTACTAGTGAAGAAGGCTACCGCGATGACAGCGGCGTAGATCAACAGAAAGTCTCCTGGTTGTACAACTACACTACCAACAATGGCACCACATTAGATGGCGGCTTTACTGTCACCAATCTGAACCAGGAAACTGCTGGCTTTGTAACCGGCACAGATGCTTATAAAGATGACAGCCGACGCGATACCAATCCTAACCCGGAAGCATTTCGCGACAGCCACAGCAGCCGATTCTGGACATCTTTTAGTCGCGATATAAATGACTGGAATGTTGTGCTTACACCGTACTTTCGTGAAGTGAATATGACATTTCTGCAGCATTTTCTTCCAGGACAACCTATGGAAGATACAGAGCATCGTAGTTTGGGTTTGCAGGCAGCAGGCTATACCGAGTTATCCAATGGTGCGAGCTTGGCTATAGGCTTTGACATCGAAAGCACCGAAGGAAGCCTCAAACAGACTCAGCTACATCCAACTACTGGCTCATTTTTTATTAGAAACTCCATTCCTCAGGGCAAACACTACGACTACGAAGTGGAAGCACAACAGGTGGCGGCGTTCATAAATTACCAGCAAAGCTTCGGCAATGGCTGGGACCTGTCATTGGGCCTGCGCATCGAGAACGTAGACTACGAATATGACAATCTCATGCTGGTTGGTCGTACAGATGAGTTTGGCGTTGAGTGCAGATTCGGTTGTCGTTATAGCCGCCCTGCTGATAGAAGCGATGATTTCACCGATATCTCTCCCAAGCTAGGTCTGAGTTACGCGCTAAATGACAATCACAGCTTACAACTCAGAGCACAGCATGGATTTCGTGCACCACAAGCTACAGAGCTTTACCGCCTACAGAACTCGCAAACTGTAGCCGAACTGGACTCTGTTGAATTGGACAGCTATGAAATAGCCGTTAAAGGTGCAGGTGATAAATGGAACTATGAAGTCACTTATTACTATATGGATAAAGAAAATGAAATCATTACCAATAGTTCCAGAGAAAACCTGAATAGCAATCATACTAAACACCGCGGCTTAGAATTTGCCATGGGGTATGATTTAAGCAACTCGCTATCAATTCATGGTGTCTATAATCTGGCCAGTCACACCTATGAAAATTCTCAGATATCTGGCGGTGTCGATATTCAAGGCAACGATGTAGATACGGCACCGAATACGTTTGGAAACTTACGTTTACAATGGCAGCCGAATGATGCTTTGCTAGCCGAAATCGAAGTTGTCAATATGGGTGAGTACTACACTAACCCGGAAAACACTGCTGACTACGAAGGTCATAACCTGATGAATCTTCGGGTTCAGTACAAGCAGAGTGATCAGCTGAGCTTTTCATTGAATATACTAAATGTTTTCGATACTCAATATGCAGAGCGAGCGGACTGGACAACATTTACCGGAGATCGTTACTTTCCGGGCGAACCTGCAAGAGCGTATCTTGGCGCTACCTGGAGTTTTCGCTAGTCTAATCACTCTACACGGCTATGTTCTTGATCATTTGAACTGATTAAGGAAATAGTAGCTAATCAGAAAAAGCCGGCTCTTGCCGGCTTTTTCATTGTGTTGCAGTTAATTCTATTTATACTCTTATTTGCTTTTAGACACCAAAAACCAAAACGTAGGCAGTAATGACAGATCGAAACCCCATAAAGGATCATCATATTTTCCATGACCTGGTTAATTATTTTTCTGGATATGATGCATCCAATCTTTCACCAATCCCACATCCGGACAATTCAGTTAACAACATGCTTGTCGGCAAGGAGACTTCTCTACGCAAAGCTTCTGTGTTGATTCCTATAACACGTCACCAGGCAGACAACGAAAGTCATATTGTTCTAACTGTACGCTCTGAAAATTTGAATACCCATGCAGGGCAAATCAGTTTGCCGGGTGGTTCACGAGACGAACAGGACGCTGACGATATTGCTACCGCTTTACGGGAGAGCGAAGAAGAAATCGGCTTAGCAACTACCGAGGTAGAGGTTATCGGACAACTGGGAGATATGGCCCTACCTTCGGGATTTCAAATAACTCCAGTAGTAGGATTAATTAAACCCGGCCTGAAATTTAAACCATGCCCTTTTGAAGTTGCAGAGATATTCAGCGCGCCTCTTGCTTTGGTATTAGATCTGGATGCTTACACGTCTACTTTCATGACGTATAAAAACAAACAAAGGAAAATTCTGGAATTACAATATAAGAATTATCGAATATGGGGAGCAACTGCCGCAATCTTACACAACTTGGCCAGAGAGGTCGCTGCATCAAAATTAAGCGCTTCGGAAGATAGTTAGAGTTGTACGAGAAGGTTGCTGCGAAGTTGTTGTGGAATATTAGGGGTTATATTTTAGCTTTTTTTCTTTTTCTCAGTGTCGGTGGCATCATTCGCTTTGTCAAAACCCACATGACACACTCGATTGCGACCTTCCTGCTTTGCCAAATATAGAAAGCTGTCAACCTTCTCTACAAATTCCTTTTCGGTTTGCTGGCTACCCTGACAATAAATATCAACACCAAAGCTTGCCTCAATTCCCAACAAAACATCACTGGCCTTAACTGGAGAATTTTCGATGATAAGCCTAAGCCGATTAGCGAATCTTGCTCCCTGTTTCAAAGTAGTATCAGGCAAGATAATAGTAAATTCTTCTCCGCCGTAGCGGCACGGAATATCAAGTCGTCGAATTGTTTTGCGAATCAGGTTTGCAATATGACTAAGAACAATATTGCCTACTTCATGCCCATAGGCATCATTAATAGATTTAAAATGATCCAGGTCCAACATTATCAAACAGGTGGGCTGACCAGAACGACGAGTACGTTCCATTTCCAGACTCAGCGCCTGATTAAAATAACGAAAATTAAACAGCCGAGTTAATTCATCCGTACGCACCAAAGCCGCTAGCTGCTTTACCTCTTCCTGAAGTCGAACAACTTCAGACAGATTTGTACAGTGATCATCTCCGGCTGGACAGGGTGCTACCGCTGAAGGGTTTGTGGGCTGCTTATTACTCATAACATAGATGGTCTAGCTTATTGTTTTGTAATTCCCTGTGTATCTCGATTAATTATTTAATTCTTATTGTTTCCGAACTAATGTTCTAGCGCTCTTAAAGTATGTGCTCTGCAGCTCAATTTGTAGTTGCAGAGTACAATATCGGCCAATACTCAATCTAAAACATAGCACAAAGGTAGAAGTCACTAAAACAACTTGCCCACTATCTTAGAGACTATTAACTATAATTTCTACCACTTAAGAAAAATATCTATTAATTTCAAATGCTTATATTTGACTATAGTGTCATTCCTGCCATCAAAATACAAAATATTAAGCAGTTATACTATTATTTCGGATTCTTTCCCGCAAACCATTAGAGCTAATATGCAAAACATCCATTCTCTAGGGTGCAGCCCAGTCCGGAAATGGCCCCAAAACGTCAAAAGTTAAATGCCCTGCGGTATAAACGAACAGCGTTAATAGCAACACCGATATAACATCGAGCCAAAATCCAGCAATAACCATCTTCATAATCGGCACCCTTCCCGATCCATAAATTATTGCATTGGGTGGCGTGGAAACCGGCAGCATAAACGCGCAGGATGCCGCCAGAGTTGTCGGAATTAATAACAATAGCGGATGCACCTCAATAGCCTGAGACAAGCTCGCCATTATCGGTAACGACAGAGATATTGTAGCGGTATTAGAGCTTACTTCGGTAAGTGCGGTGATGAATCCCACGGTACTCATAACAATCACTAGCGGGTTTGCATCTCCAAGCAGAGATTGCAGCTGACTGGCAACATAGGTACTAAGGCCTGAAGTGCTAAAACCTTTGGCCAGAGCTAGCCCGCCTCCAAACAATAGTAAAATACCCCAGGGTAGTTTCTTAGCATCCTCCCAATCCATCAGGCGACCACCAACCTGTTTACTTGCTGGAATCATGAACAGCGCGAGACCCATGGCAATAGAGACCGTACCATCATCAATCATATAACCCACGGGGGTACTCCCAGCCCACACCAGAAACATATCGAGATAATGGCTCCAGCCAAAAATGTCGATGTCAGGGCCAAACAAGCGATCTTTTCTCGTTGTCCAAAGTACGGCAGCGCCAACAAAAACAACAGTCACTCGCTTCTCTTCAGTGGACATTATTCCTAACTTGATAATTTCATTTCGAATGAATTCGCGACCACTAAATGGAGTGGTGGCAGGCAGAGGAAACACAAAACGAGTGAGAACAAACCAGGCAATCAACATAAAAACTGCACTAAGCGGCAAGGCAAACATCATCCATGAGGCAAATGTTATATCTGGCGCCTCTGGAAATAACTGAGTCATCTGCGTAACTAGAACTCCATTAGGAGGCGTTCCAATTAAAGTGGCAAATCCTCCTATAGACGCCGAATATGCTATCCCCAGCAATAATGTTAAAGAAAAATTTTCTGCTTTTTCATCCACCTTGCCTCCATCTGCCACGATCTTTTTA
This sequence comes from SAR86 cluster bacterium, assembly GCA_002402175.1. GTDB lineage: Bacteria > Pseudomonadota > Gammaproteobacteria > Pseudomonadales > Pseudohongiellaceae > UBA9145. Next base: position 6,874 of record NVVJ01000022.1, read on the forward strand.
TTAAGATCTTCGTAGAGAAGAATCAATGACATGCCCATCGGCATCATCATCATCGCTGTAGCAGTATTGGACAACCACATAGAAAGAAAACCAGTAGCTATCATAAAGCCAAGCACAAGTCGGTGCGGCTGCCCGCCGATTACTTTCAGTATGTGCAGAGCTATGCGCTTGTGTAAATTCCATTTCTCGACAGCTGTTGCAATAATAAAGCCCCCTAGAAAAAGCAGGATAATCCAGTCCATATACTGACCGGCGACATTGGGGTAAATAATATCAAGGTCAGAAGGAACCAGGCCATTGCGCATAGTTACTGTATCGAAGTCTATCTGGTTACTCGCAGGCACTAATCGGCCGCGCATGATTCCAAGAAATGGAAATAGCACAATAGGTACCAACGCAGTTGCAGACAATGGAATAGCTTCTGTAATCCACCAGATGGCCATCAGCAATATAACCGCCGTCATACGAGTTACCAGTGGGTTCGCAGGGTCGAGGTCAACGAAAGCCAACATGAATACAAATACTGCAGGCCCAAGCCAGAGGCCTATCTTGCTTCGCATTGGTGTTTCCAGAGGTGTTGAATCGTGTATTTCTGATTCTGATGTCATGGTTATTCCTGTAGCTGTATTCGTTTTTATATTTCTATTTTATTCTTAGTTTTATTCTACTGGTTTACCCTAAGTGTTATCTTTCAATCAGATTTAGTTTCTGGATTGAGAGAAATACCTGCAGCCTTTTTTTCAGCAATTTCCACAATAGCCTGCTCTAATGCCAGAAACCTCTCAGCCGTTGCGGGATGTGACGAGCTGTGAGAGTCAATGTTTGATGGGCTTTCTACTGCCATACGACGCCAGAAATAAATTGCCCCATCAAGGTCCATTCCCGTTCGCGCCAAAATGTACATACCAACATAGTCTGCTTCGGCCTCAAATGCCTGAGAATATGCATCGGCAGTCATATCGCGAAATAATCCGCTTGTATCAATTCCTTGGGAGCGTGCTGCCAAGTCTACCAATAATCCTAGAGAGTAGTTTTGCCGCCTCTTGCGCACATGATTCATAATGTTGTGTGCTAGCTCATGTGCAATAACCAACGCCAGCTCTTTATCACTGTCGGTAAAACGCAACATACGACGAGTGATATAAACATTGCTGCCATCGGCATAAGCATTCAAATCATCCGTGAGAACTAATGAAATATTGTAATCACACACATCAACTGAAGAAACTTCAAAATCGATACTTGCACCTTCGCGATCTATACTTAGGACGATCGAGTCATTGCTATCCAATTCCTCTTTCAGCAAGTTGCTAAATATTGCCGACGCATTGGCACCGGTAACAATCGGATTTCCGTTAACGGCAAGTATTGTATCTTTGCTCTGAATGCCTGCAACTGCAGATGGGCCTCCATCTATGGCATTCATAACTGTGACTGAGGCGCTGGTCGCAAGGGCTTCTTGCGCTGCGCGCTGGAATGATTCTTCAAAGTCATAGCTGGTGGCTACGTCGAGCCCAATACTTTCAACCACATTAGGCCCGCAGAATGATACGGCTGCCTGTAAAAGAGGAAAACCCACATCCTGAATCCGGCTACTGTCCTTGATGTTTTGTTCCAGAGCTATTTTGCGCTGAATATTCCTTTCTTCCAGCAAGGCTCTGCCTTCGATCTCAGGGCGAGGCGTAACTGTTGTTGCACACCCAGCAAGCAACAACAGAAAAAATAGGGAGCCTGTGACTAATTTTCGAAGCATGGATTGCCTTAATCAGTGTTTAGAGCTGCTCCAGCATAGCGTCGGCAGAGCTCACTTTGATTTCGCCTGGTGCTTCTATGCCAAGGTATGTCACGGTGCCGTCTTCGACAATCATGCCAAAACGCTGCGCCCGGCTTCCCATACCAAATCCGCTGGCATCCAGTTCAAGGCCAATAGCCGCGGTGAAATCGCCATTTCCATCAGCCAGCATTAGAACTTCTTCGGCATTCTGCGCCTGTCCCCATGCGCCCATTACGAAGGCATCGTTGACGGCCATGCAAGCGATAGTATCAACACCTTTGGCTTTGATTGAATCTGCGTTAACTACAAAACCCGGCAAATGTGTCATGGAGCATCCTGGAGTGAAAGCGCCTGGTACGGCGAAGAAAACGACCTTCTTGCCCGCAAATACTTCGTCACTGCTTATTTCTTTAGGGCCATCTGCCGTCATATGCTTAAAATTGATTACCGGTACCTTATCTCCAACCTGGATTGTCATGTCTAACTCCTGTTTGCTGATATTCAAATTAGTCCAACGATAGTAGCAAATTCGATGCAACAATCTAAGCATAAGCGTCTTAAATGTTAGCTCCGCCAGCCCAAATTGCCGATGTGTTTAGCCGGTAATTAGGTTAGCATTCAAGGTCTTATTCGAAAACTGACTCTAATCTAAGAACTCTATGGATACATTTTTCTTCATTGCGTCCAAAATCATCTGGGCAGTAATCTCACCAGACAGCCTCATTGTTCTTTTAGGCTTATCCGCCTGGCTAAGCCTGGTATTTGGCTGGAAAGCCCTATCGCGCCGATTATTGGCTTGCTGCGCTTTATTGCTAGTGTTTATTGGGTTTTTCCCGTCTGGAGAATGGTTAATTGCGCCCCTGGAGAATCGATTTATTACTAACGCCGCTCTTCCGGCACGGGTTGATGGAATCATAGTGTTAGGCGGAGCCATATCACCTCGTCTGTCTGACACCTGGCAACAAAGCGAATTAAATGGCGGTGCAGAGCGATTGACGAACTTCCTTTACCTGGCGAATTTATATCCGTCAGCGCAACTGGTTTTCACCGGCGGCAATGGCTCTGTCAACGAACAGGAATTCAAGGAAGCTGAAATAGCTCAGATATTATTTGACCAATTGGGCCTGGCCGAGCGCGCTATAATTTATGAAAGCGAATCGCGAAATACCTACGAAAACGTCATTAACAGCAAAGCGTTGCTATCTCCAGGTGCCAATGAAAATTGGTTGTTAGTAACATCTGCTTTTCACATGCCGCGCTCTGTTGGTATATTCTGCCAACAACAGTGGCTGGTGCAGCCTTATCCGGTTGATCACTATTCAACTACAGATGATTTACTACGAATTGAATTCGACTTCGCCGGGAATCTAAACACGCTTCGGATTGCGCTGAGGGAATGGGTAGGCTTGCTTGCCTATCGTATAACCGGCAAGACAGATCAGCTTTTACCTGGACATCAAAACTATTGTGGTAGCCCAGAAAGAATGGAACACCAGGGAGCTTCTGAGTAGATCAGAAACTCCCACTAAATATCTCTAATTAAGAATACCGCGCAAACGACCACCCAGGTCTTCCACTGCATTACTTACCGCGTCTTCGACTTGTTCGCGCCCTTCCTGTAGCCGTTCTTGCACATTCTCTTTAAGATCGTCCAGATTAGGCACATTACTCAATATAGAACCGCTCAATTCTGAAAGCACGGCGCTCACAGCATCTGCCACGCTAGCGGATTCGCTGTCGTCACCAATATCTTGCATCTCAATGTCTGGCAATGGGATTGGAGCCGTAATAAACGCCGCAACTAGGTTAAGCTGCGGGTCCAGAATTTTTAGCTCGCGAATAATTACCTGCTTGCCCGAACTGGCTTCCTCGCTGGAAGAATCACTTGCTTCTTCACTGCCTGATGAAAGATTAGCCAGCAACGTTCTAATATTGTCGCTRGTGATTTTAGTTTCATAMGTTATTGCAGGTTGYACAATAMYAATAGATTCAATTTCGACTACGTCTGAGAAYACKGARCTTACATTRATATTCACCGATATYGATTCCAGCTCAATTGCATARTCTGAGTTAAATCCTTCAGGGTTTTCAATYTTTAGACCGCTAATGCTRCCACTMCCACTTAGGGGTGATATRGAAACYGATGACACCGTGACYGCCGTTCCCAGAACTTGCGARCCYGCYACCTCTATGCCGTTTTTTACGATTGAATCGAAGTAGAAAAAYACACCACCGACAACAAYCAGCAGTAGTAAAACAATTGATATAAGTATTTTTTTGATCATGTCGATCTAACTCCCCCAGYTCCAAATTAATATGTATTTTATTCTAATAGAAATACCAGCACTTAGCGCTAGCTATCAAACGGTGCAGAACTTCCTATAACTGATTCGATCCAGTCTACGTGCTGCGACACTCTTTCGTATACCGCAACCGATCCATATTTACCCTGAGTCTCCTCGGAAAATTCAGGGCCTTCAATTTCGCCTACTGTTATCCCGGCTAGAACCAGACCAACTTCAGAGCTTATTAAAGCCGGCCCACCGCTGTCACCTAAGCCAGGCATACCCTCTAAAGGCAAGGCCAGTTTGTCAGTGCCACGTGGGTCATCAAACATAATTCTTAGTCGACGCCCTGCTTGGGTAATCTGATTGGTCGCCCGTCTCAGGTTACCATCATTGTATTGTCTTCCAGTAGTTCCAAGACCAAAATAACCCCATCCAAGAATACTGACGGTCTCTCCAAGTTCTGTTTCTTCCAGCTGAATTGGCATGGGCAAGGGACGGGGTGATGCTTCACGGAACCGCAGTAATGCCAGGTCAACATCCGTAGCAGAATCTTTATCATACAGTGGATGAATTATTACAGCGTCAATGTGACGAGTCTGATTAGCAACATTCACTGAATAGAGAAGGCCGTTTTCTATACTATCGTGTAACAGTGTTTCCTCTACGCAATGGGCGGCAGTTAAAGCCCATCGCTGATGAATAACTGTCGCTACACATACTTTCTGATTGCCTTGTTGCTCGAGAAAGAACACCGCAGGAAAATCCCTGCTGGGCACTTCATAACGCCCCGGCCCAACATCATGGCGAATAATTATGGCCTGACTAGTTACCATGGCCACGCAAACCAGGACAATAGAAACTACTCGACTAATCTTCACATTAATTATCATTAGTATTTGGTTTATGCTCGGAGTTCGTAGTGCTGATTCGACGGCGCCTGAGGGGCCGTAAATTAGGCTGGTAAGCCGGTTTGTTAAAGGCACGAAACAGTTTAACCATACGATATAAGAAAACAATAACAGTAAGCACGATAAAAACCAGAATAATGGCCGCCAACCACTGCTCATAAGTCCAGTTAGATGTGTTTATGAATCTAGCTATCATCGTTTTCTTTCATCTGACAGGCCTTTTGGGAGACTTAGGCTAGGTATGTGTTAGGTCTGCAACCAACTTTTCAATCTGCTCAATTCGCTCCCAGGGATCATCAAGCTCCAGTAGATGCTGCTTTTTTTCATTAGTTACAGGAATTAGTTCGCCCAGGCGCCAGCCCAGGTCCCATAAATTATCATAATCTATCTTCAGTTTTTTCTGTTCTACCAAAGGATGGTTTCCCAAGCTTTGCAACAGATCAGCCAGGCCTTCGAATTCATCTTCAACTGAAATTACTGGTTTCCCCACGCTATCAGTTTCGCTGAATTTTACCTTCGACATCAAGAGGCCGTCGTCGATCTGCCAGCAATCTTCTATAACAAATTTCGTGCTGCCTTCTACGGTTATTCCAAGCAAGCCGTTTTCCAGCTGATCCCAGTCTACGATATGGGCATAAGTTCCCGCGTTGTATATTTTTTGACGGGAATTGTCTTTGATGACTTCTTCGCCTTCCTTCAGCAAACAGATACCAAACCCGGTTTCGGAGCGCAGGCAACTACGCACCAGATCGATATATCGTCTTTCGAAAATTTGTAGATCCAGTCGTCCGCCTGGAAACATGACAAGGTGTAACGGAAAGAGAGGTATATCCTGGCTATCGTTCATTCAAAATATTGCCGTTGAGTGAAAATCTACTTGCTGATAATTGACAATATCTTGTTTAAATCAGGATATGAAGTGGTAATGATATTACAGGTCGATTAAAAACGAGACGATGTGATGGGGCCATGGTCCAATGCAACAAGTAATTTTTCATGAATACCATCGAAGCTACCATTGCTCATGACAACTATGTGGTCTCCAGATCGGCAATTTTCTTCCAGGAAAACAACTATCTCATCTACTTCAGAAAAAACATAACCTGGCACCTTGCTCTCAGCAATCAGTGCGTTAAAATCCAGGCCGGTTTTTTCAGGTTTCTGCCAAACTACCATGTCAGCATCTGCGCATGAATCAACGAGTTGCTGTTGATGTATTCCAAGCTTCATTGTATTTGATCGGGGCTCAATTACGGCTATTAAGCGAGTGTCGCCATCCTCGGCTCTTAATTTGGCAGCCATGCCCTGCAAGGTGCTCGCAATCGCGGTTGGATGGTGTGCAAAATCGTCATAGACTTTGATACCCTCTACGGTTCCTCGCAGTTCCAGTCGTCGCTTTACACCCTTATACTGATTTAGTGCTTCGGCGGCTGTTGTGACATCAACACCCACGTTATGAGCAGCAGCAATTGCAGCCATACCATTCTTAACATTGTGGATTCCCGTCATGTCCCAATTTATCACTGTGCGACTTATTACTTCGCCGGTTGAGCCCTGTCCGTATTTCGTGAGCTCGAATTCGCTGCCCTGTTCATTTCTTATTGATGCACTCCAAAAAACACCGCCGTTGGAAGCCAGTTTTCTACAAACCTCCTCAGGGATTTCGACACCAAATTGTTGTCTAGTAGTCCAGCAACCCATGCGCAGCACCATTTCTATAGTGGCTTCACCGTGAGGAACTATGAGCAAACCATTTCCGGGTACAGTACGCACCAGATGGTGAAATTGTTTTTCGATTGCCTCAAGGTTTTCGAATATATCCGCGTGGTCAAATTCCAGATTATTAAGGATTGCTGTCCGTGGCGCATAGTGTACAAACTTGGATCGCTTATCGAAGAAGGCACTGTCATATTCATCAGCCTCCACCACAAAAAATGCAGAGTCACCCAAATCGGCTGAACTCGGGAGATTGTTGGTAACTCCTCCGATGAGGTAACCGGGCCTCATTCCAGCGTATTCAAGTATCCAGGTAAGCATTGCACTGGTGCTGGTTTTACCATGAGTTCCGGCAACTCCTAACACCCATTTATCGTGCAGAACGTATTGCGCAAGCCATTGTGGGCCTGAGGTGTAATTCAGCCCTTCGTTTAACACATGTTCTACGGCGGGATTGCCTCGAGAAAGTGCATTACCTATCACCACCAGGTCTGGCTCTGGGTAAAGGTGCTCCGGTAGAAACCCCTCCATCAGATCTATACCCTGTTCCCGAAGTTGAGTGCTCATTGGAGGATATACATTCGCATCGCTGCCGCTCACACGGTATCCAAGCTGCTTGGCAAGCACTGCCAAACTGCCCATAAACGTGCCACAGATACCTAGTATATGAATATGCATTTAGTTGTTCTCGGTATTTCACTACGAAGCTGAAGAATGCTGTTTATAGCACAAAACTCCGGTAGCATAGGAGAACTAGCGGAATTCATCACAATATATGTCAATTCAGTCACACTTTTTCTGGGATTTTTCTACCAAGTTCTATGCGCAGCATGGAGTTGGCAGTGCGTGTCTTGATTTACAGAACAAATTCGATCTGGACGTGAACCTGATCTTGTTCTGCTATTGGCATGCCCAAGCCCATGGCGTAGTAGATACCGTATTACTAGAACGAGTAATCAATTTCTGTAGCAGCTGGAAACAAGATGTTGTGCAACCTCTAAGGAATGTTAGGACGCGGATGAAATCGAATGTTTCACCTGACTATCCCACAGCGGCCAGTTCGCACAACATTCTCAGAGAAAAAGTCAAAGCAGTCGAACTGGAAGCTGAAAAATTCCAACAGAACAATATGGAAGAAATATTACTTTCAACTTATAGCAAAAATAGTGGGGAAGCGAACACAGCTAGAAGCACTTTGCACATAGCTCAGCTAAACCTGAGCAAGCTAATGAAGATATTATTTAAAGATAAAAACACAGCAACAGGAATTGAGTTAATACAGAATATCGAAGTCGGACTGGAGCCTATAGATTTGTCGTTTGAGGATTATCTAACAACATCGACCGGGTAGGTTGATTACAAGCAGGCTGAATAAAGAAGTAGTCTCTAGTCCAGAGACTCTTCCTCAACAGCATCTGAAGATTGCGAGTTCTTCGATAAAAATATCGCCGAAATTGCAAATGCAAACGCACCTGCCAGCCACAGGAACCCATTAAGAGTGGCACTTTCGCTGTCACTGGTAAATGCCAGAAGTGACAGTGCTAGCCAGATAAAAGATACCATCCAGCTTAGTGATTTTGAGTACTTGGCGAATCCTGAACCTTGCGTAAGCATGACTTCCTCACATAGGAATATTGTTTTAATTTCTGAAAGCTAACACTGTCACTGACTGAAGACTCAGTCAACCCTATTCAGATCAATTCCAGCTGCACACCGCAAAATATACCCCAATTTAACCCAAAAATACTGACTTAGGCTCGGCACGAGCGGCGTTGCAGGGTTGCTTTATGCTGACGCCGCTGATCTGGACCTAGATGAATTCCACTTGTTTCCACTTGCAGCCTTCTTGCCAGTACTTACACTAGGTTTACCGCGCCTATGCGCAGGACGGCGTGACTCACCAGACTTATTATGTCCTCGCGTATTTTGCTTGTTCGGACTACGCTTTGAGGGCAAGGGCTCTGCCAGCGCAAACGTAAACTCATCGCTATCGCCAGCGGGAACAGGTCGTTTAATCAGACGCTCAATGTCTCGCAACTGCTTGTGTTCCTCACTACTCACCAGAGAAATGGCTACTCCTGTAGCCCCAGCTCTTCCGGTACGTCCGATTCTGTGCACATAGTCTTCAGGGACATGAGGGAGATCAAAATTCACTACCGTTGCTAACTGATCGATGTCAATTCCGCGAGCCGCAATATCAGTCGCGACCAGCACTTGTACTTTTGCGGTTTTAAAATTATCCAGGGCCTTCGTTCGCTGCGCTTGCGACTTGTTACCGTGGATCGCCGCCGAATTAATATTATCTCTGTTTAATCGTTTGGCAAGATTATTGGCACCATGTTTGGTTCGACTAAAAACCAGAGTTTGGCCTGGATTTGATTGCAGGATTTCACAAAGTAGATCTGCCTTGTCGGGTTTCTCGACATGGTAAAGCTTCTGAGAAATTGCATCGACGGTTGAATTGCGAGGAGCCACATCGATTTCCACAGGGTTATTACAAATGGGCTTGGCAAGCCTGCGAATATCATCTGAAAAGGTGGCAGAAAACATTAGGTTCTGACGCTGCTTCGGTAGAAGTGCGATTATTTTCTTAATGTCATGAATAAAGCCCATGTCTAACATTCGGTCTGCTTCATCCAGAATCAACATTTCAACATCGTAAAAATTGATGCATTTCTGCTGATACAAATCCAGTAATCTACCTGGAGTAGCAACCAGAATATCCAGGCCTTTCATTAGAACCCGCTTCTGTGGGTTTATATTTACCCCACCAAACACCAGCCCGTAACGAAGCTTTTCGTTGCTTCCGTAAGTAATGATACTTTCTTGTATTTGCGCTGCCAGTTCACGTGTGGGAGTTAGTATCAGCGCCCGCATAGAATTTCGTTTGGTATTGGTTCTACCACTGAGCAGTTGCAACATAGGCAAAGTAAAAGCTGCTGTTTTGCCGGTGCCGGTCTGGGCGGCAGCCATAACATCTTTCCCTTCTAAAATTACGGGAATTGCTTTCTGTTGAATTAGTGTGGGTTCTGTGTAGCCCGTTTTTTCTACGGCGCGTAGCAGGGAGTCATATAAACCGAGAGCCTTAAAAGTCATTCAATTTCTCTTTGTAAAAACTGTATTAAATTTGATTCAAACCAATACTCACAAGCCGCTACAGCCTTGCTGTTGCAGTCATGCATGGGTTTGTCGTTATGTGTTCTCTGGACTTTAATTTCCAGATGCACAGGTGTGCAATCGATATCTAGCTGATGAAGACTGGCGCCGATTTTTCAACAGCGTACAGTTCAAGAGAAAGGCGGTAACTTTGTACCTAATATGATGCACTATCACCCTGGCGAATTTTCGCTCAGACTGACGAGGCGGCACTCTAGCACAATTCGCAGGGAAAAGCGGTCAGAGTCTGAGATATTCCCACGAAATAATGAATTAACTCCACCGACTAAGATGCAGAAAGACCTGCAGTAGAGAAGAATACTGAACTCGACAGGGACTTGGTAAGGGGTGCTGTTTTGTAGTGACTAGCGCCCAGGGATGGAGCGCGGGAGGGCCAGGGATGGCCCATTGGAACGAAAAAACAGTACCCCTTCCCAAGCCCCGGTACACGCATCAAATGTCTACAAGTCATTCTCTATCGCTAGTAGGTGTCAGCCAGCTTATGCAATTGCTGAGAGAGCGCACTGGGTCAGGGACCCCTATTTTCTCCGCAGCTTGCACCCCTCCTGGGTTCTCTCTCTCGGTCGGGAGCCCAAAAAGCCGGTCTCCCTCCGTCACTCGATGCTACGCTTTAATTGCTGCAAAAACAGGGGTCCCTAACCCAGCGCTCGCGGTTCCCATCTAATATTGTGCAGAAACGATAGCTTTGTTCCATAACAATTTTTATGATATTTGGCTAGAAACTAGTAAAGGAAAAAGCCACCGTCTATCAGAAAGCTATCACCGGTGTGGTAACGACTAGCATCACTCATTAGATAGGCCGCTATTCCTTCAAAGTCTGACTTGTCGCCCCAGCGCCCTGCTGGTATGCGCGGCAGAATGGCGTTAGCAAACTTCTCATTGGCGTAATTGTCTTCGGTCATTGCCGTTTCTATATGCCCCGGTAAGATTGAGTTAGCGGTAACGCCATGACGTGCATACTCAATTGCCAGCGCCTGCATCATTGAGATTACCGCGCCTTTACTGGCGCCATAAGCTTCAACTCTCGCCATGCCCATTAGAGCTCCCAAAGATGAAGTACCAATGAGGCGGCCCCGGGATCGCCCGCCTCGGAGCGTTGTTTCATATGGCGCGCGGCGCAGCGCATTGTATAAAAAAGACCATCGAGATTAACATCGAGAACATGACGCCAGTCTGCAGTGGAGAATTCTTCGAAGCGTCCTGAGCGGGCTACACCGGCATTGGCAAAGCAGCTATCTACCCTGCCAAAAACTTCCAGGGTTTCGCTGAAGGATTTTTCTACCGCCGATTCATCAGCAACATCGCATTGAATGGCATGTACCTTGCCCCCTAATTTGCTTAGAGACGCGACGACATCTGCGTTCTTTTCAACATTGCGACCCCAGATACAAACATCGGCCCCTTGTTTAGCCACACCCTCGGCGAAGCCCAGCCCAATGCCACTGTTTCCGCCAGTAATTAAAGCAACTTTCCCAGTAAGATCGAAAAGGCTATTACTCATATGCTTATTTTTCCTTATTGCTTGTTCCTGACCAACGCTTAACCAGCCCTGGGTCTAAGTCGAATAAATCTAATACTCTACCAACATGATGGTTAACCAAATCGTCTATGGTCTGCGGTTTGATGTAATGCGCTGGCATTGGCGGAGCAATGATGGCGCCAATTTGGCTAGCCTTTAGCAGCAATTCACAGTGACCCGTGTGCAACGGTGTCTCTCGAGGAATTAGCACCAGTCGTCGGCGCTCTTTTAGAATGACATCTGCCGCGCGCACAATAAGCGAATCGGCATAGGAGTTTGCAATAGCTGATAAGGTTTTAATTGAGCAGGGCGCGATAATCATTCCATCTGATTTGAATGAACCGCTGGCAATAGTGGCTGCGATGTCCTTGTTGGAATGAACATAATCCGCCAGCGCTTTGACGTCTTTAACTGCCCATTCGGTTTCGATGGCAATATTCATCTTGGCAGATTCTGACATTACTAGATGTGTCTGAACCTCTGCTACATTTTTTAATACTTCCAATAACCGAATACCATAGATAACACCACTGGCTCCGGACATACCTATAATTAGTTGCACTGCGTTCACCCGCTTTAATAGAGGCCTCGATTGTTGCATCAATATCCAAGTACTGGCAAGCAATTGAAGTAGTAACCCACAGCTTGTAACATAACACTCGCCTTACTGAGCTGACTATCAGCCATTCACTGACAATACAATGAAACCTGAATATGAAAAAACCAAACCTGTTCTACGCCCAATCCGGCGGCGTTACTTCGGTCATCAATGCCAGTGCCTGTGGTGTAATTGAAACTGCTCGAGCGCATAAGGACGAAATCGGCAAAGTCTATGCGGGCCTCAACGGAATCGTTGGCGCGCTTAATGAGGAGTTGATCGATACCAGTAAAGAGTCAGCCAAAACTATTGCTGCTCTTCGCACCACTCCTGCCGGGGCGTTTGGTTCCTGTCGTTACAAACTAAAATCATACACTGAGAATCAGCGCGAATATGAGCGCTTAATGGAAGTATTTCAGGCGCATAATATTCGCTACTTCCTTTATAACGGCGGTGGTGATTCCCAGGACACAGCCAACAAAATTTCGCAGATAAGCCTCGAAAAAGGCTTTCCAATCACTTGCATTGGCATACCTAAAACTGTGGATAACGATTTACCCATAACAGACAACAGCCCAGGGTTTGGGTCGGTTGCAAAATACGTTGCTGTTTCTATTCGGGAAGCTGGCCTTGATGTCGCATCCATGTGTGATAGCTCAACAAAAGTATTTGTTATGGAAGTCATGGGCCGCCATGCAGGCTGGATTGCTGGAGCAGCGGGCCTTGCCACAGAGCTGGAAGGCGATGCTCCGCATATAATTTTATTTCCTGAGATAGCCTTCAACAAAGATAAATTTCTGAAGAAAGTTAAATCAAGCGTAAAGAAGTATGGGTACTGCGCCATTGTCGTGTCTGAAGGCGTGCAAAATTCGGATGGATCTTTTCTTGCCGATGCTGGTGGCGCAGATGCCTTTGGTCATGTGCAACTTGGTGGCGTAGCCCCTTTCGTGGCGAACATGGTCAAAGACGCACTGGGCTACAAATACCATTGGGCAGTGGCTGACTACTTACAGCGATCAGCACGCCATATAGCATCGGCAACCGATGTGGCTCAGGCCTATGCCGTTGGGCAGGCTGCTGTAGAATTTGCACTGAAAGGTAAGAACGCCGTAATGCCGACTATCATTAGAGGTAAAGGTAAAAAATACACATGGCGCATTGGCGAGGCAAAACTTTCAGATGTGGCCAATGTTGAAAAAATGATGCCTCGGCACTACATCACTCGTGATGGTTTTCATATTACCGATGAGGCACGTCGCTATTTCGCACCGCTGATTCAGGGTGAGGACTACCCTGCCTATAAGAATGGCATTCCTCAATACGCCAGACTGAAAAAACAACTGGAAAAGAAGAAGCTTAAAAAATGGAAGGCCAGCTAAGGAGCTAGTCGATCAATACTCCACTCACCGTTCGCGGTGAGTAAGTATCTAAAGCGGTCGTGCAATCGATTAGCCCCACCCTGCCAGAATTCGATTTCTCTCGCCTTGACTCTATAACCCCCCCAGAAATCTGGAAACGGGATTTTCCCAGCCTGGAATTTTTGCTTCAGTGACTCGAATTGATTTAACAGGACAGTCCTGGAAGTCAGCACCGTGCTCTGCGCTGAGGCAATAGCGGCCAGTTGGCTGTCTTTAGGTCTACTCGCAAAATATTTAATTGACTCGGCAGTTGATATTTTTGTCGCCTGCCCGCAAATTTTCACCTGTCTTTCAATCGTGTGCCAGGGAAAGTGCAAACTTATATTAGAATTATTGTCTAACTCTTCTGCTTTGCGACTACCGTAGTTGGTATAAAACACAAAACCGTCTTTGTCGAAGTGCTTAAGCAAAACTATGCGCTGACTCGGTTGACCATTTTCATCGACTGTTGCAGCGGTCATGGCAGTAGGATCACCCACCTTAAGCTCGATAGCCTGCTGCATCCATTTATCAAATTGGTCAAATGGGTCAGCCGCCAAATGCTCTCGGCTTAAGCCACCCTGAAGATATTCGCGGCGCAATGATTCAAGTTCCATTTGCCACTCCCAAAATTAAATCAATGCTAATCCCATCTAACAAAATCGCCATAGTTCCACACCTGCGTCCTGGCGACTCCAGTTACAAAGTAAAAAGTACCGGAGCCGTGTTTATTGTTAGCAAAAAAACTACCATCATATTTTCTTCCATCAGCCCAACGATATATCCCTTTACCCTGGTAATTATCATCCACAAATTCCCCAGAGTAATTCTCAGTATTCTCCTTCATCCAAAACTCGGAATGCTCATTTTCACCCCAGCGTGGCAGGTTATGAAAATACGTGCCTTGCCCATTTCGTTCATCATCGCGCCACTGTCCAATATATAGACTTCCTGTGCCATTCCAGTATGTGCCACGCCCACTACGTATGCCTTTGTTCCAGTTGCCGTCGTAGATGGCTTTTTCCACAAACGAAATTGGAATCTCCAGTCGACCTCTGCCGTGAAACTCTCCATCACGGAAATCGCCAAAATACTGACCTTTACCAAAGGGCGTGCTTAGCTCTAACTTTCCGCGGCCATCAATGCAGTCACCCTGAATACAGTTTTCGTCGGTAACATCCTTCAAAGACTGTGCCGAGCTGATTTGGGCCGTAATAAGCAAGATAAAAGCAAACACGGACACAGCGGTGTGGACAGCCCTGACTCGAATGATTTTCATATGATGCACCTGTACTCTCGATATATTAGCGGTAGATGTTGATTATAACCCTATGAGCCCTTTAAACAACGCGGCGCAATACATTAAGCGGACTAATACTAACCACCTTGCGTGTTGAATTCACACCCAGGCCAGCAATAACGACCATGCCGATTAATGGGCCAGCAACCCAAACCCAGTAATGAAAGTTGAAGTCCTGCTCGAATACCTGTTCCTGCAAATAGTACAGGCTGCCTTCCGCTCCTATGGTTGCAATAATTCCTGCCACCATTCCAATCATTGAAAACTCAATTAACAAACTGGTAAGAATTAGTTTTTTACCCGCGCCCAAAGTTCTAAGAATTGCATTTTCATGAAAGCGCTCATCCAGTGTCGCGTTTACACACGACAATAGTACTAGTGCACCACACACCAAAACCAAGACTGAAATTAGCTCAATGGCTGATGTAACCTGAGCGATGATATTTTGAATTTGCTCTATCAAGGCGTCGACCTCGATGATCACCATAGTAGGAAACAGACGTACCAAATCATTGAGTAGTATTTTTTGTTCCCGCTCCATCAAAGCCGTAGAAAGAAAGGTTGCCCCCAGGTAGTCGATAGTGCCCGGGGAAAAAATAATAAAGAAGTTGGGTTGCATATTATCCCAACGCACACTGCGAAAACTGCTAACTTCAGCACTAACTGTTTGCTGATTAATTTCAAACTCTACACTGTCGCCAATTTCAATACCTAGCCAGCTCGCATATTCATCTTCAATTGACACATAACCGGCTTCAATATTTTCGTCCCACCAACTACCCTCGGTGACACGATTATCGGCAGGCAGTTCATCCGCCCAGGTAACTTGTCTGCGAGACAGACGACCGCGCACCTGACCCTGTTCCCCTGATTCTCCTGCTGATGATTCCTGATCACCAGATTGATCTTCTGACTCATCATCATCCGCTTGAGCCCCCTCAGTAATCGAGCTTCTGTTGGCATCCGTATCCAGGTCTTCCTGCGGGTCAGGTTCGTCACCATTTACCGCTATCACCCTTGCGCTAATTAGCGGATAGAAAGCGTTACTGACAATGCCATTTTCTTCAAAGAACGATTCAATACCCGCAATTTGCGACTGGGTAATGTTCATCATGAAATGATTTGGCGTGTCCTCCGGCAACTGTGCCTGCCAGTCATCTATTAAGTCAGTTCGAAGCAGGGTCAAAATTAACAGTGACATAATGGTGATAGAAAATACCATTACCTGTAGCACATTCTGTTTGCGTCTTCTTCTGGCTGCGGTCATGGCAAGTTTCCAGGCGCTTCCGGCCTTCATGCCAACAGAACCACTGGAGCGCAATAACGCATAAGAAACAACCGACAGGAAAAGCGCAATGGCTGCTACCGAGCCAACTAAAACTGTTGTTAGCATCAAGTCCTGGCTATACCAGAGAATCAGGAATACGGTGCCGAACATGCCAAACAGGTAAGGCACATTGGCTCCAAATTTTTGTTGACTGAGGTCTTTACGCAATACTCTTAAGGGCGGAGTTTCTCGAAGGGCAAGAAGTGGTGGCAAAGCAAAGGACAATAAACAGATTACTGCCGTTAGAGAACCAATCACATAGGGCTGATAACCCGCAGGAGGAAGGCTAACCAGTATGACGGTTTGCAATAGTTGCAATATTCCCTGATGCACCAGCCAACCCAGGACACAACCAATGATTATGGAAATTAGCGCCAACACAACCTGAATCGATAAATAAATTATCCCTATCTGCGCCGACGTACAACCAAATGTTTTTAGAATAGCAACGTAGTCGTAGTGTCGTTCGCTGTATCGCTTTGCGGTAAGCGCTATAGCCACGCCTGCCAGAAGCACGGCAAACAGCGAGCCTAGTAAAAGAAAACTCTCTGCCTTGTTTAGTGCATCGCTAACTTCTTCACTCTCGTCCCTGACATCTCTAAGGTAATATTCGTTCTCATATTCGTCACGCAACCATTGATTAAATGAATCCAGAGTTTCTATGTCATCATTTGCAAATAAATAACGATAGCTAACTCGGCTGCCTACTTGCACAACATTGGTTAAGGCAACATCCTCCATGCTTAGCATTAGGCGCGGCCCCGCATTATCCAGCATGCCGCCTTGTTGTCTGTCTGGCTCTGCAATTATTATTTTGCTAACAGTAAGTTCTGCCTCTCCCACATAAACCGAATCGCCAACCTCTATGCTCAACGCGGATAGAGCTCGCGATTCCAGCCAGACTTCTCCAGTCGATGGACCATTCTGAACAGGCGTTCCACGAATAAATGCGGCGTCAGCAATAATAACTTCACCACGCAAAGGGTAAGTGTTACTCACCGCCTTGGCAGCGACCAGCATATTTCCTGAATCTGAAAACGCCATTGAGGTAAACGACAGGGTACGTGCCGTTCTTAGTCCGCGAGATTCTGCTTCCAGTAAAATCTCTTCCGGGGGCACTTGACTGCTTCTTAACACTCTATCCGCCGCCAGCATATTAGCGGATTCAAGCAACAGAGCTTTTTCCAAGCGATCGGTAAAAAGTGCGATGCCGGTAACTGAGGTAACAGCCATTATTAGAGATAAAAGTAATAATCGGATTTCTCCGCCGCGCCAATCGCGCCAAAGCAAACGCAATGCCAGACCAAACAAGGTGCGGAGTGACTTATTGTCGTGTAAAACTGCAGAATGACCTGATTCAGACACTAACCGCGTCCTCCTTAGGTGTTGTGCCTGTTGTATCTACTGTTGTACCTACTGCCAGGTTTTTTTCATCACTCACTATTTCGCCAGCGACGAGTTTTACAATACGCCCGCATTTTTTTGCCAGGCGTTCATCGTGGGTAACCAACACCAACGTGGTAGAAAATTCTCGGTTTAATTCGAACAACAATTCCACAATTTTATCACCTGTAGCCGTATCCAGATTTCCCGTTGGCTCATCTGCAAATAAAATACACGCTTCGGTCGCAAAGGCTCGAGCTATTGCCACTCTTTGCTGCTCACCTCCTGACAACTGACTGGGGTAGTGATGCCAACGTTCTTCTAAACCTACTCTGGCCAATAGACGTCTAGCCTTGGTGCTGGCTTCAGGGTCGCCTTTCAGTTCAATGGGTAGCATCACGTTCTCAAGTGCTGTCAAGCTAGGCAGTAGTTGAAAAGACTGGAAAACAAACCCAACCATCTGACCTCTTAGAATAGCGCGCTGCTCTTCGTCCATCTTGGCCAGGCTATGGCCGTTAAGAATGACATCTCCTGACGAGGCACTATCGAGCCCTGCCATTAAGCCCAGTAACGTAGATTTACCAGAACCAGATGCGCCAACAATAGCAACGGTTTCCGCTGTCTCAATATTAAGACTGACAGATTTGAGGATGGTCAATACACCTTCGCTGGTATCAACACTCTTTGTCAGTTGTTCAATTTGAATCATTTTTTCAAACTCTCTCGATAACTTTAAGCGTAACGCGTGCATTATAGTCTAATTAGCACATCAGGTAAGGTTGCTCACTTCGACTACTAATTGCACTAAACGGCTGTCTTTATAGAATACAATCTGGGTAAAATCATGGCTTAGCTACACACCAAAGCCTTGATATACACCAGCGTGCTTAACCAGACCCGGTTTAACACATTCTGACTTCACATATACGATTGATGCGATGAGACCCCATTTAATTCGACTACTGGCTTGCCTTACTGCCTGCATGATATTTTTCAGCGCTCGGGCCGTCGCTAGCGAATTCACGTTGTTGGTGTTTGGTGACAGTCTCAGTGCCGCCTATGGCATCGAAGAAGATAAAGGCTGGGTTACCCTGCTTGACGATAGAATATTATTGGAAGATCGCCCCTACCGAGTGGTTAATGGTAGCGTGAGTGGTGAAACCAGCACAGGAGGGCTGGCTCGCCTGCCAGCAATGCTAGAAAGCTATTCTCCTGATTTACTTATTTTGGAATTAGGTGGTAACGACGGGCTTCGAGGTCTACCAATAAATCTGTTAAAACAGAATTTGCAGGAAATGATTCTCCTGGCTAGAAATTCTGGTGCGCAGGTCGTTCTTACTGGCATACAAATTCCTCCCAACTACGGCCCGCGATATACCATTCCTTTTACTGAATTATATGGTGAACTAGCTACACAGATGAACATTGCTCTGGTGCCATTCCTGATCGAAGGCATTCCGCAAAAACCCGAGTTAATGCAAAATGATGGCATACATCCTCGGGCCGAGGCGCAGTTCATGATTCTTGATAATGTGTGGAGTGTGTTGGAGCCAATGCTAAAAAATGCCGCCGAGCATTAAACTGCTAGAACAAGCAGATTAGAAAGAAAGCTGGATATTATCAACACTGTCCAGTTCAAAGCCTTTGTCTTGATACCAGCGACGCAATTCAGGAATATCGCCTTTTGCCTCGCCGTAGATTTCAGAAACACGTTCGTTTTTACAAAAGTCGATTATCTCATCCAGCAATGCCGAACCAATCCCCTTGTTTCGGTAATTTTGACAAACTTCAATATTTTTCAAACAGTAACTAACGCCAGGAAGCTTTTCTTCATTTGTTATATGGCGCGAATCGGCTCTTCGATGATTATTTTCGGAACGAGAACTCAATTGAGCAAACGCAATAGCATTTGGGCCACTGTACACATGAAAAAATAAAGTGGATGCCAGGCCTTTTGGCATTGTCACCATGACCCCTGGAATACCGCAGTGTAATTCTTGAAGCATTATAGTTTCCGAGCGAACTTAAGGTTATGTGTTTAACCTGCCGCCAATTCGGGCAGTCTATCGCTAGAAGTTGCGCTAAGCAAATAGAATTGAAGTGGCACTTTAGATGCAGTGTCACGCCGCGAAAACTTAAAAACTAAAACCTCAGCCGAAAATTACTCCACCGAATTACCTATATAAAAACATGATAACGCCGGGACGAATTCCTACCCCGACATTCCTAGGAAATACGCTGCTAGCATATAGCTCCAAAACAGAGTCAATAATAAGATACCTGCCCCCTATTATATCTATCGGCGCCTGTCTCGTCGCGAGTTATATGCACCGCCACTGCGAGACCTGTTAGCCGAACTATCTGCTTCATGGCGGTTTTCCGCAGCGCGATTTGGCCTGTTGTTATTT
Organism: SAR86 cluster bacterium; assembly: GCA_002402175.1. Taxonomy (GTDB): domain Bacteria; phylum Pseudomonadota; class Gammaproteobacteria; order Pseudomonadales; family Pseudohongiellaceae; genus UBA9145. Next base: position 26,669 of record NVVJ01000022.1, read on the forward strand.
TGCCCGTCATTTCTTCGAGGTGTTTGAACAGTGCGTTCCTGTCGATTGTCTCTTTGTGTATTTGTATTTCTGTCTCGAGATCGACTCTCTGTTCTATCTCTATCTGCTCGATCTGCATTTTGCCGGCGCTGCCGATCAAGTACGGGACTAGATTGATCGGTATTACCCTGTGGCCGCAAAGCTTGATTACCTCGCCAGGCTCCTGCTCGATTGATACGGTTTCGATCTCTGGCCGCATTGGCATTTCCCCTGTCTCCTCTAAATACTGGTGGAATAGCCTGTTGCCGTTGATTAACAATCGGTGGCGAGCGATGTCGCCGTGAAGATGAACCACGGGAGTACGAACGCGATATATACGGATAATTGGAATAGGAGCGAGAAGAAGGGTAGTAGCGACGATCCGAGCGAGGCTGCGAATAGCTTGCGTAATAGAACTCAGTACTCAAGCTATCGAACAGGCGACTTATTACCTCAATTTCCTGATAAACATAGGCATCGAAATGATTTCTATTAACCCGAAGAAACGCGTTTTCCAGTTTTTCAAAACGGCGGCGCACATCTTTAAAGTGCGAGCGTACCGAGGAATTACTTCGATTCCTAAGCACAGCGTCATACAGCTGCCCCGCCTCTCGGCTCAAGCTTCGTGCTCGCTGTCGCACACTAGAGTAATTGCGAACATAGCGTAGCTCATGGGCGAGTTGACTACTTACCAGATCCAGCTGATTTGCCAGCCGAGACATCTCAATATGACTGGCCGAAGCCGTTAACGGCATCAGATACAGAAATACTATGAATAAAGCCGACAATGGCCTTAAAGCTGGTTTTCTGGTTCGGTAGTAATTCATCACAAGCCCTCCTGTCAGCACTCAATTTATGCTGGTCCTGACAGTTTAAGCTACGTGACTGAACCCTAACTTAACGGGCTGACTCCTAAGCCAAGTTTCATGGGTATTTAAATCAGGAGTCGGTGATGACGAGATACTGAGAGATTACACGAGAGACGCCCTGATCTAGTGACTCCACCACCAGAGCGTGGCCAATGGAAACCTCCAAAACATCGGGTATTTCGAGAAACCTGGCCAAATTTTCCAGATCCAGATCGTGACCTGCATTAATACCAATACCCAGCTCACGGGCTTTCTGTGCGGCGGCAGCGTATTTATCGAATATTCGATACTGCTCATTTGTGCCATAGTTGCTCGCGTATTCTTCAGTGTACAGTTCGATTCTGTCTGCGTTCACAGTAGGCACCTCGGCTATGAGCTGCGGGTCGGCGTCAATAAACAGGCAACTGCGAATTTCTTTATCCCTTAACCGCGTTAGGGCCATCTGCAATTGATCCCGGTTAGCCGAAACATCCCAGCCGTGATCAGAGGTTAACTGCCCAGGTTTATCTGGCACCAAAGTGCATTGTGCCGGGTTTGCTTCAATCACCAGCTCCAGAAACTCGTCGGAAGGATAGCCTTCAATATTAAATTCAATATCGGGTTTTCCTTTTAAAAATTCAGATATTTCATGCACGTCACGGCGAGTAATATGACGTTCATCAGGACGCGGGTGAACGGTAATACCTTTAACGCCTAAATTGATTACCTTCTCAACAAAGCCTAGCACCGAGGGATAGTCACGACCTCGAGAATTGCGCAACAGAGCAATCTTGTTCACATTCACACTTAGTACTGTCATTTTCCTAATCCTTTGCTTCTTGCGTCTGAGCTTCTTGCAACATCAGTTCTTGTGACTTCGGTTGTTGCTACACAGCCTCTTGCAGAAAGTTCATCGCGACCTTCTGAAATGCCTGTGGTTTTTCTGCATGCAGCCAGTGCCCCGCCTGCATGATTATTTTTACTCTAGCTGCTGGAAATAGCCTGAGAATTTCCTTTTCATACTGCGCCTGAATATAGTCAGACAAGGCGCCTTTCACAAAGAGTACTGGTTTTGAAAATGTTGAATCAATAGACAGATTGCCTCTGAGCTCATCATAGTGATCTTCGATTGCTGGCAAATTCAATCGCCACTGATAACGCCCATTTTCATTTCTCTTCAGGTTTGTAAGAATGAATTTTCGAGTAGATTCATCTTGAATAAATTTCCCCAGCTTTTCTTCAGCATCTGCTCGGTTGCGAATCAACTCAAAATTCAAGGAGTTCATTCCAGCCATAACATTGACATGCCCGCCGGATTCTACAGAATAAGCAACGGGAGCAATATCCACCACAATAAGCTTTTCAATTAGATCCGGATGATTCAAGGCCAGCTGCATGGCAACTTTTCCACCCATCGAGTGCCCGATCATATAGCAAGATTCGATCTTCAGGCTGCCCATTAGCTGCCGAACATCATTCGCCATTAGCTGATAGTTTAGTTCTCCATCGTGAAACGAATCGCCATGGTTGCGTAAATCAACGCCATAAACAGCAAAATGCTCAGCTAGCTGTTTGCTATGCCAGCCCCAATTACTCAAGCTACCAAAAAGCCCATGCAAAATTAGTAATGGCGTGCCTTTCTTTGAATACTGACGATAATTTAGCAACATATTTTCAGGGAGCCAGAGTTTCTAATATCTCAATTACATCGTCATGATGTGATTTGGTTCTAACCTTACTCATAATGTAGGCAAATCGACCCTCTTTATTTATTATGAACGTGGTTCGCAGAATTCCCATATATTCTTTACCCATGAATTTTTTCAAATCCCATACACCATATTTATCAGCAATAGCATGCTCTTCGTCTGCCAACAGAGTGAAATTCAAATCTTCTTTCTCTGTGAATTTTAGCAGTCGTTTTACTGGATCAGGGCTTAAACCCAATACCACAGTATTTAATTTTGACAACTTCTTCTTTGAATCACGCAGCCCGCGAGCTTGTACCGTACAACCTGGAGTCATGGCTTTAGGGTAGAAATACAAGACAACATTCGCCTCGCCTCTAAAGTCTTTTAAACTTACTTTATTTCCAGCTTGATCCTGCAAAGTGAATGCGGGCGCAATGTTGCCTAATTTGATAACTGCCATTTTATCTACTCTCTAAAATTCGTCTTAAACCAGCATATAGCTTAACTGAATGAGTGGCATGCCGACCAGCTCATTGTTCACTCGCTGCTTTCGCGGTCATGCTATTATTCGTCAATGAATACGCTAATGAATAGACCACTGCGCTCCATCGTGGTTTTGACCGGGGCAGGAATCTCGGCCGAATCCGGCATTAAAACGTTTCGCGCTGCTGATGGCCTGTGGGAAAACCATCCTATCGACGACGTGGCCACACCAGAGGGGTTTCAGCGCAACCCACAGTTGGTATATGAATTTTATAATCAGCGCCGACGTCAGCTAATGCTAGACAGCATTAGCCCCAACCCGGCACATAGCGCACTGGCGAGGTTTGAACATGATTTCGATGGCGAGTTTCTGCTAGTAACTCAAAATGTTGACAACTTGCATGAACGAGCAGGCTCGCAAAATTTGCTGCATATGCATGGCGAGCTGTTAAAGATGCGCTGCCTTAATTCTCAAATGGTGTTTGATATAAGCGAAGATTTTTCGTTCGACACCGAATGTCGGTGCTGCCGCAGCGCGGGCAACCTACGCCCACATATTGTCTGGTTTGGGGAAATGCCTTTTCACATGAACCGCATAAATCAGGCGTTGGAGAGTTGCGATTTATTTGTAGCTATAGGAACTTCTGGCAATGTGTATCCTGCTTCTGGTTTTTATCAAACGGCAAAAATTCGCAAGGCTGCAACCGTAGAATTAAACCTCGAAAAAACTGGCTCCGGATTTGATAAGCATATTTACGGAAACGCTTCTGAAATAGTTCCAGACTATTTCTCCAGCCTTTTATAAAAGGTAATGGCATAAATACAGGAATAATTATGATTCGAAAAATTGGTATAGGTGTTGCCGGCTTAGTAGCTCTGCTTGGCGTGTCTCTTGCTGCTACTTACATGTTAACTATGCCTCAGCCGCTTCCCGAAAACAGCAGTAGCAGTGAGTGGCTTGAAACTGGACCATACTCCGTCGGAATTCTGGAAACCGAGTTTGTTGATGACGAAAGACCAACAGATGAGAATGGCGATTATGCGGGCGCAGCAAATCGAAGTTTCCCAACAAACATCTGGTTTCCGGAAAACGCGGAAGGCCGCCATCCACTGATTATTCACAGCCATGGCTTTGTTTCTTCACGAACTGACCTTTCCTATGCCGCCAGCCATTTGGCTAGCTATGGCTACATTGTTGTTGCAGCCGACTATCCGCTAACTTCGGGCGGCGCCCCGGGAGGCCCCAACGCCAATGACCTGATAAATCAACCGGATGATGTCTCTTTTCTAATTGACTCGGTGCTTGAACTTTCCGGCAGTAACAAACCTTTTAGTGGTGAGATTGATACTTCACGCATTGGGTTAATGGGGTATTCCCTAGGGGGATTAACCTCCACGCTGGCAAGTTATCATCCACGCCTAAGAGACGAAAGGATTAGCGCGGCGATTTCAATCGCTGGGCCATCTGCTGCTCTGGCGAAGAAGTTCTACCAAACAACGGATATACCCTTTTTGATGATTGCGGGCACATTGGATGCCCTGGTGGATTTTAGAGCTAACGCCGCCGTAATCCCCGAACGTGTAGGTAATAGTGCTCTACTTGAAATTGCCGGAGGAACACATTTGGGCTTTAGCTCAATGGCAGAACCCCTATTTCGATTGCTGCACCATCCTGATGGATTTGGATGTAGCGCCGTACTATCAAACCTCGACGAAGATCCCAATGCTGCATTTACAGTACTGGGAACTGAAGCCGATGGCATAGTTATTGATTCAAATACTCCTGCCGTATGCCAAACCATGCCTACCGAAAAAGCACTACATCCTGGAAGACAGCGAATGGCGACAACAATTGCTGTGCTGTCCTTTTTTGAATCTGTTTTTGCAGATGATCAGGCTAGCCGCGAAGCCGCACTGGATCAACTAAGCCATTCCCTGCCAGCAGACATGCCTGAAGTGACATATTCCAGGTAATAAGCAGGTATTCAGAACAAATACTGAATACCTACGCCGTCTCCGTATTCTGAGTCAGTATTAACTGTAAGTGCCCAGCGTTTGCTTACGTTGTATTTCAGGCTGTATCGATATTCGTCATCCGTATTCCATCGCCAGTCAAAGCCTATGCGGCGAGTGAACTGTAGTTCTGACTCCAACTCAATTCTAAAGTCACCCTGATCATTTACTCGCCACTCACTGCCTATCAATAGTGGCAGAGTAAAATTAAACCCAGCTATAGCATAGCTTTCACTTTCTCCGCTTGCATGCTTTCGTTTTTCAACTCCGGCAAACGCAGAGAAAAACTTATCGGCGAAATAGGTGTAGCTTGCTTCTGCTTCATAGGCGTCGTCGGAACCAAAGTCCAGCTCAAAGCCAAAACCATGACGCTCATCAGAAATCATAGTTTCAAAATCTGAAAAATTACTCTGGGCAGAAAACTCGGACTTGGAGAACCAGCGCAGATAGGGCTGTATTGCTCTTTCTATATCACTATTAAATGTAGAATTTTCTTCATAGCTAATAACGCGATTCATACCGGTTTTCATGTGATATTGATTGTGGCAATGGAATAGCCAATCCCGCTCTTCATTGGCTTCAAACTCGATGACAACCTTTCCCATAGGCGGCACGTTAACAGTATGTTTGAGAGGGCTCCGCTCTCCATGTTGGTTGATCACACGAAAGAAATGTCCGTGTAAATGCAGGGGGTGATGCATCATTGTGCTGTTGTTCAATGTAATTCGAACGTTCTCCCCTTTTCGAATCAGTATCTGTGAATCCTCACGCAGTGTTCTGCCATTAAAACTCCAGACATAGCGCTCCATGTTTCCTGTTAGTGTTAAAAATATTTCACGCCACTCACGATCCACAGGAAGAGCCGTTGATGATCTGGCCATCAAGTGTTCATAATCAGTCATGTGCTCAACCACTTCGCCCATGTCATCTCCCTCTCCCATAGGCATCTTCATCTCTGCGTGCTCCATAACCTCCGCATTCATAGACATAGGCATGGTCATATCCATATCGTCATGATCCATCAGAAACAGATTTGGCGCAGGAATGTCGGGCGCCAGTACTCTGCGCCCATTGCCAATGAACATACTGGAAAAACCACTGCCGTCGAATGATGTGCCGCGTAATTCAAACGAACTTGCCTGAGAAACCGGCACCAGCACATCATAGGTTTCAGCCGTTGAAATACGCAGCCTCTTCACTTGAAACGGCACAACATCCTGCCCATCCGCGGCAATAATGGTCATTGCCCCACCTGCATATTCGACATCGAAATAACTGGACGTCGAGCCGTTAATCAAGCGCAGTAAAACTTTATCCGCATTGGAGTCTTCAAGTTCAACGGTGCTTTCAATTTTTCCATTAATCAAGAAAGCATCGTATCCAATATCGGCAAGGTCCATTGGCCCCATACGAGTAAGCGACTGCTTGATTCGGTTGCTAATGGCATGACTGCCATTAGCAATTACCCTGTCCCATGACTGCACCGCGTCCTTCTTGTATGCATAGTAGTCTTCATCTTTCTTCAGATTAGTGAGAACCGTTGCTGGGTTTTCATCGGTCCAATCAGAAAAAAGAACAATTTCTTCCTGCACAGCTTCAGCTATTTTATTCGGATCAGTAAATATAATTGACCCATAAACACCGCGTTGTATTTGTAAATCTGAATGAGAGTGATACCAGAATGTGCCCGCTTGCAATACAGGATACTCATAGGTAAAACTCTCGTCAGAACGGATTGGCTGGGTGTTTAAAAAAGGAACACCATCCTGATCATCAGGTAATAGTATTCCGTGCCAATGCACCGAGGCGGCAACGTCAAGTCGATTATGAAACGTTACTCTCAGCACATCACCAATGTTTGCTCGCAGGGTTGGTGCAGGTATCTGGTCAGCAATGGCAAGTGCTTCAACCTGAGTGCCAGTAACATTCATAGATTTGGTATCGATACTAAATTCATAAGAAACGGTTTTTCCGCTAACAAGCACAGGAAAAAATAAAGCAATAAGTACAAAATAAATTCGCGCAGACACGACATAACTCCAATAATGATCTTAGGAAATATTAAAAATCAGAAATGGGTTAAGCAGTAGGTGGAGGCAGAATAAGGTCGAGTGCAACAGATTGATAAAAATTCATTTGTCGCGAGGCATTGCCATCGAAATCAGGTATAGATTCTGACCCAGTATCAGCACCAAACTCAACAGTACTAACACAGCAAATATCTTCGCATACACATTCTTCGTCGAGTTGATCTATCGAGACAACATTCAAAGTGGAGTCCAATTGATCGAGCGGCATACTCATTGACTGATCTTGCGAGGAGTGCGTCTCATGAACCACATTTGCCCCATGGGTATCATGAGCAACGAATTCAAGCGCCAGAGCGCTATTGGAGAATAGTAAAAATACTAAAAAACCAATTAATGAATTATTTTTGACAAATTTCATTCGTTTAACTAATCGCCAAGCGCCTATAAGTGCGGAAAACATAACCTCTTTTACGCTTTATCACAAGTTAAATCGCGGCATTAAGCTGAGAGTGACTCTAAGGTTTGCGCTGCCATTTCTTGCTTTCTGCCGCTGTAAATCAAGCAGGCTAAACGATCTGATTCGATTTCGTTTTTTCATATTCGAAAGTTGAGCAATTGAGGCATAAGGCAATACTCATCATTGCACAGCTGAATATGCAGGCTTATTCCAACACTGGCACTAAGCAGATCTTCTTCAACATTCGTTCGCTCTAATTCCAGGACAATTGTAAAGTCGTTCTCAAAAACAGAAATAGGATTTCCATTATCCTGCGCCAGGCTTCTACTTGCATTGGGGTACATGCATTGTGATAACTGCCAATGCTGCTCTCCTTCAGTGATAATTAGTCTGACGGGTCTCAACTCCGAATCTGCATTAGGAGTTGCAATTAAATGCCAGCTATCTTGTAAGTTAAAACTGAACTCAACTTTGAAGCTAGTGCCGATATTTTTCCTGTGCGCTACTATCCTCGCCTTTCCACCGTTAGCATATTGAATCTCGCTTACTGATCCTTGTTGTTTTTCCATAACAGCGCGTAGCACCGACGAATGGCCTATTGAATTGTCGTTAATGTCAGCGCTTAGCGCAGCGATACATAAATCGCTTTTTTGCAGATAATCTACTTCACTTTGAAGCCAGCTTTTGTCCAAATATGAACTACGCTGGTTCAGCATCAACATACAATGTAGAGCCACCCCAACGGGGGACAATGTTGCCCCATCGCTACCACTTCGAGAACGAGTTAATTGCGGCCCAGATTGCTGAGCTGGGCTTAAATAGAAACCGTTATTCTCTTCGTCCCAGAATTCAAGCAATGTGGTATTCATGAGCTGTACAGCCTGCTGCAAAAAGACAAGTTGCCTGGTGGCATCAAAAAGGTTAATCAGAGCTTCAATGAAATTGGCGTAATCTTCCAGCTGCCCAGCTATCGACACCGTACCATTCAGATAAATACGCTTTAATTGCTGTGTTTGAGTTACATTATTCAACCACAAGAACTTGGCAGCACGCGTTGCAGCTTCAAGCCAGCCTTGTCTGTCCATGGTGTTGGCAGCATTTACCAATGTTGTAATCATGGCGGCTGTCCACGCGACAATAAGCTTATCGTCTCGCAGCGGATGAATACGTTGCTTTCTTGCGAGGTACAGTTTGTTCAGAGCACTATCAAGATCAGCGTAAAAGCTGTCCTGTTGAGACGCAGCAGCAGATTCGGTCAGAGGTACTGACAGATTTAGAATATTCGAGCCTTCGAAGTTGCCGCCTAGGGACACTCCAAAAAGATCTACGATAAATTTAAGTTCCCTGACATCTAACACCTGTTCTAATTCTTTAATACTCCAGGTAAAAAAAGTCCCTTCCTCTCCCTCGCTATCGGCATCTGTAGCTGAATAAAACCCGCCTTCTGGCAATTGCATATCACGCAGAACATAATCCAGCACCTGTTCACATACGCGTTTGAAAAAAGGGTTGCCGGTTAATTGATACGCCTGCAAATACACTTGCCCTAACTGAGACTGGTTATAGAGCATCTTCTCGAAATGAGGAACAAGCCACTGTGCATCCACACTATAACGATGAAAACCACCGCCCACCTGATCGTATATTCCACCACATGCCATTCCTTCCAATGCGCGGCTGACAAAACCCATACTATCCAGATCTCTGTTTCTTCTTACCTGATCCAGCATCAATAGCAGCAAAGGTTCCTGCGGAAATTTTGGTTCTCCTGCTAAACCTCCAAAACTTTGATCTTCTCGATGCAGCAAGCTTTGCAGCGTCTCTTCAATAATTTCTGGCTGTATGGAAGCAGCTGATTTTTTGCCACTTAATATTCGGGACACGGCATCACTTATTTTACCAGCGCTATTTTCAAGCTCTTCGCGCTTACCTGTCCACGCCTCAACAATTTGATTAAGCAATGTCACAAACGAAGATTGCGGAAAATAGGTGGCTCCAAAAAATGGTTTACCGTCTGACAACAAAAAATTAGACATGGGCCAGCCACCGTGACCGGACATTATCTGAACCCCCGTCATGAAAACCTCATCGATATCGGGATATTGCTCTCTGTCCATCTTGATACAAATAAAGTGTTTGTTGAGTACCTCAGCCACCTCGATATTGTCGAAGCTCTCAACCTCCATGACATGACACCAGTGGCAGGTGGAATAGCCGATAGATAAAAATACAGGCTTATCCTGCTGTAAAGCATCGGCAAAAGCTTCATCTCCCCAGGGATACCAGTTAACCGGGTTGTGGGCGTGCTGCAACAGATACGGGGAATCCTCTAGAATCAGACGATTGATAAATATCGATTTACCTTCGTTGTCCAGATGTTCTGTACGCTTATCGTAAGCACCTTCTTTTTCAAGCTCCCTTTTCCGCAGCCTGATTTCCAGCCCTTGAGCCTTAGTTTCCTTCATAGGGTATTAACTTTTCCACGGGTCATAAAATTAATTTGATAAATATGAAATAAAATCGAAATTGTTCTGTTCTTATAGTTTGAATCGCTTTGTTTCTGCGTAAGTGATTTAGTTATGCCCTTTCAAATGCCCCCATTCCCTCTGGGGGCATTTTTTTCTATGCCACATAATAACGATTAATTTGGAATAAGCAGTATAGACATCTAAAAATCACAGAAGTGCTTTTAATTCCTCAGGGAAATAGGGCCGCCCGCGCTCGTTAAGAGAAGTTGCAGTAATTTGAGCCTCCAGTACAGGCTCCCCACCAGACAATTTAATAATTTGTTGGTCAAAAACAATCTTTAGTCGAGACACCTGCCTGACCGACACACTAACCCTGAAATCGTCTCCAGAGCGTAAGGCTTGCCGGTAATCCAGTTCAGCTCGAATCACTACTACAATTACGCCGCGCGAAGTCAGCTCAGCAAAGCTCAGCCCTGCGCTATGTAAAAACTCATGGCGCGCATGCTCAAGATAATTCTGATAAATTGCATTATTGACAATACCCTGCATATCACATTCGTAGTCACGGACTTTCATTTCTATACTGAACGAGTCTTTATTCATAAAGTCGAGCATAGCAGAAAACCCCATAAGGCAATCAGCGGTATTCAACCTGACCATACACTCATAAAAATTCATCGATAATGTAAAAGCGGAAGAAACGATGATATTCTCAACCGCAACTAGCTTTTAACCAAACCAACGATGAACTTTAAGGTGGATTTATGAAAATCTCTGTCAAATTACTGTTTGCTTATGTCTCAGCACTAAGCATGTGCATTTCGACACTCGCATTTGCCGATCACCATAATGGCAAAGATGCACTTGGCTTAGATCAGTTAGCAGTTGCCGAACATCGCTCAGAAACAAATATTGCCCGAAATGACTTTAGACACCCCGTAGAAACCCTGGAGTTCTTCGGTCTTGAACCCAACATGACCGTAATAGAAATTTTACCATCGACCGGCTGGTACACTGAGATAGTAGCTCCCTACGTTAAAGACCACGGCAAGTTTTACGCCGCTCACTTTTCTCCAAATGCATCTCTGTCATATATGGCGCCAAACTTGAGAAACTTTGAGGCAAAGATCACCGCAGAGCCTGAACTGTACGGAAAAATTACCGTTAGACACCTCAACCCTCCCAATGAGGTTGCTATTGCACCACCGGAAAGCGCCGACATGGCACTAACGTTTAGAAATGTGCATAACTGGATAATGGCTGGACAGGAGAATGAATTTTTTGCGACATTCTATACCGCATTGAAACCTGGCGGCATATTGGGTGTTGTTGAACATCGCGCCCGAGAAGATGCCGGCATGGATGTTATGCGCACCTCCGGCTATGTTACAGAAGCTTATGTAATAGAAGTGGCTACCGCGGCCGGGTTTGAACTGGTTGCCAATTCTGAAATTAATGCCAATTCTAAAGACCTTACAGTATATCCGCAGGGTGTCTGGACATTGCCACCCAACTACCGAATGGGAGACGAAAACCGCGCCCGATATAACACCATTGGCGAAAGTGATCGCATGACATTGAAATTCGTCAAACCTCTTTAAACAATCCAGGCGGAGCAGCAAACTACACCCAGTAAAATTGGATAGTTTGCTGCTAATTCAATATGAGCTCTAAACAACCTGTCTGCCTCATCATTGGCGCCGGTGACTATATCGGCGCCGCGATTGCCCGCCGCTTCGCCAGTGGCGGTTATACGGTATGCCTTGGCCGTCGCAACGGCGAAAAATGCAAATCCTTAGTAGAGGAAATAAATGCCTCCGGCGGTATCGCCTATGGTTATTCTCTGGACGCAAGAGAAGAGCTTCAAATTCAGGAGCGCTTCGCCGCCATCGAAGATGAAATAGGGCCACTGGAAGTAGTTATCTCTAATGCAGGTGGCAATGTGAATTTTCCTATTCGCGAGACCACCGAACGCGTTTTCTATAAAGTGTGGAAGATGGCCTGCCTTACTGGATTTTTAAGCGGCAGAGAAGCGGCTCGGTATATGGTGCCGCGACAGAAAGGATCAATATTTTTTACCGGCGCTACCGCAAGCTTAAGAGGTGGCAGCGGATATGCAGCCTTTGCCAGCGCCAAGTTTGGATTACGCGCCCTGGCACAGAGCATGGCGAGAGAGCTGGGGCCAGAGAACATTCACGTAGCACATTTGGTAATTGATTCCGGAGTGGACACAGAATTTGTACGAGACCGCTACAGAGACCGCGGAATTAACCCCGACAAACTTCCTCAAGACACACTAATGAATCCTGCATCTATTGCTGAGGCATACTGGCAGCTGCACATGCAATCACGGGATGGCTGGACTCACGAAATGGATATACGTCCCTACGCGGAAAAATTCTAGCTCAATCAGCTCGATCGTAAATTCGAACTAAATTAATTGTGGAACGAAAAGAGGCTGGCTCAATGACCATTTCAACTCGAAGCTGTTTACCATCAGCTTGCAGCGTGTAAGTCTCCAGAGTAAAACCTCCGTCACGCGGCCTTGCCTCAACAACTAAGGCATTTTTTTCCCAGTTCGCAAAAGAGTAGTCAGTACTCCCTTCGTTATAAAAATCATTTGCAGTTGTTCGGCGCCGCCGACCGTCGGTGTGAAATATTCGCAGGTAATTATCCGCATAGGCGAATTGAAATTCAGGCTCATCGAAATTGATGGTCAGCACATCATCATATGAAATCCGATCATAGAGTTCCTGTTCAGGCGGTCCGCCCCTGTAGAAATCTTCCTTCCTTTTCTTAAACCAGCGTCTAGGTACTTTACCGCCACCTTCCTTGATTGCCGCCTCTATCTGATCATCACTGTTATCACTTAACTCATCGTTTATGATCCAACTTCCAGCAAGCCCGTTTTTAATGTCAGGGATTTCTATCTCTTGCGCAAAAACCAATCCACAGAAGCATAGACAGACCACCGCTATCAGCCGTGTAAAATACTTCTCCAATTTTTCACTAATTCTATTCAATTCAGTTTACAACTCATTATTCAATGGCAGGCGTAGCGCTCTACACTCTACTATACAAGAGCTTTGCGCCACGCCGCTATGGCCTCGCCTATTTCATCGGGCGAATCTTCCTGTAGGAAATGATTGCCCGCCACTGTTACTTCTGTCTGATTCGACCATGAACGACAGAACTCTCTTTGCGGCCCGATAAGAATAGCGCCTGGGTCAGCATTAATAAACAATTTTGGTACATCCGATTCCGCAAGCCAGTTAGCATAATTCTGTACAATCTCTTCTACATCCGCCGGCTCTGAATCAATTGGAATCTGACGCGGCCAGGTGAGCGTCGGTCGACGATCTTCACCTGCATCTTTAAATGGCCTACGATAAACATCCATTTCCTCGTCAGTTAACTCTCTTAGTATTGAGCCGGGCAACACTCTTTCAACAAAGGTATTTTTTTCCAGCACCATTTCTTCTCCGGCAGCAGATCTAAACCCCTGAAATACTCCGCGAGCGGCTTCTGGCCAATCCTCCCATTTTACGGGCCTGACAATACCTTCCATATAAGCAATACCTAACACCGAGTCACGATGTCGGTTAGCCCAGTCAAATCCAAGCGCCGAACCCCAGTCGTGAATAACCAGCGTAACCTTATCGCTTACACCAAGAGCCTCTAAGGCCCCATCAAAATACTCTCTATGCTGTACGAAGGTATAACTATCAGGGCCGACATCATCGAGCTTGTCCGAATCTCCCATACCAATCAGGTCTATAGCAATACACCGACCCTGATCTGCCAAATGGGGCATAACATTACGCCATAAATAGGACGAGGTAGGATTACCATGCTGGAAAATAATGGGATCACCCTCACCCATCTCCACATAACGCATGGTCTTACCCTTAACCGTAATGCTTTTCTTCGGATGTTCCTTACTACTGATCATTCAGCTACCCACCTAAACTTAATTCTTGAATGCCCCGAGCATAAACCCCAAGGCAACCCAATTCAATTAGTACCCAATAGCCCTATATAAAAAGATACCTTATCCGCCGTCATCAAGAAGCATAGCGGGTGATAGCTTCGCTGTGACTAGCGCCCAGGGATGGGAGCGCGGGAGGGCCAGGGACGGCCCGTTGGAACAGAGAAGCTATCACCCGCTATGCTTCGACTGGACCTGAATATATCTAAGCAACCCAAAATCGAAACCAAAACCATGCGTACTGATGACGGCTATCCACCTTGGGGGTCGGTTTTCCGTTCCTTTGGGCCATCCCTGGCCCTCCCGCGCTCCCATCCCTGGGCGCTAGTCACTGAAAACCGACCCCCAAGGTAAATAGCCTTGACCCGAGAGGAATTCTTGCTTAGTTAATTGAACAAATTACTAATTGTCGCTATTCTGCGAATCCTTGGTTGAACTGATGATCGAGTAGCATAATTCTAAGAAGTAATGGGGGAATACCTGAATGACAATGCAAAATACACCTCTACTGATGTCACGCATATTAGGTCGCGGAGCGATACTGGACCCAGACGTTGAAGTCGTCACTATGCAGGCAGACGGTACTCACCGGCAAACGCTGAAACAAACCTGGGATCGAGCTAATCAGGTGGCACATGCGCTTAAAGCGCACGGCATCGAAATAGGTGATCGCGTCGGCAGTTTCATGTGGAATAACTATCGTCATTTGGAGCTTTATCAGGGCGTTCCTTCCATGGGCGCCGTTCTTCACACTTTGAATATTCGGCTTTCCCCTACCGACCTGGAATACATCATTAATCACGCCAATGATCGAGTGATTTTTGCAGATGAAGATTTACTGCCTCTGTTGGAGCCATTGTGGGGAAAGATACCCTGTGTTGAATTGTTGATAATTTGCCGTAACGGCGAAGGCGGCGAAAGCACCTTCAAAAATCAGATCGACTATGAAGACTTTATTGCTGATCAGGCAACAGAATATGACTGGCCAGAAATAGATGAAACTTCGCCTATGGGGCTTTGCTATACCTCGGGAACAACGGGTAAGCCTAAGGGAGTGATGTACACTAATCGCTCTACTTATCTGCACACCTTAACCGAGTGTTTGACTGACTCCATCGGCCTTTCCTCGCTTGATTCACTATTGGGCATCGTGCCTATGTTTCATGCCATGGGTTGGGGCTTACCCTTCTGTGCATCCATGCTTGGCTGCAAGCAGGTATTTCCTCATCGCTTTATGGTGCCTGATGTTTATCTGAAATTAATGCACGAGGAAAAGGTAACGATTTCGGCTGGCGTACCCACCATCTGGCAGGGCGTGAGAACAGCAATAGAAGCCGAGCCTGACAAATATGATCTGAGCAGCCTGGGGCGTCTTACCTGTGGAGGCTCCTCTCCACCTGTTTCCATGATGCGCTGGTATTGGGATAGCCTCAATGTTGAAATGATTCAAGGTTGGGGAATGACTGAAACCAATCCGCTGGGAACGCTTTCAAGAAAAGTCGCCAAACGTTCTCATATAAACATTTCCGAAGACGAACAATTTGAAAACATTGCCAAGGCGGGACTTGCCATGCCGGGGCTTGAAATTGAAATCTTCGATGAAGAATGGAACCGCTTACCTCATGATGGCGAAGCCGTTGGTGAATTGTGTATTCGTGGACCCTGGATTGCATCAGAATATTTTAATGATCCGCAGCCAGATAAATTTCACGACGGATGGCTGGTGACTGGAGATGTCGCCAAGATTGATGCCGAGCAATACCTCATTATTGCTGATCGCTCAAAAGACTTGATTAAATCTGGTGGCGAATGGATTTCATCAGTGGATTTGGAAAACCACATAGTAGGGATGTCGGAAATTGCTCAGGCTGCGGTAGTCGCACAACCTCATCCGAAATGGGACGAGCGCCCCGTTGCGCTGGTTATCGTGGCGGAAGGCAAGTCTCTGGACAAAGATGCGGTGCTAAAACATTGCAGTGAGATTTTTGCTAAGTGGCAACTACCTGACGACATAATTGAAACAGATTCAATTCCACTCACGTCTACAGGAAAAATTGACAAGAAAACTATACGTGCAAAACTGGATGCCGAGGGTTACAAGCTTCCTGATCTGCGCTAGGTAGGTTTTTAAAGAAACTAAAACGGGCCTCTTGGCCCGCTTTTTTTAATTAACTACAAATATCTCAAAACCGCGAAGAGGCGTAGGCCTTACTGATTAGAATCCGTTGCTGCATAATCAGCATCTTCCGACTCGGCGCGTCGGGCACCAGCTAATATTCCCGGCAATGCGTAGTTACCCTCATGACAGGCATATTCGAATACCTGTTCCGCGTTTTGTGTCATTGGCAATTCACCGCTCCATAGTTGCGAGTAATTCTCCGGGTCATTAACTGTAAATTGATACAGAATTGTATCTTGCGCTGTGCGAGTAAAACGCTCTGTAACTTCCATTTGCTGCGAAGCATAAAATCGATGTTCTAATGAGGAGCGCATACCCTGCTGCGAATGAAAATTAGTGGTGACAACAACTAATGTGTTGTCTTCATAGTAACCGATAGAATCGCCAAGCCAGGGGTACAGTGATGGGTCTTGATGCGCCGCACCAATTCGCACAATACGTGCGTCGTGATTCATCTCGGCAAGCAGCACGACATAAGATTCCGTCTGAATTATTTGTGTATTGTTATTGTACAAAACCGGTAACTTAGGCGGCCCTCCTGATGAACCAAAACCAACCATACAGCGCTCACCTAGTGGGCGAACTTCAGGTCCATCATAAGATTGTCTACGTTCCATTGCGGCTGCAAAATTTAGTCGCCCCTGCTCATTGTAGGGAAGCTTTCCGTCGTCAGGGTCAACCAGTACGGAGGTTCTGATCTCTCCATTGACAACGGCTAACCTCTCACCAGGGTCCATCCAGAACGTATTGTAGCCGCCAACATTTCGCCCAGCCGTTGGCGCTTCGCGATTTGGATCACTGGGCTGGTTGCTTGCTTCGTTACGCGCCTGCACTCTAGCTTCAATCTGCAAAGCCTGCTCTGCAGAAATTACCAGAACGCCATTAAAGCGCTCTGCTCGCTCCAAATTAGTTTGTGTTGCCAGCGACCAGGTTCCCTGCAAATCTGGCGCACCGAACTCGTTTAGAGGAGAGATGTATCCAGTTTCAGCCGCCGAAACACTAGCAATGATTAGCGAGCACCCTAACAAGCAACTGGTATTACGGAGAGATATCCAACTTTTATTCTTCATGCAACTACTCCTATATCGAAGTAAACTTAGATGTCACGGGCAATTAGCAGCTTCATGATTTCATTACTGCCACCGTAGATTTTTTGAATTCGGCTATCAGCGTACATTTTAGCAATAGGGTATTCCATCATATAACCGTAGCCGCCAAAAAACTGTAGGCATTCATCGACAATTTCGCACTGCTTCTGAGTTGTCCACCATTTTGCCATTGCTGCCGTTGTGCCATCCAACTTGCCTTCTGCCAGTTTCATAGCACAGTCGTCAATAAAAACCCGGGCCAGCTTAGCTTCGGTGTAACGTTCCGCCAATTTAAATTGCGTATTCTGAAAATCGATTATTCGCTTTCCAAACGCTTTACGCTCTTTAACATACTCACTAGTAATTTTTAATGCTTTTTCAATGGCGGCACAGGCTCCGGCAGCAATAATTAATCGCTCCTGAGGAAGCTGCTCCATAAGTTGTACAAAGCCCCTTCCTTCTGTGCTTCCCAATAAATTTTCCACGGGCACATGCACATCATCAAAGAAAATTTCCGCGGTGTCCTGAGCTTTCATACCTAGTTTTTCGAGATTACGTCCACGGGCAAAACCTCCGTCATCCTCTACGGTTTCGGTTTCAACCATAATCAAGGAAATCCCTTTTCCACCTTCTGCTGGATCAGTCTTTGCTACAACACAAATAAGATTAGCCGTTATGCCATTGGTTAGAAAAGTCTTCTGACCATTCAACACATAGTGCTCACCCTGGCGGATTGCTGTTGTTGCAACTGCCTGCAAATCTGAACCTGTACCTGGCTCTGTCATAGCAATTGCGGAGACTATTTCTCCTGAGGCCATCTTCGGCAGCCATTTTTTCTTCTGCTCTTGCGATCCATAAGAATTTATATAGTGCGCCACAATGCCGGAATGAACACCATTGCCAAACCCGGTCACATTGGCATAGCTGAATTCTTCAACTAGCACCATTTCATGTTTGAAGTTGCCGCCTCCACCGCCATATTCAGCGGGAATGGATGCACACAGAAGACCTGCTTTACCGGCAACTAGCCAGGCTTCTCGGTCCACAAAACCTTGCTTATCCCACTTAGCCGACAAGGGAACAAATTCTTTCTGCAGGAATCTAGCCACAGAATCACGCATGATCTGTAGCTCTTCATCCATCCACGGCGATTTATACGACTCAAACATCTAATGCTCCTTTCTGGTTTCTGGCTGGCGACCAGGTTTTAGCTGGTGACAGTGTCCATGCGCTCAATAATCATGGCATTAGCCGTTCCACCACCTTCACAGATAGCAATAAGTCCGTAGCGAGCCTCGCGCCTTTCTAGTTCATGCACCAATGTAGTCATGAGTTTGGCTCCGGTGCCTCCTAGAGGATGGCCTAGTGCCTGCGCCCCTCCATTTACATTTAATTTATTCAGGTCAGCATTTAGTGCTTTGGCCCAGGCTAAAGGAACACAGCCAAAGGCTTCGTTAACCTCATACAGATCAATATCGTCGATAGTAAGTCCTGCTTTTTCCAGAACTTTTTCCGTAGCCGGTATAGGACCTTCGAGCATAATGACAGGGTCAGAACCTACTACGGCGAGCGAGTGAATTTTTGCTCTTACTGGTAAATTGTATTTTTCTACCGCGCCTTCGTTTGCAATCATTATTGCTGCCGAACCATCACTAATCTGACTGGCCGTACCTGCGGTAATTACGCCGCCCTCTCGCAAAACATTCAGAGACTCCATGCCCTCCAATGTAGCGCCAGATCTAATTCCTTCGTCGACGTTGTGAACGTCAGCACTACCATCTTCAAGCTTTATATTTAGCGGTACAATTTCCTGCTTAAAATAACCGTTCTGGGTAGCCGCACTCGCACGCTGATGGCTAAGCAAGCCAAATGCGTCCAGATCTTTACGAGTGATTTCGTATTTCTCGGCCAGCAATTCTGCGCCATCAAACTGGCTGAACTGAATGCCCGGGTACTGTAATTCAAGACGCTCACCCTTTGGCACACCACGCCCGTGCTCCAGACCATCACGGATGTTTGAACCAATTTCCACCGTACTCATGGCTTCCACTCCACCGGAAATTATCACATCCTGGGTGCCGGACATTACCGCCTGTGCACCAAATTGAATAGCCTGTAGCGATGACCCACACTGTCTGTCTACTGTAGTGCCTGGCACTTTAAGATCGAGTTTAGACGACATGGAAACATTACGGCCCAGATTACCTGCCTGAGAACCGATTTGCATAACAACGCCAAAAATAACATCATCGACAGCATCGTTTGGAATGCCCGTGCGGTCCAACAGCTCGTCGACTACAATCGCCCCCATATCAACAGGGTGCAAGTTACTCAACCTGCCTTTCTTTTTTCCTGTTGCGGTTCTTACTGCTCCTACTATGTATGCATCGGCCATTCTGTATTCCCCTAATAAAGTACAGTGTTATTACACCGTGTAAATTTCAAAAATCGTTAATTAATTACAATTGTTAGAACCGCAATCTAAAGTGCGGGCATTCGTATCCCTGCATCCAAACGAATAGTTTCGCCATTCAAATAACCGCAAGTGACAATGTGTGCAACCTGAACCGCAAATTCGTCAGGATCACCCAGCCGTTTTGGAAATTGTGTAATTGCGATCAATGGGTCTCGCACTTCATCTGGAGCGGAGGCCAGTAATGGTGTTTCGAATACGCCGGGCGCAATTGTCATCACCCGTATTCCGCGTTTGGACAAATCTCTGGCTATAGGTAGCGTCATAGCGACGATGCCGCCTTTTGATGCCGCATAACCCGCCTGCCCAGTCTGACCGTCGAATGCTGCAATCGAAGCTACGTTTATTATGACTCCTCGCTCGCCATCATCTGTGCTTGGCTCGTTCAGCTGCATAACTTCTGCACACAAACGTAATACGTTAAATGTACCTATAAGATTTACCCGCACGATGTGTTCAAATTTTTCCAGCGGCATAGGCCCATTTTTACCTACTGTTCTGGCAGCTCCTCCAATCCCGGCGGAATTTACATTAATGTGAATCGTGCCAAATTTTTCTTGTGCTACAACGATGGCTTCTGCAACACCAGTTTCGTCTGCCACGTCGCCAGCATGCCAGGCGGCTCTTTCGCCCAGATCTGCCGCGACCTGCTGCAATACCTCGGCATTTAAGTCATACAGCAAAACATTCGCGCCGGCAGCAATGAAATTTTGTGCTGTAGCCAAACCCAAGCCGGATGCTCCTCCGGTGATAAAAGCAGTTTTGTTCTTTAATTCCATAGTCGGTATTTCTCAAATCCTGATTAAGTAAAAAGCACAGGAAAAGAATAATGTATCCACTGCTAAAGTGAAATAGCTAGTGGAATGGCTTATGCTTTTTGCGCTGCTATTGGTAGTTGTGAACCTCAGAGCCCCTATTTGCACTTTATTGCTATCTATTCTACCAAAAACTACAGACCCAGAGTTTTATTTTCTCACCCCAATCCCCTATCATCCAATGTAATAAGTCACTAATTACTGAAAAAATCGGGAAATGAAATGGGGCCACTCAAAGGAATGCGTATTCTAGAAATGGCAGGAATTGGCCCTGGGCCATTCTGCGCAATGATGCTGTCTGATATGGGCGCGGAAGTCATTCGCATTGACAGGCTTAGTCAAAAAGGCAGCGGCCATCGCGCTAACGTACTGAATCGTGGCCGACGATCCATCGCCCTGGATCTTAAGGAGCCAGCATCGGTAGAAATTGTGCTGCGAATGATAGAGCAGGCAGATGCTTTAATAGAAGGGTTTCGCCCGGGAGTGATGGAGCGCCTGGGCCTGGGGCCTGACGTTTGTCTTGAAAGAAATCCTAAACTGGTGTTCGGACGAATGACAGGCTGGGGGCAAACCGGTCCTCTAGCTCAGGCGGCAGGTCACGATATAAACTATATCTCAATAGCAGGCGCGCTGGGTGCTATGGGGTACTCGGATAGACCACCTGCCCCACCACTTAATTTGGTGGGGGATTTTGGTGGGGGAGCCATGTATCTATTGGCCGGTGTGTTGGCCGCCTTGTTGGAGCGAAATTCTTCCGGCAAAGGGCAGGTTATTGATGCTGCCATGACCGATGGTACTGCCAGCCTGTTGAGTCCATTCTTTGGTCTTATGGAGATGGGCATGTGGACCACTGACCGCCACAGCAACAAACTGGATGGTGGCGCTCATTTTTACGGCAGCTATGAATGCAGCGACGGAAAATATATTTCCATAGGCTCTATCGAACCAAAATTTTACGCTCTGCTGTTGAGCAAGTGTGAAATTTCTGACGAAGAGTTTTTGGCACAGCAAGATCAGGACAGTTGGCCTTCTCTAAGGGAAAAGCTAATAGAATTATTTAAAACTAAGACAAGGGAGCATTGGTGCAATCTAATGGAAGGAACTGATGTTTGTTTTGCGCCAGTACTAGACCTTAAAGAGGCACCCAAACATTCACATAACAAAGCACGTAATACTTATGTAGAAATTGAAGGCGTAGTTCAGCCAGCGCCAGCGCCTCGCTTCAGTCGCACGCAATCACAAATACAATCTATCCCAGCGATGGCTGGCGAACATACTGAACAGATATTGATAGACTGGGGATACGATGACTCCGAAATTAAACAACTTAAAGCAGCGAAGCTAATTTAATATGCAAGACCAATACCTGACAATTGCCTTGGTACTCGTAGCCCTGATAACCGGCACGGTTCTTATCGTTAATTGGGCCAGTAATCGGCACATTCCCGGCTTGTTAAAAATAGCCATCGGCTTAATGATTACCAGCTTTGGAATATTATTATTGGGTACACAGGGCTATGTGACGCCCTTCGTTTCCATAATGCTTGCCAATGCACTGATCATGGGCGGCCATATACCGGTGGTAATGGGCCTTGCCGGGTTTTGGAATCAGGAAAGGAGCCGCCTTCCGCTATATTGTGCTGCCTGGCTTGTGGTATCCATGGTTGGATTCTACTACTTCACATTTGTAGATGAATCTATGACGGGGCGCATTCGCATCTATACCGCAATGATGGTTATCCTGTATCTGGCCAAAATATATGTGTTAGCCAATGGTTTAAAAATAGAACGCAAACTGCGTCCTGTCATGGCCGTGACAACAAGTTTCGGCGCGTTCATTCTACTCATTATTGCAAGCTTCAATGTTGTTACTGAGTTTATCTTTATGTTGGTTCGCACAACGGATGTCATTCCAGTGACTGACCAAAACTACTCTATGCTTATGCTCAGCTCAATAGTGACTATGACGATTTTCGCATTTGGCGTCATTATCATGACCATGGAAGAGTTATCCGTTGAATATCAGGAAAACGCAATCTATGACCCTATTACTACAATTCTGAATCATCGCACTTTTCTGGAAGTCAGCAATCGCGTCCTCGGCGTGGCACTACGCTACACCAAACCGGTTTCTTTACTAACTATTGAAGTTACCAACCTGGATACCATAGTAGATGAGTTTGGTGTCAGAGTTGGCAATGAACTACTACGACACTTTTCGCTTATGACTACCGACCGTCGCCGCAATGAAGACATATTGGCGCGCTCCAGTTATAAAGAATTCAGAATGCTACTGCCTGGCGTCGATGAAGAAGGCTGCAAGGTTGTAATCGAAAAAATCAAAGTCTCTCTACAGGGAGAAGAATATGTATATCGTGGAAAGTCACTGCGGGCGGAAATAGTTATATCCGCGATAACAAAACGTGAAGAAGAACTCCAACTGCAACAGATGTTTCAGGAAGGAGAGGTAGATTTATTTAGAATCAAACAAGCAATGAATTCAAGTAAGTAAGTTTATTGTTACAGCGCCAAAG
>NVVJ01000095.1 GCA_002402175.1 SAR86 cluster bacterium
AAAGAGCTGAATATATCAAGAAAAAAATATCCGAAAGAATTGAGAGGTGTTCGGTTACACTAGTGTATCTAACGGAAAACTCTGCACAAAGTGATTGGGTTAATTGGGAGATAACCAAAAGTATAGAACTTGGAAAAGGCGTTGTGTGTGTTCATAAACACGGTGAAAACTTAACGAGTTATCCCAAATCAGTTACTGAAAATAATCTGCCTGTCGTCGCATGGAATCATGAAGCTCTAAACAGCGCGATCGCTAAAGCCTCTAGCGAGAGCTGATAATGGCTAGACCAATTTGTTTTATGGTTATGCCATTTGGAATCAAGTCATCTGGATTACGATCAGTAAAGGCTCCAGCACTAATTAATTTTGATAGTTTATGGGAGAAGGCACTCTATCCTAGTATTTTTAATCTGGGATACACTCCTGTTAGAGCTGATCAAGATTTGGGTTCGAAAATCATTGATGAAATGCTTGAGAGGTTGGCTCTATCTGACTTAGTCGTTGCTGACCTGACCATACCAAATGCTAATGTATACTATGAAGTTGGAGTTAGGCATGGTATGCGGGACACTGGTTGTGTTTTGATTTCGGCTGATTGGTCAAAGCCTCTTTTTGATGTCGCTCAATTCAGACAGGTTCGATACCCTTTAACTAAAGAGGTTATTTCTGATGAAGATGCCAAGATTCTAATAGAATTATTTACAGATAATATTTCTCAGTATTTAGGTTCAAAAACACCGCTTCATGAATTTACGGATTACCCAAATATAGATATCGATAAAGCCAATAGTTTTAAGGGCTTTGTTAATGAATTATGCGACTTTCAAGGAAAAATTAGAGCAGCCAAGATTGCTTCTGATGCTGATCAAAAAATTCTGGCGGATAAGATTATTGAAGAATACTCAAGTAATCCCAACATACTGAAAGTGGTTGCACTTGAAATAATATATTTGTTACGAGATATATCTGCGCCAAATCAAGCAATTGAATTCATCTCTAGCCTAAATTCTGATCTTAAAAAATACCCGCCTGTAGTTGAACAATATGCACTACTTTTGTCGCACACTAGTGACGAGCTTGCCGCAGTCTCCGCATTGACAGCGTTGATAGATAGTCAAGGGCCTACCACAGAACGCCTAGGGTTATTGGGTGGTAGGTGTAAGAGATTGTATGACTCGTCTCAATCATCAAAGGACAAAATAAAGTTTTTGAATCTAGCAATAAATTATTACATGGAAGGGATGTATCTAGATTTAAACGAGTATTATTGTTCTTCAAATCTTCCTCGGCTTCTTAGAATAAGAAATACAGCAGGAGACTGTGAACTGGCGGCTCGTGTCGCTACGCAAATTTTAATTTCATGTGAGGCGGCATTGAGCCGTGGTAATGCCGATGATTGGGTAAAACCAACCCTTCTCTGTTCTGCATTCGATTCTGGGAGCCTTGAATTAGCGTCAGATCTGGTAGTTCAAATCGAGCAAGAAGGCCCTATAGATTGGAAGCTTAGGACTCTTCTACAAGACCTTGAAAAATCTCTTGAATTTATTGACGATCCTTACAAAAATCAATTCCAAGGTTTATTATTCCAGTTGCAAGCTTTAGTAGATCAATAATTTCGGTACACTTATTGACAGTACCCCAAGTCAACATAATGCGATTTTAATAGATGGCTTTTACTTAGTAATACAGAAAGTAATTCGGACACTATCTGTATACTGCAGATGTCTTTAAAATCAATTAGTTACGCAAGGAATTAAACTCCCCCCGCCTCCACCAAATTGAGAAGCCCAGCGTGAGCGCGTTGGGCTTTTTTAGTGTCAAAATTACCGAAGCTTAGCTTTAAAGCCTCAGAGCCGTTATGACTTTACATTACCAATTTACGTATCCCGAGAACGGGAAATAAATTCGTCCCCTTTTCTTTTATATTTACACCAAGAGCCGCTCCAGGCAGGGCAGAATCACAAAGGCCTGAGTGTAGCAGCCATTGAGATGGCACATGCCTCGGGCCAGTGTTGGCTCGCCAGTTTCAATTACCAGATGATAGTGATTGTCCATGAGGCAATAGGCATAGCAGCGCCAAGCGTACCGATCGACACACTGTGCCAACAACTCGGAAAAAAAATCAATCAGTCGACCCGATCAATAACTACATTCGACCGGCAAGTGCCCCTCGATGTAAGGTGATACAAAGCCCCTGGAAATCACTATAAACATGCTAGTTGCTCGCACATAAAATCTGTTTTCAGTGATATAATCAGCAGCATAAGAGCCTCTCTCAACAAAAACAAGAAGTAGACTACCGACCCATGGATGTTAGAAAAACACCCGCATTTATTGCATCTCGTCCCTATGGCAACGCCTCATACAAGATCGCATTTTTTCAATTGGGTACAACCATACTGCTTTATGCAGTGGCAATGGGATTAATGTTCTTGTCACTCGAAATTCACTATGGATTGACGCTTTTACTGTCGTTAGTGGCTGCTTCCGCATATCTGCGATTGTTTATGATCGGTCACGATTGTGGGCACGGTTCTTACCTGCCAAAGAAATGGCAAAACAACATGCTCGGGAACTTTATAGGTGTGCTGGTCAATACGCCAATGCGCTACTGGGCACGGCAACACGCGAGGCATCACCAGACAACCGGGAATTTGGATAAGCGAGGCGCTGGCGATGTGACTACCAAGACTGTAGAGGAATTYGAAAACTCCAGCGCTTTTGACCARTTYTGTTACCKATTATACCGAAACCCCATTTTCATGCTGYTGGTCTCCGCGCCAGTTCATTTTGTGTTGTTGCAACGCRTTCCCCTTGGGGATCAGATGTCTACCTGGCAAGGTTGGAAAAGCGTGCTTGGCACCAATATTGGTATAGTGATTTACTACGGCACCTTAATAGGGTTGTTTGGATTGGTACCGTTCTTAATGGTCATGACGCCGGTCGTTATGCTTTCCTCCGCAGCTGCAACCTGGCTGTTCTATGTTCAACATCAATTTGATGATGCTTATTGGGTAAGAGACGATACTTGGACCTACTATGATGCAACGTTGCAAGGTAGTTCGTTCTACGATTTACCACGCTGGCTGCATTGGGTCAGCGGTAATATTGGTTACCATCATATTCATCACCTGAATCCTCGGATACCGAATTACAGACTTTCTCGCTGTTACGATGAGAACCCAAATCTGCAGAACGCCAGATCCCTTGGGATTGTGGAAAGTTTCGGAATGGGTTGGCTGTCTCTTTGGGATGAATCAAACCAAAGGCTCATCTCCTTCGCCGAACTTGCCCGCCGCTAACCTCCCGCCCTTAACTAGAGCTGGCGACCGAGCGGATTTTTCAGCCCACAACATGCCCTGCCAGCTCCATCCATGAGTAGCACCCTTCGTCACACTCCCTTTCTTTCTGACCCTTTTCCCTGTCGCGAAGCCCATTTATTGTTAGCATCAGATCTAATTACCTAAAACGAGGCAGCAACCATGACCAAGACAATAACAAGCAAATTGCACAAGAGCGTAATAGCCATTCTCTTCCTGATTTCATCGGCAACGGTATTGGCTCAGGATGATGAAGCCAGCCTGATGACCTACGACCTGGCCACCAAGGCCATGAATGCTGCAGAGGCCTTTGCTCACGAGAAACAGTGGAACGTGACTATCCTGATCACCGACCAGAACAACAATCCTGTGATGTTGCGACGCATTGATGGCGCGGGCGCCCGCACTTTTGCTTATGCCACGGCTAAAGCATTGGTAGTGAACGACAGTGGCCTCACTTCCGGAGAGTATGGCAACCGAGTCCGAGCCGGTGACTTAGAAGAGATCGAAGGCGGTGTCACCTTTGCCGGAGGCGTACCGATCTATGTGAACGGCCAACAGATCGGCGCAATAGCAACCAGTGGTGTGAGAGCCGTACAGGATGAAGAAGTATCCATTGCCGGCGCTGAAGCCATAGGCAGTGCATCGAACTAGAAAACAGGAACAGGTTTACTTAGGTGTACACATCCAGGTAAATCTGCCCCTGCTTCTAAAGTTGCCGTTGTAGTTCCCGCTGTAGAAGCCGCAGAATCTCGGCGCGGTTGTTGACGGCCTGGTTAGTCAAAATCACGAACGGGTACAAACCATCAGGCCCGCGGATATAACCGGCGAAGTTGTAGACACCGGTCAAGGTGCCACTCTTGCGCAGCACCCCGCCCACCTCGGGCAACAGATTGGCATAGGGTTTAAAAACTTCGAGAATATGCATCATGCCGGCAGCACTGCTGCGCTGGGTGCGGGACAGGCCTGAGCCCTCCAGCATAAGCAGGGACTGCGGGTCGCGCCCAAAACTATCCCCATACAGTTCTGCGAGCTGCTGCTGCAGGGCAGCACGAGCTGCCTCGGTTGTGACAGGATAGCCACTACTTTGCGCCCCGAGCGCGAGGAAAAGTTGATTGGCTATGAAATTATTTGAGTAGCGCAGCAGGCCATCCAGGTTGTCTCGCAGCGAGCGAGAGCTGCGATGCCGATAAAAGAGTGTCCACTCATCTGTCACCGCATTACGATTAAAGCTCGAATCAGATACTGTGATACCTGACTCTTCAAAAAAGAATTGAAACAGTTGCTGAGCCTGGCGCAGGCCAGTGCGAGGGTCATCACCCAGATTAATACGTTGGCCCTTCGGCTCTCCGGAAGAAGGCTCGCCGGGGAAAAGCTTCGCGCCGAGTTCTCGAGCAAGGGCGGTCAAGGGAGTCTGCGATTCACCTGTGATCAGAATGCCGTCCGCTGTCCATGCCAGATTCACCGTGTTGAAATTCACCGCCAGGGCACTATTGCGGGCACCATAAGACTGATTAGTGCCTCGCTCCAAAGGTAGGTCGAGATTCGCTTCAAACGCAGAATCATCCATCACCAGGCGGCGGATCTGCCTAAGTCCACGCTGGGCTAGAGTGTCGGCAATGCGGGCAACCTCCTCAGATACCAGGAATGGATCACCCAGGCCCCGGATCAACAGATCGCCACTGTCATTGCGATAAAAATGGGTCTCGAAGCGAAAGTCTTCACCGAGCGTGGTTAAAGCTACCTGCGCCAGCGGGATCTTGACGAGCGAAGCCGGTACCAATGCGCGATCCGGATTGAGACTCACCAGCACCTCACCACTAGGCGAGCGCAGCATCACGCTGCCATCACCAGCCAGAGTCGCCAAACGATCCTGCGCCACAACCGGAAAAATCATTGCGCCACTGAGAAGCAATACGAAAAGCGTGAACGTATGTAGAGTGCGAGAAGCGCGCTTCAACTTATTCCTTATTCATTGACCAAGCAATTCAAAAGACCAGAGTAGTTTGATCACCGAGTTTTGGCAATACTAATGCGCGTTGAACGCCAAAGCAAACCTGGCAGCTTAAGAATTGGGGTCAGAGTAAATATCCAGTAGTTTGCGGGCTTTTGCAGCCTCTCCCAACAGGCCTTACTCGACGCCCGGTCAGTGCTTCTACCTCCGTCTTAAACTGCTCCGTTCCCGACACCAAGCCTTTTCTGTATGAGCTCAGCAGTATCGTTATGAATGCTATATTCTTTTGCAAGTGTAGGCCAACTTGATAATGCGTCCTGGACTCTTTCAATTACCTGAGTAGCAAACTCTTTATCTAATCCAGTTTTTTGGGCGAGCTGTTGTAAATCAGCAAGGTTTATATTTTTACCCCTACCGCATACTGTAGCGCTTTGCTCACCGCCAGGCCCTGATGAGAAGGTGAGGTCATAAGCTGGAGATAGCTTCCACTCGCCACAACTATTCATAAGATAGGTAAAGTTCTTAGAGTGGTCATCCTGATTATGGGCAAGGACGTTGAATACTGCGAGGCGGTACATTTTTTCAGCTTCCCGTATATCCCTGGTAAGCCCTTGCGTGAGTGAAATCAAATCTTTGTAATCTAAAGCTGGTGTTCTAAAGTCTGAATGTAAAATGCCACATGCAGTATGGGCATGAGCACGCCCTTCGCCTTCAGCTGTATTTCTGTCAAAGCGCTTGCAAGCAAAATAGCCTGCACCTTTTTCTGCCTCGAAGAGGTAGGTGTCCATCATTTCAATGCCTGCTTCTTTTGCCATAACAGAGTACACATACTCCACGGCACCAGCATCTACTCCGTCTTCAGTATTAGAGAATTTTACCAGCCAATGCTGATGTGTTGACGGAACATCGGAAACTCCATAAATAATATTTTTGTGATTAGCGTCAACTGCAATCATTGCTTTTGGCCTTGCGCCAGCAGACGAGCCATTTAATACTAGTAGCTGCGCTATAACTTCCCCTACACCACCCTCAAGTACATCTGCTGCTTGTTGGGCTAGCGTATCCAGACAGACTTCTGTATCCGGCCGAGAATCTCCATGGTCAGGATCATAAATAAGCGCGCCAATGCCAGTATGACCAACATAGGCAAGCCGATCTAAAGGTGATGCATCATTTGGCAACATATCATTTGATTTAAGCATGCGATCAAAAAGTAAGCGCCCCCATCCGTCAGGCAAACTATCATTAAAAGCCCCTGGTAGCCCATTAAACAAATGTCGATC
>NVVJ01000096.1 GCA_002402175.1 SAR86 cluster bacterium
GCGTCAATGCAGGCATCTTTTGATGCGGGTAAAAATATCGGCCTGGATACTATCGACAGTTTCGTTGATGGCGCAGCCGTAAAGCGCCCCGGTGATTTGGGATACCAAGTTTGCCGCGACAAGCTGGATCACCTTGTTGCGGTGCCAGAAGGGAAGGCTTGTGCGACATTATTGGAGCTCTATAACGAAGAAGGCATAGTGGTTGAACCTGCTGGCGCCCTGAGTATTGCCGCACTAGATTTCTTTGCCGAAGAGATTCGAGATAAACACGTAGTGTGTCTCATTAGCGGAGGTAATAATGACATAGATCGCACGGAGGAAATCAAAGAACGAGCGCTTCTATATGAAGGAAGAAAACATTACTTTGTTATTAACCTGGCACAGCGCGCCGGTGCATTAAAAGAGTTTGTGGTTGAAGTGTTAGGGCCTGAAGATGATATTGTTTTCTTCGAATATGCGAAGAAAACAAATAGAACCCACGGGCCGGCTATTGTCGGAATTGAAACGCCGAGTAATAAAAACTTTCTTTCACTGAAAGAAAATATTGAGAAGTGTGGGATAAAGTATGAGTACTTAAATAACAAAGATTCGTTGTTTAGGTATATTGTTTGATGCTGGTTATATATCCTCCAACGCCTATTATTTAACTAATAATTCAATAATTGGCTAAGCCATCTCGGCAGATAGGTAACATGGCAGTATATTTAACGGCCTTACTCCCAGAAAAATCATCCAGTCTATTGATAAGGCTTACCGCTCCCTGTATCCAAATATAATTTAAGACTTTCTACAAAGAAATAATTCCAACCAGCTTCACAAATATCATAACAAAACATACTTGGCTCCAACCCTATGTGCTCAAAACGAATTGTTGTACTGTCATTGACTTGTGTGATTTCAAATATTATTGATGACCCCAGCCATTCTTTTTCAACCTTACTGGGTTGCCCCTCAAAAATGTGTAGTGCCTCTATGCATTTTAATTCAACTCTTTTATCTGGAATAAGTTCGATCGCTTCAAAAACCCAATAGGTCTTGCCTGGAGGAAAACTAAATTTTGCTCTATCACCCACTTTTCTAATTGAACAATCTGGCTTAGTCCACCACTTTTCAAATTCTTCACTTATAGCTTGGTATGCAATTGTTGGCTTTGCATTAACTGTTATCGTTTTTGTGTAATTTTGATTATTCATTTTCCCGTCCTAAAATTGTTCAATTAAGGATGCTCTATTTTCGTTCTAGACTTGTTATGTCACCCAGTGAATTGGCATTGTTTTAAGAACACCTTCCTGAGCTGCGATATGATTTCTCCATATTTCTATTTGCGGGTAATCCTTATCAAACGAAGCTAGCCCTATTTCTTCCATATGGTGATGCTTTTTTTCTATAGCGCGGTGCACTAAACTAATTTCGGGAAAAATTATCGCATCAGCCGCACTAGGGCTAGCACTTCCAAAGCAGCAGTTATCGTTAAGGAGATTATTTAGATAACGGCATTCTTTATGTAAGCGTTCAACAGCAGCATCTAGCTCTTCACGCTTTTCTGTTCCCGATTCCGGCAATGTTTCTCCCAACACTAAAATAGGAGTAAAAACATCATTGATCGCGGCTCTTAGATAGTCATTACATTCGGTGGTAATCTGCCAAATGTTTGCAGCTATTTCAGGTGTGTTTCCAAATAGAGGGTGCTGGGGATATTGGTGGTCTAACCAGGCAAGGATGGCAAGCGAATCCCTTATTAGAACCCCATCTACCTCGAGAACTGGCACGGTGCCGCGAGGGTTGATTGCCAAGAAATCAGAGGCTTTATGTTCACCCTTAGAGGCTTCCAAATATTTTACTTCATAATCGAGCCCTTTAAATGCCATCCCGAGCAACGCTCTCCAACCTCGTGGCGCACCACTAACTGTATATATTTTTAGATTCATCTCAATTTCCTATAGTCGTACAAGCAAGGAAGGTTGATAATATAGAGGCGGTATTTTTTTACAAGAAGGCACATTTTTGATATATAGTATCAAAATTCATACTTAGTCTAATTATAGGTGCTTAGATGAAATCAACATCACGTTCGAAAAAAGATCCACTTATCATCGATTGCCCCATGCCCGATATCGCCAAAATCATCGGCGGTAAATGGAAACTGATAGTTTTACAAATCTTAATTTTTCGAGGCACCAAACGCTTTAATGAATTACGCAGAATGATTGATGGCATTACCCAAACGATGCTTACCAGTCAACTAAGAGCGCTTGAAGCCGACGGACTTGTCTCCCGAAAAATTTATCCTGAAGTACCTCCTCGGGTTGAATATACCGCCACTCAACAAGGTCTCGATTTACAGGATATGTTCCTTGCTATGCATGCTTGGTGGCTAAAATATAATAAGGAATAATCTTGTGGCTTTAGTGTTTCGAAGTCACTCTGAGTCTTTACTTTCCCTTTCTTCAGGTATTTTTTGGGCCTCTATACTAATTCCCATTTTTCTGGCGCGCAGCACCCAGTTCTTCCTCGCAAGGGCCTGCATGTCTTCGATGTTGTCTGATTCGTCTACAATTTCTAGCCCAAGAAGCGTCTCAATAACATCTTCCATAGTGACGATACCTTCCATTCCGCCAAACTCGTCAACCACAAGCGCCATGTGTTCTTTTTTATCAATAAACATATCCAGCAATATTGGTATTGTTACCGCCTTGTGTACAACTAACACGTTACGTCTAATATCACTGAGTGGTTTGTCGTTGTTTTTTTCAACCAGGTTTAGTAATAGCTCGTCTTTGAGTACATAGCCGGTAATATTGTCCAATTGGTCGTGAAAAACAGGGATTCTTGAGAAGGATAGCGCGTCATGCTTTTCATGAAACTCACCGATGCTCATTTCTTCATTTGCCGAGATAACAACTATGCGGGGAGTCATGATGTCTCTTACAAGAATTCGACTGAATCGCAGCAGGTTATGGATGATTTTTTGCTCTTTTTCATCCAGCACGCCACTTTCTTTCCCCAGCTGGGCCATTACTGCAATGTCGCTACGGCTAAGTATTGGTCTCGTTTTATCTTTCTTAAGGTTGCGAGTAATAATCTGACTCATCCAAACGAACAGGGCTAGAATAACCAGCATCACAGTCAATGTGCGTACAGTAAACGGGGTTAGTTTTTCCCAGTTGTTTGCTCCGATAGTCTTGGGGATTATTTCCGACAAAATCAGAATCGCCAGTGTCATGCCGCCGGCGATCACGGCCTCCCAACTAACAAGGGAAACGCCTAACATTTCAATCTGAGTATTTCCGAAAATAAGCGATGCCTGAGACCCTACGCCTATGGCTCCGATCGTATGGGCAAATGTATTAAGTGTAAGTATGGCGGCGAGTGGTCGATCGATATCGTCTTTAAACTTCACAAGGCGGGCGGCGATAGCCGTGTTGTTACGCTCCTGGATACTTACATAAGATGGAGTCGTGCTAAGCAACACAGCTTCCAGTATGGAGCACAGGAATGAAAAGATGATACTAAGCAGAAAAAAAGCGACTAATAGTCCCATTTCTAACCATTTATGTCCGCTAAGGATGTTGTAATTCTTGCATGAATTAGTCATCGCTTGCAACTAAAGCGCAAGTACATCACCGAGGAATATAGGATATTTTCAACCAGCACCCTGTAAATCGCTGGTGAATGGCTAGAGGTTTATATTCTAGAGTGGGTTCTCATTTAAATAATCCCGTCTTGTCTTTTTCTGGCAGTGTTTCTGTATATTTTATTTAATTGATTGCTGTTTTTTAGCATCGTCGAGCATCTTGCGAATCCGTTTCGTCTCGTCTTCGCTAAGACCTCGATATTGCAACAATGCCATCATCAGTTTCTCCGGGTTTCCACCGCAGGCTTTGTCTACCATGTCCATAACTCGCTGCCCCAAACTCTCTTCTCTGGGCACGGTTGCGGTATACAGATAACTGCGCCCCTGTGTGCGATAGGTCAACCAACCCTTCTCCTTCATCCTTTCCATTAAGGTGCGTACGGTATTGCGCGCGACTGGCCTGCGCTGATTAAGTACTTCAGTGACAGGCAGGACACCCACCTCACCGAGGTCCCAAATTACTTCCATGACTTCTCTCTCTCCGCGAGACAAAGGGGTTTTACTTAGGACTTTTGACTTAGACATTTTTTTATAACCTATAGCTGAACAGATATTTTACACCAGGAACCTGTATCGCTACTTCATTGGTAATACGAGGATCAAACTTGAGTTTCTCTGCCGCTCTTATCGAAGCTTGGTGATATTTATTACGCGAATCGCTATCCTTTACTTTTATGCTTTCCTTAATCACATCTCCCCGTTCATCAACTGTAAATTCTACCAAGGTCCAACCCTCGATACCTCTTTGCGCTGCGATAGGGGGATATTCGGGCGACAGAATATTAATTGCGTTACGTTCTTGATTGGGAGCTTGTACAACTTCTTCAATAATCTCTCCCTCTCTTATGGTTTTATTGAGAGCACCGATGAGTTCTTCTTCGACTTCGGACGCTGAGGTTTGATCATCTAGTTCGGAGAAGATTGCTCTCAGGTTTTGCCAGTCTTTAGGATCATTGAATAACAGAATCATTTCCTTGGTTGTCTCCAGAGCGCTATCGAAATCCGACAAGGTGAAATACAGACCGTTAAGATAGGAATAATCGTCTCTATTTAGCTCGACATCATCTGCCCGCTGAAACTCCATATAGGCTCGCCAATGCTCTAGAGCGTCCTGCCAGCTTTCGAGCTGATAATAGGCTTGAGACAGCCCTCGATAAACCACATCGTCTTCGTCCACAGATTCTGCTCTCCACTGGTCATAGAAACTAATTGAGTCTCTCCAATTTTCTTCAACGGCATGCAGCTGTCCAAGCGATCTAAGTGTTCGTAACCGAACATTTTCTTGCTGCTGTTCAATTCCTAAAAACTGCTCGAAGGATCTTATTGCCTCGGGATAGTCGTCAAGCGCAAGATAATAATTGGTGTAGAAGCTCAATACTGTCGATTTCTCAAAATTATTCATGCTGGCATAAGCCTCGTTATACAACTCATCCAATAGTTGTTTGGCGGCATCCATGTCGGGACTAACAGTGTTGTCTTCGGGCTGCATTAGGTCTTGAACTAGAGTGATTATGTCCTTAATTTCATCACTCAAGCTATCCTCTATGGTGGGCTGTGTAGCGGCCTGAGTCTTAATATAGACAGCTTCATTACCCTGAGTGAGTGGACTTACAACAGCAGTTGTTTGCTGCACCTGCCTCGCTTGCTGCAGAGTATCTTGTTCCGCCAGCCGCCGGTCATCGGCTTGAGGTAATTGTGTCTCTACATTGTTACTGTCAGCTATGCCAACCTGACAGGCCGCAAGCAACAGTGAAAATGCAACTAGACCTAATTGCAGTGACTGCCCTATTCGTGGATTCAGTTTCATTGATCTCTCCCGTTTCTCGTTTAATAATTCACCTATTCGTTGTTCCAATTTCCATTCGCTCCCAAACATGCCTACAGCCATTCGCGCTGTACTAGGCAGCTTTGGTCCACTTGAATTTTCTACTTCAGCCATAGCCAGACTGCTCACATGCAATAGAGCTTCGGAGTATTCCAATGGTTCCTGCTCGGCCAGTACATAGTTGTCACATATCTCTTCTCTGGCTCGGCTAATCATTCTATCCATCACATGCACCAAGGGATGAAACCAAAAAACAGATGCGATGATTTTTTGCAAAAAGTTTGCCAGCAGGTCTCCGCGCTGAAGATGCGCCAACTCGTGTAGCAAAACGCTTCTGAGTTGTTCTTCGCTTAACTTGGAGATAAAGCCATTCGGCAGCAGGATTACCGGCGTAAGCAGTCCAGTCAGCATAGGGCTTTCGATCTCGTCGGATTCGCGCAAATTGAAGTTGGGGTCGAGGCTTGATTGCCCTTTCCCGGCCTCATAAGTCAGACTATGCAGACGCTGCCTATCTACATCAGACAAAGCACGAGAGTTACGCGATATCCGCTCGATATTATGAAAGCTTCTTAACAAGCCGAGGGTGAGAATTAAAAAGCCAGCTATCCAGATACAGGCAAAAATAAGATAAAGCGGCAGGCTGCTCAACAGTTGCCACCAAGTCGCTAGTTTCCCAGCAAACCCTGACCCAATTGCCGCTGGCGACAGATCAGGTGCGACCGTCAATAGAGAGTTAGTATCAATTTCCGCAAGCAATGCCTCATCAAACACGAAGCCAGTGCCCAATGGCGCCGACTGAGGCTGTTCTAACTCAAGCTCTAAATGGAACAGTGAAGAATTCGTCGACTGAAAGAATAATGAGCCAACTGCCAATATCAGTAAGGACAGGAATGCCGGAAAGAGAATACCGTAGCGAGTAGCTGCATTATTTCGAAATCGACAGGCGAGAATAATAGCCAGGCCGGAG